>CAZIGL010000036.1:0-1465 GCA_964538895.1 uncultured Rhodoferax sp.
CACGGGTGGCAACTACAACGTCAGCTATGTGGACAACACAGTCAGCACGATTGACCCACGGGTGCTGTCGATCTCAGCCGTCGTGCAAAACAAGGTCTACGACAGAAGTACCACTGCCACGGTGGACAGTTACAGCCTGGTCAATGTGGTCGACGGTGAGACGTTGACACCGGTTTACACCGGCTCGGCCACCTTTGCCGACAAGCTTGCAGCAGACGGCAAGACAGTGACTATTACCGGTATGGGGCTAGTCAGCGGCACCGGCCTGGCAAGCAACTACAGCTTGTCGTCGACAGTCACCAGCTCAGCCAACATCACCAAGAAAGACCTGACCGTAGCCGGTGTCGTGGCACTCGACAAGATTTACGACGGTTCTTTGACAGCCAACATCAACACGTCGGTAGCGGCCTTGACAGGCAAGATCACGGGTGACGATGTGAGCGTGGGCTCAATGACTGGCACCTTCGCCGACAAGACTGTGGGCACGAACAAGGCAGTGACAGGCAGCGCCTTTGTCATGTCTGGCACTGACGGCGTTAACTACAACCTGATTCAGCCCACTGGCTTGCAAGCCAGCATCACGCCACGCACGCTGACGGTAGCGGCCACGGGTGTCAACAAGGTATATGACGGCTTGACCACCGCTACAGTCAATTTGACAGACAACCGGGTTACCAATGATGTGTTGGGCTACACCTACACGGCAGATTTCCTGGATAAAAACGTTGGTATCAACAAGTACATTGGTGTGAGCAGCATTGCGCTGACAGGTACCGATGCGCTTAACTACACCAACAACGCCACAGCGGCGGCTTTTGCCAACATTACCAAGGCCACGCTCACGGTGAGTGCTGCGGGTGTGAGCAGGGCCTACGACGGCACAACCAACGCAACCGTGACGCTGTCAGATAACCGTGTAGCGGGCGATGTGTTGTCTACCAGTTACGGCACCGCCAGCTTTGCTACGGCCAACACCGACCTTGGTAAGACTGTGACTGTCAGCGGCATCAACGTGACTGGCGACGATATTGGTAACTACAGCTTCAACACCACAGCACAGACGTTGGCAGACATCTCTGGCCGGCTGCTGACCATCACTGGTGTATTGGTTGACGGCAAGGTTTATGACAGTACCCTTGGTGCGGTTTTGAATTTTGCAAACTACTCCTTTGGAGCGGGGCAAGTTCTTGCAGGAGACATCGTCAGTGTTGGTGTCGGCAGCGGTTTGTTTGCAGATAAAAATGTAGGCAGTAGCAAGCCGGTCACGGTTAGCAGCATTAGCTTGACGGGGTCCAGTGCCAATGCTTATGTGCTTCAGTATCCAGTGGGCTTGACAGGCACCATTACCCCCGCCACTTTGTCGGCCATCTCTGGGGTAACGGCCAGCAACAAGACCTATGACGGCGGGATTGCAGCAGCCATCAACACCAGCGCCGCTGCTTTTACCGGCATGTACACCGGTGAC
>CAZIGL010000036.1:1565-28211 GCA_964538895.1 uncultured Rhodoferax sp.
CGGCAACACCAGTGCCACTGTGGTCACCACCAACGCGGTGTACACCGGCCTGGTCAGCGGCGACGCCCTGGGCTTTGCCGCCACAGGCAGCTTTGATGACAAGCACGTCGGCACCGGCAAGGCGGTCACGATCAGCAGCAACTACAGCGGCGCGGACGCCGGCAACTACCTGGTCACAAACCAGGCCAGCACCACAGCGGACATCAGCAAAGCGGCGCTGACGATGAGCGGCATCACTGCGGCCAACAAGGTGTATGACGCAGGCACCAGTGCCACAGTCAGCACGGCGGGTGCAGTGTTTGGTGGCATGGTCAGTGGCGACACGGTCACTGTCACCAGCACTGGTGCGTTTGCAGACAAGAACGCAGCCACTGGCAAGCTGGTTGCCTTGAGCAGCAGCTACGACGGTGCGGATATGGGCAACTACCAGATCAGCGACCAGGCCAGCGCCACGGCCGACATCACGAAAAAAGCGTTGACAGTGACAGGTCTCACGGTGTCCAACAAGGTCTATGACGGCGGGACTGCAGCAGCCATCAACACCAGCGCCGCTGCTTTTACCGGCATGTACACCGGTGACACACTGAGCATTACCAGCGCTGCGGGTAACTTTGACACCAAACATGTCGGCACGGGCAAGACGGTGACGGTTGGAGATATCGTTTTAGGCGGTACCGATGTGGGTAACTACGCTGCATTTTCAGGTACAACCACAACGACAGCAGACGTGAGCCAAAAGGCGCTGACCGTCAGCGGCGTGACGGCGACCAATAAGGTCTATGACGGCAACACCAGTGCCACTGTGGTCACCACCAACGCGGTGTACACCGGCCTGGTCGGTGGAGACGCCCTGGGCTTTGACGCCACAGGCAGCTTTGACACCCGGGACATAGGGACTGGCAAGACAGTGAAACTCTTGAGCAGTTACAGCGGCGCGGATGCTGGCAATTACCAGATAGCCAGCCAGCTCAGCACCCAGGCGGACATTACAGGACAGGTGGAACAGACTGCGTCACTGCCCCCACTCCTGCCGCCACCATTGGTGTTTGCTTCTCCTACACCTCCGTTGCCCCTGTTTGACCCAACCCTTCCAGTTGGCGGTGGCATTGGCGGCACGGGCACAACCATTGGGTCAGGTACAAGTGGCGGCACTGGAACCACGACCGGTGGCTTAACCGGAACTGGTGGCAATGCGGTTGGCAACACCGGCGGTACAGGCGCAAGCACTGGTGGCTCGTCCACAGGTGGTGGCTCAACGGGCGGGACGGCTGGCTCAGGCGCCACTATCGGCGGCACAACCTCTGGTACTGGAACCACAAGCGGTAGCTCAACCGGTGGTAGCGCAGGCGGCGCAGGCACCAGCACAGGTGGCTCGACCACTGAGACAGGTTCAAGTGGTGCCACTGGAGCCACGACCGGTGGCGCTGCCGGAACTGGTGGCGATGCTGGCTCGGCCGGGTCTGCGACTGCTATTGGAGAGGGTGGCAATGGAGTAGTTGCCGTCTCAGTCGTGCGGTCTGCCGATTCACGGCAAAGTGGGATCGTGACTATTTCGGTTCCGAAGTCGATGACATCTTCAGGCGAGGGATTCAGTGTTCCTCTTCCTCAGGAGTTGGCCGAGGCAACCGGTAATGTCCTGGTGACGCTGGTGAATGGTACTCAGCTACCCTCATGGTTGCGTTATGTTCCCGAGTCCAAGTCCTTCGAAGTCTCTGCTGTGCCGCCGGGTATCTTGCCACTGCAAGTACTTGTGCGAATTGGTAGCCTGCGTTGGATAGGTGTAATTACCGAGCGTTCTGGTGAGTAAATGCGGTGGATAGGTGGGTTCGGTTGGATTTTTTCGATTCTTTCCCACGTATTCAACCCATTTTTATCAGTGAAGTTGCGGTCAACGCTTGCGCAAAAGATCGAGTTGCACCTGCAAGGCCACTCAAATATTTGCTGCCCCAATGTATGGCCATGAAGGCTTGCGACAGACCCAGTTTGTCACTGGCCTGCACTGGCAACCTGGCCCGCAGCGCATGTGGCTACCGAAGGCATTGCCGGTGAACCGCAGGGCAACAAGGAGCTGGCCGCGGCCGCTTTCAACGCCCGTGTCATCCCGAGTGCTCTTAAAGATTCACCCGAGGCCCATGGCCACGGCAAGATCTTGGGCGGCGGCATGGTCGGCACGCATGCGGGCGACATGATTGGCGAGATTGCGCTGGCCATTGAGATGGGTGCCGACGCCATCGACATCGGCAAGACGATTCACCCGCATCCGACGCTTGGGGAATCCATCGGCATGGCGGCTGAGGTGGCGCATGGGTCTTGCACCGACTTGCCGCCGACGAAGAAGTAAACCTGCCTGAGACCTGGGTTTAAGTCCTTGACTGGGGGTTCCACTTTGAACCAACATGCCTCGATTATTTGGAAGAGTAACGCTGGTCGGATGGCGGCTTTACCTGCAACAAATTATTGTGGGATCCGCCATGTGGTTTGGCGCGGGTTGCTCTGTCAAGGCACAATTTGCAACCGAAAAGGGTTTCCGGGTGGCCCGACAGCTGATCACAGGTGAGAAACTTTGCCTCATGCGGCTGGATGGCTTATCTGTATCCGCTGCCCCATTTATTGAGGAGTTCACAAGTGAATCACAACGCAACAAGCGCCCGCACCAAACCCCTGCCTCGCTGGAGCAAACTGCTGCTCTGGGCGCTCTTTTTGGCAAGCGTCGGGGCCTTTGCCTGGAGTCAGCTGCCCAAGGGTGGCTACCCGACCGATCTATCGCAGATCGGCGCTGGTCGTGCCTCCGTGGTGCTGGCCCTTGACAGCAATTACTCAGGGGGCGCAGCGGTCATGGCTTTGCTGAGCGAAATCCGTGATGACTATGCCGATAACGTTGATTTTCTGGTCGCTCACCTTGGCATGGCCGATGGCCAGGCGTTCGCTCGCCGCCATGCGGCGCAGGATGGCTCGGTCATTCTGTTTGCCGGCGACGGCAGCCCGCTCAGGATGCTGCATCAGCCGCAGGATGCCGGCCAATTGCGCGAAGCGCTGAGTCAGGCGTTCGGGCGCTAGCGCGACTCGCGACGCCACGTCGGTTGGGCTGAAACCGGCTTGGCTGCTTACTGTTGTGCAGGTGCGGGCATTTGTGCCATGTAGTCTGCCACCGCCTGTAAATCTTCCTGCCCATAAGTTTTGACCAGGCTGGCCATGGCCGGGTTGGAGTTGCCCCGTTGCCCGTCGCGAATAAATTCCAGTTCTCGCAGCAGGTAGCTGTAGTGCTGTGCCGCCACCATCGGCGCAAAAATGGCCGCATTGCCTTCGCCCGCTGTGCCGTGACAACTGGCGCAGTCCTTGCCAAATAATTCCTTGCCGCGCGCCACGCCGGACCCCGGACCCATGGCATTGGCGCTTTTCATCGGCAGCGCCTGCAGGTGGGCGGCAATATCAGCCAGGCTTTGCAGGCTCAGCCTTTCTGCGGTCACCATGGGCTGCATGGGCGGGTTGGCGCGCAAGCCGCTGCGAATGTCGAGCACCTGTTTCATGATCACTGCGGCATGTTGCCCGGAAAGCCGTGGCGTGTCACTTGCGGCGCGGCCGGCGGCGTTTTTGCGGTGACACCGCGCGCAGGAAAGTTCAGCGAACTCTGCTTCGCCGCGCTCAAGGTTGGGCTTGAGTGCAAGGGCGCGCGCTAGCAGGGCCTCGGCCTCGGGTGTGGCGGTTTGCGCCTGGCCGGGCAGCGCTGACGCGATCAGAGCGCTGGCAAGGAAAAGGTACCGAATGGACTTATTGATAAAACGCATGGCAGGTTTAATTACTCCAGGTATTTTGGAATGGTGTCGGCACGCGGGCTTCACAGTAAGCCATTCTTTTTCTATACTGCCCCCGAATCCTTTGAGCGGCACAACTTTAACCATCACGGAGACAAGTTTAATGAATTCTGCAACACCTGACCAGTTGACTTTGCAGCGCCTGTATTTTTGGGAAAAAACGGCGCCTGACCGGATCGCTCTGACCCAGCCCATGGGCGGGGGCGTTATTCGGGACTTTACCTGGGCGCAGGTGGGTGATGAAGTTCGCCGCATGGCAGCTCACCTGAAGTCCCAGGGCTGGGCGCCTGGATCGAAAGTGGCCATCCTGTCCAAAAACTGCGCCTGGTGGCTGATGAGTGACCTGGCCATCTGGATGGCGGGCTATGTGTCTGTTCCCCTGTACCCCACGCTGGCGCATGGCACGGTGCGGCAGATTTTGCTCCACAGCGAGGCGAAGGCCTGTTTTGTCGGCAAGCTTGATGACTGGGCGGCCATGAAGCCTGGTGTGCCCGCCGACATGCCCTGCATCAGCTACCCGCTTTCGCCGACAGACGCCATCGGCGCTTATGAGGGCTGGGACGCCATCATTGCCCGCAATGAGCCGCTCAAGGGCGAGGTGGTGCGCGATGCCGATGAACTCGCCACCCTGATTTACACCTCGGGTACCACCGGCCAACCCAAGGGGGTGATGCACAGCTTTGGCAATTTTGCCTGGGCGATTGCCACTGGTGCCGCCGCCGTGGGTATGGCGCAGCAAGACCGCATGTTGTCCTACCTGCCTTTGGCCCATGTGGTCGAGCGCGTGCTGGTGGAGCACGGCTGGCTGTACACCGGCATGCACGTGTTCTTTGCCGAATCGCTTGACACCTTTGCCAGTGACCTGCAGCGTGCGCGCCCCACGATCTTCTTTTCGGTGCCGCGGCTGTGGGTCAAGTTCCAGCATGGTGTGCACCACAAGTTACCGCCGGCCAAACTCAATCGGTTGTTGTCGATTCCCCTCATCGGCGGCCTGGTGCGGCGCAAGGTGCAAAAGGCGCTGGGTCTCGACAAGTGCCGCTTCGCCGCTGGCGGTGCGGCACCCATGCCGGTGCCGCTGCTGGCCTGGTACCGCAAACTGGGGCTGCCCGTCAACGAAGGCTACGGCATGACTGAAAACCTGGCGGTGTCCAACCTCACGTTGGCCGGCCAGAACCAAGAGGGCACGGTGGGTCCGGCCTATGCAGGCGTTGACATTCGCATTGATGCAGCAACCGGCGAGATCCAGATGCGCAGCCCGGCGCTGATGCAGGGCTACTACAAAGAGCCTGAATTGACCCGTGAGGCCTTCACCGCTGACGGTTGGCTGCGCACCGGAGACAAGGGTCAGATTGACGCCCAAGGCAGGCTGCATATCACCGGGCGCGTCAAGGACCTGTTCAAGACCAGCAAGGGCAAATACGTGGCACCGGCACCCATCGAAGACAAACTGGTGATGCATGAACTGGTGGAGGCCTGCGTGGTCACCGGGGCCAATTTGGGTCAGCCACTGGGCATCGTGATGCTCAATGCCGAAGCGGTGACAAGCGCCGCAGATCCTGACCAGCGCGTGCAGATTGAAGTAGCGCTGGCGCAGCATCTGAACATCATCAACGCCAGTCTGGATCCGCACGAACAGCTGAAATGCCTGGTGGTCGCCACCACCGCCTGGACCGTGGAAAACGACATCGTGACGCCCACCTTCAAGGTCAAACGCAATCGCATCGAAGATGCTTACGCCGCCAATTACGAGCGCTGGGAAGATTCGGGTCAGTTGGTGATCTGGCAAGGCAGCTGAGGTTTTTCAGTTCAAGCTGCTTTGAACCGACACGCCACACTGGTGTTCGGTCAGGCGCCCCCAGGTTTGGGCCGAGGTCCATGCGGGCCCCGTCCCTGGGCCACCGCCCGCACGGGCAAACCCTGTACCGCATGCAGACCCATCCGGTGGAAAATGAGCTGGGAATGGCGTTGCGCGACCAAAGCTTGGTCAGCATCGATCCTGCCTTGGCCACCGTGTGCGTGACCACCTTGTTCTAAAGCTCTCATTCACACCAATTGACTGGATGCCCATGCAGACCGACTTCCCTGAGCAGGTGCTCCTCCAACATTTGCAACGCATGCTCGGCGACGTGGACGCCGAGGCCCTGGCGCTTTTGCGGAGTCACCTGACGTGGGTGGAACTGGCCGCTGGCGACACCCTGATGTTCCAGGGCGAGCACGGTGATGCCATGTATCTGTCGATCAGCGGGCGCCTGCGGGCCTCGGTGCTGGGCGACGACGGCATTGACCGCATGGTGCGCGAAATGGGGCGGGGAGAGGTCATTGGTGAGATGAGCCTCTACACCGACGAGCCGCGCACGGCTACCGTGGTGGCCATTCGCAACTCGGTGCTGGTGCGCCTGGCCAAGTCTGAGTTCACCAGCCTGCTGGCCAGCAGTGCGCAGATGTCGATTGCGCTGACGCGTCAAATGATCAAGCGCCTCACCAGCAGCGGCCCACGCACGGCCGTGCCGGCGCCGCTGGCCATGGCCTTGTTGCCGGTCACGGCGGGGGTGGACGCGGTTGACTTTGCCCAGCGCCTGGCTGCCCAGTTGGGCCGCATGGGCCGGGTCTGCCTGGTGGATGGCGCCAGTGTCGATGCCGCCTTGCAGCAGCCTGGCCTGACGCAAAGCGAGGTTTCTGACACCGCCGCCAACCGCCGCATTGCGTCGCACCTGGACCAATTGGAATTGGCCCATGACTTTGTGCTGCTGGTGGGCGACGCTACTGCCAGCGCCTGGACGCAACGCTGCAGCCGCCACAGCGACGAGATTTTGCTGCTGGCCAACGCCAGCCAGCCGCCAGAGTTGCACCCCACAGAAACCACCTGCCTGATGCAGCGGGCAGGGCAGAGCGACGCGGCGCAAATTCTGGTGCTGCTGCACGACGAACACGTGCGCTGCCCCAGCGGCACCCGGCAATGGCTGGCGCGCCGCCCGGTCACCGACCATGTCCATGTGCGCCCGGCGCTTGACAGCGACATGGCGCGACTGGCGCGTATTCAGAGCCGCACGGCGGTCGGGTTGGTGCTGGCCGGCGGCGGCGCCAAGGGCTTGGCACACCTGGGGCTGTACCGGGCGTTGCAGGAACGCGGCCTGGTGGTGGACTTTGTTGGCGGCACCAGCATTGGCTCCATCATGGCGGCCATGGTGGCCTCGGACCAGCCGCTCGATGACTTGATGCCGATTGCGCGTGCGGCCTTTGCCGACAAACCCACCGGCGACTTCAACCTGCTGCCGCTGATTTCCCTGATTCGCGGGCGCCGCATGCGCCGCATTCTGCAAGTGGCGCTGCAAGCCGTTTTTGGTCACGCGGCCGACATCGAGGACACCTGGAAGAATTATTTTTGTGTGGCCAGCAACTACACCAAAGCCTGCGAGCAGGTCATCAGCCAAGGCCCGCTGACCCAGTCCATCTTGGCCAGCACCGCCATCCCCGGCGCTTTTCCGCCGGTGCCCCTGAACGGTGATTTGCTGTTTGATGGTGGCACTTTCAACAACTTTCCCATCAGCGTCATGCGCAAGCGCCGCGGCGTGGGCAAGGTCATCGGCATGGATTTGGGCAGTCGCAAACCCAAGCCGGTGGTCTTTGAAGAAGTGCCTGGCACCTGGGCGCTGTTGCGTGACCGCCTGCGAGCGCGCGAGCAGCGCCGCTACAAGCTGCCCTCGTTCATGGCCTACCTGCTCAACGTCACCATCATGTACAGCAGCTCGCGCCAGGCCGAATCACGCCGCCTGACCGACCTCTACCTTTGCCCGCCGTTGGAGCGCGTCGGCATGCTGCAGTGGCAGCGCTTTGACAGCATCACCAAGCAAGGCTACGACTATGCCTGCGAGGTGCTCGATGCCATGACGGACGAGCAGCTCAAGGCGTTTCGGCCGCGCGGCTGAGGTCTGTTTGCGATCACCACGGGTCAAAGTTTTGAGGTCGCCCATTCGTTTGTCTGCTGGTTGGACTTGGCGAGTTTTTCGATCACTTCCCGGCTCAGGATGTAAAGAACCTTGTTGTGCAGCTCGGGTCGGTCGAGCTTGAGCTTGTTCAACGCACTGTGGCTCAGGTTGAACAGCCGGGTTTCCAGGCCGGCAACCACATCGGCCGTCGCAGTCTTGCCCGTCAGGTAGCTGATCTCGCCAACCAAACCACCCGCAGGCACCGAGTTCAACACTGTTGTGCCCCAGAGCGCGTCGAGGCGGCCTGCCACGATAAACCTCAGTTGGTCCACCGCAGCATCCTTTAGCAAGACCTGCTCTTGGGTTGCCACCGTTTGCCACGAACCCAGTTTCAGCAGGCGTTTGAATTCACCGGGGGAGAGCAGTGGGAAAATATGTTTGTACAGCCAGGCATGTTCACCGTGAAAAAGATCGGCCTGTTGGTCTTTCCACAACACGTACAACTGGTACAAATTGATCAGGATGAAAATCACGTTCATTCCCAGTTGCACCCACATGGGTTGCCCTGAGCGAATAAAGTAGTAAATCACCAGGTCCATGCAGCAAGCCACCACCGTGATGACCCGCAACCACTTGATGTCCCGCATGGAATAAGAGATCGCAATCAGCCCGTAGGAGCTGAAGGCCAACCAGTCGTAAAAGCCGAGTTCAAAATTCAAAAGCCGCTCCCTGATGTCTGCCTGAATCAGACGATGTTTTTTTATTGCATACGATCACGGCCAAATTGGTCAGTCCGCTACCTTCGCCAAAAAGCCGCAATCCATGTTTTAACGCCCGAGGATAAGCGAAATCACAGAGCGCAAAACCCGGGCTTTGCCGATCTGGCGCTATTTGAGCCCATTACGCTGGGCAAAGGCGTAAAAATGACCAGGCACCCCGAGCAGGGCGGCCCTCCCGCAAATGAGCACTGCAGGTTCAATTGCCATTCATTTATACAGCTGAAAAAAAATTAGACAATTGATGCTTCTGTACAACAGTAATTGTCTAAGTGATGTTTGCATGACTTAGACACTTGCATTCAAACTGTCTATCTATATAGTCGCAACTGTCTAACAAAGAAAACAGTGGGTCATCTCATGTTAACTAGTGTTGCGCTACTTGAAGGGGCTGGTATATCGCGTGCCACCCTGAATAACTACATTGCCCTTGGGCTGTTGCCCCGCCCGGAAGTGCGCCGGCAGGCAGCTGTGCCGGGTGAGGCGCCCACCACGCTGGGTTATTTTCCTGACTGGGCGCCGGGCCGTCTTCAGCAAATTCAGGATTTAAAGCGTGCCGGTGCCAGCATGGAAGACATCAGGCACCAACTGGCTGACGCGAGCGAAGCCGTCATGCCAACTGCGCCACCGCCGCCACCGCCGCCACCGCCGCCACCGCCGCCACCGCCACCGCCAGCAACTGCGCCTGTGACGGCGCCGGCTCCCAAAGCCCAGCCGGTAGTGGCAGAAAAGCGCAAAGCCTCTACCGGGGTTCAGGCAAGTGAATCGGTTCAGGTCTCGGTCGAAAACATTCCCTATGCGGCTTACATGATCAACTTTGAGTTTCAGCTGGTCTGGCTCAATGCGCTGGCCCAAAAGGAATTCTTTGCCGACAACCAGATTCCGGAGCGTGCCACTGACCGCTCGATCGTGCCGACCCTGCTCGACTGGGCTGCTGACCTGCCCGCGCTGGAGCAGGCCCGCCTGTTCAACGCCCATTTGGGCTTGATCAAAAGCCGCTTGCCGCGCCAGACTTTCAGCCTGAATCTGGGTGGCCTGCCCGACGAGCAGCGGCAATGGCTGATGCGCTGTTACGACCAGTGTCCCGAACCCGACAACCGTCTTCAACACATTGTGAGCCTGATGCACCCGGATCCCAACATTGGCGCCTGCCAGGTGGTGGCCCTGTGTTTTCGCGAAGGCGTGCTGATTGTTTATGTGCCTGAAAAACAGGACGTGAACCAGCTGTTGAATTCGATCTCGCGGCGCGACACCTTTATTCGCAATTTGCTGAGCCAGCGCCTGCCAGTGCTGACACCGCTGGCGGTGATGGTGGCCGACCTGCAAAACTCGTTGCGGATTTGTTCCGAGCTGCCGCCAGAAGACTACTTTCAGCTGATCAACCAGATCTGGTCCACGCTGGACCCAATTTTTCGGGAATATTACGGCGCCTATGGCAAGCACACGGGTGACGGTATGGTGTATTACTTCTTTCCGCAGCCTGACCGCAATTACCTGATGAATGCGGTGCTGTGCGCCAACAAGGTGCGTGAAACCATGCAAGGCATCAGCCATGACTGGAAGGTACGCAAGGGCTGGACCAACCAGTTGTACATGAATATTGGTTTGAGCGAGGGTGAGGAATGGCTGGGCACCTTCAAGACCAACAACAATTTCGAACTGGTGGTGCTGGGTGAAACCATCAATATTGGCGGCCGTTTGTCGGACCTGGCCCGCTTTGGCAAGGTTTGGGCCACCAAGGGCTTGCTCAGCAAGCTGTCCAATACCGAACGCTCGAAAATCCGTTACGGCGTAGAGCGTGACACCCCAGAGGGCAAGGTGTTCATCAGCAATTCCTACGCCCAGGTGACTTCACTGTTGTCCACATCAGAGCCACGCCATGCCAAGCTGATGGACATTGCCACCTGCGCCGTAGCCGAGGTGCTGCCCAAGTTGTGATTGGCTCAGGCCAGCGGCAGCCACAGGGTGACGGTGGTGCCGACGCCGATCGCGCTGGTGATGACCACTTCGCCATGGTGTAGCGCAATGATTTCCTGCACGATGCTCATGCCCAGTCCGGTGCCGGGAATCTTGCCAGAGGCGTCGGCGCGGTAAAAACGCGCGCACACCTGGCTGCGCTGCGCTTCGGTCATGCCGATGCCCTGGTCCGAGACTTCAATGCCGACCCGTTCGCCAAGCGGGCTCGACTGGCGTTGGTAATGCAGTGTCACCTGGCCACCGTGGGGCGAGTATTTGTAGGCATTCGACAAAATGTTCAACACCGCCTGCTGCAGTTTTCTGCGGTCGGCCAGAATAGGCAGTGGGCCTTCGGGCGGGGTCACCGTGGGCGGCGCACGGTCGCCCGGGGGCTTGAAGTCGGCGACCGCCAGGTTCACCACCTCGTCGAGCGTGAGGCGTTCGATCACAAAATCTTTGCCACGGCGTGCCTCGATGCGGGCCAGGTCGAGCAGTTCGTTGATGATCGACGACATCAACTCCGACTGGCGGTAGATGGTGCTGACCATCTCGCGCTGGGTGTCGGCGTCAAAGTCGGGCATGAGCAGCAATTCGGCATAGCCATAGATGCTGGCCATGGGCGTGCGCAATTCGTGCGCCGCCGTGGACAGAAACTCGCTTTTCATTTGCTCCACTTCAGACTCCCGTGTGATGTCGCGGAAATAAAGCACCTGCGACACATGGGAAGCCTCGGACACCCGCAGACCCACCTCAATCACGCGGTTGCCGGCCTGGTTGAGCTCAAAGCGGTAGCGTCGTTCGTTGTCCCCGGTCTGGTCCGGGGTAGCTGTTTTCTGGCTGAACGCACGCAGGTGGGCCAGGCTCGGGAAGCTTGCCGAGGCCAGGCAGCGCCGGGCCAGCAGGTCACTGAATTCGGTTTCGGTGCAGCCCATCAGCTCCTGGCTCTGCAACCCGGTCATGCGCAGGAACGACTGGTTGACAAAATTCACGGCCTGGTGGTCGTCGAACGAAACAAAACCGTCGGGACTGAGTGCAAAAATGGCGTTGAGTTGTCCGGAACGGTCGTTGAGCTCTTTGGTCCGCTGCTGCACCAGGGTTTCCAGTCCGAGTCGGTAGTTTTCCAGTTCAATTTCAATCGCCTTGCGTTGCGAGATGTCGCGCTGCGTGGCCAGGGTGAAGGTTTGGTCGCCCCAAGTGACGCGGCTCACCGACACCTCGGCGATGTAGGTCTGGCCGTCCTTGCACCGATGCACTGTTTCATACAGGCGCCCCTCCGGCGCCACGTTGTCGAGCATGTTCTGCAGTTGTGCCGGGCTGTGCCGGGCGTCCCAGTCACTGATGTGCAGGTGCTTGAGCTCGTCGACGCTGTAGCCCAACATGGCAGCACATTTGGGATTGGCCTCAAACACGCTGCCGTCGGTGTTGAGAATGACCACGCCATCACGTTCGTGCTCGAACAGGGTGCGCCGGCGCGATGCCTCTTGGGCAATGGTTTGTTGTGCCGCGTGTTGCTGCGCGTCCTGCGCGACGATGGTGTTGAGCAACACGTCAAAGTGCTCTGCCAGTTGCCCCACCTCGTCGTTTGGCGTTGGTAAATTGACCCGGGCCTGGCGGTCGCCCGATCGCACCGCCGACACCGTGGCGCTGATGCGTGCCAGGCGCCGCGACAGGTCACGCCCGGCACCCAGAAAAATGACCGAGATGGCCAGCAGGGTGATGGCGAACAGCCCGATCAGCATGCCCAGCATCAGCATGGCCTCTTTCTGGTAAGGCGCAGCAGGAAAGCCCACGGCCATCATGCCAATGCGCTGGCCGTCACCGTCGATGATGGGCTCATAGCCCATGTGGTGAGACTGTCCGTTCAGGTCCAGCTGGCCCAGCCAGGCCTGGCCGCGGTTCAACACCGCCTCGGTCACGGCCGGGCTGGCGGCAATGCCGATTTCGCGCTGGCCTTGTTGGCGCTGGCGGCTGATGGCCACCATGACCTTGTCAAGGTAGAGCGCGGCCATGCCCTCTGCTTCACCCGGCAGGGTCCCTACCGGGTAAATGATGTTGCGCATGCGCTCGATCAGGGGAAAATTGTTGTTCAGCAAAATGCCCCCCACCAGGATGACATCGGGCGTGTTGATGGTCAGCGGGAAGTGGGCGGCCGCGTTGATCAGCATGAAACGTGATTCGGTCTCGGGCCCGGTGGCTGGTTGCGGCAACAGCTCGACACCCGCATCGGTCAGGAAGCGGTGTGAAAAAACCGCCGCCTGCTCGGCATCAAAGCGTTCAAAGGCGGCCGTGGCCAGCCCGATCTGGGCCTGCCGGATGGTGTGGGAGTCGGGCAGTTTGCTGCCCGCAGCCACACCGGTGCTTGAGCCGATGATGACGCCGTTGGGGTTGGCAATGATCAAAAAGTCGAGTCCGCTGCCGCGTGAGGCGGTGTTGAGCATCTGGTCCAGCTCGGCGCGTTCGGGTTGATTGCCCACCAGATGAATCATGCGCTCCGAATTGGCGAGCTGGCTGATGCGAAAGCCGGTGTCAAGTCGCAACTGATCCAGGTAATTGTGGGAGCCCGCCAAATTGCTGCGCAGGTTGGCGGTCAGCATGGCGTTGGCACGCTCGCCGCCCACCACCACCACCACTGCCATCACCAACGGAAACGCCACCAGCAAGGGCATCAGGCCAAGCGCCAGCAGCCGAAAGCGCAGCGAAGCCTTCCATCGGCTGCGCCAACCGAGGTCCGGCTTCAGGTCTGTTGCGCGGGCTGGCTTGTTTTTCAGGACAGGTGGGAACAACGAATGGGGCATGGGATGGCGAGGCGGGTGTCGGCAGCGCGGACAGCACAGGATTTTATAATGCACCCTTGTCAACCAATCATAAAGGATCCGGCCGCCAGGTCGGGTCACTCAGGCGTCATCAAAATGAAGATGTTTTTACTCTGCGGGCTGACCGCGCTCAGTCTGTCGCTTATGGGTTGCAGCCCCCCGGAACCGTTCAAAATTGGCTTTGTCGGGGGCTTGTCAGACCGCAATTCTGACACCGGGCAATCCGGACTTAATGGTGTCGTGCTGGCGGTGGAGCAGTTCAACCGCGACGGTGGGCTGAACGGTCGCATGGTCGAGTTGATCTCGCGTGACGATGCGCAGGACAAGGTGGTGGCAGCCAGGGCAGCGCAAGAGCTGGTGGCGGCCGGCGTCCAGGCCGTGATCGGCCCGTTTACCAGTGGCATGGCGGCCGTGATTGTGCCCATCACCGGTGAGGCAGGTATTTTTCAGATCAGTCCGACCATCACTTCGATGGATTTTTACGGCAAGGACGACAACCTGTTTCGCATCAACCGCACCACGCGTGACAACGCCCGCGAGTATGCCCAGGTGATGATCAAGCGGGGCCAGCGCAACATTGCGGTCGCCTATGACACCCGTAACCGCAATTTCACCGAATCCTGGCTCAAGGAATTCAAGGCTGCGGTGCAGGAGGCCGGTGCCCAGCTTGCCACCGCTGTCCCCTATGAGTCCCAGCCTGATGCCGACTTTGCCCAGGTGCTGCGTGACATGCTTAAAAGCCAGCCCGACAGCCTGTTTTTTATTTCCGGCGCTTTGGATGTGGCGCGTTTGGCGCAGCAAGCCCGCAAACAAGCCCTGCAATTGCCGATTGGCGCCTCTGAATGGGCGGCCACCGAACAACTGGTGCAACTGGGTGGCGAGGTGGTCGAGGGCTTGCTGATTTTGCAGAACTACGACCACAACAACACGTCCCCGCGCTTCAAGGAATTTGCCGAGGCGTATTTCAAGCGCTTCAATGCCAACCCGGGTTACAGCTCGGTGTCGGCCCATGATGCCGCCACGGTCTTGCTGACGGCGCTCAAAAAACGCAACAAAGGCGAGTCCATCAAGGCGGCCACCCTCAGAAGCAACCCCTACGAGGGGCTGCAGCAGACCATCAGCTTCGATGCCAATGGCGACACCCCGCGCAAGGTGTTCTTTACCGAGATCCGCAACGGCCGCTATCTTCAGGTTGAGTAGTTGGCCGCCCCAATGGTCTGCCGAATTTTTGCGGCAGGCATGTGAAGCGCTAACATTTTCTGTGGATAACTTTGTGAGTAATTACCCTGATAAGCCTCTCCGAGCCGCGCAGCGTTTGGCACATGGCACTTTGATCAATATTTAATCAATCCAAAAACCCAATGAATTCAATGGTGTTTCGCGCTAAACCTCAAATTTTTTCTGACGTCGTGATTTTTTCGTCGATGCCAAAAAATTGTGAGCAATTCGCTATCGTGTTGCTAGCGTCGGGTGGCGTGGCATGAGCCCGGCAGCCTCTTTGTTGCCTATTTCAGACACCGTCTGGTCGGTCGGCGCGCTGTGTCGCGCCATTGCCGATGCGCTGCAGGCGCGCTTCAATCCGGTCACGGTGCGCGGTGAATTGACCGGTTTTTCTCGCGCCGCCAGCGGGCACTGTTACTTCTCGCTGAAAGATGCTTCCGGGCAGTTGCGCTGTGCCATGTTCAAGCGCGCTGCCAGCGGCTTGGACTTTGCCCCGCGCGACGGCGAACTGGTGGAGGTGCAGGGGCGCCTGGGGGTCTACGAGCCGCGCGGTGACTTGCAGTTGATCGTCGAAGGCATGCGCCGCGCCGGGCAGGGCAGTTTGTTTGAGGAATTCCTCAAGCTCAAGGCCAAACTGGAAGCGCAGGGCTTGTTCGATGCCAGCCGCAAGAGAGCGCTGCCGGTGATGCCGCGTGCCATTGGCCTGGTGACTTCGCTGGGCGCGGCTGCCTTGCACGATGTGGTCAGCGCCTTGCAGCGGCGCGTGCCGCATATCCCGGTGGTGCTGGCGCCGGCTTCGGTGCAGGGCGCCAACGCGCCGGCCGAATTGATGGCTGCTTTGAGCGCTTTGTACCAACTGAAAACCGTGCCGATCGACGTGATTCTGCTGGTGCGCGGCGGCGGTGCGCTGGAAGACCTGTGGGCTTTCAACGACGAAGCGCTGGCACGGCTCATGGTGCAAAGTCCGGTGCCCATCATTTGCGGCGTGGGTCACGAGACCGACTTCACCATTGCCGATTTTGTGGCCGACCTGCGCGCGCCCACGCCCACCGCCGCGGCCGAGCTGGTGGCGCAGCCGCGCGAGGCCTGGCTGGGCGCGCTGGACCAGGCGCAGCGGCGCCTGAGCGATGCGGTATTGCGCCAGCTTGACCGCCAGGGCCAGCGGCTGGATCGGGCGGTGGCGCGCCTGGGGCGGCCGTCTGAGCGCCTGGCCAGCCAGCACCTGCGCCTGGCGGCCAGCGCCCAAGGCCTGCAGAGCGCGGCGCGGCATTTTTTGCAGCAAAAAGAGCAGCAGCTGCAGCGCCTGAACGCCCAATTGCCTACCGCCCTGCAGCGTGCCTGGCAGCAGCAGGCGCAGCGGCTTGATCGTGCCGCGCTGCGCCTGAATCTGCTCGACCCGCACTTGGTGCTGGCGCGCGGCTACGCCATGCTGTCGGACGAGGAGGGCAACACCCTGGCCAGTTGCCAGCAAACTGCGCCAGGCCAGGCGGTCAAGGCTACCCTTGTCGACGGCACGGTTGATTTGCGCGTGGTGTAAGCTGTCACCGGAAAGTTTTTACAATTTCAATTTTTGCAACCCAAATCGAGGAACTCATGGAACATACTTTGCCCGCCCTGCCTTTTGCGATGGATGCCCTGGCACCCCACTACTCCAAGGAAACGCTGGAATACCACTACGGCAAGCACCATAACGCGTATGTGGTGAACCTGAACAACCTGCAAAAAGGCACCGAGTTCGAAAGCATGGACCTCGAGGCCATCGTCAAGGCATCCAGCGGCGGCGTCTACAACAATGCCGCCCAAATCTGGAACCACACCTTTTTCTGGAATTGCCTGACCCCCAACGGCGGCGGCGAGCCCACCGGCGCGCTGGCGGCTGCCATCAACGCCAAGTGGGGTTCTTACGCTGCGTTCAAGGAAGCTTTCGTCAAGAGTGCCGTGGGCAACTTCGGCTCCGGCTGGACCTGGTTGGTGAAAAAGGCCGACGGTTCGGTCGACATTGTCAACATGGGTGCCGCCGGCACGCCCCTGACCACCGCCGACAAAGCGCTGCTGACGGTTGACGTCTGGGAGCACGCCTACTACATCGACTACCGCAACATGCGCCCCAAGTTTGTGGAAACGTTCTTGAGCAACCTGGTGAACTGGCGCTTTGCCGAAGCCAATTTCGCCTGACATCAGTTGGGGTCAGCGCATGCGCCCTTCGGTCGGGGTCGCTGTGCGAGTGGTCTGACCCGCAAAGTTTCAAGTGAACCACCTTCGGGTGGTTTTTTTATGGGAATTTGTCGGTTTTTTGGGTTCTTGCAATCATTTGTGCATAAGGTCATGCCGGTTCTGCATCAAAGCTAGAATACTGGATGCACTAATAAAGTGCGGTTAATTGCAAAGAATGGTTCAGAGTGGTCTCAGCAAGTACGTATTTGATGCTTTCTGCATTAAATAAATGCAAATCAGTCCATTTGTGGCGAAGTGCACTCTTTTGGGGCCTTGTTCATTTTTCTGCGTTCATCGTGCTGGATCAGGGTGCTGCCCAAGATTGATCAATGACCAAAAGGAATGTGAAGTGAAGTACAAGAATCTGTCTGATTTTCTCGACTACGTCAAAGCCCGCGACCCGCACCAGCCCGAGTTTCACCAGGCCGTGCATGAGGTCATGGGGAGTTTGTGGGGTTTCATCGCAGCCAACCCGCGCTACGCCGACGGCGGCATTCTGGAGCGGCTGGTGGAGTCCGAGCGCATCATTCAGTTCCGGGTGTCCTGGGTTGATGACCACAACAAAACTCATACCAACCGCGCTTTTCGGATTCAGCACAGTTCGTCCATCGGCCCGTTCAAGGGCGGCATGCGTTTTCACCCGTCGGTGAACCTGTCTATCCTGAAGTTTCTGGCTTTCGAGCAAACCTTCAAGAATGCCTTGACCACCTTGCCCATGGGCGGCGGCAAGGGCGGCTCGGACTTCGACCCCAAGGGCAAGAGCCGCAATGAGGTGATGCGTTTTTGTCAGGCGCTGATGATCGAACTGTACCGCCACCTGGGCCCTGATACCGACGTGCCCGCCGGTGACATCGGCGTGGGTGGACGTGAAGTGGGCTTCATGGCTGGCATGATGAAAAAACTCTCCAACAACGCGGCCTGTGTCTTTACCGGCAAGGGCCTGAGCTTTGGTGGCAGCCTGATCCGCCCGGAGGCCACTGGTTATGGCTTGGTCTATTTCGTGCAGGACATGCTGGCCCACAACAAGCTCAGCATGGAGGGCATGCGGGTGTCGGTGTCGGGTTCGGGCAATGTGTCGCAATACGCCATTGAAAAAGCCATGGCCTCGGGCGCAAAAGTGATCACCGCGTCTGATTCGGGTGGCACGGTGATTGACGAAGCAGGCTTCACCCCCGAGAAACTGGCAGCCCTGATGGACATCAAGAACGTCCACTACGGCCGTGTTGAAGAGTATGCCCAGCGTTTTGGTCTGCGCTTTGAGGCTGGCAAAACCCCCTGGGGCGTGCCGGTGGACATCGCCTTGCCTTGCGCCACGCAAAACGAGATCAATGGCGATGATGCCCGCGAACTGGTCAAAAACGGTGTCAAGTGTGTTGCCGAAGGCGCCAACATGCCTTCCAACCTGGACGCCATCGAGGTGTTTCTGGCGGCCCAAATCATGTACGGCCCCGGCAAGGCGGCCAATGCCGGTGGTGTCGCCACCTCGGGCCTGGAGATGACGCAAAACGCAGAGCGGCTGCCCTGGGAGCGCCATGAAGTAGACGCCCGCTTGCGCATCATCATGTCGGACATCCACGCCAACTGCGTGCGTTACGGCACGCGCGAGAGTGGTTTTGTCAACTATGTGGATGGCGCCAATATTGCCGGCTTTGTCAAAGTGGCCGATGCGATGGCCGCACAAGGCGTGTACTGAGATCCTTGCGCCGTTACAGCGCTTTCTCGATGGCCGCCACCAGGCTGGGGCTGCCGGGCTCGACCTTGCTGGCAAAGCCAGCGAGCACCCGGCCGTTGCGGTCAATCAGGTACTTGTGAAAATTCCATTGTGGCGACTGTCCGGTGGCCTTGGCCAGCGCGGTGTACAGCGGGCTGGCCTGCGGACCCCGAACCACGCTTTTGGAGAACATGGGAAATTTCACGCCATAGGTGTTGAAGCAGAAGTCGGCAATGTCCTTGCTGCTACCGGGCTCCTGCTGGCCGAAATCATTGGACGGAAAGCCCAGCACCACCAAGCCCTTGCTGTGGTACTTGGCGTAAAGGGCTTCGAGGCCTTCGTACTGGCCGGTAAAGCCGCAGTAGCTGGCGGTGTTCACCACCAGCAGCACCTTGCCCGCGTACTGGCACAGTTTTTGGGGTGCTTCGTCCTGCAGCCGGTTAAAGCTGTGCTGCAGGATGGCCGGACAACTGTTGGCAGCGCCTGCGCTGGTTTGCGCCAGGGCAGGTGCCGTGCCCAGCAACAGGCCGCTCATGGCCAGCGGCAGCAGTGCCAAGAAACGCCTGCGGGTTGGGGTGAAGTGCATGATGGGAACCCTCCGAAATTTTCCAGAGTCTACGGTTTTACCGATACCTCGGTAGCCAATGTTGCCAAGGGCAGGCGCACGGTGGTGTCGAGCCCTTCGATCCGGCCCAGTACCAGTCGGTCGTCCAACTCGATCTGACCACCCAGGGTGTGGTCGCTGATGACCAGCGCGGCGTCGCCACGGTAACTGTCGTCATATAAATCCTCCAGCGCGGCATAGGTGCCACGGTCAGGCAATTGCCTTTGCCAGGCGCGCAAATCGGCAAAGCCGTCGATCAGTTCCCCCTGGATGCGGCCTAGCGCGGCGCGCAGCGCCAAATCATCTTCGACCAGCAGCAGTTTCATCGCGCTGGCCTCAGGCGTTGGCTACCGGCTGCGCCGCCAGTCGCCACAACGAGGTGACCTCTTTGGCGCGCGCCGCGTGCAGCGGGTCGCTGGCATCGCTGGCTTTGGGGTGCAGCGGTTTGGCATCGATGCGGCTCACCACGCGCAAACCGTTGCGCTCAAATTCGGCCAGCAAGTCGTCATGCTTGCGCAGGCCCAGCAGTTCGGCCAGGTTGGACAAAATCAGCCAGCCCTCGCCCTTGGGCGCCAGGTGCGCGCGCAGGCCTTGCAGAAAACCGGTCAACATGCGCCCATCTTCGTCGTATACCGCGCGCTCCAGTGGCGAGCCCGGGCGCAGCGGCAGCCAGGGTGGGTTGCAGACAATCAATGAGGCGAGTCCGGGCGGAAACAGATCAGCCTCAAGCACGGTCACCTGTGCTTCGAGGTCGAGCTGGGCGATGTTGGCGCGGGCGCAAGCCAGTGCGCGCGGGTCTGTGTCGGTGGCCACAACGTGGCCAACACCCCGGCGCGCCAGCACCGCCGCCAGCACCCCGGTACCGGTGCCAATGTCAAAGGCGGTCAGCTGCTGCTGGCCCTTTGGCGGTTTCGGGATGTGGGCCGTGGCCACCAACTGAAGGTATTCCCCCCGCACGGGTGAAAAAACGCCGTAATGCGGGTGGATGCGGTTGTGCGGTGGCGCCCCCAGTGCGGGTATTTCGAGCCCGACGCGTTGCCATTCATGGGCGCTGCGAATGCCCAGCAGCTCGCGCAGCGACACCACCGAGTTGGCCCCGGTTGGGTCGGGTGCGCCCCAGGCCTCAGTCAATGCCTCTTTGGTGTCGGGGGCCCGGCGCAAGCTGATGCTGTAGTCGGCATTGACCTCCATCAGCAGCATGCCGAGCAAGCGCGCGCGCCGCGCATGCGCCTGGCGGTGCTGGTTGAGGGCATCGAGCAGACTGGTTGGGGGTGTCATTTTTTGGCGTTTGCGGGGCGACACCTGGTCGGCCCGGCGGGCCAGGGCTTGCAGCAGGTGGCGGGCGTTTTGAAAGTCGCCACGCCAGAGCAGAGCGGTACCCTCGCAGGCCAGCTTAAAAGCGCTGTCGGCCGGGGTGGTGTCGTCGGCCAGCACCACGCGCTGCGCTGGCGTCAGTCCACGCTCCGAGCGCCAGCGGGCACTGCAGGGCAGGTCGGCCTCCTGCCAGTGCAGGTGGAAGGAAGATGGATCGGCGAGTGTGGCAGGTGAAGTCAGCGGCATAAGGTGAACGCAAATTTGATAGCCAAGTGTTTTAACAGATTGAAGCGGTGTTTTGCGACTTTCGTGATGGTTTGGCTTATTGTTTTGCGCCCAGCGCCAGTGCAGCTGCTCTGGCGTTGGCCAAAGCAGCAGTATCGGTTGGTGTGAGGGTCGGCCAGCCTTGCAGGTGCTGCTGGGTGATGTCGCACAGCGCGGTGATCCAGGTCGGGTCGTCGTTGAGGCAGGGAATGTAATGAAACTCCTGGCCGCCGGCATGTAGAAAAGTTTCGCGCGCCTCCATGTTGATTTCTTCCAGCGTTTCCAGGCAGTCGCTGGTGAAAGCCGGGCACACCACGTCGACCCGTTTGACACCGGCTTTGCCCATGGCGATCAGGGTTGGCTCGGTGTAGGGCTCCAGCCATTTGGCACGGCCCAGGCGCGACTGAAAACTCACCTTGTATTGCTCCTTGGACAGGCCTAAATGCTCTGCCAGCAGCCGCGCCGTCTTGAAGCATTCGCAGTGGTAGGGGTCGCCCAGGTGCAGGGTGCGCTCGGGCACGCCATGAAAGCTCATCAACAGCACATCGGGGCGGCCGTTGGCTTGCCAGTGGTGCTTGACCCGGCCGGCCAGGGCGGCAATGTAGCGCGGGTCGTCGTGGTAGTGGTTGATGAAGCGCAGCTCCGGAATGTTACGGGTTTTGCCGGCCCAGTGGTACACCGCGTCGAACAGGCTGGCGGTGGTGGTGGCCGAATACTGCGGGTAGGCCGGCAGGATCAGCACGCGGGTCGTGCCCGCGGCTTTGAGCGCATCGAGCTGCGAGGCAATCGAGGTGCTGCCGTAGCGCATGGCGTAGCGCACCTGCACGTCGTGGCCGCGCTGGGCCAGCCAGCCCTGCAGCAACTTGGCCTGTTTTTCGGTCCAGATCTTCAACGGCGAGCCCTCGGGCAGCCAGATGCTGGCGTACTTGGCCCCCGATTTGGCGGGCCGAAAGCGCAGGATGATGCCGTGCAAAATCAGTAGCCAAAGCAGGCGCGGCACTTCCACCACCCGCGGGTCGCCCAGAAATTCGCTCAAAAAACGCCGCACATCGGGCGTGCCCGGCGAGTCGGGTGTGCCCAGGTTGCAGTACAGCACGGCAGTACGGGGTATTTGGCCGTGTTGAAACGGCGGCTCTTTGGCGAAGGGGGAGGTGAGTAAGGTCATGCAGCTATTTTCGTTGAATAGTTTTGGAGTGATTTGTAGGGTCTTGTCCGTGTCACAGCAAAGCCACCGCCGCGCTGCCGCTGCGCACGGCGCCTTCCAGCGTGGCGGGGTAGGGGCCAGCCACATAGTCGCCGCAGGCCAGCAGGCCAGGGGCAATGCTACTTGACGGGCGCCGCAGGCCCGGGGTGCAGGCAAAGGTGGCGCGTTTTTCCAGCACTGTTTGCATTGGCTGCAGGGCCAGGCCAAGTTGGGCTTGGGCCTGCGCCAGCACCTGGGCCTGCAGCGTGGCGCGCTCGCCTTGGGCGGCGCTGACCACAAAAGCCAGCAGACCGGCCGGGCCGCCCAGTTGGCCACGGTCAAAAACAAACTGGGCCGGGTGTTGCGCGCTGCTGCGCAAGGCCAGCATGGCCAGAGGCAGGGAGGCTTGTGGTGCCCAGGCATACACCGTGGCAATGGCTTCATGTTGCAGGGCTTGGGCGGTCTTCACCCAATGCTGCACGCCCTCTGTCATGGATGGGGGCAGGTCCAGAGCGCTGGCACTGATGGTCTGTGCTGCATGGTGTGCCGAGGTGGCGAGAACCACTGCGTCAAACAGCTCGGTCTGGACAAGCCATCGCTGGCCATGGGGTTGCAGCGACTCAACCCGCTGGCCCGGCTTGACCAGACCGCCGCGCTGTTGCACCCAACGGGCTGCCGCGTCAGGAAACAAGGCGCTCAGGTCAACGCGGGGCAGCAGCAGGCGCGAGCCGCCCGGCACGCCAAACAGGGCATCTTGCATGACCCGCAAAAATACCTGGCCGCTGGCTTGTTCGGGCACGGTGTTGAGTGCCGACACGCACAGCGGCTCGATCAGTTCGGCCTTGATTTTTGGCGTGAGGTTTTTGCACAGCTCAGCCACTGTCAGGGTGTCGGTGCAGCTGAATTTTTTCAAACGCCAACCCACTGCCGCACGCAGCAGCGACCATTTGTCGCCCGGCGACCAGCCACGGGCTTGCAGAATGCCGCCCAGTGCGTCCAGCGGCGTCGGCCAGTTGGCAAATTTCAGGCCCAGGCCGTCCGGAAACTGCAGCGTCAGGGGCATATCAAGCAGCGCGGCTTTGGGGGATATGCCCACCAGGCGCAGCAGCTGCAGGGTCTCGGTGTAGGCACCGATCAAAATGTGCTGGCCGTTGTCCAGAGGCGCCAAAGAGCCGTCCGGTAGCGCCTGGGCATGGCTGTTGGAGATCGCCCTGGCCCGGCCGCCCAGGGTTTGGCTGGCCTCGAATACCGTGACCTGGTGCCCGGCATCGGTGGCCTTGACGGCGGCCGCCATGCCAGCCCAGCCGGCGCCGATGACCGCTATTTTCACAGCCGACCCAACGCCTGTACTTTCCAGGCCAGCCAGAGCTTGCGCAGGGGCGTCAGGCTGATGCGCTGGTGCAGCACGGCAAAGTTGTCGCGCTCCATCTCACGCAGCAGGGCGCGGTAAATGCTGGCCATCATCAGGCCGGGTTTTTGCGCGCGGCAGTCGGCGGCGGGCAGCAATGCCAGCGCCTGGTCGTAGAGGGTTTGGGCGCGCTCGGCCTGAAAACGCATCAGTGCGGTAAAACGGTCTGAATAAGACCCGTTCAATATCTCCTGGGCCGTGACGCCGAACTGTTTCAGGTCGCTCGCCGGCAGGTAGATGCGCCCGCGCCGGGCATCTTCGCCGACATCACGGATGATGTTGGTCATCTGCAGCGCCTGCCCCAGCGCATGCGCGTACTGGGTGGTTTTGGGGTCGGTCTGGCCAAAAATCTGCGCCGCCACCTCGCCCACCACGCCTGCTACCAGATGGCAGTAACTCTGCAAGCCGGCGTAGTCCAGGTAGCGGGTCTGGTTCAGGTCCATCTGGCAGCCCTCGATGACCGCTTGCAGGTGGCGCTCCTCGATCCGGTAATCAGCCGCCAGCGGCATCAGCGCCTGCAGCACCGGGTGGCTGGGCGTGCCGGCAAAGGCTTGGGCCACTTCGACGCGCCACCACTGCAGTTTGGTGGCGGCCACGCCGGGGTCGACCATGTCGTCGACCACATCGTCCACTTCGCGGCAAAAGGCATAAAAAGCGGTGATGGCGGCGCGCTTGGGCGGCGGCAAAAACAAAAAAGCGTAATAAAAACTGCTGCCTGAGGCGGCGGCTTTTTGCTGAACGTAGTCTTGGGGAGTCATGGGCGGTTTATGAATTGCGTCCGAGTTTAAACAGGTCGTGTGACTCAGCGCATCCACAGCGCCCGCCAAAGCATCAGTGGCACATCCCAGGCGGTGACTTTGGGCCGGGTGCGCCAGGTGGCAAAGTGCAAAGCCTCGATCTTGTCCAGAATGCGTAGGCCGCCTTGCACCACTAGACGCAGCTCCCAACCGGCCCGGCCCGGGATGCGCCGCGCCAGCGGTGCGCCGGCTTGCATCAGCGCCCGGGCTGATTGGGTGTAAGCGGCGATCAGTCTTCTGGCATTCTCTGATTGGCTGCCGGTTTGCAAGTCGGCGTCGAGTACGCCATGGGTGGCCATCGCCTGCACACTGGGATACCAGCGCCCGCGCGGCACGTCGGTGGAGACGTCCTGCCAAAAATTGATGAGCTGCAAAGCGCTGCAAATCTGGTCGCTCTGGGTCAGCGACAGGTCGTCATGGATGCCGTACAGATGCAGCAGCAACCGCCCCACCGGGTTGGCCGAGCGGGTGCAGTAGTCCAGCAGCTCGGCGTCATCACGGTAGCGGCGCTGCTCAAAGGTGTAGCGGACGTCCTGCGCGAAGGCATCGAGCAGGTCGGCCAGCAGGGGCACGGGCAGGCTGAACCTTTGCAGCACCTCACGCAGCGGGTCGAACACCTGTGGCCACTGGCCGCTGTGCGCCTGGTCATTGGCTATGGCCAGCAGGTCAGCCCGGTAGTGCGCCAGCGCGGCCAGCCGTTGTGCGGCACTGGCATCGCCTTCGTCAGCCAGGTCGTCAGCCGTGCGGGCAAAGTGGTAGATGGCGGCAATGGCTGGGCGCAGGCGCGGCGGGCACAACCAGGAGGCTACCGGAAAATTTTCGTAGTGGTCAACCGGGGGGCTGGCGGTGGGGGTGTGGGTGGGCGGCGTGTTCACAGGGGGTGGCAGAGGCATTGCCTCTTGCGCAAGTTGGAGCGCCACTGTAGCAGGCATGGGCTTGAAACCCGGGGCAATGGCCTCATGTCCTGAACAATCCATTTCAAAGGGAACACTCATGCGACAAGATAAATTGACCACCAAATTCCAGGAAGCCCTGGGCGACGCGCAAAGCCTGGCGCTGGGCCAGGACCACGCGTACATCGAGCCGGTGCACCTGCTGGTGGCCATGCTCAAGCAGACCGATGGCCCAAAAGCGCTGTTGCAGCGCGCCGGTGTCAATGTGGCGGGCTTGCTGACCGCCGCCGAGGCCGCCGTCAAACGCCTGCCGCAAGTCACCGGCCAGGAGCAGGTGCAGGTCAACCCGGAGCTGGCCAAGCTGCTGCAGGCCACCGAAAAGGAAGCCCTCAAGCGTGGTGACCAGTTCATTGCCAGTGAGTTGTTTCTGTTGGCGGTGACGGATGCCAAGGGCACGCTGGGTGACATGGCCCGCGCCAACGGCCTGACGCGCAAGAGCCTGGAGGCCGCCATCGAGGCGGTGCGCGGCGGCCAGAATGTGGACAGCGCCGATGCCGAAGACCAGCGCGAGTCGCTCAAAAAATACTGCATGGATCTGACCGAACGGGCACGCCAGGGCAAGCTGGATCCGGTGATTGGCCGTGACGACGAAATTCGCCGCGCCATCCAGGTGCTGCAACGCCGCACCAAGAACAATCCCGTCTTGATCGGCGAGCCCGGTGTCGGCAAAACGGCCATTGTGGAAGGCCTGGCGCAGCGCATCGTGGCCGGTGAAGTGCCCGAGTCGCTCAAGGGCAAACGCGTGTTGTCGCTCGACATGGCCAGTCTGTTGGCGGGTGCCAAGTTCCGTGGCGAGTTCGAGGAGCGCCTGAAAAACGTACTCAAGGATTTGGCCAAGGACGAAGGCCAGACCATTGTGTTCATTGACGAATTGCACACCATGGTGGGCGCCGGCAAGGCCGAGGGCGCGATGGACGCCGGCAACATGCTCAAACCCGCGCTGGCACGGGGCGAACTGCACTGCGTGGGCGCCACCACGCTCGACGAGTACCGCAAGTACATCGAAAAAGACGCCGCGCTGGAGCGCCGGTTCCAGAAAATTCTGGTCGGTGAACCCACGGTGGAAGCCACCATTGCCATCTTGCGCGGCTTGAAAGAGCGCTACGAGGTTCACCATGGCGTGCAGATCACCGACCCGGCCATCATCGCCGCTGCCGAGTTGAGCCACCGCTACATCACCGACCGGTTTTTGCCGGACAAGGCGATTGACCTGATTGACGAGGCCGCCAGCAAAGTCAAGATTGAACTCGACTCCAAGCCTGAAGTGATGGACAAGAAAGATCGTCGCCTGATTCAGCTGCAGATTGAGCGTGAAGCCGTGAAACGTGAAAAAGACGAAGCCTCGCAAAAACGCCTGGATTTGATCAACGAGGAAATCAACAGCCTGCAAAAGGAAATTGCCGACCTGGACGAAATGTTGAAGGCTGAGAAAGCCAGCGTGCAAGGTAGCAGTGACTTACGGGGTCAAATTGACAAGCTCAAATTCCAGATCGAGGAACTGACCCGCAAGGGCGACTTCAACAAGGTGGCCGAGCTGCAATACGGCAAGCTGCCCGAGCTGGAAAAACAGCTGAAAGAAGCAGAGGATAAGGAAACCAACCGGGCCGAAGATGCCGCGCCGCGGCTGCTGCGCAAGCAAGTCGGTGCCGAGGAAATTGCTGAAGTGGTGAGCCGTGCCACCGGCATTCCGGTGA
>CAZIGL010000037.1:0-27418 GCA_964538895.1 uncultured Rhodoferax sp.
GTGCCGCTTTGCAGGTGGGTGATGCAGCCGATGTTGGCCGACACGATCTGCTCGGGCGCCTGGTCGCCAAAGGTGGTGGCCAGGTTGCCCAGTTTGCGGTCGCGCAATTGGTAGGAAAGCGTGGGGTTGAGTACGCTGTAGGTGCCCGCCGAGCCGCAGCAGAGGTGGGCTTCGCAGCCGGTGGTCTTGACGTTAAAGCCCAGCTCGCCCATGTATTTCTCCACACCGCCGCGCAGCTGCATGCCATGCTGCATGGAGCAGGGCGGGTGAAAGGCAATGCGGCTGGCGCTGCCCGACACCCGGTCCCTGAGCTTGCCCGCCAGTTCGGGCAACCATTCGCTGACGTCTTTGGTGAGTTCGCTCACGCGCCGGGCCTTGGCAGCGTAATGCGGGTCGTCATGCAGCACGTGGCCATAATCCTTGACCATCACGCCGCAGCCCGAGGCGTTGATGACGATGCCCTCAACACCGGCCTCGATGTGCGGCCACCAGGCGTCAATGTTGGCGCGCATGTGCGCCATGCCGCCGTCCTGGTCGTTGAGGTGAAACTTGACGGCGCCACAGCAACCCGCCTTGGGCGCCACCACGCACTGGATACCGGCAGCGTCGAACACCCGCGCGGTGGCGCTGTTGATGTTCGGACTCATGGCCGGTTGCACGCAGCCTGCCAGCACCAGCACCTTGCGGTTGAGCGTGCGGGTGGGCGTGCGGCCGGCGTTCTTTTTCTCGGGCACCTTGTTTTGCAAGGCCTTGGGCAAGAGTGAGCGCACCAGTTGGCCTACCGCCATGGCCGGGGCAAATACGGGTGACGGCAAGCCTTCCTTCAAGGCCCAGCGCAGTGCGCGCTCGGCAGCCGGACGCTCCACTTGGGCGTCGACCAGCTTGCGCCCGATGTCGAGCAAATGGCCGTATTGGACGCCGCTGGGGCAGGTGGTTTCGCAGTTGCGGCAGGTCAGGCAACGGTCCAGGTGCATTTGGGTCTTGCGTGTGGGCACGGCGCCTTCCAGCACCTGTTTCATCAGGTAAATGCGACCACGCGGGCCGTCGAGTTCGTCACCCAGCAACTGGTAGGTGGGGCAGGTGGCGGTGCAAAAACCGCAGTGCACGCACTTGCGCAAAATAGCCTCTGCCGCCTGGCCGTCGGCGGTGCCTTGGTATTGGGGAGCGAGTTGGGTTTGCATGGGCTTGAAGTTGGTTAGATGTCGGCGTACATGCGACCCGGGTTGAAGATGCCCGCCGGGTCAAACTCGGTTTTCAGGCGGCGGTGGATTTGTGCCACGGCGGGGGTTAGTGGGCTGAAGCAGTTTTTAGCGCCCGTTGCGGTATCACTGGCAGCGATAAAAAGGCTGGCGCTGCCGCCCACGGCGCTGGCGGCCTGGCGCAGTTGTTCCCGTGCCGATTCAGGGGCTCGCAGCCAGCGCTGGCCACCATGCCATTCCACCAGTTGGGGCCAGGGCAGGTCCAGTACCGGCGTAGTTTGCGGCAGGCTCAGGCGCCACAGGGCCATTGCGTCGGTGGCCGGGGCGGTAAAGAAGGGCAGTTTCAGGTTGCGGCATGCGGCCCAGTCAGCCTCGGCTTGGGCGTTGTCCACGCGCCGTCCTGGTATGTCAGACAGCATCTTTGTGCAGGCCGACTCCACCGCCGCCACGGCACCACGCAGGCGCACAAACAGCAGCTCGGGGGCGTTTGGGGCGGTGTCATCACGCACCCAGCAACTGGCATTCAGCGGCAGCGGTTGCGCACCCCAGCGGTGCAATTGCGCCAGCGCGCTGGCCTGGTCGAGTTCAAACACCAGTGTGGCCTCACTCGGGGCCACCGGCAGCACCTTGAGCGAGATCTCGGTCAGCAGACCCAGCGTGCCCATGGCGCCCGCCATTAAACGCGAGACGTCGTAGCCCGCCACATTTTTCATGACCTGGCCACCAAAGGTGAGGTGCTCGCCACGGCCATTGACAAGCTGCAGGCCCAGCACGTAGTCACGCACGCCGCCCACACTGGCGCGCGCCGGGCCGCTCAGGCCGGCTGCCACCATGCCGCCGCAGGTGCCGTTGCCAGGGCCAAAGTGCGGGGGCTCAAAAGCCAGGCTCTGGCCCTTTTCGCTCAGCGCGGCTTCGAGTTCGGCCACCGGGGTGCCGGCGCGCACCGTGACCACCAATTCGGTCGGCTCGTAGCTGACGATGCCGTGGTAGGCCGTGGTGTCGAGCAGCGCACCTTGCAGCGTCTCGCCATAAAAGTCTTTGCTGCCGCCACCGCGAATGCGCAAGGGCGTTTGCTGCGCGGTGGCGGTGCTGATTTGTTCAATGAGGTGTTGCAGTTCGGTGTCCATGGGGGTCCACAGGTAAAACAGTGGCCCCGATGTTAGAGCACAAGTCCTTTGTGACAGATTGAATTTTTCGAACACCGGATGTTCGAAAAATTGTGCGACAGCGCTGGCCCTAGCGTTGCGGCAGGTAGGCCAGCAGCGTGGCGCGCCAGTGTCGCAGCAAGCGGGCAGATTTCCAGAGCCACCAGAGCTTGCCGGTCCAGGCCAGTGCGCGTTTTGGTTTGAGCACCAGCAGCAGCACCAGCACGCCAGCCGGCCATTGTGGATGTTGATAAAGCCAGGCCAGGCCTGCCCCGACCTGGTCGGCCACAGCAGCCGGGCGCTGCAGGCTTTGCAGATCACTGCGCAATTGCAGCCGCAGTTCGGTGCTGCGTATCAGCAGGTGTTGCTGGCGTTGTAGCAGCTCATTGGGCGTCATTTGGCACGCTTGAAGTCACGCTGGCGCGGTCGCGGGCCAGCTCGGCCAGGCTGGCCTCAAACAGATTGGACCCGTTACCTAAACTGCGCTGCGCAGCGCGCAGCAAGAGCACGCCAGACCCGCCAAACAGCAAGGCCAGCACGCCCACGGCTGCCAGGCGGTAGCCGTCCCAAAGCAGCAAAATGACAAAGCCACACAGCAGCACCAAGGCCACGGTCAGGCTGATAACAGCGGCCGCACCCCACAGCAGTCCTGTGGCCAGGCGCTGCTTTTCCAGTCCAAGCTCGGTACCCAGCAGGGCAAGGCGAACCTGCACAAGCTCAAGTGCAGTGCCCAAAGATTGTTGCACCTGACCAAACAGACCGGAAGCGGTACCTGTCATGGGTTATCGACGGCTGATCAACAAGCCAACCACCAAGCCCACACCGGCCGCAATGCCGATGGATTTCCATGGATTTTCATGCACGAAAACATCCGTGGCATGGCCTGCCGCCTTGGCCTTTTCTACCGTGGCCTGTTGCAAATGCGACAACTCGGTGCGGGCCTTGCTCATGCGATCGCGCACGCGCTCACGCAGTTGCACCGCACCTTCACCGGCTTGGTTGGCGGTGAGTTTCAGTAACTCTTCTGCATCGGCAATACCTTGGTGCAGATCATCCATGAGTTTGTCTTTGCTGTGTTGAAGGGCGTCTGTCATGATGGTTCTCCTGAAAAGTGTTGACTGGAACGGTCAGTTTAGTCCCGCACAAGTAAAAAGAGCGTCAATGTGGATTTTTTTTGCGCCAGATTTGATAAATCGCATGAGCGTCAATCCTGGAAAAAATTGACCGGCAAGCCAGCCACCTCAACCCGCATCGACAGCACGCTGCCAGAGTACGGGTAGGCAGCCAGTTCTGCCGCGTTGCGGTGGTGCCGGGCGCTGGTGAGGTACAGGGTTTTGAGGTCTTCGCCGCCAAAACATGGCATGGTGGGGCATTGCAGCGGCACGGCAAACTCGGCCAGCAAGCCGCCGTCCGGCCCAAATTGGCACACCCGGCGACCCTCGAACATCGCCACCCAGTAGTTGCCTTCCAAATCGACGGCAGCACCGTCTGGCCGACCCCGGTAGCCGCCGTTGTTGGCCTCGGTGGCGCTTGATAGCCATCCTTCGGGTTTGGCCTTGAAGCTGGCAAAGACGCGTTGGGCGCTCAGGGTGTTGTTGCTCTGGTCATGGTCCCAGGCCCACACCGTGTGGCTGGGTGTGTCGGCCCAGTACAAGGTGGCGCCGTCCGGGCTCCATGCCAGGCCGTTGGCGGTGGAGGCGGGCAGGTCGGTGGGGCTGACCATGCAGCGCACTTGCGGTGTGCCGGTGTGGGCCAGGTTTCGGGCGTCGATGCAATAAAGCCCCGCGTTTTTCAGCATGCGGGTCTCGTCGATGGTGCCCACCCAGAGGCGCCCCAGTGCATCGCACTTGCCATCGTTGGCGCGCATGTGGGTGGGGTCGTAGCCGAGCCTGGCAAGCAGTTGCAGCGGCCCACCCCAGGTCTGCGCCCGATAAACACCGTCGCGCAGCGCCATCACCAGCCCGCCACTGGCCGCCGGGGCGATGCACCCGGGCTCGCCGGGCAGGTCCCAGGTCTCCACCGTACCCATGTAGACGTTGGCGCGCAAAATTTGTTTGCCCGAAATATCCACCCAGTACAGCATCTGCTCATGCGGGTGCCAAAACGGCGATTCGCCCAGAGCTGCCGTGTGCGGGGTGACGGTCTGCCAGGCGTCTGGCGAATAGGCGGGGTTGGGGATCATGGTGTGTGCTCCGGGTCGGTGATGGCGTCGGGCGCCAAGGTGGCGTTGTTGCATCTTATGCGAGAGCAGGTGAGCGTGGTTGGTGGTTGAGTAAGAAGACAAATTGCGGATATCTGCGCCAGCTTTGCAGCGTTATGCGGGTCTATGGAAGTTCTGATTGCCCGGTCGACACCTGACATTGGCAGCGGTTGGCGACGGTTATTTACATGACCACAATTTCAACCAAAGGGATCCCCGCAAACCGCGAGTCGGATGGCCTCAGGCGATCGTGCGGCAATGCGAAGTAGCGTCTTGGCCGCGCCTGAATGGGTGCGTCTGCCTTGCTCCCAATCCTGCAAGGTTCGCACTGACACACCGAGCAGTGTTGCAAATTCCAATTGCGATACGCCTACTTTCGACCTGGCTTCGGCAGCAGGCGTCAGGGCAACAACGGTGGTTCGGGCGGCTTTACCTGCCTTCATCTGCCGAACAGAGGTCAGCAGGTCTTCCTGAAACTGCGCCATTTTCTTGTCAACTGACTTAACCATTTTCTACCTCGCGTTGAAGTTGGGCCAAAAATTCTGCCGGAAGATTGTCCAGCTTAGCCTTGGAATACACGATGAGCAACCAGATACGATCTTCAATTTCATTGAAATAAATCACTCTTGCGCCGCCACGTTGGCCCATGCCTTGGCGTGTCCAGCGCACCTTGCGACAGCCATTGGAGCCAGGTACGACATCACCCGCCAAACCACCGAAATCCTCACCTGTGTTGAGCCGCCAGCGGTTCTTGAGCCAGTAACTTAGGTAAACCATCAAGCCAAAAAAACCCACCACAGCCAAAGCCGGGTGGGTTTCAAAATCAAGGAAATACCTTTTTACCGACTGGCGACCCTTGATGCCGCCAGTCGCCTCCCTAATCAACGGCCGTAAGCCGACTCGCCGTGTGACGTGATGTCGAGGCCTTCGCGCTCGCTTTCCTCGCTGACGCGCAGGCCCATGACCATGTCGGCAATCTTGTAGGCAATGAAAGCCACCACGCCAGACCAGATGATGGTGATGACCACGCCTTCAGCTTGCACCAGCAACTGGCTGCCGATGGCAAAGTCTGCGGCACCCATGCCACCCAGGCCCGGTGCGGCAAACACGCCGGTCAGCAGCGCGCCAACAATGCCACCCACGCCGTGCACACCAAACACGTCAAGCGAGTCGTCAGCACCCAGCATTTTCTTCAGACCGGTCACGCCCCACAGGCACATGAAACCAGCAACCAGACCGATCACGATGGCACCCATCGGGCCGACCACACCGCAAGCCGGGGTGATGCCGACCAAACCAGCCACAGCACCGGAGGCAGCACCCAGCATCGAGGCCTTGCCCTTGGTCAGCGCCTCGCCCATGCACCAGGCCAGAATGGCTGCGGCGGTGGCGACGATGGTGTTGATAAAGGCCAGGGTGGCACCGCCGTTGGATTCGAGGTTGGAGCCGGCGTTGAAGCCGAACCAGCCAATCCACAGCATGCTGGCGCCCAACATGGTCATGGTCAGGTTATGTGGCGCCATGGATTCCTTGCCGTAGCCAATGCGCTTGCCCACCATGTAGGCACCGACCAGGCCGGCCACTGCGGCGTTGATGTGCACCACCGTGCCACCGGCAAAGTCGAGCGCGCCTTTGTCCAGCAAGTAGCCACCGGCACCCCACACCATGTGGGCAATCGGCAGGTAGCTGAAGGTGAACCAGATCACCGAGAACAGCAGCACGGCGCTGAACTTCATGCGTTCGGCGAACGAACCCACAATCAGGGCGCAGGTCAGGCCGGCGAATGTCAGCTGGAACGCCACAAAGATCAGCTCGGGTATCTTGACGCCGGCGCTGAAGGTGTCGGCCATGGATTCGGTGGTGATGCCTGCGAGGAACATTTTGCTGCCGTCCGCAATGATCAGTCCTTCGCCACCAAAGGCGAAGCTGTAGCCGTAAACGACCCACAGCACACCGATCAGCGAAAACACCACCATGACCTGCATCAGCACCGACAGCATATTTTTGCTGCGCACCAGGCCACCGTAAAACAGCGCCAGACCTGGCACCATCATCATGACCAGCATGGTGGAGACCATCATCCAGGCGGTGTCGCCCTTGTCAATGGTGGGGGCAGGATCGGCCGCTGCCGGGGCGGCTTCAGTGGCTGCCATCGGGGCGGCTTCGGCGACTGCTGGCGGAACTGCATCGGTTGTTGCGGCCGGGGCTGCTTCCACGGCGGCGGCAGGCGCTGCTTCTGGCGCTGCGGTGGTTTGTGCCATGGCAACGCCGCCAATCAGCAGACTCAAACCCAGGGTGAGGGAGGCAAGTAGTTTTTTCATGATGGTGATCTCAAGTCTGGTTTGGTTAGAGTGCTTCCACCCCGGTTTCACCGGTGCGAATACGGACAACCTGCTCGATGGTGCTGACAAAAATCTTGCCGTCGCCAATCTTGCCGGTGCGGGCTGCGTTTTCGATGGTCTCGATGACCTGCTCGATCAGCTCGTCTGCCACGGCGGCTTCAATTTTGACTTTGGGTAAAAAATCGACCACGTATTCAGCTCCGCGGTAGAGTTCGGTGTGTCCTTTTTGGCGGCCAAAGCCTTTGACTTCGGTCACGGTGATACCCTGCACGCCGATGCCGGAGAGTGCTTCACGCACCTCGTCGAGCTTGAAGGGTTTGATGATGGCGGTAACAAGTTTCATGCAGGCTCCTTGGATTGGTAAATGTCATTGATGCCAGGGGGTTGACGCTTCATGGACCCTCCAACGGTTTAATGGACAGACTCAATAAGCAGGGTTCGTGCCAGATTTATTTCAAGCGTGCCGCTCAGGCTTGCCGTCATGCAGGTGGTGCTTTGGGTTAAGCTTTGACTCTGAAACCAAGTATAAAAATTAATTTGCACCAAAATAGTGCATTATTTCGGCCATGCGCCGGAAAGCGCACTTTTAAAAGCGAGGTATTCCATGAGTTTGTCTTTGGTGCAAAGCCGGGCCTTGCTGGGGCTGGAGGCTGCGTCCGTCACGGTCGAGGTGCACTTGGCCAATGGCTTGCCCAGTTTTACGCTGGTCGGTCTGGCGGACGTGGAGGTCAAGGAAGCGCGCGAAAGGGTGCGTTCAGCGCTGCAAAACTCGGGGCTGGAATTCCCTGGCAACAAAAAAATAACCGTGAATCTGGCGCCGGCCGACCTGCCCAAAGACTCCGGCCGTTTTGACTTGCCGATTGCGCTGGGTATTTTGGCCGCCAGCGGTCAGATTGATGCCGGCAAATTGGCGGGTTACGAATTTGCCGGTGAACTGTCGCTGTCAGGCGAGCTGCGTGCGGTGCGCGGGGCCCTTGCCATGAGCCTGGCGCTGCACGCCAGCCATGTGGTGACCCGGCTCGTGTTGCCGCCTGGCAGTGCCGAAGAAGCCGCACTGGTGCCTGATGCGCAGGTGTACCGGGCCCGGCACCTGCTTGATGTGGTGCAGCATTTTTTGCCGCTGGCGGCCGATGCACCCGCTGCAGAGCCCACCAGCGGCTGGAGCCGGGTCAGCGCTGCCACCCAGATCCAGGAGGCAAATTACCTCGACCTGGCCGATGTCAAGGGCCAGCTGGGGGCTAAACGCGCACTCGAGATTGCCGCTGCCGGTGGCCACAGTCTGTTACTGACCGGGCCGCCCGGTTCGGGCAAGTCGATGCTGGCGCAGCGTTTTGCCGGCTTGCTGCCGCCCATGAGCACTGACGAGGCGCTACAAAGTGCGGCCATTGCCAGCCTGGGTGGGCGTTTTGCGCTGGCGCAATGGGGTCAGCGGCCCACCTGCCACCCGCATCACACCGCCAGTGCGGTGGCGCTGGTGGGGGGTGGCTCGCCGCCGCGCCCAGGTGAGATTTCGCTGGCGCACCACGGCGTGTTGTTTCTGGACGAATTCCCGGAGTTTTCCCGCGCCGCGCTGGAGGCCTTGCGTGAGCCGTTGGAGACCGGACGCATCACCATCTCAAGGGCGGCACGCCGTGCTGATTTTCCGGCGCAGTTCCAGTTGATTGCGGCCATGAACCCCTGCCCCTGCGGCTACCTGGGATCGACGCAAAAGCACTGCCGCTGCACCCCCGACCAAGTGGCGCGCTACCAGGGCAAGCTCAGCGGCCCGCTGATTGACCGTATTGACCTGCATGTGGACGTGCCTGCGGTGATCAGTGCCGAGCTGCTGCAGGCGCCCCCTGGCGAGCCAAGTGCCGACATTCGCGCGCGTTGCACTGCGGCACGTGAGCGCTCGGTGGCGCGCCAAGGCGTGGCCAACCAGGCTTTGCAAGGGCAAGCGCTACAGCAGCATTTGCTACTGGACGACGCGGCGGCCAAGTTCCTGAACGTGGCGGCCACGCGGCTGGGCTGGTCGGCACGCAGCACGCACCGCGCGCTCAAAGTGGCGCGCACCATTGCCGACCTGGCGGGCGCCCACAGCACCCAGGTCACGCATGTGGCCGAGGCCATGCAGTACCGGCGGGCTTTGCGCACTTCTTAGCCGGTCATCATGTCGCCCGCGCGCTTTGATGTCTCTTTTGTGTTGCGCCTGTCGCTGGCGCAGCTGATCAGCTGGGGCAGTGTTTTTTACCTGTTTTCCCTGCTCATCGAGCCACTGGAGCGCGATTTGGGCTTGAGCCGCGCGCAGGTTTCGCTGGCGTTCAGCCTGGGTTTACTGGCTGAAGGGCTGATGGCTTACCCGGTGGGCCGCTGGATCGACCGCGGTCATGAGCGCCTCGTCATGACGGCAGGTTCCCTGCTGACCGGGCTTGGCCTGGTGCTGCACAGCGTGGTGAGCAACCTGGCGGGTTTGTATGCGGTCTGGCTGCTGTTGGGTACAGGCATGGCGGCGGTGCTGTATTCGCCCGCCTTTGCCCTGCTGACGCGGCGTTTCCCGAACGATTTTCGCCGCGCCATCATCACGCTGACGTTTTTGGGCGGACTGGCCAGCACGGTGTTTATTCCGCTTATTGCCTGGCTCATGCAGGTTCTTGGCTGGCGTGACGCGCTGGTGGGCTTGGCCTTGCTGCACCTGCTGGTGTGCGCGCCACTGCATTGGTTCGGCTTGCGCGGGGCGCCCATGTCGGCGCGGTCTGCAACGCATCAGGCCGCTGACCCCGTGCCGGGTTTACGGCCCCTGCTGCGCAGTGCGCCTTTTCTGCTGGTGGGTGTTTTCACGGTGATGATGATGTCGGTCACGGTGGCCCTTCCGGCCCACATGGTGAGCCTGCTGCGTGAAAACGGCTTGCCCGAGTTCTGGGTGATTGCGCTGCCCGCCGCCATTGGCGTGGCACAGGTGCTTGGCCGCCTGCTGCTGTTTCTCTTTGAGCACCATGCCGACCTGCACCGGGTCAACCGCTTGGTGCCGCTGCTGATTCCGTTGGCCGTACTGGTGCTGCTGCTGGCGCCCATGCTCGCCCCTTGGCAAGTGGCGGCAGTGGGTTTGTTTGCGCTGATCTACGGGCTCGGCAATGGCATGCTCACCATCGTCAAGGGCACGGCCATCGCGTACTACGTGAGCCGCGACCATGTGGCCACGCTCAACGGCGCTTTGGGTGTGCCGTTGGCGCTGGCACGGGCGGCGGCACCACTGCTGCTGGGTGTGATGTGGTCACCCCAGGCAGGTTACAGCCACGGCTTGTGGCTATTGCTGGGCTTGAGTATGCTGGGCGTGGGCGCTCTGATGCTGGCGCAGCGCCTGAGTTTGCGCCGGGTCCGACCCGAGTCCGCTGATCTCAAGGCTTGATGTTGGGCCGAGCGTCGTCCTCGACGGGGTCCGGTTGGGAGGTAACGCGCTGCGGGGCGCGTGCCACGGCGGGTTCCGACGCGCGCAGCTGAACGATCCGAGGTTTGAGGGTGTCAACGTGTGGGTCGGTCGCGCCGGGCGCGGACGGCACGGCAGCGTCTGAGCTGACCGCCTGTGTGGCAGCACTGGCCACAGCGGGCGTTGCCGGGCTGGGCGGCGCCTTCAACGCTGGCGATGCGAGCACTTGCGGCGCCTGCTGGCGCTTCAGCATGGTACCCATCGCCAGCACGATCACGACCACCACGGCGACCCCGCCCCACAGCAGCTTGTTACTGCCTGCTTCGCCTTGGGAATGGCGCTGTGGGTCCATGGTTTTCTGGAAAGGGCATTACAAATTAGGTGCCAGCAGGCGCTGCAGCTCGCGCTCGTTCATGCCGCGCCTGGCGGCGAGGTCCTTGAGCTGGTCGTCGCCAATTTTGCCAACGCTGAAATAGGTGCTGTCGGGGTGGCCAATGTAAAAACCGCTGACGCTGGCCGCCGGGTTCATGGCCAGGCTTGTCGTCAGGCTCATGCCGATGTCTGCGCATTGCAACAGCTCAAACATGTCTTGCTTGACGCTGTGGTCCGGGCAGGCCGGGTAGCCGGGCGCCGGGCGGATGCCCTGGTATTTTTCTGCGATCAGGTCGGTGGCTGCCAGCGCTTCATGGGCAGCGTAACCCCACAGGTCGGTGCGCACTTTTTTGTGCAGACATTCGGCAAAGGCCTCGGCCAGCCTGTCTGCCAGTGACTTGAACAGGATGGCACTGTAGTCGTCATGCGCGGCCAGGAACTGCGCTTCCTTTTTCTCGGAGCCTAGCCCTGCGGTGACGGCAAAGACGCCAACATAGTCCTTTAATCCTGCGTCATCGCGAGGCCGCAGGCCGCGGCGATCCATGACTGCGGACGGCATGGATTGCCGCGCTTCGCTCGCAATGACGGTCCTGGGCGCGACAAAATCAGCCAGGCAGCGGCTCGGGCGCATGACGCCGTCAATTTCTTCCTTGGCGGCTTGCTGGCGCAGGCCGTACCAGGTCATGGCCACGGTGCTGCGGGTTTCGTCGGTGTAGAGTTCAATGTCGTCGTCGTTGACGCTGTTGGCGGGGTAAATGCCCAGCACGGCGTTGGCGCTCAGCCAGCGGCCTTCGACTATTTTCTTCAGCATGGCCTGGCCGTCGGCGTAGACCTTTCTGGCCTCCACGCCGACCACTGCGTCGTCCAGAATCGCCGGGAACGGCCCCGCCAGGTCCCAGGTCTGGAAGAACGGACCCCAGTCGATGAAGCCCGCCAATTCACCCAAATCAAAATTCTTGAAGACGCGCCGGCCGATGAATTTGGGCGTGGTGGGCTGGTAGCCTGACCAGTTGATGGGTGTTTTGTTGGCGCGGGCCTTGGCCAGTGGCCACAGCGGCGTTTGTTTCTTGTTGGCATGCTGTTGGCGCACGCGTTCATAGTCGGTGCTGAGTTCTGCCACAAACGCCGGCGCGCCTTCACCGAGCAAACTTTGCGCCACGCCCACACTGCGCGAGGCATCGGGCACATAGACCACCGGGCCGTCGTAATGCGGCGAGATCTTGACCGCGGTATGGACCCGGCTGGTGGTGGCGCCGCCAATCAGCAGCGGCATTTTGCGCAGGCGAAAGTAATCGTCTTTTTGCATTTCAGCAGCCACGTACTGCATTTCTTCCAGGCTGGGCGTGATCAGGCCGCTGAGTCCGATGATGTCGGCACCCTCGGCCTTGGCACGCGCCAGAATCTCGTGGGCCGGCACCATCACGCCCATGTTGACCACGTCGAAGTTGTTGCATTGCAGCACCACGGTGACGATGTTTTTGCCGATGTCATGCACATCGCCCTTGACCGTGGCGATGATGATTTTGCCCTTGGTCTGCACGTCGCGCCCGGCGGCCTCGTCCAGGCGCTTTTCTTCTTCAATGTACGGAATCAGGTGTGCCACGGCCTGTTTCATCACTCGGGCGCTTTTGACCACTTGCGGCAAAAACATCTTGCCCTGGCCAAACAGGTCGCCGACGATGCTCATGCCGGCCATCAGCGGGCCCTCGATCACATGCAGCGGCCGGCCCCCTTTGGCCACGATGGCCTGGTAGGCCTCTTCGGTGTCGACCACAATGAAGTCGGTGATGCCGTGCACCATGGCGTGGCTCAGGCGCTGCTCTACTGTTTCCGTGTGCTCCGGCGTGCCGCGCCATTCGAGTTTCTTGCTGTCGTCCTTGGCTTCGCTCTTCGCGCCTTCGGCAATCTCGACCAGGCGCTCACCGGCATCAACGCGGCGGTTCAGCACCACGTCCTCAACGCGTTCGCGCAACACGGGTTCCAGGTCATCATAGACGCCCACCATGCCGGCGTTGACGATGCCCATGTCCATGCCCGCTTGAATGGCGTGGTACAAAAACACGGTGTGGATGGCTTCGCGCACCGGGTCGTTGCCGCGGAATGAAAAGCTCACATTGGACACACCGCCGCTGACCTTGGCGCCGGGCAGGTGCTGCTTGATCCAGCGCGTGGCGTTGATGAAGTCCACCGCGTAGTTGTTGTGCTCTTCGATGCCGGTGGCAATGGCGAAGATATTGGGGTCGAAAATGATGTCTTCCGGCGGGAAATCCACCTCATCGACCAGGATCCGGTAGGCGCGCTGGCAGATCTGGATCTTGCGCTCGTAAGTGTCGGCCTGGCCCTGCTCGTCAAACGCCATCACCACGGCGGCGGCACCATAACGGCGCAGCAGTTTGGCCTGCTGCTTGAAGGCCTCCACGCCTTCCTTCATGCTGATCGAGTTGACCACCGCCTTGCCCTGCACACAGCGCAGGCCGGCCTCGATCACGCTCCACTTGCTTGAGTCGATCATCACCGGCACGCGCGAGATGTCGGGCTCGGAGGCAATCAGGTTCAAGAAGCGCACCATGGCGGCCTGGCTGTCGAGCATGGCCTCGTCCATGTTGATGTCGATGATCTGGGCGCCGTTTTCAACCTGCTGGCGTGCCACGCTCAAGGCCTGTTCATAGTCGCCGTTCAAGATCATGCGGGCGAAAGCTTTGGAGCCGGTGACGTTGGTGCGCTCGCCAATATTGACAAAAGTCGCCACCTGAGACTTTGGGGGCAGATCTTCAGCGCTGTCCCCAACACTTTTTAAAGCATCGGCAGACGATGCAACGCCGATCGTCAACGGCTCCAGACCGGACAATTTCATGGGGGGGACAAGAATTTCAGACATGCAACTCACCTGTAAACATCAAATAATCAGGTGAGCGTCGTTGTGCGTATCCAAGCCTGACAGGCTGGAAACCTGCTGCAACGCTCCTTGGAGACCCGAGATTTTAGGTGTTTTGTTTGGCCGGGGGACTGAAAGCCTGCGACCTGTTGACTTAAATGCTTTTCATCTCGCAAAAAGTAGATCCACCATAAGGTTCGTGACAGCGATTGGATCTATAGTAATGCGGCAAATCAACCAACCAAAAGCAAGAGGACACCCATGGCAAAATCAAAAATTATCTACACGCTCACCGACGAGGCTCCCTTGCTGGCGACGTGTTCTTTTCTTCCGGTCCTGCGCACCTTCGCCGCGCCGGCGGACATCGAAATTGAAAAAAGCGATATTTCAGTGGCAGCCCGCATTTTGGCCGAGTTTCCTGAATACCTGACCGACGCGCAAAAAGTACCCAACACCCTGGCCGAGTTGGGGCGCCTGACCTTGCTGCCAGGCACCAACATCATCAAGCTGCCCAACATCAGCGCGTCCCTGCCGCAGCTGACCGCTGCCATCAAGGAGCTGCAGGCACGCGGCTATCTGATTCCCGATTTCCCTGAAGCGCCCAAGACTGACGAAGAAAAAGCCATCAAGACCCGTTACTCCAGGTGCCTGGGCAGCTCGGTCAACCCGGTGCTGCGCGAGGGCAATTCAGACCGCCGCGCCCCCAATGCCGTCAAAAACTACGCACGCAAGAACCCGCACAGCATGGGCAAGTGGAGCATGGCGTCACGCACCCACGTCGCGCACATGACCAAAGGCGACTTCTACCATGGTGAAAAGTCCATGACGCTGGACAAGGCATGTGATGTCCGCATGGAACTGGTCAGCAAAAACGGCAAGACCACGGTGCTCAAGCCCCTGACCAAACTGCAAGCGGGCGAAATCATCGACAGCATGTTCATGAGCAAAAAAGCGCTGTGCGAGTTTTATGAAGAGCAGCTCGAAGACGCCCGCCAGACCGGTGTGATGTTCTCGCTGCACGTCAAGGCGACCATGATGAAGGTGTCGCACCCCATCGTGTTCGGCCACTGTGTGCGCATTTTCTACAAGGAAGCGTTCGAAAAACACGCCAAGCTGTTCGCAGAACTGGGTGTCAATGTCAACAACGGCATGTCCAACCTCTACGACAAAATTGCCAACCTGCCGGAGTCCAAGCGCGAAGAAATCGAGCGCGACCTGCACGCCTGCCACGAGCACCGCCCTGAATTGGCCATGGTCGATTCGGCCAAGGGCATCACCAACTTTCACTCGCCCAGCGACGTGATCGTGGACGCCTCCATGCCCGCCATGATCCGCATTGGCGGCAAGATGTGGGGCGCTGATGGCCGTCCGAAAGACACCAAGGCGGTGATGCCCGAGAGCACCTTTGCCCGCATCTACCAGGAGATGATCAACTTCTGCAAGACCAACGGCAACTTTGACCCGGTCACCATGGGCACCGTGCCCAATGTGGGTTTGATGGCCCAGCAGGCCGAAGAATACGGTTCGCACGACAAGACCTTCGAGATCGCCGAAGACGGCGTGGCCAACATTGTTGACATCGCCACCGGCGAAGTGTTGCTGTCGCAAAACGTGGAGACTGGCGACATCTGGCGCATGTGCCAGGTCAAGGACGCACCGATCCGCGACTGGGTCAAGCTGGCGGTCACGCGCGCCCGCAACTCCAACACCCCCGCTGTTTTCTGGCTCGACCCGTACCGTGCGCATGAGAACGAGCTGATCAAAAAGGTCGAGCTGTACTTGAAAGACCACGACACCACTGGCCTGGACATTCAGCACTTGTCACAAGTGCGCGCCATGCGCTACACGCTGGAGCGTGTCATGCGCGGTCTGGACACGATCTCGGTTACCGGCAACATCCTGCGCGACTACCTGACCGACCTGTTCCCGATCATGGAACTCGGCACCAGCGCCAAGATGCTGTCGATCGTGCCGCTGATGGCGGGCGGCGGCATGTACGAAACCGGTGCCGGTGGCTCAGCGCCCAAACACGTCAAGCAGTTGGTCGAAGAAAACCACCTGCGCTGGGATTCGCTGGGTGAATTCCTGGCGCTGGCGGTGTCGCTGGAGGATTTGGGGCTCAAGACCGGCAACAAAAAAGCCACCATTTTGGGCAAGACGCTGGATGCTGCCACGGGCAAGTTGCTGGACAACCGCAAGTCGCCTTCCACCCGCACCGGTGAACTCGACAATCGTGGCAGCCAGTTTTACCTGACCATGTACTGGGCACAAGAACTGGCCGCGCAGACCGAGGACCAGGCGCTGCAAGCGCATTTCGCACCGCTGGCCAAGGTACTGACTGACAACGAGGCCCAGATCACTGCCGAACTCAAGGCAGTGCAGGGTCAACCGGTGGACATTGGGGGCTATTACCTGGCCGATTCCGACAAGGTCAAGGCGGTGATGCGTCCAAGCGCTACCTTCAATGCGGCACTGAAAGCCGCGCGCGCCTAACGCGCAGTGTGCTGCCCTGACGCGAAATAAATCTTGTCAGGGCAGGCCTCAAATCAAGGCAGCAGCCCGCGCACTCAGCTGGCGCCAGGGGTCGTGGCAGTTGGCTGGCGCAATGCCAGTACCACCAGGGTGATCACGGTCAGGGGCAGCACAAAGCTCAGCATGGCACCCGAAAACGCACCCACTGCATCATGCTTTTGGGCTGCCAGTACGAGATAGGCCACATAAGCAATGTAGTACGCAAAAAACATGCAACCTTCCCAGCGGGCAATTTCGCGCCCGGTCATGAACACCGGCAGGCAGGCCAGCGCCACGGCAGTCATGACCCACAGGTCAAAGTTCAGCATGGCCGTAGGCACCGCCAGCCCGCCAGCACCCACCGCGCCAGACACAATGCCGGCAAGGCCCAGACTGCCCAGAATATTGAAGGTGTTGCTGCCCACCACGTTGCCGACGGCAATGTCGCGCTCGCCCTTGATGGCCGCCGTGACCGAGGTGGCCACCTCAGGCATGGAGGTACCGGCCGCGACGATGGTCAGGCCAATGATCAGGTCACTCACGCCCATGGCCTTGGCAAACACCACCGAGGCCTGCACCAGCCAGTCGGATCCCAGCACCAGCAAGACCAGGCCCACGATGATCAGTGCCACCTGCACAGAGAGCCGGTCCAGCCAGGGCGCGGGCTTGTCAGGTGCAAACTCGGCGGCGTATTCGTCTTGCGCCGCCTGGCCCTGGGTGCGCGACTGCCACACCAGAAAAACGGTGTAGACAATCATCAGACCCATCAGCATGATGCCGTCGAAAAAGCCCAGGTTGCCGTCGAGCACCAGCAAAAACAGCAGCAAGCTGGCCCCCAACATGATGGGCACCTCTTGCCGAATGAGTTGGATGTTGACCACCAGCGGTGTGATCATGGCCGACAAGCCCAGAATGAACAGCACGTTGAAGATATTGCTGCCCACCACATTGCCCAGCGCCAGATCGGCATTGCCCGCCAGCACGGCACCCACGCCGACCGCCATTTCGGGTGCGCTGGTGCCAAACGACACCACTGTCAGGCCCACCACCAGTGGTGATATGCCCAGCGTCAAGGCCAGCCGCGAGGCCCCGCGCACCAGCAGGTCGGCGCCCAGGATCAGTGCGAACAAGCCGCCGAAAAACATCAAAAAAGTCATGAGAAAAAGCTCGGTTTGGTAGGATTAAAAATGAAAGTGATCGCTCATGCCGCCTGGCGGTAAAACACATTGCGTTGCAGCGTGCGGCCGGGCAAGGGTGCCACCTTGTCATGGATGGCACCAATGTGCTCGGGCGTTGTGCCGCAGCACCCGCCGACGATGTTGACCAAGCCATCCCGCGCAAATTCAGCCACCAGACGACTGGTATCCGCTGGGGTTTCGTCAAAGCCGGTGTCGCTCATCGGGTTCGGCAGGCCGGCGTTGGGGTAACAACTGATGAAGGTGTCGGGGGCCGCTTTGGCCAACTCCTGGATGTAGGGGCGCATCAGGGCCGCGCCCAACGCGCAGTTCAGCCCAACCGCCAGTGGCTGGGCGTGGCGCACGCTGTGCCAGAAGGCGGTCACGGTCTGGCCGCTCAGGATGCGACCGGACGCATCAGTCACGGTGCCGCTGATGATGATGGGCAGGCGCTCGCCGCTGGCCTCAAAAAATTCGTCAATGGCAAACAGCGCCGCCTTGGCGTTGAGGGTGTCAAAAATGGTTTCCACCAGCAGCGCGTCGGCACCGCCTTGCACCAGCGCCTCGACCTGTTCATAGTAGGCGGCGCGTAATTGCTCGAACGTGACGTTGCGGGCGCCGGGGTCGTTGACATCGGGGCTGATGCTGGCGGTCTTGGGCGTGGGGCCGAGGGCGCCCAGCACAAAACGCGGTTTGTCCGGGGTGGAGTACTTGTCGCAGGCCGCGCGCGCAATTTTTGCCGAGACCAGATTCATCTCAAAGGCCAGGTCGGCCATGTCGTAGTCGGCCTGGGCCACGCTGGTGGCGCCAAAGGTGTTGGTCTCGATGAAGTCGGCGCCAGCCGCCAGATAGCCCTCGTGGATGTCGCGGATGACGTCCGGGCGCGTCAGGCTCAGCAACTCGTTGTTGCCTTTGATGTCCTTGTGGAAGTCCTTGAAACGCTCGCCCCGGTACTGGGCTTCATCAAGCTTGAAGCGCTGGATCATGGTGCCCATGGCGCCGTCAAGCACCATGATGCGGTGTTGCAAAATCTCGGGCAGCTTTTTTCCGCGGGTGTAGTGTGTGGGTTTCATAGCCCGGTGATTGTAGAAAGCCCGGACCGGCCTGGCCACTGACTGGGCTAAAACCTTGGACAATAGCGTCATGAAACATTTGCTCCCCCAGGAAGCCTGGGCCCTCATTCAAAGCAATCCCGGTGCCCTTTTTATTGATGTGCGTATGGCCGTTGAGGCGCAATACGTGGGTTATCCGCCCGGCGCGGTCAACATCGCCTGGTACGAATTCCCGGATTACAAGGCCGATGCCGCGCAGTTTGTCGCGTCTGTAGAGCAGATCGCCAACAGCCGGGACCAGGCCGTGCTGTTGATTTGCCGCAGCGGTTTGCGCTCGGTCGACGCCGGCATGGCGCTGGAAAAAGCCGGTTTTACCCAGGTCATCAACGTGCTTGATGGTTTTGAGGGGGAGCCCGACGACAACGGCCACCGCTCCACCGAGTGCGGTTGGCGTTTTGACGGCCTGCCGTGGACGCAGTCCTGAGCCCTGTCAGCCGATAGTCCCGGCGCAGCCGGCAGCCGCTTCACCTATTTCACGGCCCATCATTTTGTCTATTGCGTCCATTCTGCAAGAGGTTTTTGGCTACGCCAGCTTTCGCGGGCCACAGCAAGCCATCATCAGCCATGTGGTGGCGGGGGGCGACGCGCTGGTGCTGATGCCCACCGGCGGCGGCAAAAGCCTGTGTTACCAGATCCCGGCCATTGCCAGGCAGCAGGCCGGGCTGGGCATCACCATCGTGGTGTCGCCGCTGATTGCGCTGATGCACGACCAGGTGGGTGCGCTGCACGAGGCCGGTGTGAGTGCGGCGTTTTTGAACTCCACGCTGAGCAGCGAAGAGGCCTACCAGACCGAGCAGCGCTTGCAGCGCGGTGAAATCACCTTGCTGTATGCGGCGCCGGAGCGGGTCACCACGCCGCGTTTTCTGGCGCAGCTCGACACGCTGTTCGAGCGCGGCCAGCTGAGCCTGTTTGCCATTGACGAGGCGCATTGCGTGAGCCAGTGGGGGCACGATTTCCGGCCCGAATACCGGGCGCTCACGGTGCTGCACGAGCGTTATCCGGGGGTGCCCCGCATGGCGCTGACCGCCACCGCCGATGCGCTGACGCGCGCTGACATCGTGGAGCGATTGCAGCTGGAAGCGGCGGCGCACTTTGTCAGCAGTTTCGACCGGCCCAACATTCGCTACACCATTGTTGAAAAAAAGGACGCCAGTACCCAGCTGCTGCGTTTTATCGAGCGCGAGCATCCGGGCGAGGCCGGGGTGGTGTACTGCCAGTCGCGCAAACGCGTGGAAGAAGTGGCGGCCATGCTGGCTCAAACCGGCATCCATGCCTTGCCCTACCACGCGGGTCTGGACTTCAAGGTGCGCCAGGCCAACCAAAACCAGTTTCTGCGCAGTGAAGGCGTGGTCATGGTGGCGACCATTGCCTTTGGCATGGGCATCGACAAGCCCGACGTGCGTTTTGTGGCGCACCTCGACATGCCTAAAAACATCGAGGGTTATTACCAGGAAACCGGCCGCGCCGGGCGCGACGGCATGGCCGCCGACGCCTGGATGTGTTACGGCCTGCAGGACGTGGTCAACCAGCGCCGCATGATTGATGAGAGCCCGGCTGAGGAGGATTTCAAACAGGTCATGCGCGGCAAGCTCGACGCCCTGCTGGGCCTGGCCGAGGCCACCGACTGCCGCCGCGTGCGCCTGTTGCGCTACTTTGGCGAGGAGAGTCAGGACTGCCACAACTGCGACAACTGCCTGCAGCCGCCCGAGGTTTGGGACGCGACCGACGCAGCGCGCAAGCTGCTGTCCACCGTGTACCGGCTGCAGCAAAGCAGTGGCGTGTCGTTTGGCGCCGGTCACACCATGGACATCGTGCGCGGCAAACGCACTGAAAAAGTGGTGCAGCGCGGCCATGAAGGTGTCAGCACCTTTGGCCTGGGTGCCGACTACAGCGAAAGCCAGCTGCGCGCCGTGATGCGCCAGTTGATTGCCATTGGTGCCCTGCATGTGCATACCAACGAGGGCTTCAGCACGCTGCACCTGACTGCGGCGTCGCGTGCCGTGCTGCGCGGTGAGGTGCCGGTGCGCCTGCGCGAATCCTCCAGCCAGCGCCCTGACAAACGCAGCCGCAGCCGCACCGCGCCCGCCCCGGTGGCGGCCAACCTGGGGCAGGACGCCATGGTGCGCTTCATCAACCTCAAATCCTGGCGCGCCGGGGTGGCCAAAGAGCACAACCTTCCCGCCTATGTGATTTTTCATGACGCCACGCTGGCGGCCATTGCCGAGCGCGCGCCGCAATGTCTGGCCGATTTGCAGAATATCAGTGGCTTGGGGGCGCGCAAGCTGGAGTCTTATGGTGCGGCGGTGTTGGTCGTGATGACGGGCACTGCCCAGCCGGTGACTGCCGGGTTGGCGGGCTGAACCCGGGCCATCTTTGCTACACTATTTCCATGTTCATGCATCAACTTCAGATCACAGGTTGCAGCGACCGGGGAGCCTGGCCCTGGCGTGCCTGCCCTGCGTCTCCAGCCTTGTCCTGACCTGCCCTCAGCCGCATCAATTGCAGGGGCGTCGGCAGGCTTGTTGTCAGTCCAGACCCTCCTAAGAAAGATGCATCCGTGATTTCCGAACCTGAATTCAATGCCTTAAGCGCCCAGGGTTTCAATCGCATTCCGGTGGTGGCGCAAGCCTTTGCCGACCTCGAAACACCGCTCTCGCTCTACCTCAAGCTGGCCAACAGTGCCCCTTTTAGTTTCTTGCTCGAATCGGTGGTGGGGGGTGAGCGTTTTGGCCGTTACAGCTTCATTGGTCTGCCCGCGCGCACGCTGCTTCGCACCAGTGGCTTTGACATGGCTGCGCGCACCGAGGTGGTGACCGATGGCGTGGTGGTGGAAACCAGCCGTGCCAACCCGCTCGACTTCATTGCCAATTACCAAAAGCGTTTCAAGGTGGCTTTGCAGCCCGGCATGCCACGCTTTTGTGGTGGCCTGGCAGGCTATTTTGGCTACGATGCGGTGCGCTACATCGAGAAAAAACTGCAGCATTCTTGCCCGCCTGACGAACTGGGCTGCCCCGACATCTTGCTGCTGCAATGCGAAGAGCTGGCGGTGATCGACAACCTGTCGGGCAAGCTGTATTTGATGGTGTATGCCGACCCGGCCCAGCCACTGGCCTACCAGCGCGCCACTGAACGCCTGGCGCAACTCAAGAGCCGCCTGGAGCAACCGGTGCACGCGCCGCAGGTGCTGGCCAGCGCGGGTCAACCGGCCGTGCGTGATTTTGCCAAGGCCGACTACATCGCTGCCGTGGAACGTGCCAAGGAGCTGATCGCGGGTGGCGACTTCATGCAGGTGCAGGTGGGCCAGCGCATCAAGAAGCCCTACACCCAGAGCCCCTTGAGCCTGTACCGCGCGCTGCGCTCGCTCAACCCCAGCCCTTACATGTACTACTACAACTTCAGCGGTGCCACGCCGGACGGGGCCGATTTTCATGTGGTGGGTGCCAGCCCCGAGATTCTGGTGCGCCAGGAGCAGGTCATGCAAGACGGCCAGGCCGTGCAAAAAATCACCATCCGCCCGCTGGCCGGTACCCGCCCGCGCGGCGCCACACCGGACCTCGACAAGGCGGCAGAGGTGGAACTCATCAACGACCCCAAGGAGCGCGCCGAACACGTGATGCTGATCGACCTGGCGCGCAACGACATTGGCCGCATTGCCACCATTGGCAGTGTCAAGGTGACCGACGCCTTTTGTGTCGAGCGCTACAGCCATGTCATGCACATCGTGAGCAACGTCGAAGGCACCTTGTTGCCGGGCATGACCAGCATGGACGTGCTCAAGGCCACTTTTCCAGCAGGCACGCTCACCGGCGCACCCAAGGTGCACGCGATGGAGCTGATCGACCAGCTCGAACCCACCAAGCGCGGCCTGTATGGCGGAGCCTGTGGCTACCTGAGCTACGCCGGTGACATGGACGTGGCCATCGCCATTCGCACCGGCATCATCAAGGACCAGATGCTTTACGTGCAGGCGGCCGCCGGGGTGGTGGCTGACAGCGTGCCCGAGATGGAGTGGAAAGAGACCGAAGCCAAGGCGCGAGCCCTGCTGCGGGCGGCCGAACTGGTGGAAGAAGGGCTGGAGTAAGACATGAAAAAAATCAAACTGTTGATGATCGACAACTACGACAGCTTCACTTACAACATCGTCCAGTACCTGGGTGAGTTGGGTGCGGACGTGAGCGTGGCACGCAACGACGAAATCAGTCTGGCCGACATCGATGCGCGCCTGGCCGGTGGTGAGCTGGACCGGTTGGTCATTTCCCCCGGCCCCTGTTCCCCGGCCGAGGCGGGCATTTCGGTCGCGGCCATCAAACACTTTGCCGGCAAGCTGCCCATCCTGGGCGTGTGTCTGGGTCATCAGGCGATTGGTGCGGCGTTCGGCGGCAAGATCATCCGGGCGCAGCAGTTGATGCACGGCAAGACCAGTGTCATCAGCACCACGCAAGAGGGCCTGTTTGCCGGGCTGCCCGCGCAGTTCATGGTGAACCGCTACCACTCGCTGTCGATCGAGCGCGCCAGCTGCCCTACTTGCCTGAAAGTGACGGCCTGGACCGATGACGGCGAAATTATGGGCATCCAGCACACCAGCCTCGACATCGAGGGTGTGCAGTTTCACCCTGAGAGCATCCTGACCGAGCACGGCCACGCCATGCTGGCCAACTTTTTGAAACCGCGCGGAGCAAGCCATGCACAAAACAATTGATCTTCGCAGCGACACCGTCACGCAACCGACACCAGCCATGCGTGCAGCCATGCTGGCTGCGCCCTTGGGCGATGATGTGTTTGGCGACGATCCCAGCGTCAACGCGCTGCAGGCACGTATTGCCGACATCACCGGCAAGGAGGCCGCATTGTTCATGCCCACGGGCACGCAGAGCAACCTGTGCGCCCTGATGGCGCATTGCGAGCGCGGCGACGAGTACATCGTCGGCCAGAATGCCCACACCTACCGCTACGAAGCCGGTGGCGCGGCGGTTCTAGGCAGCATCCAGCCGCAGCCGCTGGCGCAAGGCCCCAGTGGCGAGATGCAGCTGGCCGACATTGCTGCAGCCATCAAGCCCGACGACATCCATTTCGCCCGCAGCCGGCTGTTGTGCCTGGAAAACACCTGGAACGGCCATCCGATGCCACTCGCCTACCTGGCGCAGGCCACGGCTCTGGCCCGTGAGCGCGGCCTGGCCACGCATCTGGACGGCGCACGCTTTTTCAATGCCGCGGTAGCCACGCCGGAGGCGGGTGCGAACGCCTTTGCCGCAGCGCGGCACATCGCCAGCTACTTTGACAGCGTCTCGGTGTGCTTCAGCAAGGGGCTGGGCGCGCCGGTCGGCTCTGCGCTGTGCGGCTCGCGCGCCCTGATCGCCCGTGCCTTGCGCTGGCGCAAGATGTTGGGCGGCGGCATGCGCCAGTCGGGCGTGCTGGCGGCGGCGGTTTCCTACGCGCTGGACCACCATGTTGAGCGTCTGGCGCAAGACCATGCGCTGGCGCAGCGCCTGGCCAAAGGGCTGACGGGCATTGACGCCCTGACGGTGCGCTCGGCGCAGACCAACATCGTGTTTGTCGATGTCACCGGTGGTCACGGCCCGGCCTTGCTGGCTTACCTGGAACAGCAGGGTGTGCTGGCCACTGGCCTGATCGGCTTGCGTTTTGTCACCCATCTGGATGTGGACGAGGCGGGCATTGACCATGCGGTAGCCTGTATCCATCAGTTTTTCAAAGTACAGGCTGGTGTGGGGTCGGTGCTGACGGCCTGCGGGTCGGCTGTGTATTGAGCCTTCAGCGCACTTTTATTCATTCGTTTTCTGAGACCACCATGCCCCATACCCTCACCATGACCCCGCAGGAAGCGCTGTTGCGCACCATCGAGCACCGCGAAATTTTTCATGACGAAATGCTCCACATCATGCGCCAGATCATGGCGGGCGAGTGGTCGCCGGTGATGCTGGCGGCGTTCATCACCGGGCTGCGCGTCAAAAAGGAAACCATTGGCGAGATCACCGCGGCGGCGCAGGTGATGCGCGAGTTCTCCACCAAGGTCCATGTGGCCGATACCACCCACCTGGTCGACATCGTCGGCACCGGCGGCGACGGCGCGCACACCTTCAATATTTCGACCTGTGCCATGTTTGTGGCGGCGGCTGCGGGGGCCAAGGTCAGTAAGCATGGCGGGCGCAGTGTGTCAAGCAAAAGCGGCAGCGCCGATGTGATGGAGTCGCTTGGAGTCAACATCAACCTGAAGCCCGAAGCCATCGCCAAGTGCATTGAACAGGTTGGGGTCGGCTTCATGTTTGCGCCCAATCACCACCCGGCGATGAAAAACGTGGCACCGGTGCGCCGTGAACTGGGCGTCAAGACCATGTTCAATCTGCTCGGACCCCTGACCAATCCGGCCGGCGCGCCGAACATTTTGATGGGTGTGTTTCACCCCGACCTGGTGGGCATTCAGGTGCGCGCGCTGGAGCGCCTGGGCACCGAGCACGCGCTGGTGGTGTATGGCAAGGACGGTCTCGACGAGGTCAGCCTGGGCGCGACCACGATGGTCGGCGAGCTCAAAGACGGCAAGGTCACCGAGTACGAGATCCACCCTGAAGATTTCGGCATGGCCATGGCCAGCACCCGCGCCTTCAAGGTCGAAACGCCGGAGCAGTCGCGCACCATGCTGCTGGGCGTGCTGGACAATGTGGCGGGGCCAGCCAAGGAGATTGTGGTGCTCAACGCTGGTGTGGCCTTGTACGCCGCCAACGTGGTCGGCTCCATCCAGGACGGCATAAACAGGGCGCGCACCGCCATCGAGTCTGGCGCCGCCAAGGCCAAGCTCGAAGCGCTGGTCACAATGGCCCACACCTTGAGCGCTACCTGACATGAGCTTGTTAAATACCGACGGGGCCTGGATCGCCATTGGCGTCTCGGCTTTGTTTGTCGTCGCGGGGCTGGTGTTGCACCGCGTGTTTATCCACGTTTTAAAAAAGGGCTCGCAGGAGCCAAACCAACATGACTGATATTTTGGAAAAAATTGTGGCGGTCAAGCGCGAAGAAGTCGCCGCCGCCAGCCAGCGCAAGTCGCTTGCGGCCATGCGTTTTGATGCCGAGAGCCGGGTGCTGACGCGTGACTTTGTCGGTGCCCTGCGCGTCAAAATTGCTGCCGGTCAACCTGCGGTGATTGCCGAAATCAAGAAAGCCAGCCCTTCCAAGGGCGTGCTGCGCGCCGACTTCATTCCCGCTGACATCGCCCAGAGTTATGCCGAATATGGCGCCGCCTGCCTGTCGGTGTTGACCGATGCACAATTTTTCCAGGGCTGTATCGATCACCTCAAGCAGGCCCGGGCGTCCTGCCAATTGCCGGTGCTGCGCAAGGACTTCATGGTTGACGCGTACCAAATCTATGAATCGCGGTCCATGGGTGCGGATGCTGTTCTTTTGATCGCCGCCTGCCTCGATGACGCGCAAATGAAGGACTTCGAGCAAATTGCCCACAGCCTCGACATGGCGGTGCTGGTGGAAGTGCATGACGCGCCAGAGTTGGCGCGCGCTCTCAAGCTCACCACCCCGCTGATTGGTGTCAACAACCGCAACCTCAAGACCTTTGAGGTCTCGCTCGACACCACGCTGTCCCTGATGCGCGACATCCCGACCGACCGCCTGCTGGTGTGCGAAAGCGGCATCCACAGCCGTGACGACGTGTTGCGCATGGGCGCCGCCGGTGTCAATGCCTTTTTGGTCGGTGAGGCCTTCATGCGCGCCGAGGAACCGGGCGAAGCGCTGGCGGCGTTGTTTGGCTGACCCCATGGCGGACGCGTTCACGCCACACCTGACCACCCCGTCGCCCAGCCAATTACATAGCGCCGACCCCGCCAGTTGGCCGGTCGCTTCGGGCTGGCAAGCCCTGGTTGATCGGTTCTTTGAATCGGGTACGGGCGCCCAGTTGCTGGCATTCTTGCGCCAGCGACTGGCCGAGGGCGCTGCCATTTTTCCGCCGCAACCCCTGCATGCGCTGGAATTGACGCCGCCCGAGGCCGTGCGTGTGGTGATTCTGGGGCAGGATCCCTACCACGGTCGTGGTCAGGCCGAGGGCCTGGCCTTTTCGGTCGCGCCGGGCGTGGCATTGCCACCGTCCCTGCGCAATATTTTCAAGGAGCAGCAACGCGATCTGGGTACCCCACCACCGCCATTTCCCAGTCCGGGAGGAAGTCTGGCGTGTTGGGCGCGGCAAGGCGTGTTGCTGCTCAACACCTGTTTGACCGTCGAGGAAGGGCAGCCTGCCAGTCATGCCGGAAAAGGCTGGGAGGCGTTGACCGATGCCGTCATCAAGCACGTGTCGGATCACACGGAGCATGTTGTTTTCATGCTCTGGGGGAACCATGCCCAAAGCAAACGCAAGCTGATTGATGCCTCGCGTCACCTGATTTTGTGCGCCAATCACCCCTCGCCCCTGTCGGCATTGCGGCCACCTGTGCCGTTTATTGGTTGTGGCCATTTTTCGCAGGCCAGGGCCTGGCGTGATCAGCACCAAAAATAGCCTTTGCGCAGGCCTGCCAAGGGAACTTGTCGCCTGAAATGGGAAAAATACGTGGAGAGCTGTGATGGAGCTGAACTTGATGGCATAATCCGAGGTTCACCGTGGAGAGGTGGCCGAGTGGTTAATGGCAGCAGACTGTAAATCTGCCCTCTTACGAGTACGCTGGTTCGAATCCAGCCCTCTCCACCAGTGTTAGAGATTTAATGTGGCACTGAAGCGAAGGCGCTGAAGGGTTGACGGGTTCAGCTTTAGGCGGGAGTAGTTCAATGGTAGAACCCTAGCCTTCCAAGCTAATGACGCGGGTTCGATTCCCGTCTCCCGCTCCAGTGTGCGCAGCGCAGGTATATCGCCCATTTGGCTCAGTGGCAGAGCACTCCCTTGGTAAGGGAGAGGTCCCGGGTCCGATTCCCGGAATGGGCACCATTAATTTGGTGTTATTGGATGTTGAGATGTATTGCATCGGCTCAGGTTTAGGGTTGATGCTGTTTTTTAATTTGACGATCTTATTTTCGGAGTCTGAAAATGGGTAAAGAAAAATTCGCACGAACCAAGCCCCACGTCAATGTGGGCACCAT
>CAZIGL010000038.1:0-26830 GCA_964538895.1 uncultured Rhodoferax sp.
CGCCGCTCCCACAGGGCGCCGCTCCCACAGGGCGCCGCTCCCACAGGGCGCTGCTCCCAGAAGGCGGCCGGCATTTTGTGGGAGGCCCGCCCTCGGGCCGATGGCTTTGAGTCAGCCCTTGATGAACGCCACCATCATGCGCGCCACAGCCAGGCCCTCGTGGCCCTTGGCCAGACTCTGCACAAAAGCCTGGTACTTTTCCTCGCCAAACATGGCGCGCCGCTTGTTGAGCAAAAAAGCGCTGTAGTCTTCAACAAACTCTGGGTGTGCCTGAACACAGAACACCTGCCCGTCGATGCCGAACGCCGCCACCGGACAAAAGTCGCTGGTGGCCAGCAGCCGGGCACCACTGGGCAACTCAAACACCTGATCCTGGTGGCTGGCCAGCAGCGCGACTTCCTCGCGACCCTGCGCCTGTGCCAGTTCGGGCGCCAGCCATCGGTAGCTCATGCGCCCGGCGCCCCAGCCCTGCGTTGCCCTACCCACCTGGGCGCCCAGGCACAGCGCTATCAACTGGTGCCCGAAACACACGCCAATCAGCTTTTTTTTGGTCTGCAGCAGTTCCAGAACCCTGTCCTTGAGCGCCAGCACCCAGGGTTCCTGCGAAAAGGAATCGGCCTTGCTGCCGGTGAGCAGCACGGCGTCATACGGCTCGAACGACGCCGGATACTCGCCTTTGACAGTGTTGAAAATATCAAACGTGCCCTCGGCGCCCGCCTGGCGCAGCAGGCGCTCAAACATGGCGCCGTAGCCGATGTAGGTCGGCTCGACCAGGGGGTCAAGAAAGTCGTTGTCAAGAATGCAGAGTTTCATGCGTGGTCGCTTTTGGACTGAGGTTTTTGATCGCCGCGCGGCGGATGCCGATGGCCATGCTTGGCGGGACCGTGCGCATGGGCGTGCGCGCTGGGTACAGGACCGGCTTTTTTGCCAAGCTTTGATTCCGTTCCCTTGACCAGGCGGTTGATGTTTTCGGCGTGGCGGTAAAGCAAAAACAAGGACATCACAGCCACACTCAGGGCCACGCTTTTGCTCATGACCCACAGCCCGCCATCACCCAGCACGTACACCACCGGCGCCAGCAATGCGGCCGTGAGGGAAGCCAGTGATGAGTAGCGAAACACGACCGCCATCAGCAGCCAGATCAGGGCCGTGGCCAAACCCAGCCAACCACTGAAACCCAGCAGCACGCCCAGCGCCGTGGCCACGCCCTTGCCACCCGCAAACCTGAAAAACACCGGAAACACATGACCCAAAAATGCCGCCAGCCCAACCAGCGCCAGCGTGCCTTCGCCCAGACCATGGGCCGGGCCGTACCACATGACCAGCACCACGGGCAGCCAGCCCTTGGCCGCGTCCAGCAGCAGCGTCAGGATGGCCGCCACCTTGCTGCCGGAACGCAGCACATTGGTGGCGCCTGGGTTCTTGCTGCCAAAAGTGCGCGGGTCCGTCAAGCCCATGACCCGGCTGACAATGACAGCAAACGAGAGCGACCCGATCAGGTAGCCGGCCAACACCGCCAACAGCGGCAAAAAACTCTGCATGGATTCCAAATCAACTCCTGGTAACCCAATGGCTGGGTGAAGACCGCTATTTTGCCAGTGTCAGGTCAATGGCTCGGCCAACGCGCACTGAACCGGCTTGGCGCCCAGCAGGGTCACACAGAGCTGCGGGTCAAGGCCCACCAAGTAACCCCGTTGCCCGCCGTTGATCAAAATTTTGGGCAACGCCAGAATGGTCGACTCGATAAAAACCGGCATGGCGCGCCGGGTGCCAAACGGCGACGTGCCCCCCACCAGAAAACCGCTGTGCCGATTGGCCACCTCGGGGGCGCAAGGCTCGACCGACTTGGCGCCGATCTGGCGCGCCAGATTTTTGGTGGAGACCTTGCGGTTGCCATGCATCAGCACCACCAGCGGCTTGGTGTCCTGGTCCTGCATGATGAGGGTTTTGACCACCGCGTAGGCGTCCCACCCCAGTTCAGCCGAACTGTGCAGCGCGCCGCCGTGTTCGCGGTACTCGTAAGGATGTTCGCTAAAAGTAACTTTGTGGCGCTTCAGAAACTGGGTTGCCGGGGTTTCGCTGATGTGCTCTTTTTTCGCCATTACTTCAACTCGTACTCAAAGGTACTCACCACCCGCAACCGTTTCAGGCGCGAACTGCCGTTGTCGTAATCATTGCCATCGTCGCCGGTGATGCGGATCACACCCTGATTGGCATTTTTCAGGGGACCCAGTTGGGCGCCCGCCTCGGCAGCAAACTTGCTCGCCTGCTCACGGGCGTTGCGCGTGGCCTCGGCCAGCAGCGGCGCCTTGACGTCGTTAAAGCCGCGCAACTGAAAGCGCGGACCACTTTGCCCGTTGCCCTCGCCGCCCAATTGCACACCCGCCTGGATCAGCGGGTCCACCGCGCGCGCCGCCGCCTCCACCTCAGCCACCCTGGCCGACTTCACCAGCACCTGACCGGTGCCGTTAAAGCGCAAAGGCTGGTTGCCCTGCGCGTACTCGCGTGCAAAGAGGTCCTGCACCTGCAGTGGCCTGGCCTCCACCTCTGCATCGGTGAAACCCTGCGTTTTCAGGAAGGCGGTCACCTTGTCGCGGTCAGCGGCCAGCGCCTGCTGCACCCCGCCAAAGTCACCCCCGGCGCGGCGAAATGACAGCGTCCAGACCGCAAAGTCGCTCTGTACTTCCATTTCAGCCAGACCCTTGACCGTGACCGAACGATCCGACATGCGAAAGCGCTCCAAGCCCTGGCCCACAGCAAAACCGGCCAGAGCAATGCCCAGACCCAGCAAAAACGCGGCAATCAGCCGTGGAAAAACAAGATTCATCAGACGCTTTCTGTTCAGTTCGTTAACGGGCGACGGTCCTTACTGTGCCGGGTCGCGGGATTCCCAGCGAATCGCGTCAATGGTGGCCAGCAGCTCTTTTGAAAGCACGGTGCCCCAGGCCTCCAGGCATTCATCGAGTTGCGCCACCGAAGTCACGCCAATGATGGTGCTGGCCACCTGCCACTTGGTGTAGCAAAAAGCCAGCGCCAACTGCACCGGGGTCAGGCCGTGCTCACGCGCCAGCGCGCTGTAGCGTTTGGCAGCGGCCAGCGCCACGGGGCGGCCCCAACGTTGCTTGCGCGAGGACTCGAACTTGGTCAAGCGGGCTTGCGCCGGGGCGCCCGGGCCGGTCAGGCCGGTGTCGTCGTACTTGCCTGTGAGCAGTCCAAAGGACAGCGGCGAATAAGCCAGCAGCGACACGTTGAGCCGATGCATGGTTTCATCCAGGGCGTTTTCTATGCTGCGGTTGAGCAGGCTGTAGCCGTTTTGCACCGTGGCCACGCGCGGCAAGCCGTATTGTTCGGCCAGGCGCACAAACTCATGCACACCATACGGCGTCTCATTCGACAAGCCCACGGCGCGCACCTTGCCCGCCTGCACCAACTGCTGCAAGACCTCCAGCTGGGCATGGATGGAGGTGCCCTCGCTGCTGCTGGCGGGCTGGTAATAAATGCCGCCAAAGGCTGGCACCGAGCGCACCGGCCAGTGGATCTGATAGAGGTCAATGACATCGATCTTCAGGCGTTTCAGACTGCCCTCACAGGCCTCCAGAATATCCTTGGGCGTCAGGCCGGTGCTGCCGCCACGAATCCACGGCATGTTGCGCGACGGACCCGCCACCTTGGTCGCCAGCACCAGCTTTTGCCGCGCACCCGGGCGCTGGCTGAGCCAGTTGCCAATGATTTTTTCGGTGGCATTGAAAGTTTCGGCACGCGGCGGTACCGCATACATTTCGGCCGTGTCGATAAAGTTGACGCCGCGCTCCAGCGAGCGGTCCAGAATGTCGAAGGCTGTGGCTTCATCGACCTGCTCGCCAAAGGTCATGGTGCCCAGGCAGATGGGGGTGACGTGCAGGTCACTTTGACCCAGTTGAATGGTTTTCATGCGTAAACTCAAAAAAAATGTCCTTGCAGCCGACCGCTGTAGTTTAGGACTTTGCGGGAGAAACTGTTGTCGCCTTGGGTGCAAGTGCCCGTGCTTCTTCCTGCAGCCGCAGCACACGCCGCTGCACCTTGCCGGTGGTGGTCATGGGCAGGGTGTCCAGAAACTCGATTTCCTTGGGGTATTCATACGGCGCCAGCTTGTCCTTGACGTGGGCTTGCAGTTGCACCATCAGTTCAGCCTCAAACTGTTCACGGGTCCCGGTGTAGTTGGCGCGCGCCGCCACAAAGTCGGGCGACAGCACCACATAGGCCTTGACCACCGCGCCGCGCGCCGCATCGGGCTTGGGCACCACGGCCACATTGGCCACCGCCGGGTGTTTGACCAGGCAGTTTTCGATTTCGCCAGGCCCAATGCGGTAGCCCGCCGCCTTGAACACGTCGTCACTGCGGCCCTGGTACCACAGGTAGCCGTCGGCGTCGCGGCTGGCCAGGTCGCCGGTGCGGCACCAATCGCCAGTGAATTTGGCCCGCGTCGAGGCCTCGTTTTTCCAGTAGCCCAAAAAGAAAATCGGGTCGGGCTGGCCCTGCACGTCAAAGCGGTTGACGGCCACGTCGCCCACCTCACCGGGGGCACACTCGGCGCCCGCGTCATCGATCACCGCCAGGCGATGGCCGGGGTAGCCCATGCCCATGCTGCCGGGCTTGGGCGGCCACAGGGCGGCGCAATTGCCCACGATGTAGTTGATCTCGGTTTGGCCAAACATCTCGTTCACGGTCACGCCCAACTGCGACTGGCAGTAATCAAACACGGCGTCACCCACGGCCTCACCGGCACTCATGATGGCTTGCAGCTTGAGGCCAAACTGCGCATTCACGGTCTGGCCAGGCTGGCCGGGACAGGCTTTCATCATGGCTTTCAGGGCCGTGGGAAACAAGAACGTGTGTGTCACATTGAAGTCGCGTAGCAGTTCCAGTGCCACTTGCGGGCCGAAGCGGCCGTTGAAAGCCACAATTGGTCGGCCAAAGTAAAGCGAGGGCAGCAGCGCGTCCATCAGGCCACCGGTCCAGGCCCAGTCGGCCGGGCTCCAGAACACGGCTTCGGAGCCGACAGGCAAATGTTCGGGGTTGGTGAGCTGCTGCAAACTGTCAACCGGCGTGGGCGTCATGGCAAAACCCAGCCAGTTCTGGCTGCACAAGAACCCGGTCAGGTTGCCAATGAGCGCCTGGTGCGGAATCAGCGCACCCTTGGGGTTGCCGGTGGTGCCGCTGGTGTAGATCAGGATGGCCGGCGCATCGGCGCGCGTGCTGACCAGGTCAAACTGGTGGCTGGCGGCGGCCAGCGCGGCCTCAAAAGCCACATCGGCCAGCGCCGCGGCCTGAGCGTCGAGCCGGACACCGATCACCTGGCGCAGATCCGGGCAACTGGCGCGCACCGCCTGCACATTGGCCAGGGTCTGGGCGTCACCAATCAGCGCCACGGCTTCGCTGTCCTGCAATCGAAACTCCAGCGCCTCCGGGCCAAAAAGTTGCGACAGTGGCATGGCCACAGCACCCATCTGCAGCACGGCCATGTAAGCCACCGCAGTCTCGAAGCGCTGCGGCATCACGATGGCCACCCGCTCGCCGGGCAGCACACCCAGGCCGGTCAGCACATTGGCCAGGCGGTTGGCCTGGTCCTGCAACTCGGCATACGAGTAGGACCGGCTGGCCTCGTCGGGCTGACAGTCGTGAATGGCGATGCTGTGCAACGCGTGCGGCTGCGTGGCCCAGCGCGCACAACAGGCCTGCGCCATGTTGAAATGCGTCGGCACCTGCCAGGCAAAGCCCCCGTGCAGCTCGGCATAGGCACCGGGCAAATTCCAGACAGGGGCACTGCTGACGGATTGAACATGGGTAATTTTGTCGCTGGCTTGACTGACTGACATGCTATGTCTCCTTATGATCAGGTAAATGTACCAAGTCCAAAGAATTTCCAGAAGCGAGTTTGTCCCAATACGCAAGCTAAATTACCACGTGCGCTGCTGGGGTGAGGCCGGTCCGACCAAAAAACCGCTGGTGCTGCTGCACGGCTGGATGGACGTGGCAGCCAGCTTTCAGTTTGTGGTGGATGCGTTGACCGAAGACCACTTCATCATTGCCCCCGACTGGCGCGGCTTTGGCCTGACCGACTCTGGTGGCGCCGACACTTTCTGGTTTCCTGATTACCTGGCCGACCTGGACGCCCTGCTGGACCACTATGCCCCGGGCCAAAACGTGAATCTGGTGGGTCACAGCATGGGCGCCAACGTGGCCATGGTTTATGCCGGGGTGCGGCCCGGGCGGGTGCATCGGCTGGTGAATCTGGAAGGTTTTGGCCTGCCGGCCATCCGGGCTGAACAGGCCCCGGTGCGTTATGTCCAATGGCTTGATGGCGTGAAGACGATGGGTTGCGGCGGGCTGCAACTCAAAACCTACGCTTCACTCGAGGCCGTGGCCCGGCGCCTCATGAAAACCAACGCCCGCCTGAATACCGACAAAGCGCATTGGCTGGCGGCGCATTGGTCTGCCGAGTTGACTCCCGGTCAGTGGTCCATCCTGGGCGAAGCCGCGCACAAGATCGCCAGCGCCCAGCTTTACCGGGTCGATGAAATGCTGGCGATCCTGCGCGCAATCAGCGCGCCCACGCTGGTGGTGGAAGCGCTTGAAGACACCATCGCGCTCTTTTGGAAGGATAAATTCACCCGGGCAGAGCACCATGCGCGCATGCAGTCGGTGATCGATCTGACGCTGGTCCAGCTTCCCGACTGCGGCCACATGCTGCACCATGATCAGCCGCAGGCTGTGGCCGAGTTGCTGGAGCGCTTCATGCGCTAGCCCGACGTGAGAAAATAGCGGGTTATTGACAGACCAACCCCGTTAGGACCCGCATCATGGAAGCAGAACGCATCAACACCCTTGGCTCAAACTTGGCAGATTTGACTGCCCGTACCCTTGAGTTACGGGGGTATCTTTGACTACGATGCCAAATTTGAACGTCTGAGAACCGTCAACGCCAGCCTGGAAGACCCCACCGTCTGGAACGATCCCAAGCGCGCCCAGGATCTGGGCCGCGAGAAAAAAGCGCTTGACGGCGTGGTCGTGACCATCAGCGAACTGGAAAGCGAACTCGCTGACAACTCCGAACTGTTCGAAATGAGCAAGGAAGAAGGCGACGAAGTTGGCCTGATCCACATCGAAGAAGAAGCCGCCAAGCTCGACGAGATCGTCAAGGGCCTGGAATTCCGCCGCATGTTCAACAACCCGGCGGACCCGCTCAATTGTTTTGTCGACATCCAGGCCGGCGCCGGTGGCACCGAGGCCTGCGACTGGGCCAGCATGTTGCTGCGCCAGTACCTGCGCTACTGTGAGCGCAAGGGTTTCAAGACCGAGATCGAGGACGAAACCCCGGGCGACACCGCCGGCATCAAGGGCGCGTCCTTCAAGGTCGAGGGCGAATACGCCTTTGGCCTGCTGCGCACCGAAACCGGCGTGCACCGGTTGGTGCGCAAAAGCCCGTTCGACTCGTCGGGCGGGCGCCACACCAGCTTTGCCAGCGTGTTTGTCTACCCCGAGATTGACGACTCGATCGAGATCAACATCAACCCCAGCGACGTGCGTACCGACACTTACCGTGCCAGTGGCGCCGGCGGTCAGCACATCAACAAGACCGATTCGGCGGTGCGCCTGACCCACCTGCCCACCGGCATCGTGGTGCAGTGCCAGGACGGCCGCAGCCAGCACGGCAACCGAGACATCGCCTGGAAACGCCTGCGCTCCAAGCTCTACGACTTCGAGTTGCGCAAGCAGCAGGAAGAACAGCAAAAGCTCGAGGACGGCAAGACCGACGTGGGCTGGGGCCACCAGATTCGCAGCTATGTGCTTGACAACAGCCGCATCAAAGACCTGCGCACCAACTACGAGACCTCGGCCACGCAAAAGGTGCTCGACGGCGACCTGGACCAATTCATTGAAGCCTCGTTGAAGCAAGGCGTCTGATGACCGACGCCAACCAACCCGTCCATGTCGAAGCCCTGATCTTCGACATGGACGGCACCATGATCGACTCGATGGGTTACCACGCGCAAAGCTGGGAACTCTTCGCGCGCCAGCACGGCCTGCACATCGAAATTGACGACCTGATGCGCCGCACCACCGGGCGCACCGGCGCGGAATGCATGCGCGAACTGTTTCAACGCGACATTGCCAACGATGAGGCCTGGGCCCTGATCACCGAAAAAGAGCAGATCTACCGAGCGCTCTTCGGCCCGGTGTTTTCCGAGGTGGCCGGCTTCAAGGCTTTTTATGCGCAAGCCCTGGCGCGTGAACTGAAACTGGGCGTGGGCACGGCGGGCGACCAACACAACATCGCCTTTGCCATGTCGCACCTGCAATTGGCACCCGCCCCACAGGCCATTGTGGGTGGCGACGAAGGCTTGCCAGGCAAACCCGAACCCGCCATTTTTCTGGAAGTTGCCCGCCAGATGAACGCCAGCGTTGCAGGCTGCATTGTGTTTGAAGACGCGCCCTTCGGTATTGAAGCCGCGCGCCGTGCCGGCATGCAGGCCGTGGGCATCTGCAGCACCCACTCGGCCGCGCAGTTGGCCGGCCCCCACGTGATCGCCACCGTACGCGATTACCATGAACTATTAAATTCGAATTTCCTGGAGACTCTGCATGTTGCTACTTCGTGATGCAAACACCCCCGCTGCGGTCATCCGCCGGGAGGACTACAGCGCCCCGGCGTTCTGGATCGACACGGTTCACCTGAGCTTTGACCTCGACCCCGCCAAGACCCGCGTGCTCAACAAAATGACACTGCGCCGCAACCCTGACGTGCCCGCGCAAGCGCTGCGCCTGGACGGCGACGAGCTGAACCTGGCACGCGTGCTGGTCAATGGCGCTGGCACCAGCTTCAAGCTGGATGCGGGCCAACTGGTGCTGGAGAACCTGCCGCTTGAGGGCAGCTTTGAGCTGGAAATTTTCACCACCTGCGCGCCCGCCAAAAATACCAAGCTGATGGGCTTGTACGTCAGCAACGATTCTTTCTTCACGCAGTGTGAAGCCGAGGGTTTCCGGCGCATCACGTATTTCCTGGACCGCCCCGATGTGATGGCCAGCTTCACCGTGACGCTGCGCGCGCACAAAACCAAATACCCGGTGCTGCTCTCCAACGGCAACCTGCTCGAGAGCGGTGCGCTTGACGATGGCCGCCACTTTGCCACCTGGGTCGACCCGCACAAGAAACCCTGCTACCTGTTTGCGCTGGTCGCGGGCTCGCTGGTGTGCCGCGAGCAGCGCATCACCTCGCGCGCGGGCACAGACCACCTGCTGCAGGTTTACGTGCGCCCCGGCGACATGGACAAAACCGAGCACGCCATGACGTCGCTGATCAATTCGGTGATCTGGGACGAAGCCCGCTTTGGCCTGCCGCTGGACCTGGAGCGCTTCATGATCGTGGCCACCAGCGACTTCAACATGGGCGCCATGGAAAACAAGGGCCTCAACGTCTTCAACACCAAGTATGTGCTGGCCAACCAGGCCACCGCCACCGACGTCGACTTTGCCAACATCGAAAGCGTGGTCGGCCACGAGTACTTTCACAACTGGACCGGCAACCGCATCACCTGCCGCGACTGGTTCCAGCTCAGCCTGAAGGAAGGCCTGACAGTATTCCGCGACCAGGAATTCAGCATGGACCTGTGCGCGGACGCATCAGCCCGCGCGGTCAAACGCATCGAAGACGTGCGGGTGCTGCGCACGGCCCAATTCCCCGAAGACGCCGGCCCGATGGCGCACCCGGTGCGCCCAGACAGCTACATCGAAATCAACAATTTTTATACCGTCACCATTTACGAAAAAGGTGCCGAGGTGGTGCGGATGATGCAGACCCTGGTGGGACGCGCCGGTTTTGCCTTGGGGCTGACCCTGTACTTTGCCCGCCACGATGGCAGCGCCGTGACCTGCGATGACTTTGCCCAAGCCATAGCCGATGCCAATCCGGACTCCGCATTGGCTAAGCTGCTGCCGCAGTTCAAGCGCTGGTACAGCCAGGCCGGCACCCCCCGGCTGGCCACCACCGTCCACTATGACGCCGCCGCCCAAACCTGCACGCTGAACTTTGTCCAAAGCTGCCCGGCCACACCGGGCCAGGAGACCAAGGAGCCGTTTGTGATCCCGGTCAGCCTGGGGCTGGTGGGCGCCAGCAGCGGTGCCGCCCTGCCCTTGCAGATGCAAGGCAGTTCAGCGGCTGCCAGCGACAGCCACCTGTTTGTGATGACGCAGGCAACTGAGTCGATCACCTTTGAGAACGTGCTGGAAGAACCCGTGCCGTCCGTCCTGCGCGGTTTCAGCGCCCCGGTGATCGTCGATTTTGACTACACCGACACGCAATTACGCACGCTGCTGGCCCATGATCCCGACCCGTTCAACCGCTGGGAAGCCGGCCAGCGCCTGGCCTTGCGCAGCGCCATCCAGGCCATCAAGGCAGCAGGGCCTGCCGCCAGCAGCCTCGATGCGGCCTATATTGACGCCATGCGCTCGGTGCTGCGCCACCCCACACTGGACGCCGCGTTCAAGGACCTGGTGCTCACGCTGCCCTCAGAAACCTACATCGCCGAGCAGCTTGACGTGGTCGACCCACAGCGCATTCACGCGGTGCGTGAAGCCATGCGCGAACAACTCGCCAACGAACTGGCCGCCGACTGGCAGTGGGCCTATGAGGCGCATTGCCAAAACGGCGGCTACCGCCCCGACACCTTGTCGAGCGGGCGCCGCGCGCTGGCAGGTTTGGCCTTGAACTACCTTTGCCTCGCAGCCCGCAGCTCTGGTGATGTGGTTTGGCCCGGCAAGGCCTACCAGCGCTTCAAGGATGCCGACAACATGACCGACCGCTTCAATGCCTTGAGCAGTCTGGTGCACACCAGCCATGCACTGGCCACGCCCGCATTGGCACGCTTTCACAGCCTGTTCAAGGCCGAGGAACTGGTGCTGGACAAATGGTTTGCGCTGCAGGCGGGCTGCACCGACCGCGGCGGTCAGGTGCTGTCGGCGGTGCGCCAGTTGCTCAAGCACCCCAACTTCCACATCCGCAACCCCAACCGCGCCCGCAGCGTCATCTTCAGCTACTGCAGTGCCAACCCGGGCGCCTTCCATCGCACTGACGCAGCGGGCTATATCTTCTGGGCCGACCAGGTGCTGGCACTTGATGCCATCAACCCGCAAGTGGCGGCGCGGCTGGCACGCGCGCTGGACCGTTGGAAGAAGTTGGCCGAGCCTTACCGCAACGCCGCTTTAGAAGCCCTCAAGCGCGTCGCCGCGAAGCCGGACCTCAGCAACGACGTGCGCGAGGTGGTCAACCGCGCATTGGCCGATTGAAAACCTAACCAACACATCACACGGAGAGACAAACATGCCTAAAAGAATATCCCTGACGCGCTACCTGGTCGAACAACAGCGCATGGAGGGCCACATCCCCCCCGAACTGCGTCTGCTGCTTGAAGTGGTGGCACGCGCCTGCAAACGCATCAGTCAGGCCGTCAGCAAAGGCGCCCTGGGCGACGTGATGGGCAGTGCCGAAAGCGAAAACGTGCAGGGCGAGATGCAAAAAAAGCTCGACATCATCGCCAACGAGGTGCTGATTGAAGCCAATGAATGGGGCGGCCATCTGGCGGCCATGGCCAGCGAGGAAATGGAAGGCATCTACGTGGTGCCCAACCGCTACCCGCAGGGCGAATACCTGCTGATGTTCGACCCGCTGGACGGCTCCAGCAACATCGACGTCAACGTCAGCATTGGCACCATCTTCAGCGTGCTGGTCAAACCCGAAGGCGCGGGCGTGTCGGAACAGGACTTTCTGCAAGCCGGCAACAAACAGGTGGCCGCCGGTTACTGCGTTTATGGCCCGCAAACCACACTCGTGCTCACTGTGGGTGATGGCGTGGCGGTGTTCACGCTGGACCGCGAACAGGGCTCGTTCATCCTCACCGAAGAAGACCTGCGCGTGCCTGAAGACACCAAGGAATTTGCCATCAACATGAGCAACCAGCGCCATTGGGCTGCCCCCGTCACGCACTACATTGACGAATGCATGCAAGGCCGGGACGGCGCGCGCGGCAAAGACTTCAACATGCGCTGGGTCGGCAGCATGGTGGCCGATGTGCACCGCATCCTGACCCGCGGCGGCATCTTCATGTACCCGTGGGACAAGCGCGAACCCGACAAGGCTGGCAAATTGCGCCTGCTGTACGAGGCCAACCCCATGAGCTGGCTGATCGAACAAGCCGGTGGTGCAGCCACCAACGGCAAGCAGCGCATCATGGACATCACGCCCACCAAATTACACGAACGCGTGAGTGTTTTCATGGGCTCGAAGAACGAGGTGGAACGCGTCACCCGCTACCACAACGAGGCCTGAACCGGCCGCTATAATTCGCGTCTTTCCAAGCCGGTGTAGCTCAGTCGGTAGAGCAGCTCATTCGTAATGAGAAGGTCGGGTGTTCGATTCATCTCTCCGGCACCAAGTACAGTAAAGAAAGCCCGCTATTTAAACGATAGTGGGCTTTTTCTTTTTATCGCCCATACCTGCGCTATGCCGCCATCAGTACCGGGTTTTGTACCGAATCTCACACCAGTGAATGCCGTAGAGCAGAATTTCGTTGCGGTCACGAAGACCAACCAGCCAAAACATCAGCCCAAGCTCTGGAGTCAAAGCCTTGAATCAAAGCTGCGATTTCCCAAATTTTGATCAAGGGAAGACTCACAAGTATCAGAGTCTTGAGCGATGCCAGCAGCATTACCGTAGTCATGTTGTCCCCGTAAAGTGGGCCCAAGGCTGTGGAAAAGATGATGGATAAGTCTGGCAAACGGCGCCAGTCATGGGCTGGCGGGGGTCTGCTCAAAGATTGGGCACAGGGTCAGATTTCCCATCACACTGCGTTACTTAAACGCGTGACCGCCCCCTCATCGGTCAGCAGCCAGCAGCCAGCAGCTTTTATCTATCAGTTCCATGTACATTTATTAAAAAAATTTATCACTTATGCACAAAAACAGGTTAGGTTATCGGAATAGATCAGCCAACTGAACAACGCCCCCGCGAAACATATGAAAAATTTAAGTTATTGATTTTGAATGAATTTTTTCTTTGCTCTATTTTTAAGCAGTTTAAGGAAAGCCTTGATTTATAAGGCTTGGGGCGCGCTATTGACGAGCTATCAACATAGTTATCCACAGAAAAACTGGATGAGTCTGAAAACCTCTGAAAATCAGGCACTTATGAGGTTTTTATAAGGTGCATTCGGGTTTAAAAGGTATTTCTAAAAATGTTATTTGCTAATCAACACAGTCTTTTGGCCTTACTTTTCAGCTTGAGCCCGCAGTGGATCGAATCAGCGCAAGTTCTGAACGGCAGCAAAGCGCCCCGCAACTGAGGCCGATTGCAGCAGCACGCTGGGGCCGGTCTCCACGACAAGGTCGTTGCGGCCGTCGCCGTTCATGTCGCCAATGGCAATGAAGCTCCCCGGGTCTGGCCCTGCGTAGACGACTGGCGCGCTGAACTGCCCACGACTGACCGCGGACTGCAGCAGGACTGACACGCGCGATGGTGAATACAGGTCCTGGTAAACCATCGACACCACTGCCAGGTCGGGGACGCCATCCTGATTGAGGTCGCCAATGGCCACGCGGCGCGCACCGTCGGCCACGGCAATATTTGTGGCAGCGAAACCCCCAGGGCTGGTCTGCCGCAAGACCGTGACGCTGGAGCCGCCCGCGCCGCCCGACGGCGCATAGCCCGCGTTGGCGGCAACGATGTCAACACGGGTATCGCCATCGAGATCGGCCAGCGCAACGCCCTGAACACTTATTCCCGCCAGTAGCAGAACGACCGGACCAAAGCCGCCGGTCGCGCTCTGGTAGAAGACGGCGACCCTGTCGCCGGCTGCCAGCACGATGTCGGTGCGGCCATCACCATTCAGATCGTCCAAAGCCACATCCTGCGAACCCCGGCCGCTGCCAGTGAACAATGGCACGGGCGCCAGAAAGGTGTCAGGCGGCAGCGGTATTTGCTGCAGCAACAGGGCACGGCCATTGACGCTGACACCGTCCGCAACAACGATGTCTGCCAGTCCATCGCCAATCAGAGGCGCTATGGCGGCATCTTCGGCCATACCGCCGGTGGCCAGCCACTGCGAGGCCAGGAAACTCCCCGGCCTTGCGGCATCCTGGCGCAAGAGCGAAATGCCGCCGCTGTTGCTGATGGTGTTGACCTGAATCGGCAGCGCGTGTGGCGTGGCGATGACCAAATCCAGATGTCCATCGCCATTCACGTCGCCGACTGACATGCCCCACGGGTCGGGACCGATCGGGTAGCGGACCGGGGCGTCGAAAACACCCACCGCACTTTGCAGGTAAATTTCCACGTAGCCCGGATGGGGCGGCGGCCCCGCAATGTAGGTTGCAGCCACGGCAAGGTCATCGCGCCCGTCCCCGTTGAAATCGGCGACCACGATGCCGCCGCGACTCCAAAAAGGCGGGATGATGACATCACCACTGCTACCACCGCCACCACCACAAGCCGAGAGCGCCATCGTCATGACCACGACGCCACAATTCGCCAGACTTTTGAGACTTGACATTGCATGACCCCTTACGACGTTAACGACGTTACGGTGCCGGACGGCCCGGCCCCTGTGACCCGTCAGCACGGGCCGAAAGATACGCATACAGGTCCATGATGTGGGCGTTCACACGTGGCTCGCCCTGCCAGGCGGGCATGGTGAGCGCACCCGCCTTGCGCTGCATCACGCCTTCAATCAGTGCTTCACGCGCGGTGCTGTCTGCACCGGTCTGCCCTGCCGGAAGACTCCAGTCGTAGCGCATCAGCACCAGTCCGACAAAGCGGCGCGGACCCATGTTGCGCACGATGGGCAACAGGTCCGGAGCAGCCACGCTGCCGGTCGCCGGCGCGCCGTGGCAACCCGCGCAACGGTCCTGAAAAACACGCCAACCGGTGTAGACCGAACCCGGCGGCTGTGCGCGCTGTGCAAGCGCCTCGGCGGCCTTGGTGTTTTCGATCTCCAGGGCACATCCACCCAGCAAAAATGCCGATGCCAGGGCAGCACCGCACGCGAGATTCAAGGAAAACTTTTTCATGGTCATCTCCTGCTACTTTCTTGCTGAATTCATGGTTTCATTTTGAAAGCATTAACTCCTGCTGACTTGAGATTTCTCATTCGCGACGCAATGAACCGGACCTAGCATGGTCCCAAGTCACACTTCAAGGCAGGCACCATGAACCCCAAAAAACTGCTGTTCCACGACGACGCCCGCGCCAAGATCCGCAGCGGGGTCGACGCGCTGGCCGAGGCCGTCAAGGTCACGCTGGGGCCGCGCGGACGCACGGTCATTTTGGAGCGTGACTACGGTCCGCCGCAGATCGTGAACTCGGGCGTGCTGGTGGCCAAGTCGATCGAACTCGAGGACCGGTTCGAGAACATGGGCGCGCAATTGCTGCGCGAGGTGGCGGCGCGCACCAGCGAAATGGCGGGCGACGGCACCACCACCGCCACTGTGCTGGCCCACGGCATGATCCAGGAAGGCTTGCGCTACCTGGCCGGCGGCATGAACCCGATGGACCTCAAGCGCGGCATCGAGCTGGCCATCACCACCCTGGTGGCAGAGCTCAAGAGCATGGCCAAGCCCTGCGCCACCTCGCAGGAAATCGCCCACGTGGCGGCCATCTCGGCCAACAATGACCGCTCGATTGGCGACCTGCTGGCCAGCGCCATCGACAAGGTGGGGCGCGAAGGCGCGATTTCAATCGAAGACGGCTCCGGCCTGGAGAGCGTGCTGGAAGTGGTGGAAGGTATGCAGTTTGACCGCGGCTTTTTGTCGCCCTACTTCATCAACAACGCCGAACGCCAAAGCGCTGTATTGGAAGACGTGGCCATTTTGTTGTGCGAAGGCCGGTTGTCGTCGCTCAAAGACCTGCTGCCGCTGCTCGAAGAAATCGTCAAGGCCGGCCGGCCTATGCTGGTGATCGCCGAGGACCTGGACAACGACTCGCTGGCGGCGCTGGTCATCAACACCATGCGCGGCACCCTGCACACCTGCGCCGTCAAGGCGCCCGGCTTTGGCGACCGCCGCAAGGCCATGGTGCAGGACATTGCGGTGCTGACCGGCGGCAAAGTGGTGAGTGACGAGGTCGGACTGACCCTGAGCAAGGTCAAGATGACCGACCTCGGGCGTGCCACCCGCGCCGAGATCACCAAAGAGGCCACCACGCTGATCGGTGGCGCCGGCAACCCGCAGGCCATCAAGGACCGGATTGCCATGATCCGCAAAGAGCGCGAACTTGCCACCAGCGACTATGACCGCGAGAAGCTCGACGAGCGCGCCGCCAAGCTGTCCGGCGGTGTGGCGCTGATCAAGGTCGGCGCGGCCACCGAGACCGAATTGAAGGAACGCAAACTGCGGGTGGAAGACGCCCTGCACGCCACCCGCGCGGCGGTCGAAGAAGGCATTGTTCCGGGCGGCGGCGTGGCCCTGCTGCGGGCGCGCCGGGCGCTGGCCAATTTGACCGGTGGCACGCTGGACGAAACCTCGGGCATTCGGCTGGTGTCGCGCGCTGTCGAGGAACCCTTGCGGCGCATCGTGAGCAACGCGGGCGACGAGCCGTCCGTGATCCTGAACCGGGTGGACGAATCGCCGGATCCGGCCTTCGGTTACAACGCCGCCACGCGCACCTATGGCGACCTGCTGCAGATGGGTGTGATCGACCCGGCCAAGGTCACGCGGCTGGCACTGCAAAACGCGGCGTCGATCGCCAGCCTGATCCTGACCACCGATTGCATGATTGCCACAGCGCCCAAACCATCGCCCGAATTGCGGTCGCCGCTGCCGGAAGGCGGCATGGCCCCGATGTATTAATCCCAACCCACCCGGAGGACCATCATGGAAAAGACCTGGATTTTGATCGCCAACAGTGCGCGGGCGCGTTGTTTCGAGCGGCAGCCTTCAGACCATTCACTCACCGAGCTGACCGACTTTGTGCTTGCGCACGTCAGCCTTGGCGGCCAGGCCGGCGGCGCTGCCCTGACCGGCGCGGCCGGCAAGGGCCATGGCCGCACCGGACACGCGGGTACCCAGTTTGAACCCAAGACACCGATCGAGGACAAGGCGCGCGCCAGCTTTGCCCGGCAGTTGGCCGATTACCTTAACGACGCGGTGGCCGGCAAACGCTGCAGTTCAGTCGTGCTGATCGCCAGCAGCAAGGTGCTGGGTGACATCAAACCCCTGCTGAACCTGGCTGCCAGCCATGCCCTGAAGCGCAGCATTGCCAGCGACCTGACCCAGTTCACTGGGCTCGAACTGAAAAAGAGTGTCGATCGGGCGCTGGCGCTGCCCGACTGATCTCCTGTGGGGCCGAATTTATTCGGCCTCACCACCCACGCTGCCCTCGCGGTACACCACGCAGCCTTTGAGCCCCAGCTCCCAAGCCTGCAGCAGCACCAGCTCGAGTTCCTGGGGCCGCGTGCCTTGCGGCAAGTGCACGGCTTTGCTGATGGCGCTGTCCACGCAGGACTGCACCACCGACATCATGTGCAACTGTTCTTCAGGGCTGATGTCGGCCGCAGTGGACTCAATGCCGCTCGACACCTTGTTGGCCAGCAAACTGATGGTCCTGGACGGCGCCACCGCCAGCAGGTGGCTGTTGCGAATGCCGTGCTCGGCAATCCCGTCCTGAAGCTCGTGCGACAAGCCCAATACGAAAGGGCTGGCGCCGTATTTGATTTTGTCGAACTCGGGAAAGGGGCCTTTCTCCCTGGCGATCTCGACGGAGGTGCTGTAAGCGGTGTCGCGAATCGCGCCCATGATGGCGCGTGTCAGGTCAAGACTTGCCTCGGAGCCATAACGCAGGCCCAGCATCGCCAGCATGTCGGCCAGGCCGGTCACACCCAGTCCGATCCTTCTGCTGGCGCGCACCGTTTTTTCCTGCGCCTTGAGCGGCAGCAGGGAAATGTCGTGCACATCATCCAGAAAGCGCGTGGCAATGCCGGCCACCGCCTTCAGGCCGACCCAATCCACCAGAGGGTGCGCGGCGAAGGGGTCCTGCACAAAGCGCGTCAGGTTGATGGCCCCCAGGTTGCAGCCACCATGGGGCGGCAAGGGCACTTCGCCACAGGGGTTGGTGGTGGCTATTTGTTCGCTGTACCAGAGGTTGTTGTCGCGGTTGATGCGGTCAAGGAACAAGATGCCGGGCTCGGCGCAGGCCAGTTGTGCGGTCAGCAGCTTGTCCCAGATGAGGCGGGCCGGAACGCGTCGGTGCACCAGGCAAAGCCGGGGGGTGGTGTCGCCCGACCAGACGCGCTCGCAAACCTCGCCGCCCACCGGAACCGGGTGCTGGGCCAGAGGGAAGACCAGCGGCCAGGGGCTGTCGGTCTCGACAGCGCGCATGAAGTCGTCGCTGATGGCCACTGACAGGTTGAAGTGCGCCAGGGCTGCACCCGCCATTTTTGCATCAATGAAGGCCTCGATGTCGGGGTGGTCGCAGCGCAGTGTGGCCATCATGGCACCACGGCGAACATTGTGCGACGCCAGCGCCGTGTAGGCGGCTTCCCACACGTGCATGAACGAGACCGGACCCGACGCCACCCCCGCGCTGGCCACCGCCTGCGCGCCGGTCGGGCGCAAGGTGGAGAAGTCAACCCCCACCCCGCCACCGGCCTGCAGTGTCACCATGGCCTCACGCAAGGCGTTGAAGATGCCCTGAATCGAGTCTTCAATTGGCCCGGCCACAAAACAGTTGAACAAGGTGCTGTGGTGCGCGGTGCCGGCACTGGCCAGGGTGCGCCCGCCCGGCAAAAAGCGGAAGTCGTGCAGGATGGTGCGAAAGCGCTCGCGCCATTCGTCGCGGTGATGTGTCTCGGCCTTTGATACGGCCAGCGCCACGCGGTCCCAGGTGGCCTCGATCGAGGGCTCGGGTAGCCGGCCGGGCTCCAGCCAGCAGTACCGGGTGCGCCAGACAAGGTCCGAAATGGGCTCAAGGATGTGCGTGCTCTGCATGATGCGCCTTCAGGATTTTGCGTAGCCTGCAGGGTAACTTTTGTGGCCTGCCGAGCCTTGATAAATCGCATTCCTGGCCGACTTCAGTCGACCCCACAATAGGCCCACAAGAACAAGCAATTCACAGAAACATCACAAGTCCTTGATGCGCGCGCGTAAATCGTGTGCCTGAATCCGGATGGCGTCCCGCTCGGACGCGGGCATTTTTTCCAGCTGACGGTAGGCCATGCCAATGCGCGGATTGTGTTGGAAACGGGCCGCGTGGCGGTCAAAAAAGTCCCAGTACAGCGCGTTGAACGGGCAGGCTTTTTCGCCCAGGCGCTGCTTTTTGTCATAGGCACAGCCCTTGCAATAGTCGCTCATGCGGTCGATGTAGGCGGCGCTGCTCACATAGGGTTTGGTGGCCAGCAAGCCACCATCGGCAAACTGGCTCATGCCCAGCGTGTTGGGCAGCTCCACCCACTCAAAGGCATCGATGTAGACACCCAGGTACCAGTGGTGCAGCGCCTGCGGATCCAGCCCCATCAGCAGTGCAAAGTTGCCAATCACCATCAGGCGCTGGATGTGGTGCGCGTGGGCGTGCTCCAGCGACTGGCCAATGGCGTGCTGCGCACAGCGCATACGGGTTTGGCCGGTCCAGAACCAGGGCGGCAGCGGCAGGTGATGGCCCAGCGCGTTGTGCTGGTCATAGCCCGGCATCTGCGCCCAATAAATGCCGCGCACATACTCGCGCCAGCCCAAAATCTGCCGGACAAAGCCTTCCACGGCGCCCAGTGGAGCGCCACCGCTGCGGTAGGCGGCCTCGGCACGGGACACCACCTCGCGCGGGTTGAGCATTTTGGTGTTCAGGGCAAAGGACAGCATCGAGTGGAACAGCCGCCAGTGCCCTGCGCTCATGGCGTCCTGGTGGTCGCCAAAGTGGGGCAGCACCTGGGTGATGAAATTGTCGAGCTGGTGCAAGGCCTCAGGACGGTTCAAGGGCCAGCGAAACTGCGCCGCTTGCGGGTTGCCAAAGCTTTTCACGCCAGCAGACGCAATGGTCTGCCAGAGCGCGCTGTGGTCGTGCAGCGGGCGGGTATCTGGCGGCTCGGGCGGGGTGCCTTTCCAGGGCTTGCGGTTGTCGGCGTCCAGGTTCCACTGGCCACCGGCGGGCTTGTCGGCGCCGTCAACCAGCACCCGGTGGCGCACCCGCATGTGGCGGTAAAAGTATTCCATCAGCCACTGTTTACGACCGGCAAACAGGTCGGCCGCCTCATGGCGCTGGGTGTAGAAATGGTCGCTGTCGGCCTCGCGGGTGCTGATGCCCGCGCCAGCCAGACCCGCGCCACAGAACGCCAACAGTTGCTGGCTCAGCCGGTATTCGTCTGGCGACTGGTAGTTGAAGTTTTGGCAGCCGTAGCGCGCCAGCAGCACTTGCAGGTTACCGGGCAAGGTCTGGGTGTTGTCGGCATCGTCAATGGCCAGGTAATGCACGCGGTGCCCGGCTTGCTTCAGCACGTGAGCCAGGTCACGCATGGCGGCAAAAATGGCCAGTATTTTTTGCGCGTGGTGCAACACGTAGTCGGTTTCCTGGCGCATTTCCATCAGCACATAAACCACGCCGGGGTCCACCGCGGCAAACCACGGGTGCTGCGGATTGAGCTGGTCGCCCAAAATCAGGCGCAGGGTGTGGGCGGGGGTGTTCATACCTGCTGCCATAGCCGCTGATAGCTATGGTTGGGGTCATGGTCTTGCGCCTGTTTCTGCAGGTTAAAGCGGCGCCCACCGCGGGGGTCGGTCCCCATGCCGGCAATGTAGAGCCAGTTGCCCTGGTTGTTGTAAACGTCGTAGTCGATCAGCTGGGCCTCAAACCAGGCGGCACCTGCGCGCCAGTCGCCATGCAGCTCATGGATCAAATAACTGGCCACCACCTGGCGCAGCCGGTTGGACAGGTAGCCGGTGGCCAGCAGTTCGTGCATGGCGGCGTTGACCAATGGCTCAGGTGTGCGGCCCAGGCACCAAAGGGTGAATTGCGCCGGGTCGTGGTGCAGTGGCGGCACCTTGTCGCGCAGGCCACGGTAGCGAAACAGTTTGGCACCGTGCTGCAAATGCAAAAAGCGAAAGTAGTCGCGCCAGAGCAGCTCAAGCCGCAGCCATGTGGTGCCCTCACTGGGGCCAACACGGGCGTCAAAGCGGTCGATTTCTGCGGCCAGTTGGCGCACCGACAGCGCACCCGAGGCCAGCCACATCGAACATTTGCTGGAGAAGTCAGTGCCCGACAACTTGTTGCGCGTGGCTTTGTAATGGGTTGGCAGCTCGCTGGCAAAGTAGCGCGCCAGATGCGCCAGCGCGGCCCGCTCGCCGCCGGCAAAGGCGCCCTGCAAGTAGGGCACGCTGGCGCGCGGCTCGGGTGCGGGGCTGCCCAGGTTGCGCAGTTGCTGTGCCAGATCGACAGTGGCATAGCCATGGGCAGCTTTGGGCAAGGGCGGCAAAGCGGCTGGCGCTGGCAGAGTGGCGGCAGGTGGCGTTTCGGCCTTGGCCAGGGCCTGGCGAAAGTGGGTGTACACCGGCGGCAGCTTGGCCACTTCAAATGGCAGGGAGTCGAGCGCAAACAGGCTGGACTGCCAGGTGCTGATGGTGTCAATGCCGGCCCGGCTGACCTGGTCCAACTCGTCTTGCTCATGCGTGGCGGCAATGGTTTCGCAGTGCAGTACCCGGGCACCCAAAGCGGCCCCGAGCTTGGGCAAGATGTCGGCAGGGGTGCCACACACCACGGTCAGGGCACTGCCCAGGGCGCGCAACTGGGTGTCAAGGTCGATCAAGGTGTCGATCAGCACACGCTGGCGGTGCGGGCTGGGTTGCATCACGCCCCAGCGCGGATCGCCGTTGTGCATGGCGCTGGCGCTGCCCAGGCAATACACCGGCAGCAGCGCATCAGCCTGCGCGCAGGCTTGGGCAAGTGCCGGGTTGTCATGCAGGCGCAGGTCGTTTCGAAACCAGTACAAGGCGGTGCTCATGCGCTGCCCCCGGGCTTTTGCGGCATCCGGCGACAGCGCTCAGAGCAAAACTTGACGTTCTCCCAGTCACGTTGCCACTTTTTGCGCCAGGCAAAAGGCAGGCCGCAAGTGAGACAAATTTTGCTGGGCAGTTCGGATTTTTTGTGCATTTTCATAAACAGGGGGCGGCTCTCAGTCAAAGCCCAGACTCAGCTGTGCGCTGGTGGCATGGCCTGTCTGGCGGCCGCGCCGGGGGCCCACCGCACGCGTGCCCGGAATTTTGCGCGACGCGTGTTTTTCAACAATGGCCGCTTTGCCGGCACGCACTTCGTCAGAGCGGCGCAGGGCTGGCAGCCAGCGCCGCACAAACGCACCGTGGGGGTCGTGGTCTTGCGCCTGTTTGATGGGGTTGTAAACCCGGGCGATGTTGATGCCGGTGGTGCCCGACTGCATTTGCAACTGGCTCCAGTGAATGCCGGGCTCGTGGTCCAGAAACTCGCGCGTCAGCCACAAGCCCACTTCGCGCCAATGCAGCCACAGCGGGTAGGCCGCCACCGACACCAGCATGGCGCGCATGCGAAAGTTGAGCCAGCCGGTCTGGTGCAGCATGGCCACGCAGGCGCCCACCATCGGCCAGCCGGTGCGGCCCTGTTTGAGGGCCTCAAAATGCGCCGGGTTCCAGTCGGGCTCGCGCAAGTCGTCGTAGCCACGGTGCACATTGCGCCACTCCAGTTCGGGTTCGCTTTCGAGCTTTTGCATAAAGTGGCAATGCCAGTGCAGGCGGCTTAAAAATGCGGTCAACCCCTGGGCTGCGTAGGTGCTTTGCCCTTTGCCCTGGGCCTTCAGGCGGGCGATGTGGGGGTGGGTGGCCTGCACCACTTCGCGCAGGCTCAAGGTGCCGTAAGCCAGGTGCGCCGACAAGCGAGAACACGCCGTGGGCGCCGACAGCGGCGAAGAAATACCACCCCGGTAGCCACGGCAGCGGCTCAGCAAAAAGTCTTGCAACACCAGCTCGCCCTGGCTGCACCTGCCGCGCTGTTTGAGTTCAGCCGCCAGCTCACGCAGACATTCCTTGATGAACTGGTAATGCTGCGCGCTGGCGTCTGCTTGCGCCCACAGGCTGGGCTCGATGAGGTACAGGCACAGAACCGGCCCGCCTGCCAGGGCCTGGTTGAGTGCCGCGTGGTCGTGCAGTCGCAGATCGCGCTTGAACCAGACCACGCCGTAGCTCATGCGCTCAATACCGCATGAGGCACGCCTTGCCCCAGAAAATACACCGCAGCCAGACACAGGCAGGCCACCACCGTCAGCTGCAGCCGCAGTGGCAAATACCAGGTCGGCAGTGGCAACACCTTGGCCAGCCGCAGGTCTTGCCAGTATTGCGCCAAAAAGCCGGCAATTAGCAAGGTGGCGCCCGCCGCCGGTTGCACCAGCAGCGCCAGCCAACCCAGCAGCGAAGGCATCACGCTCCAGGCATACATGCCGTTCACGGGGCGCCCAGCGACGCCGGGGTGCACCATGGCAAAACCCCAGTGCAGCGCGCCGACAAAACTCAAAATCACGGCGCCGTAAGCCAATAGCATTTCAAACCAAAAGTAACGGTGATTGGGCTCAAGCCAGCACACCAGCGCAGTGCCCACAAACGGCAGCAGACCGCCGTAGCCCAGCCAGGCCACCACAGCGGGACGGGGAGTGATCGGGTCGGTGCCCAACGCATTGCGAGGAGTCATGGTGGGTTTTCGGATGGGCTCGGTGAAGCCGAAGGATTGTGTGCCATGCACTTGCGCTGCGCCACCGTCAATTTGCCAAACACCTGCGCAGGTGGTGGTCTTTGGTGGCGCACCATGCGCACGCCGTGATCGGCTTTGGCCGGGTCGATGTTCAAATGACTGGGCCTGTCAAACATCCCCGTAGAGGCTGACCTCAGGCGTTTTTTTTGCCAAGCCTTGCTGGAAATGGCGCAGCAAACTGCGCAGTTTGGCGGGTCGTACCGGCTTTTGCAACAACACCAGGCCCGCATCCTGCGCCTGCTGGCGCAAGCTCGCGTCGGCGTCGGCGCTGATCAGGAAGGCGTCAATTTTGTGCGCAGCCAGCGCACGCAAACTGCGAATGGTGTCAATACCATTGTGGTCGTCGCGCAAGCGGTAGTCACTAACAATGACATCAGGCAACAAGCCAAGCTGCAGCTGCTCAAAGGCCGCCTGCGGTCCATCCGCCACGCAGACGTCACACCCCCAGGAGGCCAAAACGGTTGTCAGGGCTGCGCGGCCCAGTGCGTCATCTTCAATCACCAGCAAGCGCAGTCCGGCCAAAGCGTCGTCCAGCGCAGCACCAGCGGCAGGCGTCTGCGCGGCCAGGGTTTGCGCCTGCGCCACCATGCCACCGCCCGGGGGCGGAGCTGCCTCAGACTGCGACGCCTCAAACAGAGTGCACAGCGCGCCCTGAAAATCAGCCACCGCTTGCGACAGGTAGTTCACCAATTGCAGCGTTTCCGCAGGGTGGTGTAAGGCGGCGAGGCGCGCCACAAACAGGCCCATGGCATGGGTGGGTTGGCGCAAATCATGGCTGGCAGCTGCCAAAAAATCAAACTTGGCCTTGGCAGCCGCTTCAGCCAACTCGTTTTTGGTGCGCAGCGCCGCCAACTGCTGCCACGCGGTGATATCGCTCAGGGCCACCAACACCAACGTGTTGCCATCGGCGTCCTGCACCGTGCTTGCCGCCAGGTGAACCAGCAGCTGCGTGCCATCGGGCCTGAACATCGGCAGATCGTTCAATTTGGCCTGCCCTGTTGTCAACAGACGCCTGACCAGCAGGTAAAACAGGTCACCGCCATCACGATCCATGAAGACGCTGAGCGGCTGCGCGAGCAGTTCAACTTGCGGCACGCCCAGCAGCCTGGCGGTATTTTGGTTGGCCTGCAAAATCAGGCCGGCTGCACTGACCGTGCAATAGGCCACCGGGGCCAAATCGTACAAGTTGACATAGCGGGTGCGCTCGCGCTCAAGCTCGGCGCGCACCTGCTGCAGCTCGGCGTTTTGCAACTCCAGCTCATACTGGTGCAATTGCAGCTTGGCCAAAAGTTTGTCTGAAGCCGTCGATGCCGCCGCCTCAATAGGCTGCGGGTGCTGCAATGGCTGTTGATATGAATATTGAGTTGGCAGAATCAAGGCGTGAACGTTTGCACGGATTTGCAACTTACGCAAAATCACACCGGCCAGGCGTTTCGACGCAGGCAGTACCCCTGTACCGCAAGGAGGAACGACAACACTGGGGCGGTTTTGCGTAAGCCCTGGGGTTAAAAGTTGAGGTCGAATGATACCTGCCGGCGAGTCCTGTTTTGACGCGCTGGGAGCTTGTAGCCTGAATCAGGAAAAGCACCAACCCGGCGCGGCTTGCAATCCGATCTGCGGCGTTCACCCGCCTTCAGGCAAACCCTACAATTTGCCGACCTCCTACGCATTTACCTCAGCCACCGCTGCGCACCCATATGAAACCACACACCCTGGGCAGCCTACTTGTTGCCGCGCAGTTCGGCACCCTGGGGACCTTGCTGCTGCTGGCAGCGCCAAGCCTGGTGCAAGCCGTCCAATTATTGGCCTGGCTGGCCATTGGCCTGAGCGGGATCGTGGGCCTGTGGGCGCTGCTGGCCAACCGGCCCGGCAATTTCAACATTCGCCCCACCCCGCACGCGCGAGGCAAGCTGGTCGCCCACGGTCCTTACCGCTGGATCCGTCACCCCATGTACACGGCAGTGAGCCTGCTTGGCCTGGCCTGCGCGCTGGCACTGGGCTCGGTGCTGGCCTGGCTGCTGTGGCTGGTTTTGTGCATGGTGCTACTGACCAAGGCTGTGCTGGAAGAACGCTGGATGACAACGATGCATCCGACTTATGCGCACTACCAGGCGCGCACCCGCCGCTTCATACCCTTCATTCTGTAAGCTTTCAGCCATGTTCATTGCCGCCAAACTGCTGGCTTTCCTGACCCAGCCACTGGCCTGGGCGGCGCTGTTGATGCTGGCCGCCGTGCTGCTGGTGCGCCGTCGCCCCAAGGCCAGCCAACGCCTGGGCGCCTCAGCCATCGCCTTGCTGCTGGTGCTGGGCTGGGAACCGCTACCCGATGCCTTGATCAGGCACCTCGAAGCCCGCCACCCTGCCCTGCCTGCATCGACTGATTTGAACGGCTACGCGGGGGTGGTGGTGCTGGGCGGTGCGCTTGAGCCAGGCTACGTGTGGACCAACCCCGGCCAAAGCGCACTCAATGATGCCGCCGAGCGCATGACCGAAGTGCTGCCGCTGCTGCGCCGCCAGCCCAACCTTCTGGTGCTATTCACCGGGGGCGAAGGTGAATTGTTCAGTAACGGCTTACCCGAAGCCAAACGCGCCGAACGCTTTTTCACGGCCCAGGGCATCGGGGCGCAACAGTTACTGTACGAGTCGGCCTCGCGCACCACCTACGAAAACGCCCTGCTCAGCAAATCATTGCCTGGCGTCGACCCGGCGCAGCCCTGGCTGCTGCTGACCTCGGCCTGGCACATGCCGCGCGCCATGGCCACGTTCCAACAAAACGGCTGGAACGTGCGCGCCTACCCGGTAGATTTTCGCGCCGGCCTGGCCACCCCCTGGACACAGTACAGCATGAACCAAGGCGCCAAAAAATGGAAACTGGTGCTGCATGAATGGCTGGGGTTGCTGGCTTACCGGCTGAGCGGGCGCGCCGCATAGGAACGATTGCCCCGAAACCCTCGGCCCGAGGCGGGCCTCCTACAGGCCACCAGCCCCCTGCGGAATCGGCGTCCTGATAGGGGTAGAGAAGGCCGAAGCCTCCCCTCCCTCCGAACCGTGCGTGCG
>CAZIGL010000039.1:0-25683 GCA_964538895.1 uncultured Rhodoferax sp.
GGGAGGCCCGCCCTCGGGCCGATGGTTGTCCGGGGGCAATCGCGGCGAGGGCGCCACTCCCACAGGGAACAGTTTCAACAGGTCAGGGCAACAGCCGGATCAGGCGGCCCTGGGCCTGGTCGGTCAGCACATAGATCAAACCATCTGGCCCCTGGCGCACATCGCGGATGCGCGCACCCAGGTCGGCCAGCAGTTTGTGCTCGCGCAGCACGCGTCCGTCAAAGGGTTTTGCGAGTTCGATCCGGTTCAGGTAGCCAAACTTGAGCGAGCCCACCAGCAGGTTGCCGACCCACTGGCTGCCGTAGCGCGTGCTGGTGACAAACGTCATGCCCGAGGGTGCGATCGAGGGCACCCAGTAATGCAGCGGCTGCACCATGCCGTCTTTGGCCGTAAGCCCGGCGCCAATCTGGCCGCCGCCGTAGTTTTCGCCATAGGTGATCACCGGCCAGCCGTAGTTGGCGCCCGGCCTGATCAGGTTGATTTCGTCGCCGCCCTGGGGGCCGTGTTCGTGTGCCCACAGGGCGCCGTCGGGGGCCAGCGCCATGCCTTGCGGGTTGCGGTGGCCATAAGACCAGATTTCAGGCAGCGCCCCGGCGGTGCGCACAAACGGGTTGTCTGGCGGCACCCGGCCATCCTTGAAAACGCGGATGATCTTGCCGTGGTGGTTGCCGAGTGTTTGCGCGTCGTCCTTGCGGGTGTAGCGTTCCCCCAGGGTCATGAAGAGCAGGCCGTCGGGCTTGCCTGCGCTCTGGCCTTCGGTGATGCGGCAGCCAAAGTGCGCGCTGCTGGCGACCTTGGGCCGGGCGCTGAAGATCACCTGCACTGCTTCCAGCCGGGTGCGGTCGTTTGACAGCCGGGCCCGTGCCAGCGCGGTGCTGTTGCCGCCAACACCGGGTTCCGAGAAGCAGAAGAACAGCGTGCTGTTGTTGGCAAAGTCGGCGTCCAGCAGCACATCAAGCAAGCCGCCCTGGCCCCGGGCCGCCACGTCGGGCAGGCCGATCAGCGCCGGGTTGACCTGGCCATCGGCCTCGATCACCCGCAGGCGCCCCGGGCGCTCGGTGACCAGAAACCGGCCTTCGGGCAAAAAAGCCAGCGCCCACGGGTGCGCCAGTTCAGAGGCCACCTGCTGGTGACGCTGCGGCTGGGCCAGCGCTGGCAGAGCCACTGGCAGCGTCAGGCCGGCCAGCGTGGTCAGCAGTAATTTTTTGATCCATCTCGCCATGGTTTTCTCCTTGTTAAGCATTTGGGTTTGCGGCCAGCTGTGCAAAACGGTTGCGGGCTGTCAGCCTTCTGCAGTTTTAGGTGCGCACAATAAGCCATTTTCTAAAAGAGACAAATTCTTGCGATGCTAAAAGTACTGATAGCGGGCGGGGGTATCGGTGGCCTGAGTGCTGCCCTGGCCTGTACCCGGGAGGGGGCAGAGGTGGGCTTGTTTGAGCGCCATGCCGAGTTTTCCGAGTTTGGTGCGGGCATTCAACTCAGCCCCAATGTGGTCAAGGTGTTGTACAGCTGGGGCTTGCAGCAGGCCATGGAAGAGGTGGCGGCTTTCCCGGGGCGGATGCAGGTGCGCAGTGCCGGTTCGGGTTCCATACTGGGCAACCTGCGGCTGGGCGAGGCCATGGTTGAGCGTTATGGCGCGCCTTACCTCACCATCCACCGGGCCGACCTGCACCAGTTGCTGTTGGCCGCCTTGCAACAGCAGGGCAGGGCGGCGCTGCACCTGAGCAGTGGGGTGATGGGTTTCGAACAAACCGAACACGACGTGGCGCTGCAACTGGCCCACGACCAACATGAACGTGGCGACCTGCTGGTGGGCGCTGATGGCGGCTGGAGCAGCATTCGCCAGCAGTTGCTCAGTGACGGCCCGCCGCAACCTACCGGGCATCTGGCCTACCGGGCGCTGATCTCGCAGGCGCGCCTGCCGGTGCACTTGCGCAGCTCGCAAGTGACCGCCTGGCTGGGGCCGCAGATGCATGTGGTGCAGTACCCGGTGCGCGGCGGGGAATGGCTCAATGTGGTGGCCATCGTGCACGGGCGGGTGCAGGGCGACATGTCGCACTGGGATCACAGCGGCAATGCGCATGAATTGCAGCAGCGTCTGCGAACCTGCTGCAAGGAACTCCGCGACCTGGTGCAGGCGGTGCCGGACTGGCGTTTGTGGGCTTTGAGCATTCGCCCGCCCATGCGCAGCGCCCGCGAGCATGCCAATGGCCGTGTCGCCTTGCTGGGTGACGCCGCGCACCCCATGGTGCCCTATTTGGCACAAGGCGCGGGCATGGCCATTGAAGACGCCGCGGTGTTGGCGCGCGTGCTCGAACAAGGCGGCTTATTGGGCGCCCAGCCTGCGGCAGATGGCGCCGCTGCCCTTGGCCGGGTGCCAAGTTTGTTGCGCCTTTACGCGCAGCAACGCTGGCAGCGCAATGCCCGGGTGCAGGCCACGGCTATCCGCAACGGCAAAATCTTTCATGCCAGCGGGCTGATGGCATTTGGTCGCAACGCCGTCATGAAAATTCGAGGCGAGGGTTTGATGGACCAGCCTTGGCTGTACCGCGGCGCCTGATGGGTAGTTAAAATCCGGCTTCTTTTTGCACTGCGACGGGCTGTTGCCGTGCTTTTTAATTCTTTCGTCAGTCCCTCCCCGAGGCCGTCCAATTGACTCTGCACATCACCCCATTCGAGGGCGGTAGCGCCCTTGGCGCTTTCCGTATTCAGCAACTTCTGCCGGGGCTGCAAGCCGTGCACGAAAAAATCAATGGCATTGCCGCGCGCCATGTGCATCTGGTGTGCTCTGATGCGCCGCCCGGCGCCGCGCTGCAACAGCAACTGGCCGCCTTGCTCAACTATGGCGAGCCCTACGCCGGCCCGCAAGACGGCGCGCTGATTGTGGTCACACCACGCTTTGGCACCGTGTCGCCCTGGGCCTCCAAAGCCACCGACATTGCCCACAACTGCGGCCTGGCGTTGCACCGGGTCGAGCGCATCACCGAATACCGCATCAGCCTCAAATCCGGTCTGCTGGGCAAGCCCAGCCTGACCGAGGCGCAACTGGCGCAGGTGGCGGCCCTGCTGCACGACCGCATGACCGAGAGTGTGATGTTCGAGCGCGCCACCGCGCATGGCCTGTTTGCCAGCCTGCCCGCAGCGCCCATGGCGCATGTGGATGTGCTGGCCGGCGGCAAGCCCGCGCTGCTGGCCGCCAACGCCGAATTTGGCCTGGCCCTGGCCGACGACGAGATGGACTACCTGGTGCAGGCCTTCACGCAGCTGCAACGCAACCCCACCGATGTGGAACTCATGATGTTCGCCCAGGCCAACAGCGAGCACTGCCGCCACAAGATTTTCAACGCCCAGTTCACCATTGACGGCGTGGCCCAGCCCGACAGCCTGTTCGGCATGATCCGCCACACCCACCAGACCAACCCGCAGCACATGCTGGTGGCGTATTCAGACAACGCCTCGGTGATGGTAGGCGGCCAGGTTGAGCGCTTCAGCAGTCAGGCCCACTTGGGCGACGCTGGCCTGCGCACCGGCAGCTACCAAAAAAGCAGCGCCTTGCAGCACATCCTGATGAAGGTGGAAACCCACAACCACCCCACCGCCATTTCGCCTTTCCCGGGCGCCTCCACCGGCGCGGGCGGTGAGATCCGCGACGAAGGCGCCACCGGCCGCGGCTCCAAACCCAAAGCCGGCCTCACCGGTTTCACGGTTTCCAAAATCAATTGGGGTCAGAGTCCAATCAGTTACGGCAGGCCGGCGCACATTGCCAGCCCCTTGCAGATCATGGTCGAAGGGCCGTTGGGCGGGGCGGCGTTCAACAACGAGTTTGGCCGGCCCAACTTGCTGGGCTACTTTCGCGAGTACGAGCAAAGCCTGAACTACACGGTGAAGGACGCCGCTGGTCTGGCGCAGCCGCAGAGCGAGCAGCGCGGCTACCACAAGCCGATCATGCTGGCCGGTGGCCTGGGCGTGATCGATGCCACCCAGACGCACAAGACTGCTTTTCCGCCCGGCACCCTGTTGATCCAGCTCGGCGGCCCGGGCATGCGCATCGGCATGGGCGGCAGTGCCGCCAGTTCCATGACCACCGGCGACAACGCCGCCCACCTCGACTTCGACTCGGTGCAGCGCGGCAACCCGGAAATTGAGCGCCGGGCGCAGGAAGTTATCAACCAGTGCTGGCTGATGACCGACGCCAACCCGATTCTGGCGATCCATGACGTTGGCGCGGGTGGTTTGAGCAACGCTTTCCCTGAGCTGACCAACGACGCCGGGCGCGGCGCGCGTTTTGATTTGCGCGCTGTGCCGCTGGAAGAATCCGGCCTGGCGCCCAAGGAAATCTGGTGCAACGAAAGCCAGGAGCGCTATGTGCTGGCGATTGCGCCCGAGTCACTGGCACTGTTCCAGTCCCTGTGCGAACGCGAGCGTTGCCCGTTTGCGGTGGTGGGTGTGGCCACCGAGGAACGTCAATTGCAGTTGACGGACGAGGGCGCCGAATCACCCGTCAATATGCCCATGAACGTGTTGCTGGGCAAGCCCCCCAAAATGCAGCGCGATGTCAAAACCGTGCAACGCACTTTCCCGCCCGTCAACCTGACCGGCGTGGTGCTGCAGCACGCGGCCATCAACGTGTTGGCACACCCCACCGTGGCGTCCAAACGTTTCCTGGTCACCATTGGCGACCGCACCGTGGGCGGCCTCACGCACCGCGACCAGATGGTCGGCCCCTGGCAGGTGCCGGTGGCGGACTGTGCCGTCACTTTGGCCGACTTCAAGGGTTTTGCCGGTGAGGCCATGGCGCTGGGCGAGCGCACGCCGCTGGCCACGGTCAACGCACCCGCCAGCGGCCGCATGGCGGTGGCAGAAAGCATCACCAACCTGCTGGCCGCCCCCATTGAGCTGGACCGCGTCAAGCTCTCGGCCAACTGGATGGCGGCGTGTGGTGAGCCCGGTGAAGATGCGGCGCTGTATGCCACCGTGAAAGCCGTGGGGCTGGCGCTGTGCCCGGCGCTGGGTATTTCGATTCCGGTGGGCAAGGATTCGCTGTCAATGCGCACGCAGTGGAAAGACGAGACCGGCAACGCCAAAAAAGTGACCTCGCCGGTGTCCCTGGTCGTGACCGCCTTTGCCACGCTCGCCGATGTGCGCGGCACCCTGACGCCGCAGCTCAATGCGGCAGACGACACCTCGCTGATCCTGGTCGACCTGGGCCGTGGCCAGAACCGCATGGGCGGCAGCATACTGGCGCAAACCCTGGGCCAGATGGGCGACGCCGTGCCCGACCTGGATCACCCGCAAGACCTGGTGAACCTGGTCAATGCCGTGAACGCCTTGCGCGCCCAGGGTCAGATTCTGGCCTACCACGACCGCAGTGACGGCGGCTTGTTTGCTGCTGCCTGCGAGATGGCTTTTGCCGGCCACGTGGGTCTGGCGCTGAATGTTGACATGCTGGTGACCGAGGGCGACGGGATTTCTGACAGCCGCATGGACTGGGGCGACGCCAAAAACTGGGCGGGTCAGGTCAGCGGCCGCCGCGATGAGCTCACGCTCAAGGCGCTGTTCAGTGAAGAGCTTGGCGTGCTGCTGCAGGTGCGCACCAGCGAGCGCAATGCGGTCATGCAGGTGCTGCGCGAGCACCATTTAAGCCAGCACAGCCATGTGGTGGGCAAAACTCGCCCGGCCGATTCCAGTAACAGCGCCGGTGTGGGCGAGGTGCAGGTGTGGCGCGATGCCAAGACCATTTTCAACGCCAAGTTGGCCGACCTGCATCAGGTGTGGGACGCCACCTCCTGGAAGATTTGCCAGCAACGCGACAACCCCGCTTGCGCCGATGCCGAACACGCTGCTGCGGGTGATTCGTCTGACCCGGGGCTGCATGTCAAGCTCGTTATGGCGGACCCCAGTGGGGTCGACTTCAGTCGACCTGGCGGACTGAAGTCCGCCCCACAGGGCTCACCAGCCCTCATGCTGTCGCGCCCCAAGGTGGCCGTGCTGCGCGAGCAAGGCGTCAACTCGCATGTGGAAATGGCCTATGCCTTCACCGAGGCCGGCTTCGAGGCTTTTGATGTGCACATGACCGACCTGCAAACAGGCCGTGCCAACCTGGCCGATTTCAAGGGCGTGGTGGCGTGCGGCGGTTTCAGCTACGGCGACACCCTGGGCGCCGGCATTGGCTGGGCCCGCTCCATCACCTTCAACCAAGGTCTGGCGGACCAGTTCAAGGCATTTTTTGGCCGTACCGACACCTTTGGTCTGGGCGTGTGCAACGGTTGCCAGATGTTTGCCGAGCTGGCCGACATCATTCCCGGCGCCCAGGACTGGCCGCGTTTCACCACCAACCAGAGCGAGCGCTTCGAGGCGCGCCTGAGCATGGTCGAGGTGCTGGAGTCGCCGTCTTTGTTCTTCCAGGGCATGGCGGGCAGCCGCCTGCCCATTGCCGTGGCGCATGGCGAAGGCTTCGCCAACTTCAAGCACCGCGGCAACGCGGCCAAAGCGATTGCCGCCATGCGCTTCACCGACAACCATGGTGCTGCCACCGAGGCCTACCCGTTCAACCCGAACGGCAGCCCGGGCGGCCTGACGGCCGTGACCACGCTTGACGGGCGCTTTACCGCCATGATGCCGCACCCCGAGCGCGTGTTTCGCAACATCCAGCTGAGCTGGACCGACCAGGATCGTGACACCTTCAGTGTGTGGATGCAGTTATGGAGGAACGCAAGGAAGTGGGTGCGTTAACGCCCTCAGCGCGCAAGTTGTTTGGCGCCTTGGTGGCGCTGGAAACCATTGCCATCGTGCTCACGCTGGGCTTGCTGGCGTTTGCGCCTTTGGGTGCGTCGGCACCGCTGGGCATTGCCGCAGCCTTTGCAGCGGTGATTGCTGGCGGGCTGATCTATGCCGCGCTGGGCAGCGCTGCTTCGCCCTCGGCCGGGCCCACTTCAGCCACGGCACTGATTCTGGCCGGCTTGGTGGCGCAGTTGGTGCGGGATGCACGCTTCGACCTGCAAACCCCGCATGGGCTCGCCACGCTGCTGGCCCTGGTAGCGAGCAGCGTGGTGCTGATGGGCCTGTTCCAGATCCTGATGGGCCTGGCCGGGCTGGGGCGTCTGGCCCGTTTTGTGCCGCAACCGGTGCTGGCAGGCTTCATGAATGGTGTGGCGCTGCTGATCTTGTTCGCGCAAATTCCGACCCTGTTGGGCTTGCCAAACTTTACTGGTTGGTCCGACCTGGCCGACTTGTCGCAAGCACAACCACTGGCGTTGTTCGTCGGAGTCGCGACGGCCGGCACGGTCTGGCTGGTGAGCTGGAAGTGGTCCGGTGCATTGTCCAGCTTGATCGGGCTGACGGCTGGCTGCATGTTGTTCGCGCTGCTGGTGGCGGTTTTTCCTGGTGTGCAGCTCGGTGCCGTGCTGGGACCTTTGCCAGAGAAGCTGGTCAGGCCCGATGGTTTGCTGCCATTGGCTGACAGTGGCTCCTGGCGGCTGATGCTTGATCACGGCAAAGCGGTTTTTTTAACCGCCGCTGTGCTGGCTGTCATTGGTTCGCTGGAGTCGCTGCTGATAGCGCTTGGTTCTGACCAATATGCCCGCACCCAACATGACCCGCGTCGGGAACTGCTGTCACTGGGGGCGGCCAATATGGTGAGCGGTCTGTTTGGCGGCCTGCCGCTGGTGCTTTCCAGCACCCGCTCCGTGCTGCTGCTTAAAAAGGGGGCAATCGGCCGTGGCCCGGCGCTGGCCTCGGTCGCCGCCTTTTTTGTGATCTATGCCGTGGGCGGGGCCTTGCTGGCCATGCTGCCCAAAGTGGTGCTGGCAGGCATGATGGTGACCATCGCCGTGGCGCTTGGCGACCGCTGGACGCGCCAGTTGCTGCGCCAATGGCTGTCCGGCGAACGCTCGCCAGACCTGCAGCACAGCCTGATGGTGGTCGCGCTGGTCGGTTTCGTCACGGTGCTGTTTGGCTTTGTGGCGGCCGTTGGCATTGGCAGTCTGCTGGCCATGCTGATTTTTATCAGTGCCATGAACCGTTCCCTGATTCGCGGCCGTTTCAGCGCTCTGGAGCGGCCTTCGCGCCGCATCTATGGCGCGGCGCAGGCCAAATTACTGCAGACGGAACGCCAGCGTGTGGTGCTGATCGAGCTCGAGGGGGCCCTGTTTTTTGGCAGCGCCGATCGGCTCGACACCGAAGCGGCGGCACTGGCGCCCAATTGCCGGTGTCTGGTGCTCGACCTGAGTCAGGTCAGCATGATCGATGCGTCGGGCGCCATGCTGCTGCAACAACTGTCAAACCAGCTTGAACACCGCGGTGTGCCCCTGCTGCTGGCGGGTGTGAGTGCCGACAACGAACGCGGCAAACAGCTTCGCACCTACGGCTGTTTTCGCGACAGCCTGCCCGGCGGCGGTCGGGCCGACTGGTGGCCCGACACCGATCGCGCCATTGAGGCTGCCGAGCAGATGCTGCTGGCGCAAGCTGGCCTGGCTGCCATGCAGGTCGCCATGCCTTTGGCCGAGACCTCGTTGATGCAGCGTCTGGGTGCGCGGCAGTTGGCGCTGGTCATGGCACGCATCGAGACCCAGCACTTGCGCGCGGGTGAAATTTTGTTTCATCAGGGCGACCCGGGTGACCGGCTTTATGTGCTGACGCAGGGCTCGATCTCGATCATTGGCGGCAAAGACCCGGTCAGGCCACGCTTTGTGAGCTATTCACCCGGGGTCATGATTGGTGAAATGTCGATGCTTGACGGCGCCGGGCGCAGTGCCGACGCCATCGCCGACACCGACGCCGTGGTCTGGTCCATGACGCGCCAAGCCTACGAAGACCTGGTGTTGGCCGACCCGCTGCTGGGCGAGCGCCTGACCCGCAACATCGCAATCCACCTGGCGGAACGCCTGCGCGGCCCCCGCTAACAGCAACGGTCTTTTGTGGGAGGGCCGCCCTCGGCTCGATGGCTGCTGGAATTCAATCGCGGCGAGGGCGCCACTCCCACAGGGAGATCCGGCCTGCTTTTGTGGGAGGCCCGCCTCGGGCCGATGGTTGCTGGAATTCAATCGCGGCGGGGGCACCACTCCCACAAGGCACCGCTCCCACAAGACACTGCGTCGGCTCAGTGCCCGAATTCGCTGCTGGAAATAGCGGGGCGGGTTTTGAAGAAGGTCAATGGCGCACCGGCACCAGCCCGGGCGCTGGCCAACTCTTGCCGGGACTGTTTCGCCACCGCCGGTTTCATTTTTCCGACCACATGCATCTCGCAGGGTTTGCAGTCAAAACGCAGCGTGAGCTTTTCCTTGCCATTGATCAGTTGCAGCGGCTCGGCCTTGACAAAGCCCTGCACGCCGGTCACACCCTTGGCCTGCTTGGGGCACAGGCTCAAGGAAAAACGCACGCAGTGCTTGGTGATCATCAGACTCACTTCACCGGGCTCTTCAATCGCCTCGTAGGCGGCGGCGATCAGCTTGACGCCATGGCGCGCGTAAAACGTGCGTGCGGCCCGGTTGAACACATTGGCCAGATAGCTCAAAGTGTCTTCGGGGTAGGGCGCGGGTGGCTCGACCGCCCGGCCGGGCAACCAGCGCACAAAACCGGCGGCGCGTGCAGCTTCGAGCTTTTGCACCGCTTCGCGGCGCAACGGGTTCAGGCTTGAGGCCGGCACAAACCAGGGCTGGGCAAAGGCCACTTGCACGTCACTGGCGGCAAACATCGTGTTGCCCAGTTTGGAGATGTTGTCCACGACCGTCCCCAGCGCACCGGCCTTGTCCTTGGCCGGCGTGAGCGCCAGCGCGCTTTGTGCACTGGCGCTAAACCCGTCCTCGTCGGTCAGCGTCAGCGTGATGCCACGGGCGTTGTCAGCCAGGTGCGCCCAGACCTGGATACGCCGCTCGCTCGACTTCTTGTCGAGCGCATGCAGCCAATCGACGTCGCGGTTGCGGTTGACCTCGACGCCTTTGCGCAGGTCTTTCAGGTCCGCCAGGGCATCTTTGGGAAACACGCGCCAGCTGCCTTTTTTGGCGCTGATGCACTCAGCCCGGTTGATGGCCAGGCCGACCAGCTCTTTTTGCAGGTCGTAGTAGCACAGGCCGTCGCCGTTGTGCAACACGGTATTGCGGTCGGGCAGCTCAAGCTCAACCCAATTTGGCCCGACCTGGGTGACAAAACCGATGGGTTGACCCGGGTTCTTGGGCGTGTCGAAAGCGCCAATGCTGTCCTTGCGGCCCTGCACAAAGTAGTCGGTGAATTCGCGGTTGAAGTTCTGATTCGGGTCGGGCGTGAAGCTGAACGTGGTGAGCCCGCTGCTGGCACGGCTCAACGGGTCGCCCGAGTGCTGGCGGGCTTCGATGACCTCGTCGAGCAGCTTGCGGTAATGCGCCGTGATGTTTTTGACGTAGGCCATGTCCTTGTAGCGGCCCTCGATCTTGAAGCTGCGCACGCCGGCATCCACCAGCGCAGCGATGTTGTCGCTCTGGTTGTTGTCTTTCAGGCTCAGCACGTGTTTGTCGTGCGCGACAAAACGGCCCTTGTCATCGACCACCTGGTAGGGCAGGCGGCAGGCCTGGCTGCATTCGCCGCGGTTGGCGCTGCGCCCGGTGTGCGCCGCGCTGATGTAACACTGGCCGCTGTAGGCCACGCACAGCGCGCCATGCACAAAAAATTCGAGCGTGCTGCGGGTGGGGTCGGTGGCGGCGCGAATGGCGGCAATTTGCGGCAGCGTGAGTTCGCGCGCCAGCACCAGCTGGGTCAGGCCCACGTCCTGCAAAAAGCGCGCTTTCTCGGGCGTGCGGATGTCGCACTGGGTGCTGGCGTGCAACTGCAGCGGCGGCATGTCGATGGCCAACAAGCCCATGTCCTGCACGATCAGGGCGTCTACACCGGCCTCATACAACTGCCAGGCCAGGCTGCGCGCGCCCTCCAACTCGTCGTCGCGCAGGATGGTGTTCATCGTCACAAAAATGCGGCTGTTGAAGCGGTGCGCGTAGTCCGCCAGCTGGGCAATCTCGGCCACCGTGTTGTCGGCGCTGGAGCGCGCGCCAAACGACGGCCCGCCGATATAGACCGCGTCAGCCCCGTGGTTGACGGCTTCGATGCCAATGGCGGCATCGCGCGCCGGGGCTAACAGTTCGAGTTGGTGGGGGAGCAAGGACATGGGGAGTGATTATCGGGCAGCAGGCCAATCTACACTTACAGCCATGACAACCCAACGTTTTCACACCCTGGATGCACTGCGCGGCCTGGCCATGGTCTGGATGACGCTGTTTCATTTTGTCTTCGACCTGAACCACTTCAGATTGGTCACGCAGGACTTTTACCGCGACCCGTTCTGGACCTGGCAGCGCACCCTGATCGTCAGCCTGTTTTTGCTGTGTGCCGGCATGGGCCAGGCCATTGCCACGGCGCAGGGGCAAAGTTGGCCGCGCTTTTGGCGGCGCTGGGCCCAAGTGGCGGGTGCGGCGCTGCTGGTGTCAGTGGCTTCCTGGCTGGTGTTTCCCGACAGTTATATTTATTTTGGCGTGCTGCACGGGCTGGCGCTGATGCTGATCGTGGTGCGCCTGAGCGCCCACTGGGGGCGCTGGCTGTGGCTGCTGGGGGCCTTGGCGATTGCCTCCAAATTCATCTTTGAGGGTCTGTTGCAAACCGGCCCGCTGGCGCCATGGGCTGACGCCATGAACAGCATGCGCTGGAACTGGCTGGGCTGGATCAGCCAAAAACCTGTCACTGAAGACTATGTGCCCTTGTTTCCCTGGCTCGGTGTGATGTGGTGGGGCGCGGCGGCCGGAGCCTGGCTTTGGCAACACCAGCCTGCCTGGCTGGCGCGGCCCCTGCCGCTGCCAATGCAGTTTCTGGCAGGCTTGGGGCGCTGGAGTCTGAGCTACTATCTGCTGCATCAGCCAGTGCTGATTGCGCTTGTCATGGGTTTGGGTGCGGCGTTTCGGCTGGGCTAGTTTCGAAGGAGTTATGTTGTCATTGCGTTGCAGGGTTGATTTTTTGTCAAACAGGGTTTTGCGCGCTTGCCGGTTTGCACCTTGGCGTCTGGCGGCGGCGTTGGGCCGGTTGTTGCTGCTGACGCTGGCCATGTTGCTGTTGCCTGCCAGCGCACAAACCGAGGCGCCTGCCGCAGTCCAGACGGGCTCGGTTGACCTGGGACTGTTGGCGCCGACCAAGCTCGTGGTGGGCAGCGAACAAGCTTATCCGCCTTTTGCGACCGGTTTGACCGAGGCCACCGCCGGGGGCTTTACCGTTGATTTATGGCGCGCGGTGGCAGCCGATGTGGGCATTGATTACACCCTTCGGGTGTTGCCGTTTCATCAGCTGCTGCAGGCATTCAAAGACGGCAAGGTGGATGTCATGATCAACCTGGCGATCACCGACGAGCGCCGTTTGTACGCCGATTTCACCGTGCCGCATGTGACGGTGCATGGTGCCATTTTTGTCCGTGAGAACCAGGCCGGGATCAGCGCGGAAGCCGATTTGGCGGGCCGCACCGTCATTGTCATGAACGCTGATTTCGGGCATGAGTATGCTCTGTCCAAGGGCTGGGGCAACCACCTGGTGCTGGTACAAAATGCGGCAGAGGGGGCTGAAACTGTTGGCCTCTGGCCGCCACGACGCCATGCTGCTGGGCAAGCTGACGGGTTTGCAGACGCTGCAAGCGCTGGACCTGGACAACGTCAAGGCGCTACCCGCGGGGGCCGGGTATTCCCAGAAATTTGCCTTTGCCACGCAACACCAGCGCCCGGAGCTGTTGGCGCTGCTCAACGAAGGGCTGGCCTTGAGCAAGGCCAATGGCAGTTATGACGCACTGTATACCCAATGGTTTGGCATTTTGACGGAACATGAGTTTGGCCTGTATGACGTGTTGGTGTACGTTGTGCCGCTTGTGTTACTGTTTTTGACCTGGTCAGGCTATTGGTTTTACCGGCGCCATGTTGAACGTGCCCAGACCAGTGCGGCCATGGCGGCGTCCCGGGACCTGCTCATGACGATCATCGACACTGCGCCGGTACGGGTTTTCTGGAAAGACCGCGAACTGCGCTATCTGGGGTGCAACCGGGTGTTTGCCCAGGATGCGGGTTTTGAAAGCCAGCAGGACATCCTTGGCAAGGATGACTTTCAGCTGGGTTGGGCCGCGCAGGCAACAGCCTACCGCGCGGATGACTTGGCGGTGATGGACTCTGGCCAGCCCAAGCTCTTTTTTGACGAACCACAAACCACGCCTGATGGACAGACGATCTGGCTGCGCACCTCCAAGCTGCCCATTCGGGACCAGAATCAGCACATCGTTGGCCTGCTGGGGATGTATGAAGACTTTACCGAACGCAAACGCGCAGAAGAAAAAATCAGGGAAAGCGAAGCCTTTAAGAATGTCATTCTCAACTCGATGGAAGCAGAGATTGCCGTGCTTGACCACAGCGGCACGATTGTTGCCGTGAACGAGCCATGGCTACAGTTTGCGTTGCAGAACGCCAGCCAGGTTGGCAAGCCGGATGCGTCGGTCCAAGTTGGTGCCAATTACCTGGCTGTTTGTGACCGCGCCACGGGCCCGGATGCACAACAGGCGCGGGAGATCGGCGCCGGTATCCGGTCGGTACTCGGCGGAAAGAAGGCGGTTTTTACCCTGCGCTACCACTGTCACTCCCCAACGCAAAAGCGCTGGCTCCGCTTGTCTGTGTTGCCTTTGAGGCAGAGCGCGCAGTTGGGGGTGGTGATTACCCACATCAATATCACGGAGCAGGTGCTGGCGGAACAGGAGCGGGTAGCGACACTGGATCACTTGCAAAAAATAGCCAGCCGGGTGCCGGGCGTGGTGTACCAGTTTCGAATGCGTGCCGATGGCAGTTCGTGTTTTCCGTATGCCAGCGAGGCGATTCGGGACATTTACCAGGTGAGCCCGCAAGATGTGCTGGCAGACGCTTCGTGCGTGCTGTCGAAAATTCACCCGGACGACAGACCGGCCGTGTTGTCGTCAATCCAGGCATCGGCACAGACGCTCAGCCCTTGGCGCCAGGACTATCGGGTTTGTCATGACGACGGGTCGATCCACTGGTTGTTCGGCAACGCGGTGGCTGAACGCGAAAGTGATGGTGCCACCCTGTGGCACGGCTTTATTACCGACATCACACAGCAAAAGCGCATGGAAGAAACGGTGCGCCAACTCGCTTTTGAGGATGTGCTGACCCACTTGCCCAACCGGCGCCTGCTGCTTGACAGGTTGGCGCAGGCCATGTCGGCCAGCAAACGCAGCAAGCGCTACCTGGCCTTGATGTTTCTCGATCTTGACAATTTCAAGCTTCTGAACGACACGCAGGGCCACAAGGTGGGAGATTTGCTGCTGATGGAGGTGGCAACCCGGTTGACCGCCTGCGTGCGGGAAATGGACACGGTCGCGCGTTTTGGCGGAGATGAGTTTGTGGTGATGCTCAATGAATTGAGCCTGGAGCGGGCACCGTCTTTGGTGCAAGCCAAGGCGGTTGCAGAAAAAATCAGCTTGTCTTTGTCCGAGCCCTATCGGTTGACCATTTCGCAGCCGGGCCTGCCGGACGGCACCCTGCGCCACCGTTGCTCCGCCAGTATTGGTGTTGTGGTGTTTACCGGCGAAGAAGCCGATGAGGACACCGTGCTGAAATGGGCTGACACGGCCATGTACCAGTCCAAAGATGCTGGCAAAAATCAGGTACGGGTGTATTCGACGCTTGAATTCGCCGCCAGCTGAATTGCCCACCCACAAAAAAGCCGGATCGAGTCCGGCTTTTTTGTGGGTGTTCAGGCGCTTGCCTTATTCGATCCGGGCTTTTTTGCGCAGTGCTTCCTGGTATTGGGTCAGCTTTTGCTGTTGCAGTTGTTGCGTCACCTGCGGCTTGACTTCTTCAAGCCCGGGCAACGGGGTATCGCGCACATCAGCCAAAAGGATGACGTGGTAGCCAAACTGTGACTTGACCGGGGTCTCGGTCAGCTGGCCTTTGGTCATCGCGGTCAGTGCGGCCGAAAATTCAGCCACATAGTTGGCCGCTGGTGCCCAGTCCAGGTCGCCGCCATTGGCGCCGGAGCCTGGGTCTTTGCTTGATTTTTTGGCGATTTCGTCAAATTTGCCGCCTTTTTTGAGCTGGGCAATGATGGCTTTGGCCTCTGCCTCGGTCTCCAGCAGGATGTGGCTGGCACGGTACTCTTTGCCACCGTTGGCAGCCTTGAACTTGTCGTACTCGGCCTGGATGTCGGCATCAGTGACCGGGTTAGCCTTCTGGTAATTGGCAAAGAGCTCGCGGATCAGGATGGTCTGGCGCGCCAGTTCCATCTGGTTTTTGAAGTCTGCCGTGGTGTCGAGGCTCAATTTTCGGGCTTCCTGCATGAAGACTTCGCGGGCGATCACTTCGTCCTTGATTTGTTGCTGGATCTCCGGGGTGACGGGGCGGCCAGAGCGGGCCACTTGTTGGCTCAAGGCCTCGACGCGGGTGAGGGGAACGGCTTTGCCATTGACGATGGCCACATTTTGTGCCACGGCAGCCGCCGACATACCGCCCAGAAAGGCTGCCAGGGCCAAGCCTGATACCAGTTTGTTTTTCATGCAAATTTCCTGCAAATGATTGGATTGAATAAGCGAATTTTTGATCCGGGCCGTCAGGCCTGGGGTGATCGGGCTTCAATGGCCAGGGCGTGCAAGCCCTGGTCGATGAAATCTTGGAGCGCATCATACACAAGCCGGTGCCGCGCCACGGCAGTCTTGCCGGTAAAAGCCTCCGCCGTGATACGCACCCTGAAGTGGGTGCCAAAGCCGGTGCCGTTGGCGCCAGCATGGCCGTGGTGCTGGAGACTTTCGTCAATCACTTCAAGCAAGCTGGGTTGCAGGGCGTGTTGCAGGCGTTGCTGCAGTTGTGCGGCGGTGGGGGCTTGGCTCATGGTGTGGGTGTCTTGGCATCGTCGTCTGCCAGGTAGCGAGAAATGTAAAACCCCTGGCCAACAATAAAGACCAGCGGAAAGGCGTAGCCCCAGAGCTTGAAATTGACCCAGGCTTCGGTGCTGTAGTAGGCGGCCACATAGGCGTTGAGCAGTGCCATGAAGGCGCTGTAGCCGATCCACATCAGGTTCAGGCGCATCCACACCGGCTCTGGCAGTGTGATCTGGCTGCCCAGCAGCATTTTCAAAAAGTTTTTCTTGTAAAGCCAGACCGCCACCGCCAGCGCAATTGCCATGGCGGCATAGAGCACGGTGGGTTTCCATTTGATGAAACGGTCATCTTGCAGCACCAGCGTGAGCGTGCCAAACACCAGCACCAGCGCCAGCGTGATTTTGTGCATGGCTTGCAGCTTGCGGTCGATGCCGTAGATCAGCACCATTTGCAGCACGGTGGCCGCCATCAGCACGGCGGTGCCAATGTAGATGTCGTAAACCTTGTAGGCGCCGAAAAACAGCAGGATGGGGAAAAAGTCGATAAGTATTTTCATTTGGGGGTGAAGTTTAACGAAGCCGAGTTCATGCAATAGCGCAAGCCTGTGGGCGCGGGGCCGTCGTCAAACACATGACCCAAGTGCGCGCCGCATTGGCTGCACACGGTTTCCACCCGCGTCATGCCCAAAGTGCGGTCGGTGATCTCGGTAATGGCACCCGGCACAGCCAGTGAAAAACTCGGCCAGCCGCAGTGCGCGTTGAACTTGGTGCCCGAGTCAAACAGTTTGGCGTCACAGCAGACGCAGTGGTAGCTGCCATCGGCCTTGTGCGCTTCATATTGGCCTGTGAACGGGCGCTCGGTGGCAGCGTGGCGCGTGACCTGATAAGCCGCAGCTTCAGCGCCTTTGGCTTGCAAAACGGCTTGCCACTCGGAATCGGTTTTTTTAATGGGATAGGTCATGAATTTGTCTCTTTCTGGGGCTTACGAACTGCAACTGATCTCGATCCGGCTGGCCCAGTCGGGCGGCAAACCGGCTTTGGCTTCGTGTTCCGTGTGCTCGTCAAAGGGCTGCTCCAGCAGCAGCAACAACAGGCTCACGCCCGAAAAATCCTTGCCCCTGGCGGCTTCGATCGCCAGCTCGCCCAGGTAGTTGCGCAGCACATATTTGGGGTTGCTTGCCAGCATCAGGGCGGCCACCCGGGCCGTGTCCACCGTGCCAAGGCGTTCGGCGTAACGCCTGTGCCAGGCATCAAAAGCAGCACGATCCAGAAACAGGTCGCGCACCGGGTCGTTAAGCTGGCTGGCCACGGCATGGCTCAGACGCCGCCAGAAGATGGTGTAGTCCACCCGGTCTTGTGCCAGCAGTGTCAGCAGGTCGGCGATCAGGGTGGGGTCATGCGCCGTGTCTGCTGCATCGGGCAAACCCAGCTTGGCGCACATCAGTTGCTGCCAATGGCGCGCAAACAGCGGCTTGTAACTGTCGAGCGCCTGCAGCGCCAGCGCCTGGTCTTCAATCAGCGGCATCAGCGCCTGGGCCAGCGCATAAAGGTTCCAGTGGGCGATGTCGGGCTGGCGCGCAAAGGCGTAGCGGCCACCACGGTCGGTGTGGTTGCAGATGTGGCCGGGGTCATAGGCATCCAGAAACTGAAACGGGCCGTAGTCGATGGTCAGGCCCAGAATGCTCATGTTGTCGGTGTTCATGACACCATGGCAAAAACCCACCGCCTGCCAGTGCGCCAGCATCACGGCGGTACGCTCGGTTACTTGCAGCAGCAAGTTGGCATAGGGGTTGGCGCCCAACGTGCTGGCAGTTCGGCAAGCCGGGTAATAGCGCGTGATGACGTAGTCGGCCAGTGTTTTGAGCTGCGGCAACTGGTTGCGCGCGGCAAAGTGTTCAAAATGGCCAAAACGGATGAAACTGGGGGCGATCCGCGTGACGACAGCTGCGGTCTCCAGACTCTCGCGTGCCACTTCTTCGTCGGAGCCCACCACGCACAGCGCCCGGGTGGTGGGTATGCCCAGAGCGTGCATGGCTTCGCTGCACAAAAATTCGCGAATGCTGCTGCGTAACACGGCGCGACCGTCGCCCATGCGCGAGTAAGGTGTCAGGCCCGAGCCTTTCAGTTGTACCTCAAAGCCATTGGCTTCACCCAGCAAACAAGCCCGGCCGTCGCCCAATTGCCCGGCCCAGTGGCCGAATTGGTGACCGCTGTAGACACTGGCCAATGGTTGACTGCCGCCGATGGGCTGGTTGCCCGCGAGGGCCTGCAGCAGCGCATCGGATTGCAGCTGCTCGGCCGCGAGCCCCAGCACAGTCGCCACCGCCAATGAGCGGCCCACCCAGTAGGGCTCAGGCAGGGCTTGGGGCGCCAGCGCGGTGTAAAAGTCAGGCCCGAGGCGGTAAAAATGGTTGTTCCAGTCCAGGCCAGTGTGATTGATCTGCAAAGACTGGTGACTCATTGGCGTGAAGGCGTTCATGGACGAATTGTGTCGTGAGGCGTTCAAACCCTGGGTTTACAGGGGGCATCGGCCGATTTATCCCTTACTATTGCAAATCTTTTTTGCCACGCGTAGCAAGAGCCTTTCTACTTCATGTTGTTTCATCGTTTCTCGCCGCAGTCGCTCAAAACCCGTGTCACTTTGCTGACAATGTTCATCGTGGTGGCGGGCTTTCTGGTTCTGGGTTTTCACACCAAAAATTTGTTGCGTGAAGAACTGCTTGCCTTTACCGGCGAGCAACAGCGATCGGCCTTGGGTTTGCTGACCTCAGAGGTGAATCACGGGCTGGAGGACCGATTTGCCGTGTTGCAGTCCATGGCCCGGCGGATCACGCCCGAGATGCAACAAGACAAGTCGGCGCTGCAGCCTTTTTTGGTTGAGCAGTCGTTTCTGGCTGGGCTGTTCAATGGTGGTGTTGTGGTCTGGAACCAGCAAGGGCAGATGCAGGCCGAGTTGCAATTTTTGCCAGATGGTTTGCGCACCCCAGCGCTTGAATCCGAAGACCTGTCGCAGGTGCTCGCGCAGGGGCAGCGGGTAATTGGTCAGCTGCAGGTTGACGACAAGCGCCAGGCGGCCTGGTTTGCCATGGCAGTGCCGGTTCATGGCTCGGCGGGTGAGGTCATTGGGGCTTTGGCCGGGGTGATTCGGCTGGATCACGACAACTTCTTAAACCAATTGACCGCGCTGCGCTACGGCAACACCGGCAATTTCTTTTTGGTGGCGGCAAATCAAAGACTGATCTTTGCCACGTCGAATCAATCGCGTTGGCTTGAGGTATTGCCGTCTACCGGTGACAACCTGAGCACCGACAGTTTTGTGCAGGGCTTTGAGGGCACCACGCTGTCGCTCAATCCGCCAGGCGGCGAAGTGCTGGTCAGTGTGCAGCAAATTCCCCAGGCCCGTTGGTACGCTTCGGTCACGCTCCCCGCAGAGGCATTTGCCCTGATTGACGCGATAAAGTGGCCTGCCAGGCTGGCGGCACTGCTGCTGGGACTGATTTGCATGGGCTTGATTTGGCTGATGCTGCGCCGCCAACTCGCCCCCATGATTGCAGCAGTGCAGACGCTGGATGGCTTTGTTCGCCAAAACCAGGCGCCGCAGACCCTGCCTGTGGTGCTCAATGACGAGGTGGGTCAGCTTGTGGGCGGCTTTAATCGCTTGCTGGAGCGGTTGGTGCAGCAACAAAACCTCACGCGGCAACGCGAGCTGTTTAACCAGGCGGTGATCAACTCGGTGAGCGCCGAGATCGCCGCGCTGGACCATTCCGGGGTGATTTTGGAGATCAATGAAGCCTGGCGCCACAACGAAATAGATGCTGCTGGCGCGTTTGGCAATCACCGTTCAGGCCTGACGATTGGCAGCAATTTTTTGCAGGCTTGCGCTGACATCGTGGCCCAGGACGCAGCCGGTGATGCCTTGCGCGTGCAAGACGGTGTCCGTGCCGTGCTGGACGGTCACTCGCCACGTTTTTACCTCGAATACGCCAGCCACCTGCCGCAGCAAAAGCGCTGGTACAGCATGAGCGTCACCCCGTTCACAGATGCTGATCGCCGCGGTGCAGTTGTGTTGCTGGAGGACATCAGCAAGCGCGCCCAGATGGAAAACCGGGTGCGCGAGATGGCGTTCTACGACCCACTCACCCAGTTGCCCAACCGTCGCCTGGTGCAGGAGCGCTTGTCGCAACAATTGCTGCGCGCGCGCCGCGCCAATGGCCGGCTGGCGCTGTTGTTCATTGACCTCGACAAGTTCAAGCCGATCAACGACGAGTTGGGTCACGCCGTGGGCGACAGGCTGCTGCAGGTTGTGGCCGAGCGCATTTTGGGCTGTGTGCGTGCCTCCGACACCGCAGCACGCATTGGTGGCGACGAATTTGTGGTGCTGTTGCCCGACTTGCAAACCACCGAAGCCGCCATCAGCGTGGCCGAAAAAATCCGTCTGGCGCTGGCGCAGGAGTTTGTGACCGAGCATGGCGTGGTGCTGAATATTTCGTCAAGCATCGGTGTGGCCTTGTACCCGGACCACGGCAGCACCGAGCAAGAGCTGTTGCGCCTGGGCGACGAGGCCATGTACATCGCCAAAAAGCAGGGGCGCAATGCAGTCCACGTGTGTGTGCCCGACCCGGCACAGCCCGCCCTGGCGGCTGATGCGGACGCGCCACACGTGTATGTGCATCTGCGTTGGAAAGAGTCGTTCAACAGTGGCAACCCTGTGCTCGACCAGGAGCATCAGGCGCTGTTTGAGCTGGTCAACATTTTGCTTGACAAGGTGGTCTTGCGGCGTCAGGACCGGCCTGGGTTTGAGGCTGCCTTTGAGGCCCTGATCGCGCATGTACTGGTGCACTTCGCCCACGAAGAAGCTATTTTGCTAGCCAGCGGGTTTGACAATTTGGCGGCGCATGCGCAGCAGCATCGGTCGCTGGTGGCGCGGGCCAGAGCCTTGCACCAGCAATTGCACGATGCCTCTGACGAAAACCAGGCCGAAGTCCAATTGATCAAATTTTTGGTCTCGGTGCTGGTGGCGGGCCACCTGCTGCAGACCGACCGGGAGTTTTTTCCCTTGTTTGCCAAGCCGTAGGTACTGCCATGTGTGGCTGCACCATGCGGGACCCGCAGTGACGTTTTATCAAATTCGGCATGGCATTTTTCACCATCTCTTTGCTCAACGGACTCAGCTACGGCCTGCTGCTGTTCATGCTCAGCGCCGGGCTGACGCTGATTTTCAGCATGATGGGCGTGCTCAACTTTGCCCATGCCTCCTTTTATATGTTGGGCGCCTACTTTGGCTACAGCCTGACCGAATGGCTGGGCTTTTGGCCCGCCCTGGTGCTGGCGCCACTGTTGGTGGGTGCTTTGGGTGCCTTGTTTGAGCGTTTTGTGTTGCGCCGGGTGCACACCTTTGGCCACGTGGCCGAACTGCTGATCACCTTTGGCCTGAGTTACATCATTCTGGAAGTGGTGCAACTGGCCTGGGGCCGCAGCGCCGTGGATTACCGCGTGCCGGTGGCGCTGGACGGCCCGCTGCTGACGCTGTTCGGTATCCAGTTTCCGCTTTACCGCGCTTTCATGATGGCAGTGGCGCTTGGCATGTTGGCTGCTCTCTGGCTGCTGCTCCGGCACACCCGCATCGGGCTGGTGATTCAGGCAGCCCTGACCCACCCTGGCATGGTCGAGGCGCTGGGCCACAACGTGCCGCGGGTGTTCATGTGGGTGTTTGGTGGCGGCTGCGCGCTGGCCGGGCTGGCCGGTGTGCTGGGCGGCAATGCCTTTGTGACCGAGCCGGGCATGGCGGCAGCACTGGGGGGCATTGTGTTTGTGGTGGTGGTGGTGGGCGGCATCGGCTCGCTGGCGGGCGCTTTTGTGGCGTCGATGCTGATTGGCCTGTTGCAAACTTTTGCAGTGGGCCTGGATGTGTCGGTGTTGTCGGTGTTGCACAGCCTGGGGGTGATGTTGTCTGACCAGGCGCCTGGCTATGCGCTGTGGCAGCTCAAGCTGAGCCAGCTGGCACCGATCCTGCCCTACCTGTTGCTGGTGCTGGTGCTCATTGTGCGGCCGGGCGGCCTGGCTGCTGCGCGGGGCCACTGATGCAGCGCCGCCTGGTGTGGGGCCTGTATGCTGGCGTGCTGGCACTGGCACCGTTGGTCTTTACCAGCAGCCACAGCCAGGCTTTGCTGAGCCAGATGGGCATTGGCATCATCGTCTGCCTGAGCTACAACCTGTTGCTGGGGCAGGGCGGCATGCTCAGTTTTGGCCATGCGGTGTACTCGGGCATGGGTGCCTTTTTGGCCATTCACACGCTGAACCTGGTCAGCGGTGGGTTGGCGCTGCCGGTCAGCCTGATCCCGCTGGTGGGCGGCCTGGCCAGCCTGCTGCTGGCCTTGCTGCTGGGCTGGGTCACCACCAAAAAATCGGGTATGCCGTTTGCCATGATCACGCTGGGTCTGGGTGAACTGGTGTGGGCCATGGCGCTGATGTTCCCCGGTTTTTTTGGTGGCGAGGCCGGGGTGGCGGGCAACCGGGTGGCAGGTAGCCCGGTGCTGGGCATCAGCTTTGGCCCGCAGATCGAGTTGTATTACCTGATTGCAGCCTACACCCTGGTGTGCACCGCTTTGATGTACGCCTTCACCCGCACGCCGCTGGGGCGCATGCTGAACGCGGTGCGCGACAACCCCGAGCGGGTGGCTTTTATTGGCTATAACCCGCAGGTGGTGCGCTACCTGGCGTTTGCCATTGCGGCGTTTTTTGCAGGTATTTCGGGCGGACTGGCGGCGTTGAATTTTGAAATTGTGACCTCTGAAGTGCTCAGCGCCTACCGCTCGGGCCTCTACCTGTTGTTTACCTTTCTGGGTGGCACCACCCTCTTTTTTGGGCCCATCATTGGCGCCGTTCTGATGGTGCTGGCGCTGGTGCTGCTGTCGGGCTTCACCCAGGCCTGGCTGCTGTACCTGGGGCTGACTTTTGTGGTGGTGGTGATGGTGGCGCCAGGCGGTGTCGCGGCACTGTTGCTGGCCAATCTGCGACTCGCCCGGCAGGGCCATTGGCGCCGACTGTGGCCGGGCTACCTGGTGTTGCTTGGCACTGCCTTGCTGGCCCTGGCAGGCGCTGCGGCCCTGCTGGAGATGGTTTACCAACTGCAACTGGGCGCTGTGCTGGGCCCTGAACTGCGCTTTATGGGCATCACCCTGAACACCCGGGCGCCCGCAAGTTGGCTCGGGGCATTGTTGGTCATGCTGGTTGGCCTGGGCTTGTTTGAATTGGGGCGCCGCAAGTTTGCGCGCGCATGGGGTGAAGTGCAGCAAGCCATGGCACAAAACATCAAAAGCAGGGGGCAGCCTTGATGCCTTCGCCGCCGCACTTGGCCCTTGCGTTGAAAGGCTTGCGCAAACGCTTTGGCAGGACCGACATCATTTGCGGCATCGACCTGAATGTTGCGCCCGGTGAGCGCATCGGCATCATCGGCCCCAACGGTGCGGGCAAATCGACGCTGTTCAACCTGATCAGCGGGCGGCTGGCACCTGATTGCGGGCAGATAGTGCTCAACGGGTGTCGCATTGAAGGTAAAAAACCATATGAGATCAACCGCCTGGGGCTGGCGCGCAGTTTTCAGGTGAGCAATATTTTTCCCAAGCTCAGCGTGTTCGAGAACCTGCGCTGCGGTGTGCTTTGGCGCCTGGGCTACAGGTACACGTTTCTGAAATTTCTGTCGGGCCTGAAGGATGCCAATGACCAGGTGGAGTCTCTGCTGAAACTGCTGCACCTGGCCCAGCAGCGCCACACGCTGGCCATGCACCTGAGTTATGCCGAGCAGCGCGCGCTGGAGGTGGGCATCACCATCGCCGGTGGCGCCAGCGTGATCTTGCTCGACGAGCCCACCGCCGGCATGAGCCAGTCCGAAACCAGCCGTTTCATTCCGCTGATCCGGCAAGCCACCGAGGGCAAGACGCTGTTGATGGTGGAGCACGACATGGGCGTGGTGTTTGACCTGGCCGACAAAATTGCGGTGCTGGCCCAGGGCGAGTTGCTGGCTTTTGACACCCCTGACGCGGTGCGCGCCGATGCGCGGGTGCAAGCGGCGTATTTGGGCGCGGTGGCGGAGCAAGCGGGGCATTCGCCATGCTGAAAATCGACCAGTTACATGCCTGGTACGGCAAAAGCCATGTGCTGCACGGTGTGGCGATGCAGGTGGGCGCGGGCGAGATAGTGGCGCTGCTGGGCCGCAACGGCTCCGGGCGCTCCACCCTGGCCAAGGCGATCATGGGACTGGTCGAGGCACAGGGTTCGCTGCTTTGGCAGGGGCGGCAGATGCTGGGCAAAAAAACTTTTGAGATGGCTCAAGCTGGCCTGGGCTATGTGCCCGAGAACCGGGACATCTTCCCCACGCTGACGGTGGCGCAAAACCTGTGGCTCGGGAAAAAACATAGCCGCCAGGCGGGCCGCTGGACGCAGGACGATATGTACCGTTTGTTCCCGCAATTACAAGCGCGCCAGCACACGCAGGCCGGTGTGCTGTCAGGTGGCGAGCAGCAAATGCTGGCCCTGTGCCGCACCCTGATGGGGGATCCCGCGCTGATCATCGTCGATGAGCCCACCGAAGGCCTGGCCCCGCAGGTGGTTGCCATGTTGGGTCAGTTCCTCAAGCAACTCAAGGCGCGCGGCATTGCAGTGCTGCTGATCGAGCAAAAGCTGACGATTGCGCTGGACGTGTCCGACCGCTGCTACGTGATGGGCCACGGCAGCGTGGTGTTTGAGGGCACACCCGAGGAATTGCGCCAGGCCGCTGCCATCCGTCGGGAATGGTTGGAGGTGTGAATGGATGGCATGCCAAGCTGATAAGTCCTGCGCCCGCGCACCTCACCATCTGCCCTTCATTTTGTTTGGATGCAGTGGCGGATTAATGGTGTAGTTCCGTTGCCGACTTTCAGGTTTCCGACACAGCCTCTGACAAGTCAACCAAACCAGCCTGAGACAACTCAAAGCGGCGACAATTGGGTCATCCGATCTCTCATTCCATTTCGAAATCATCTCTGTCGTTATTGACTCGCCTTGTCGTGCTATGGCATTCACTTTTGTGGTCACGATCAGTAGTTGTTCAATTCATCCAGCAAGTCTGCCTGGGACGACCGGACAAATGCAACTGGCAGACGACCGCAGGGGTTTCTGCCAGTAGTTGGCCGCGCCGGATCACCAGGAGTCGATTGGCGCGCAGGCGGATCGCCTCGACCTGGTGACGAGCCTGCAACAGCACGAAGTCAGCAAAGCATCCCGGTGAAAGCCCATAGCCCTGCAACCCCAGCACCTTGGCCGGGTTCACGGTCACCGCTTCAAAACACTGGCGCATGGCAGACTGGCTGGTCATTTGAGCCACATGCATGCCCATGTGGGCCACTTCAAGCATGTCAGCGCTGCCCAGGGCGTACCACGGGTCCATCACGCAATCGTGGCCAAACGCCACATTGACACCGGCTGCCAGTAGCTCAGGCACGCGTGTCATGCCACGGCGTTTGGGGTAGCTGTCATGGCGACCTTGCAGCGTGATGTTGATGAGCGGATTGGCCACCACGTGCAACTGCGCCTCGGCCAGCAAAGGCAGCAATTTGCTGACGTAATAGTTGTCCATGCTGTGCATGGACGTCAGGTGTGAGCCCGTGACCCGGCCTTGCAGGCCCAGGCGCTGGGTTTCATAGGCCAGTGTTTCAACATGACGCGACTGCGGGTCGTCCGACTCGTCACAGTGCATATCGACCTGCAGACCACGCTCGGCAGCTAGTCTGAAGTTCCTATGAATTTTCGCCCCATAAATCGTATTTATTCACCCTTGTAGCT
>CAZIGL010000040.1:0-21527 GCA_964538895.1 uncultured Rhodoferax sp.
ATAAAGGGAGGAAATACCGTGAAAAAGTGCAAATTCTCCCGAAATCGCCGTGAAAGCACCTATTTTTTAAGCAAAGTCAAAATCGTTCGGATTATGAAAATTCTGTGTCCGACAGGCTGCTAGCGCCGAGCCTGGTCACGAAGAAGTGCTGTAAATAAAAAACCCGCAAAGGCTGTTGGCCGATGCGGGTTTCAGGTGTCTTGGTGGTGATAGGTGGATTTGAACCACCGACATCAGCATTATGAATGCTGCGCTCTAACCAGCTGAGCTATATCACCAACAGGGCGAAATTATAGCGGTTTGTGAGCCGGTATTTGGCGGCTCGGTGTTTCATTGGTGGGTAAAAACGGCCTTGCGTTTATTGACAAACGCGTCCATGCCTTCTTTTTGGTCAGACGTGGCAAACAAGGCGTGAAACAGGCGGCGCTCGAACATGATGCCGTCATTCAGGCTGCTTTCAAACGCACGGTTGACCGATTCTTTGGCAGCCATGGTGGCAATTTGCGAGTAGCCGCTGATCATCAGGGCCGCGCCCAGCGCTTCATCCATCAGCTTGTCCAGCGGCACCACGCGGCTTACCAAGCCTGCGCGTTCGGCTTCAACGGCGTCCATCATGCGCCCGGTCAGGGCCAGGTCCATGGCCTTGGCCTTGCCTACCGCACGCGGCAGGCGCTGGGTACCGCCGGCACCTGGGATCACACCGAGCTTGATCTCGGGCTGGCCAAAGCGGGCGTTGTCGGCGGCAATGATGAAGTCGCACATCATCGCCAACTCGCAGCCGCCACCCAGCGCAAAACCGCTTACTGCGGCAATCACGGGCTTGCGTACAGCGCGAATTTTTTCCCAGTTGCGGGTGATGTAGTCTTCTTTGTAGACGTCGGCAAAGCTGTAGCTGGCCATGGCGCCAATGTCGGCGCCGGCGGCAAAGGCTTTTTCGTTGCCGGTGATGACCATGCAGTGGATGCCGGCGTCAGCATCAAAAGCGTGCAGCGCATCGCCGAGCTCGGTCATGAGCTGGTCGTTGAGGGCGTTGAGCTGCTTGGGGCGGTTCAGGGTGATGATGCCCACCTTGTCGGCTTCGGTGCGCACGGTGATCAGTTCGTAGGTCATGGGGTCTCCTTAAAAAAATTGAAAAATCAAACGGCGGCTTTGCCGTCGAGCCAGGTGCTGACTGGTTTGGCGTCGGTCACCGAGAGTTTGGCGAGTCGCGCCGTGCCGTTCCAGTTCAGGGACAACGTCAGCAGACGCTGGTCGCGGGCGATCAGCGCGCGGCAGTTGGTGTTGCTGCCAATGTATGTGGCCAGTTCGTCGAGTTTGTTCAGGCGCCAGCGTTGGGATGTTTTGCCTTGGCCTGTGGCCACGCCCAGCCATTCGTCGCCCGCGGCAAAACCGGCTTGTTCAGCGGCGCTGCCACGCAGCACGCTTTTGACGCGGATGCCTTGCTGCTCATTGAGCTTGAGGCCTAACTGATCGGGCAGTGGGGCGGGCTCCTCTTCATAACGAATGCCGTGCTGCTTGAGCAGTTTTTTGAGCGGCAAATCCGCCGTGCCGTGCACCCACTGCTGCAGCTCCGTTGCATAGGATTTGCCAGACCGTTCGGCCAGCACTGCCAGCAGGTCGTTCTGTGTCATGGGGCCGCCCTGGCAGCGCAGCCACAGTGCGCGCATCACCGCATCCAGGCTCGTCATGCCACTGTGGCGCAGGCTCAAATCCAGGCACAGCGCCACCAGCGAACCCTTGGTGTAGTAACTTACCGTGGCGTTGGCGGTGTTTTCGTCCTGCCGGTAGTACTTGACCCAGGCATCAAAGCTGGACTGGGCCACGCTTTGCACCTGGCGCCCGGGTGTTTGCAGCACCTGGTTGATGGTTTTGGCCAACAGCTTGAGGTAATGCGCGTTGTCAATCAGCTTGGCGCGGCGCAGCAGCAGGTCGTCAAAGTAGCTGGTGAAGCCCTCAAAGAACCACAGCAGCTCGGTGTAATTTTCCTGGGCGTAGTCATGGCGGGCAAATTCAGCCGGGCGCAGGCGCTTGACGTTCCAGGTGTGAAAGTACTCGTGGCTGATGAGGCCGAGCAGGGTGGTGTAGCCGTCTGATGGTGTTGCTGAGGTGGCTTGCCCCTGGCGCGGCAAGTCGGCGCGTTTGCAGATCAGCGCGGTCGAGTGGCTGTGCTCCAGCCCGCCATAACCGTCGTGCACGGCATTGAGCATGAACAGGTAATGGCGCTGCGGCGCCTGTTGTGGCTGCTTGCCGTGCCAAAAGTTGATTTCAGCCTCGCAAATGGCCTGGGTGTCGGCCAGCAGGCGCGCGCCGTCAAAACTGTCCGGGGCGCCTGAGACGATGAACTGGTGCGGGATGCCGCCGGCGACAAATTCGCCGTGCCAAAAGGGTCCGAGTTCAACCGGGCTGTCGACCAGTTCGTCGTAGTTGGTTGCCAGGTAGTCGCCAAAGCCGCGTTTTGAGACGCCTTGCGCGCGCAAAGCGGTGGCGGCTTGCCAGTCTTTGGGCAGGCCATCATCAGCCAGCGTCAACTGGTGCGGTGTGTCTTCCTGGCCGTGCACACGCAGGCACAGGCTGGTGCCGTTGAAGAAACCGCGCTGGGTGTCGAGCCAGGCGGTGCGCACCGAGCTGTCAAAGGCATAGACTTGGTATTGCAGCACCAGCGCCTGGTCGGCTTCGGCATGGATTTGCCAGCTGCACTTGTCCCGTTGGGTGATGGCCACCGTTTGGTGGCCTTGCCAAGCTTGCAGGCCTTGCAGGTTTTTGGCGAACTCGCGTACCAGGTAGCTGCCCGCAATCCAGACCGGCAAACTCACCACCTGGTCGGCTGCGGGTTGTGCGATGGTGAGCGTGACTTCAAACAAGTGCGCGTGCAAATCCAGCGCGCGCACCACATAAGCCATCTGGGCTGGGGCAGCGGAAGGCTTGCGGGACTTCATCAGTTCAGGCGTTTTTCAACCTGATCAGCACCAATGGCGCCGGGTACGCGGCTGCCGTCGGCAAATACCAGCGTGGGCGTGCCGGTGATTTTGAACTTGCGGCCCAACTCCACGTTGCGGGCAATCGCAGAGCTGTCGCAGTTGGCGGTGGCAGGCGCGACATCGCGCACCATCCAGTCTTGCCAGGCTTTGACCTTGTCTTTGGCGCACCAGATATTTTTGGATCTTTCAGTTGAATCCGGGCCCAGGATCGGGTACAGGAACATGTAGACAGTGACATTGTTGACTTTTTGCAGGTCTTTCTCAAAACGCTTGCAGTAGCCGCAGTTGGGGTCTTCAAACACCGCCAGCTTGCGCTTGCCGTTGCCGCGCACCATGGTGAAGGCGTCCTTCAGGGGCAGGGCGTCAAAGTTGATGGCCGAGAGCTTCTCGATGCGCTCCTCGGTCAGGTTGCGCTTTTGCCGGGTGTCGATCAGGTTGCCTTGCACCAGAAAGTTGCCATCGGCGTCGGTGTAATAAATCTCGTTGCCATTGACGCGAATCTCAAACAGGCCGGGCATGGGCGATTTGCTGACTTCGTCTAGTTGCTGCAACTGCGGGATGCGTTCACCCAGGTTTTTGCGGATGGTGGCTTCTTGTGCCCAGGCGGTGCTGGCCAGCAGCAAGGCGCCAGCGATCAGGGGGGGGAGGAGTCGTTTCATGGGCTTTCTGTGTGAATGAATGAAGCGCTGTCAGAGCGGCTTGCTTGAAATAAGTTCTACAGCCCCATGGCCCGGCGTGCTGCCCAGTGCTTGGAGAAGCCCAGATGCTCAAAGCCCGACAAGCCCCAGTTGCGGGCCTTTTGCCAGCCATTGCCGGGCTTGTCAAACAGCTGCTGCAAGGCCGTCATGGCGGCGTCGGTGGCCGTGACTTCTGTTTTGCGGGCGCGCTCATACTGGCGCAGCAGTTTGGCGTCGTTGACCGGGCGCCAGTAGGCGCGGTTGTGCAGGATGCGGGTGAGATCGGCCACGTCGGCCAGCCCCAGATTCAGGCCCTGGCCCGCCAGCGGATGCACGGTATGGGCCGCATCGCCCGCCAGCGCCCAAGTCTGACCATTTGTCGCGCCAATCCAGCGGCTGGCCTGTGCCGACTGCAGCGGCCATGCTTTGCGCGGACTGATCAGGCTGAGCTTGCCCAAAACGCTCTCGCTCATGTGCTCAAGCTGCTCGCAAAAGCTGTCTTCGCCGTCGTCCAGCATTTCTTGTGTGCGGCCGTCGCGGACCGACCAGACCATGGCCACGGTATCTCCCTGTGCGCCGCCGAGCGGCAAAAAGGCCAGGATTTCGCCTTCTGCAAACCACTGGCGCGCCACTTGCCCATGCGGCTTGTCACATTTGAGCCGTGCGGCAATGGCGTGTTGCGGGTAACGTGTGGCGGCAAAATCAACGCCAAATTCTTCTCGCGTGCGGCTGGCCTTGCCCTCGCACACCACCGTGAGCGTGGCCGGGCGTGGGGCATCGAGTACTTCAATATGGGGTTGAAAGCGCACCGCCTCACGTAACTGGGCCTCCAGTGTGGGCACATCGACAATCCAGGTCAGGGCCGGCACCACCAGCTCGGTGGCCGAAAAATTGACGCAGCCACCGTCGTCACCCTTGACCTGCATGTCCATCACCGGCGTGGCGTGCAGGGCGTCGGGCCAGCAGCGCACCGATTCGAGCAGTGCCCTGGACTTGGCGTTGAGCGCGTAGGCCCGCACGTCAGGCTCGCTGTCGGCAGGTGTTGGCGGGGCGAGCAGGCCAATACGCAAGCGGTCGCGTGCCAGCAGGAGCGCCAGGGCGTGCCCCACAATGCCGCCACCACGAATGCAAATATCTAAATGATGTGTCATGGTCGGGATTGTAGAAGGGCGCACCCAAGGCGTGATTCAAGGTTTTAAAAACGGCATCGCATACACTTCACACCCTGTTTTTGTGGCGATCAAAGGCGCATCGCGGGGTGTGCTGCCAGCAGCATACGCCCTACAAATTTGGCCTGACTAGGAGTGTTTTTTGGATTTTCCGGACCTGTTTCAAAATTATTGGCCCATCTTGGCCTTGTGCCTTTGGTTTGGCTACAAGTGGTGGAATTCAAAAAGAGTGGTTGCCATGCTGCCCGAGCTCAAGAAGAACGGCGCCCTCTTTGTCGACGTGAGATCGGCCGGCGAGTTTGCAAATGGCAACGCACCCGGCACCATCAACATCCCGCTGCAGGAGTTGGGACGCCGGCTCGGTGAGATTCCCAAGTCCGCCCCGGTGGTTTTGTGCTGCGCCAGCGGAACACGCAGTGGCATGGCCAAACTTTTGCTGAAAAAGAATGGCTACCGGCAGGTTTACAACATCGGAACCTGGGGCAAGTTTTTGGCCTGATGGCCTGATTTGATCCGTACTTGTTCCCCAGGCATGGCGGGTGTTGCTGCCCGTCATAGAGTGGCTGAGCATTAAAATTTTGTTGATACATAAGGATATTTCATGAAATGTGGCATCGTGGGCTTGCCCAACGTCGGTAAATCGACCCTGTTCAACGCGCTGACCAAGGCCGGCATTGCGGCTGAAAATTACCCTTTTTGCACCATCGAGCCCAATGTGGGCATCGTCGAAGTGCCTGACGCGCGCCTGGACGCGCTGTCAGCCATCGTGAATCCGCAAAAGGTGCAGCGTGCCATTGTGGAATTTGTCGACATTGCCGGCCTGGTGGCGGGTGCCAGCACGGGCGAAGGCCTGGGCAACAAGTTTTTGGCGCACATCCGTGAAACCGATGCCATCATCAATGTGGTGCGCTGTTTTGAAGACAGCAATGTGATCCACGTGGCCGGCAAGGTCGACCCGATTGACGACATTGAAGTGATCCAGACCGAGTTGTGCCTGGCAGACTTGGCGGCCGTTGATAAAGCCCTGCACCGTGTCACCAAACTGGCGCGCTCGGGCGACAAGGAATCCATCAAGCTGGTGGCGATTCTGGAAAAGTGCCAGCTCGCGCTGAACGAAGCCAAGCCGGTGCGAACGCTCGATTTCACCAAAGAAGAGTTACCGCTGCTCAAACAGTTCTTTCTGATCACCGCCAAGCCAGCCATGTTTGTCGCCAATGTGGCTGAAGACGGCTTTAAAAACAACCCGTTTCTGGACCGTCTGACGGCCTACGCCACGGCACAAAACGCACCGGTGGTGGCCATCAGTGCCAAGCTGGAAGCCGAAATGGCCGAGATGAGCGACGAAGACCGCCTGATGTTCTTGGAAGAACTCGGCTTGCACGAGCCGGGCTTGAACCGCCTGATTCGCGCGGCCTACGATTTGCTGGGCCTGCAGACTTACTTTACCGCCGGGGTCAAGGAGGTGCGCGCCTGGACTATTCACAAAGGCGACACCGGCCCGCAAGCGGCAGGCGTGATCCACACCGACTTTGAAAAAGGCTACATCCGGGCCCAGACCATTGCCTATGACGACTACATTGCCTTCAAGGGCGAGCAAGGCGCCAAGGACGCTGGCAAGATGCGCGCCGAAGGTAAGGACTACGTGGTCAAGGATGGCGACGTGATGAATTTCCTGTTCAGCTCGTAATTTTTCGCGAGCTAGCCGCCAAAAATCCCCAGCAACGCGGCCGTCATGGTGATGTAGCGGGCGCATTTGCCGATGGCCATGTAGCCCAGGCAAGGCCAGAACGGCATTTTTAGCCAACCCGCCACGGCACACAAGGGGTCGCCCACCACGGGCAGCCAGGCCAGCAGGCAGGCCTTGGGGCCGAGCCGCTCCAGCCAGTCCAGCGCGCGCAGGTGGTGCTTTGAATGCTGGTATTTGTCCACCACCTTGTGTGACGCCAGCCCCATCCACCAAGTGACGGCGCCGCCCAACGTATTGCCGACGGTAGCCACGGCAATGGCTGGCCAGAACAGCGACGGGTTGAGCTCGACCAAGCCGAACACGGCGGGCTCCGAGCCCATGGGCAGCAGAGTAGCCGACACGAAGGACACCACAAAAACAGTGCTGAGTCCGTATTTGGGCAGTGCCAGTAGGGTGAGAAGTTGATCGATCCAGAGTTCCATGGGTGGCGCAGTATAGGTTTTTAGAACAACTGACTCGATAGCCGTTTATTTCATTTGCTGAAATTTTGGGCAGCTAGAATCACGCACCCCCACCTCTTTTGCTGCCAGTGATGCACTGGTACTTTTCATTTGCTTTGAACACGTTCGCATGAACATCGGCCCCTACCTGTTGCCCAACGCCTGTTTTGTCGCCCCTATGGCGGGGGTGACGGATCGGCCGTTTCGCCAGCTGTGCAAGCGCCTCGGCGCAGGCTATGCGGTGAGCGAAATGGTGACCAGTCGGCCCGATTTGATGCGTTCGCTCAAGACCTCGCGGCGCGCCAACCACGAGGGCGAACCCGGCCCCATCGCCGTGCAGATTGCCGGCACCGATGCGCCCATGATGGCCGATGCCGCCCGCTACAACATCGACCGCGGCGCTCAGATCATCGACATCAACATGGGATGCCCGGCCAAAAAAGTGTGTAACAAATGGGCTGGCTCGGCCCTGATGCAGGACGAGACGCTGGCCATTGAGATTGTGTCAGCCGTGGTGCAGGCCTGCGCGCCGCTGGGTGTGCCAGTCACTCTCAAGATGCGTACCGGTTGGTGCAACACCGCCAAAAACGCGGTGCAATTGGCCCGGGCGGCCGAGTCGGCCGGTGTGCAGATGGTCACGGTACATGGCCGCACACGTGAGCAGGGCTACCGCGGGCAGGCCGAGTACGACACCATTGCGGCGGTGAAAGCCGCGCTGCGCATTCCCGTGGTGGCCAATGGCGACATTGCCAGCCCCGAGAAAGCGCGCGCGGTGCTCTCTGCCACCGGTGCTGACGCCGTGATGATCGGCCGCGCAGCGCAGGGGCGGCCCTGGATTTTTCGGGAAATCACGCATTTCTTGGCCACTGGTGAGCCCCTGGCGCCGCCGCTGGTGGCCGAGGTCAGGCACCTGCTGCTGGACCACTTGCAAGACCATTACAGCCTCTACGGTGAATTCATTGGCGTGCTCAGCGCGCGCAAACACATTGGCTGGTATGTGCGGGATCTGCCCGGTGGCGAGGCCTTTCGGACCCACATGAATACCTTGCCGGATTGCCGCACGCAGTGGGCGGCGGTGGCGGAATTTTTTGACGAACTCAATGCGCGCATGGATCGCCTGCCTCGGCCATCCGGCCAGACGCTTGACCTTGATCGCAAACTCAATAACGAAATGGAGACCATTCAATGAAGCCCCTGCATATTGCAGACTGTGTGCGCAGCAATCTAGAGAATTACCTGACCGACCTAGGCCACAGCGAACCCAACGGCATGTACGACATGCTGTTGGCCGTGGTGGAAAAACCCTTGCTCGAAGTGGTGATGCAGCACGCCGACAACAACCAGTCCAAAGCCGCCCAATACCTGGGGCTGAACCGCAACACCCTGCGCAAGAAGCTGCTGGAGCACAAGCTCATCGAATAAGCCCGACACGTCATCACGCTGCTTTGTCACTGCGAGGCCGCAGGCCGTGGCAGTCCATGAAGCCTGGATTGCCGCGCTACGCTCGCAATGACGAATTCATGAATCTACCCCCATTCCTTACTTACCCACATTCATTCCATGAACGCATTAATTTCTGTTTCCGACAAAACCGGCATTGTTGAATTTGCCCAGGCCTTGCACGCGCTCGGCATCAAGCTGCTGTCCACCGGTGGCACCGCCAAATTGCTGGCTGACCAGGGCCTGCCCGTGACCGAGGTGGCCGAGGTCACCGGTTTCCCCGAGATGCTCGATGGCCGTGTCAAAACCCTGCACCCCAAGGTGCACGGCGGCCTGCTGGCGCGTCGTGACGTGCCCGAGCACATGGCCGCGCTCAAGGCCTACGCCATCGACACCATCGACCTGCTGGTGGTCAATCTGTACCCTTTTGAGGCCACCGTGGCCAAGGCCGGTTGCACGCTCGAAGACGCCATCGAAAATATCGACATCGGTGGCCCGGCCATGGTGCGCAGCGCGGCCAAAAACTGGAAAGATGTGGCGGTTCTCACCGACGCCAGCCAGTACACCCAGGTGCTGGCTGACCTGCAGGCCGGTGGCGTGGTGTCGCAAGCCACCAAATTCGCCCTGTCGGTGGCGGCGTTCAACCGCATCAGCCAGTACGACGGCGCCATCAGCAATTATTTGTCGTCGGTCGCGTTCGATGAAGGCGCCAGCACACCCGCGCGCAGCTTGTTCCCGGGGCAAAGCAACGCCAATTTCATTAAATTGCAAGACCTGCGCTACGGTGAAAACCCGCATCAGAGCGCTGCTTTTTACCGTGACCTGCACCCAGCCCCGGGCTCGCTGGTGAGCGCCGTGCAGTTGCAGGGCAAGGAACTCAGCTACAACAACATCGCCGATGCCGATGCCGCCTGGGAATGCGTCAAGAGCTTCGACACGCCCGCCTGTGTCATCGTCAAACACGCCAACCCCTGCGGCGTGGCCGTGGGTGCCGATTCGCTGGAAGCCTACAGCAAGGCCTTCCAGACCGACCCCACCTCTGCCTTCGGCGGCATCATCGCCCTCAACTGCCCGCTCGATGAGCGCGCTGCACTGCAAATGTCCAAGCAGTTCATTGAAGTGCTGATGGCGCCCAGTTTCACGCCCGAGGCGCTGGCGGTGTTCAAGACCAAGGTCAACGTGCGTATCCTGCAAATTGCATTGCCACCGGGTGGCGCCAGCGACTGGGACAACGGCCGCAACGCCATGGACGCCAAACGCGTGGGTTCAGGCCTGCTGATGCAGACCGCAGACAACCACATCCTCACGCTGGCTGACCTCAAGGTGGTCACCAAAGTACAACCCACGCCAGAGCAATTGCAAGACCTGCTGTTTGCGTGGACCATCGCCAAGTTTGTCAAGAGCAATGCCATCGTGTTCTGCAAGGGCGGCATGACCATGGGTGTGGGCGCGGGCCAGATGAGTCGGCTCGATTCGGCGCGTATTGCCAGCATCAAGGCCGAGCATGCGGGGCTGTCGCTCAAAGGCTCGGCTGTGGCCAGCGATGCCTTCTTCCCGTTCCGCGATGGCCTCGATGTGGTGGTCGATGCTGGCGCCACTTGCGTGATTCAGCCGGGTGGCTCGATGCGTGACCAGGAGGTGATTGACGCGGCAGATGAGCGCGGCGTTGCCATGGTCTATTCAGGCGTGCGCCACTTCAGGCATTGAGCTGGTCAAGAGACGCATTTAGCCAGACGTTGATTTCTGGCTGATGTTGGTGGTGGCACAGATGGGAGCAGGCCGCCAGTTGGCCACCCAGGCGCTAACCTGTGCCGTTGGCATGGGGCGGGCGATGCCGTAGCCTTGGGCCAGATCACAGCCAATTTGCACCAACAGTCTGCAGTGGGCCGGTGTCTCGGCTCCCTCAGCAACCACCCGGCGGCCAAAGGCGCGCGCCAGACCCAAAACACCTTCAACTATCGCCAGGTCCTCAGGGTCGTTGAGCATGTTGCACACAAACGACTGGTCGATTTTCAGCACCTGGGCGGGCAGGCGCTTCAGGTAGGTGAGGCTGGAGTAGCCGGTGCCAAAATCGTCCAGCGCAAATCCAATACCCATTGCGGCGCACTCGCGGATCACATCAGCCACCGAGTCGATTTCGTCAAGTGCCGTGGTTTCCAGCACTTCCAACTCCAGGCGGTGGCGCGGCACCTTGGGGTGCTTGTTTATTTGGGTTTTCAGTTTTTCTGAAAAATCGGACTGCTGCAGTTGATAGGCTGAAACGTTGACGCAAACCTGCAGGTCCAGCCCCTCGTCGGCCCAGCTTTCGAGTTGCTGCAGCGCCGTTTCCAGCACCCATTCGCCCAGCGCCAGGCTGACCTCATGGCCTTCAATGTCCGGCAGAAAAAAGCCTGGCGCGAGCAAACCCTTCTCCGGGTGTTGCCATCGGATCAAGGCCTCGACACCGATGACTTTTCCGGTGCGCAGGTTGACCTGTGGCTGGTAGTGCAGGACAAACTCCTGCTTGGCCAGTGCCAGTCGGACGCGCTCCAGGGTTTCGTTGCGTATGCGCAAGCTGCGGTCATGCTCGGCGTTAAACAGGTGATAGCGGTTCTTGCCGGCCAGTTTGGCGCTGTACATGGCTTGGTCAGCCTGGCGCAGCAATTGGTCAGCGTCGGCTTCTTCGGTTTGCGGGTAGAAGCTCACACCAACGCTGGCCGATACATTGAGCGTCATATCGTCCACCAGGATATCTCGGGAGGCTACCTCCAACAAACGGGTGATGAGGGTCACGCTGGCGTCCATATCCTGCAGATCGACGAACACCGCCACGAATTCATCCCCACCCAGGCGAGCAAAGGTATCTCCCTCGCGCATCATGGTTTTGAATTGGGTGGCAAGCGCGCTTAGGAACTGGTCGCCAACAGTGTGGCCATAGTTATCGTTGACAGACTTGAAGCCGTCCAGGTCGAGGTAGGCCACGGCCAGTTTGAGCCCGCGTCGTTTGCTTTGCATCATGGCCTGTTGCATGCGGTCGGCCAGTAAGACCCGGTTAGGCAGGCCAGTGAGCTGGTCGAAGTGGGCAATTTTCTCCAGATAGTGCTGGTGCTCTTTCTGGAAACTGATGTCTGAGAAGCTGCCCACCACGCGCACGGGTTGTCCCTGCGCATCGCGTTCCACGACCTGACCGCGGTCTTGCACCCAAATGCTTTTTCCGTCCTTGCGCACCATCCGGTGCTCGGAGTGGTAGGCCGCGCTGACGCCTTTGAGCATGTTCTCCAGACGCTCGCGTGTCGCTGGCCGGTCGTCGGGGTAGATCAGCGCCTCAAATGCTTCGACGGTTTCTGGCACCTCCCCCACGCTGTACAGCAGGGTTTCGTACCACTGGCGGTTGTGCACGACCTTGCCAGTGGGCAAATGCCAGTCCCAGACGCCTTCACGGGTGATCTCGAGCACATGCTGCAGACGCTGCTCGCTCTCGGTCACCTGGCGCTGCGCGCGGATCACATCCGTGATGTCTTGCGCCAGCACCAGAATCTGGTTGTCGCCATTGGCGTTTTTGAACGGTTTCTTGATGGATCGGTAATGACGAGTGTCACCGGTGACGGCATCGCGGCTGTCCTCAAACACCACCTGGGTTTCGCCCTTGTCCATGATGTCGAGCACGTTCTGGCGGAAGAAATTGGCCAGCTCCGGCGGCACGCCAAAGTCACCATCATGCTTGCCGATCATGACTTCAGGTGTGGTGCCATATAAACGGGCTAACGCTCGGTTGCCCAGCAGGAAATTACCTTGGTGGTCTTTAAGAACCAGCGGATCAGGAATTTCGTTGATGATGGTGTGCAGAAAGGCCTCGTTGCTGCGCAGCGCATGCTCGGCTTTTTTGCGCTCGGCGATGTTGATGTCAATGCAATACATCTCCGGTTCGCCGCTGCTGCCATAGAGCATGACATGGCTGGAAAGCACCTCCACGGGAGATCCATCGGCCGCCCGCAGGGTCAACTCGGCCGTAGGAATGGCAGGGCCGCCCTGCGCCCAGGCATCCACCGCGCTGATGACCGCTGCACGCATGGGTGCGGGAATGATCAGGTCTTCAAGCCGGCGGCCCAGCGCCCGCTCACGCGTGTAGCCATAGATGGTCTCGCTGGCCCGGTTCCAGTAAATCACACGCCGATGCTTGTCGTAGCCTTGCACAGAAATCGCTGGAAGCTGCTCGAAAATGGTTTTGAAGCGGTGTTCGCTCTCAGTCAGCGCTTCTCGGGTGCGTTTCTGACCAGTGATGTCCCGAGCAATACCAAACAGGCCAATGATCTGACCCTCAGCATCGGCGACGGGGTACTTGCGGTTGTCCACCCATCCGGTGTGGCCGTCGTTGGCCAGATAGGCCTGCACTTCATGCGCGACTTGCAGGCCCGCGAAAACCTGTTTTTCGAGCCGGTAATAGGCATCAGCGTATGCCTCGGGAAACACGTCGTAGTCCGACTTGCCGATCAAGTCGGACCAATGCTCGGTAGCGTCGGTGATGCTGACCAAGTTCTGACTTGCACCAGTAAAAACGTGGTTGCGATCCTTGAAATAGATGAAGTCGTCGGCCTTTTCCATCATGGCCACGAAACTGGGCATCAAAGGCACCAAGTCTGGCCGGTGCAGGTGCCGGGCATCGGTCAGTTGCAATCTCAGTAGGGGTGTCGGCTGGTTTGTGAGGTCCAGCGTGTATTGGCCTTTGATGCAACGGATACGGCCGTCGGCATGGCGCAGGCGGATGTTGAAACTGTGGGTGGCCGGGGCAAGCGCAGGAGAAAACAGCTGGTCGACAATGTCCTGATCGTCCTTGTGAACCAGACTTGACCAACTGACGTCACCACTCAAGAATTGTGCAGGGGTATAACCCAGCGAGTCCCGGACAGACGCGCTGACCGATACAAGACTTGGCGGGGACTCCCGCGTGAACTGGATGAGGGTTTCCGTGTTGTGCGACATGTTTGTGTTCTCCCATGCTAATTATGGGGTGTGACCAGAAGTATGAGAACCCTATATTGATTATTTGCATCATTGGGCTTGCCACTGTGTCGCTGTCCAGCACAAAAACAAAAGCGTATCGACCGCTTGTCGCTTTGTTTCAGCCAATGCCCGGTTTGCAGGACCCAGATCGAGAACGGCAATTTTTGCCATGGGTCTGAAGCCGTCAGCCCTTTTCTTGCATCGCCAAAGCTTGGCGATCTTTCTCAAGCAGGCCTTGAGACCCTTGAATACTCTGGTAATAAGTGATTATTTTGGCAGCAGTTTAAAGACTTCACGTGCCGCCGCCACGGTCTCGGCAATGTCGACATCGGTGTGCGCGGCGCTGACAAAGCCAGCCTCGTACAGCGCGGGTGCAATGTAGACGCCGCTGATCAGGGCGCGGGTCTTGCGGCTGAGTTCCTATTACTTCGGGCATCCGGCTTGCCAAGTTGTGAACAAGTGATTGCAATTCAATCATGTTTATCGTCAAACAACTGACTGAATTCACGGATTGGCTGGACAGTCGCAAGGACAGCATGACGCGTATTAGTCTCGCCAAAAGGTTGGACAAGGCACAGGATTGCTGGGCGATATTGCGCCGGTGGGCGACGGTGTGTTTGAGATGCGCGAGTTCTTTGGCCCGGGTTGGCGTATGCACGACGTGCAACAAGGCGATGTGTTGATTGTGATGCTTGGGGGTGGCGACAAATCCACACAGCAGGCTGACATCGCGGCGGCGATTGCGCTGTCAAAAATTATTCAGGAGTGACCACCATGACCCAAAAAACCAAGCTTGCCGACTTGCCGGTGTTCGATATGGCTGAGCACCTCAAGACGGATGAGGATATTGCTAATTACCTGACGCTGGCGCTGCAAGATGACGACCCATCCGAGTTGACACATGCGCAGGGCATGATTGCCCGGGCTCGTGGCATGACCGAGGTGGCCAAAATTTCGGGCCTGACCCGAGAATCTTTGTACAAAGCGTTGCGGCCCAATTCGCAGCCACGCTTTGACACGATCTCTCGCGTGTGCAAGGCGCTGGGCGTGCGTCTGGTGGCGCAAGCAAGCCATACACAGGCGGGTTAAGGAAGTAGGCCCTTCACTCTCTGGCGGGCAAGATAAAGCAAACCAAGCTTCCTGCCTGAAATCTATTATTTTGGAAGCTGTTTAAAGATTTCACGCGCCGCCGCCACGGTCTCGGCAATGTCGGCGTCGGTGTGCGCTGCGCTGACAAAACCGGCCTCGTACAGCGCCGGTGCAATGTAGACGCCACGGTCCAGCAGGCCGTGGAACAACTGGTTGAATTTGGCGCCATCGGTCTTCATGACCTGGCTGTAGGTGCTGGGCAGGGTGTCGAGCAAATAAAAGCCCATCATGCCGCCCTCGGAGTCGCCGCAAAACGCCACGCCTTCGGCCTTGGCTGCGTCGCTCAAGCCACTGATCAGGGCGCGGGTCTTGCGGCCCAGGTCGTCATAAAAGCCGGGCTTGCTGATCTCATTGAGCGTGGCCAAACCGCAGGCCGTGGCCACCGGGTTGCCGCTCAAGGTGCCGGCCTGGTAAACCGTGCCCAGCGGCGCCAGGTGTTCCATCACGGCGCGCTTGGCACCAAAGGCAGCCAGCGGCATGCCGCCGCCAATGACCTTGCCCATCACTGTCATGTCGGGTTCGAAGCCCGGGATTTCCCTGGCATAGACGCTTTGCGCGCCACCCAGCGCCACCCTGAAACCGGTCATGACTTCGTCAAGCACCAGCAGCGCGCCGTACTGGGTGCAAAGCTCGCGGCAGCGCTTCATGAACGGCACACTGGCACGAACAAAGTTCATGTTGCCGCAGATCGGCTCCATCATCAGGCAGGCTATTTCTTGGCCCTGCTCGGCGAAGGCCGCTTCGAGCTGCTCGATGTTGTTGAACTCCAGCACCAGCGTGTGCTGCACCACCTCGGGCGGCACGCCGGCGCTGGTGGGGTTGCCAAAGGTGGCCAGACCCGAGCCGGCTTTCACCAGCAGCGCGTCGGCATGGCCGTGGTAACAACCCTCGAACTTGATGAATTTGCTGCGTCCGGTGGCACCGCGCGCCAGACGGATGGTGCTCATGCTCGCTTCGGTGCCAGAACTCACCAGGCGCACCATGTCCATGCTGGGCATCAGCTTCAAAATGGCTTCGGCCAGTTCCACCTCACGCTCGGTCGGAGCGCCGAAAGAGAAGCCATCCAGCAGTGCCTTTTGCACGGCTTCCACCACCGCCGGGTGGCCGTGGCCCAGAATCATCGGGCCCCAGGAGCCGATGTAGTCGGTGTAACGCTGGCCGTTGGCGTCCCACATGTAGGCGCCCTGCGCCTTACTGATGAAACGCGGCGTGCCACCGACCGCGCGAAAGGCGCGCACCGGCGAGTTGACGCCGCCGGGAATCACTTTGGCGGCGCGGGCAAACAAGGTGGCGTTGTGATCAGTGGAATGGGTCATGGGTTGAATCAGGCAAAATAGGGCGGTGGGTACCGGGCTTGTTTGTTGGAATCAAGCCTGGGTGCGAGTGATAAGACATTCTATTGGAAGGCTTTGGACGCTGTGACGCAATCAACAACCTGGATGTGCCTGATTTGTGGCTGGATTTATGACGAGCAAGCGGGCGACACGGAGCACGGTATTGCGCCTGGCACCGCCTGGCGTGATGTGCCACTCAACTGGACCTGCCCCGAGTGCGGCGCCCGCAAGGAAGATTTCGAGATGGTTCAAATCTGAGCTGTCGCTGCGCTTGCCTTCTTGACCACCGCATAACGCGCCAAGGTCTTGGCGCGGGCCTCGTCGTGGGCGACCACGGGATGTGGGTAGTTTTGACCCAGCACCACGCCAGCCATTTGCAGCTCCAATGGTTTTGCTTCCCAGGGTGCGTGGATGTCTTTGTCTGACAACTTGGCCAGTTGCGGCAGGTAGCGGCGGATGAATTTGCCCTGCGGGTCGAACTTTTCGCTTTGGCTGATTGGGTTGAAGATGCGAAAGTAAGGTTGGGCATCACAACCGCTGGAGGCCACCCATTGCCAGCCGCCATTGTTGGCCGACAGGTCGAAGTCATTGAGTTGCTCGGCAAAGTAGCGCTCGCCCCAGCGCCAGTCCAGCCCCAGATCTTTCACCAGAAAGCTGCCCGCCACCATGCGCAGGCGGTTGTGCATGTAGCCGGTCTGGTTGATCTGCGCCATGGCCGCGTCGACCAGCGGGTACCCGGTGCGCCCTTCGCACCAAGCTGCAAACAGGGCGTCGGCGTGGGGGCCTTGTTCCCATGAAATAGCGTCGTATTCCGGTTTGAAGGCTTGCCGCGCCACATGTGGAAAGTTGGCCAGAATGGCAAAGTAAAAATCGCGCCACACCAGTTCGCTCAGCCACACCGCCGCGCCGGGGCTGCCTGTGGCCTGGCGCTGCAAGGCAATGCGCACCAGTTGGCGGATCGACACGGTGCCAAAACGCAGGTGCACGCCCAGGTAGCTCGGACCCTTGACCGCCGGAAAATCACGCGTGGCGTGGTAGTCGTCCATGCGCTCGAAAAAGGCCTCGAACAGGGCTTGACCACCGCTTTCGCCGGTGGGGATCTTCAGGCTGGCCAGGTTGGTGGGCTCGAAACCGATCTCATTCAGACCGGGCACAGGATTCTGGAATTCCAGCGGGCGCTCAAGCAGACGCTGGGCCAGCGGCGCGCTGTCGTGCTGTGCCAGGTCTTCGGGTGCGACACGCTTGAGCCAGTTGTTCTTGTAGGGCGTGAAGACACCGTAGGGCGTGCCGGACTGGGTCAGAATCTCGCGGCCTTCAAAAATAACCTGGTCCTTGCAGGTAAAAAAGGCGCAGCCCACTTGCGCCAGTGCCTCGCGCACGGCGTCGTCCCGTGCCTGCGCTTGCGGCTCATAGTCGCGCGCGGCAAAAACCGCTTGCACCTGGAGTGCGGCAGCCAGGCGCGGGATCTCGTCGCGGGCGACAGCATGAGCGACGATCAGGCCGGCGCCGGCCTTGCCGCTGAGCTGGCGCAAGGCCGCATCGAGCTCCACCAGAGATTCGCGAATGAATTCCACGCGTCGGTCAGCCCGCGGCAGTGGCGCCAGAATGGCTTGGTCAAACACAAAAACGCAGTGCACCTGCGCGCATTGACTCAGCGCCAGATGCAGCGCGGCGTTGTCCGCCATGCGCAAATCACGCCTGAACCACATCAGGCCGCTGTCAAAATTTTGGGTCATGTTCATCGCTAGAATTGTTCCATGACTTCTTCGCCAGACCCCTTCAACCTGACGAATCATTTTTTGATCGCCATGCCCGGTCTGCAGGATCCGTTGTTTGGCCAAAGTGTGGTTTATCTGTGTGAGCACAGCCCCCGGGGCGCCTTGGGGCTGGTGATCAACAAGCCCTGCGATATTGACCTCAAGGGCTTGTTTGACAAGGTGGCGCTGTCTTTGAGTCGCCCTGATCTGCAATCCGCCCCCGTTTTTTTTGGTGGTCCGGTGCAAACCGAGCGCGGTTTTGTGCTGCACGAGGCCACCTTCACCAGCGACAACCAGCCGGAAAATCCGGTGTATGCCAGCACCATGGTGATTCCGGGTGGCCTGGAGATGACCACCTCGCGCGATGTGCTGGAGGCGATCTCCACTGGCAGCGGGCCGCGCAGGCTGCTGATTGCATTGGGTTATTCGTCCTGGGGTGAGGGCCAGCTGGAGTCTGAACTCGGCGACAACAGCTGGCTCACGGTCGAGGCCGACGCCCGGCTGATTTTTGAGACCCCGGTGCCCGAGCGTTATGCGCAGGCGCTCAAGTTGCTGGGCCTGGAGCCCTGGATGCTGGCACCAGATGCCGGGCACGCATGAGCACTCCGCCCGACAGTGCAAGCGTAAATTCGCAGCCGGTGGTGGCTGCCAATTTACGAACCTTCATGGCGCTCGATTTTGGCCTCAAGCGCACCGGCTTTGCGGTGGGTAACCGTATTTTGCGCACGGCCCAGCCGCAGGGCACCATCACCGCCGAAGGCAAGGCGCGCTTCGAAAAAGTGGCGCAGCAGCTCAAGACCTGGCAGCCCGACGCGCTGGTGGTCGGCGTGCCGTTTCACCCTGATGGTGCCGCCCACGAAAACACCGTGCGCGCGCGCAAATTTGCGCGCCAGTTGCATGGCCGCTTCAACTTGCCGGTGTTCGAGGTAGACGAGCGTTACACCACCACCGAGGCCCATTCCATGGGCGCGCATGACGCCGATGCGGCAGCCGCCTGCATCATTCTGGAACAGTTTTTAAGGAGTCTTCCATGAGTACACTGGCACTCGATGCCGAGGCGCTGTATGCCGATCTGGCGCACAACCTGCGCCCGCTGCTGCAGCCGGACACACAACTGCTGGGCATTGCCTCTGGCGGTGTCTGGCTGGCCGAACGCCTGCGTCAGGACCTGGGTCTGGCGCAGCCCTTTGGCGTGATCTCGTCAGCCATGCACCGTGACGACTTTGCGCGCCGCGGCATGACCAGCAGCGCGCAGACGCAAATTCCGTTTGATGTGAATGGCGCCCATGTGCTGTTGCTTGATGATGTGCTTTTCACCGGGCGCACGGTGCGCGCGGTGCTCAACGAGTTGTTTGACTTTGGCCGCCCGGCCAGCGTCAAGCTGGCGGTGCTGGTGGACCGCGGTGACCGCGAGCTGCCGATCCAGGCCGACCTGTGCAGCGCACGCATCCACCTGCCCGCCAGCCAGTCGCTGGCGCTGCTGCGTCATGAGAATGGCCGCTTTAGTTTTAACGTGAAAGACATCTAGCCATGCTATCCCAGCGCAACCCGCAGCTCAATAAAAACGGCGAGCTGATCCATTTGCTCTCGACTGAGGGCCTGCCCAAAAGCATCCTGACCCAGGTGCTTGATACTGCCGCCAACTTTGTCTCGGTGGGCAACCGCGAGGTCAAGAAAGTGCCCCTGCTGCGCGGCAAAAGCGTCTTCAATCTGTTTTTTGAGAACTCCACGCGCACCCGCACCACCTTCGAGATTGCCGCCAAGCGCCTGAGTGCCGATGTGATCAATCTGGACATCGCCAAGTCGTCTGCCGCCAAGGGCGAGTCGCTGCTCGACACCATTGCCAACCTGAGCGCCATGGCCGCCGACATTTTTGTGGTGCGCCACAGCGAATCGGGCGCGCCCTACCTGATCGCCCAGCACGTGGCGCCGCATGTGCATGTGGTCAACGCCGGTGACGGCCGCCACGCCCACCCCACCCAGGGCCTGCTCGACATGTACACCATTCGCCACTACAAGGGCGACTTTGCCAACCTTACGGTGGCCATTGTGGGCGACGTGCTGCACTCGCGCGTGGCGCGCTCCGACATCCACGCCCTCACCACGCTGGGCTGTGCCGAGGTGCGCGTGGTCGGCCCCAAGACGCTGGTGCCGTCCGACATGGCACAGATGGGCGTGCGCGTCTGTCACACCCTTGAAGAAGGCATCAAGGACGCTGACGTGGTGATCATGCTGCGCCTGCAAAACGAGCGCATGAGCGGTGCGCTGCTGCCGTCGAGCCAGGAGTTTTTCAAGAGCTTTGGCCTGACCCCGACCAAGCTGCAATTGGCCAAGCCGGATGCCATCGTGATGCACCCGGGCCCGATCAACCGTGGTGTGGAAATTGACTCGGCCGTGGTCGACGGCCGCCAGAGCGTGATCCTGCCGCAGGTGACCTTTGGCATTGCGGTGCGCATGGCGGTGATGAGCATCGTGGCCGGCAACGAAGCCTGAACCCTTTGAGAGAACAACAGATGAACAAGCAAACACGTGTGCTGATTCAGGGTGGCCGGGTCATCGACCCCGCCAGTGGTCTGGACGCGCCAGCCGACATCGCCCTGGCCAATGGGGCGGTCCTGGCGATTCAAAATATTCCTGTGGATTTTCAGCCGGATGTGACTATTTCAGCAACTGGCTGCCTGGTCTTGCCGGGCTTGGTGGACTTGGCGGTGCGCCTGCGCGAGCCGGGCAACGAGCACGCCCGTATGTTGGAGTCCGAAATGGCGGCCGCCATGGCTGGCGGTGTCACCAGCCTGGTGTGCCAGCCCGACACCGACCCGGTGCTCGACGAGCCCGGCCTGGTCGAAATGCTGCGCTTCCGGGCTGAAAAACTGGAGCAGGCGCGCGTCTATCCACTGGGCGCGCTCACGCGTGGCTTGAAGGGTGAAACGCTCACCGAAATGGTCATGCTGACTGACGCCGGTTGTGTGGCCTTCAGTCAAGCCGAGGTGATGCTGGGCAACACCCAGGTGCTGCAGCGCGCCTTCCAGTACGCGACCACCTTTGGTTACGCGGTCTGGCTGCGCCCGCAGGACTATTTTCTGGGTCAGGGCGTGGCCGCCAGTGGCCCATTGGCCACCCGCATGGGCTTGAGCGGCGTGCCTGTGATGGCCGAGACCATAGCCCTGCACACCATTTTTGAGCTGATGCGATCGACCGGAGCCCGCGTGCACCTGTGCCGCATCAGCAGCGCGGCCGGGGTGGCGCTGGTGCGCCAGGCCAAGGCTGACGGCTTGAAGGTGAGCTGCGATGTCAGCATCAACTCACTGCATTTGACCGACGCCGACATCGGTTACTTTGACAGCCGCGCGCGCCTGAACCCGCCCTTGCGCCAGCAGCGCGACCGCGACGCGTTGCGCGCCGGTCTGCTCGATGGCACGATCGACGCGCTGGTGTCGGACCACACGCCGGTGGATGAAGATGCCAAGGCCTTGCCGTTTGCTGAAAGTGAGCCCGGCGCCACCGGGCTGGAACTGTTGCTGAGCCTGGCCTTCAAGTGGCACCAGGACAGCGGTGTGCCGCTGCTGCGGGCGCTGCAGGCGGTCACGGATGGCCCGGCCAAGGTATTGGGCACGGCGCTCGGCCCCCGGCTGGGGCGCACCGGACGCTTGCAGGTGGGCGGTCTGGCCGATGTCTGTGTGTTCGACCCGCGAGCCGCCTGGACGGTGCAGGCCGACACCTTGGTCAGCCAGGGCAAACACACGCCGTTCTCCGGCTACGAGCTGCCTGGGCGCGTGCGCTTCACGCTGGTGGGCGGGCGCGTGGCATACCAGGCGGGGTGATCTGACTTGCCTTACCGAAGGGCGGGTCAAGACCC
>CAZIGL010000040.1:21627-25188 GCA_964538895.1 uncultured Rhodoferax sp.
GGACGGAACGCACAATTCCATTGGAATCCACTGTTCGTTGAATAAACAAGGATTGCATCCTTAGCCAATTCCCTCTGAGGCAACCCATTTTTTGCAACGTACTCGTCTTCCCAGAAGAACTGGGCGTAACAGTACGAACCGGGACAAATTGACCTCAGGGCAGTCCAAACCCTCTCTTCAATGCTGACCGTCGACTTTCTGTCCAGTGTTACAACTTTGCCAGTACCGACCTGCCGGACATGGGTCCACCCGTCAATGGTCTGGGCACGAGCATTCCCGAAAGACGCAATGGTGATCACCAGTCCCACGACCACCATGCGGCGTGCATCGACAAGACCCGTCGCTCGCTTTTCCCTGTCAATCATGTCGTTCATTGGTTACGCCTCCATGCTCTATCGGATACCGATTTCAACTACCGAATTTGGATGACTATAAGTTATCATTGCCGCGGGTGTCTAAGTATTTTTGACTGAAGTTTAGACAGGTATTTGTGTCGGTCGGGCCGCCGCACGAGGATTGACACATGATTGGCCCGCTCCTGAGACCCCCCTCTCAAAGATCACTTTTCTTCCCAGCTTTTGTGCGCTTACTTAAGGCGTCTGACCTGACCTTGCTTGGCAGTCAGCTCGAGCGCTTCGTTTGCTTCTCTGAGAATTGGCTGGACATCACGGCTATCCTGAATCGGTTGCGTATCGATGCTGCCCTCGTGCCTTTGGCCATTGCTGGAATAAGGAACATAGAGACGGCATCATGAGCCACTCCTGCACCGAAGTACCCACATCAACAATCATCAGGAGCACAAAAGCCGCATGGATCATTTAGTTCAAATCATCCTGTTACTCGCAGTGAGCGTAGCGGTGATGGTCGCCTTCCAGCGGTTGCATATTCCTTCCAGCCTTGGCTACCTCTTGGTCGGCCTGATACTTGGACCGCATACCATCGGGCCGATCGTATATGTCTCGGAATTTAAGGTACTCGCCGAATTCGGCGTGGTTTTCCTTCTGTTCTCAATCGGGCTCAACTACTCACTGCCGCAACTGCACGCAATGCGTCATCAGATCCTCGGCTTGGGCACAGCGCAGGTAGCCCTGACCACGGCGGCCGTGGCTTCATTGCTTTGGCTGGCAGGCGTAAGCCCTGCGGTAGCCTTCGTCATCGGTGCGGTCTTTGCCCAGTCATCCTCCACCATCATCGGCCGACAACTCGCCGAACAGGGCGAAGACGCCACCCCGCACGGCCGACTCGGCCTCGCCATTTCGGTATTTCAGGATGTCACGGCTGTGCCGTTCCTAATCCTGATTCCGGTGCTGGGAGCCGCCACGGGCATGGCCGCGCTCGCCACCGAACTCGGCTGGGCCATGACGAAGGCGGTACTGGCGTTCACCTTGGTGTTCTTCGCCGCGCGCTGGGCCTTGACCCCGCTGTTCCACTTGGTTGCCGAACGACGTTCCGCCGAATTATTCACCCTTACGGTCTTTCTGGTGGTTCTAACTGCCGCCTGGACGACCAACAGCCTGGGCTTGTCGCTTGCGTTTGGTGCCTTTCTAGCAGGCATGATGCTTGGCGAAACCGAGTTCCGTCATCAGGTGGAATCCAGCATTCGTCCATTTCGCGATGTTTTGCTCGGACTGTTTTTCGTTGGCATCGGCATGCTGATCGACCCAGGTACCTTGCCCCGTATCTGGCACTGGGCCCTGCTGGGTGCCTGTCTTTTGATGGTGACCAAGATACTTGTCGTTGCCTTGATCGTGCGCCGCAGCGGCATGGACGCTACCAAGGCTTGGCGAACCGCCCTGCTGCTGGCAGTGGGCGGCGAGTTCGGCTTCGCGTTGCTAGCCATCGCGATCGAGTCGAATGTGATTGCTCCTGACGTCGGACAGATCGTGTTGACCTCCGTCCTGCTCTCGATGATTGCAGGCGTCCTGCTAATCCGTTACAACCAATCGATTGCTAACTTACTGAGTAAGCCAGTCCCCAATACTCTCCATCTGTCAGACAGGCTTGCCGATCTGCCGGCACCTCAGGTCCTGATTGGTGGCTACGGTCGGGTCGGCCACACCATTGCGGTACTGCTGAAATCGAGCGGCGTCGATTTTGTGGCCTTCGATACGGACCTGACGCGGGTACAACAAGGGCAAAGCGAAGGTCATGTCGTGCTGTATGGCGACATCGCCGATGCGGAGCTTCTCGCAGCGGCCAAGGCGGAGCGCGCCAGCCTAGCCATCGTGACCGTCGACAGCCATGCGGTCGCACTACGGACAGTTACCGCGTTGCGCCAGCATTGTCCGCATGTACCGGTGATAGCACGCGCTCGCGATCTTCAAACAAGTTCGACCCTCATCGACGCAGGTGCAATTTATGCCTTTCCAGAGGCAATTGAATCCAGTCTGCGTCTCGGTGCCACTGCCTTGCAGATGTTGCGTATTCCCACCGTCGACATTGACCAGATGCTGCAGGACATACGCGACGGGGCCTACCAGCCAGTGATTGAAACCACAATTAAGGAGAACGCTCAATGACAAGCTCCAAGACGATTCTCGTCGCCACCGATCTTTCCGCGCCAGCTCGCCATGCCGTCGAGCGTGCCTTTCATTTGGCTGCCAGCACTGAAAGCGAGCTAAGTATTTTGCACGTTATGGAGTTGGATACTTTGGACGGTCTGCGCGAAATGCTCGGTGACAACGTGACCGAGGTGAAGGCGGCTTTGTACAGCGATGCCCGAGCGCATCTGGAGCAACTGACCCGTGATGCAGCGATTAACCGTGGCGTCGTAGCAGGGACGCGCTTGGCCGAGGGAAACCCGCTGGCGACGATCGCTGCTGAGGCCGACACGCAGGCCGCAGATTTGGTGGTACTCGGTGCGCGTGGCGAATCCTTTCTGCGTCACGCTTTGCTGGGGTCAACTGCTGCGCGCCTGCTGCGAAAATCTCTAAGACGGCCGGTGCTGGTAGTGAAGCAAACACCGCGCGAGGCGTATCGCAGCATTGTGGTTACTGTGGATTTTTCGCCGGTATCAATCCAGGTGATCCGTTTGGCGAGGTATTGGGCGCCCAATGCCGACTTGGTTTTGTTGCATGCTTTTGAACTGCCCTACGAAGGCAAGCTGACTTTCGCTGGCGTCGACGAGCAGGTAATCCGTCGGTACGTCACCAACGAGCGCGAAGTCCGGCGCAAACGTCTCCACGATCTGGCTGCTGTGGCTGGATTGGCGCCAACAGACTATTTGGGACGGGTCGTTCACGGCGATTCAGCACAGCAAATCATCGCCATGGAGCAAGAGGTCGATGCCGACCTGATCGTCGTCGGCAAGCACGGCGCACACATTGCAGAGGACTTGCTACTTGGCAGCGTGACCAAGCATGTGCTGGCTGAATCACAATGCGATGTGCTGGTGATCTGCGACCCGCGCGAGGCACCAGACCATTCACCATGATGCATCTGGCGCTCATCGTGGGTGCCGTGCTGCTGGCAATTCGACAATCTGCGTCAATGTCGGGTCTAGGGCGACCAGTTGATATGCTGAAGGATCGAAATCGCTGCGCAGGAGCCCGCCAGTCAAGA
>CAZIGL010000041.1:0-24407 GCA_964538895.1 uncultured Rhodoferax sp.
GCCACCAGCACAACCGCCTTGCGGCTGGAAAAAAACGGATGCGTATTCAAGGGCGTGGGGCAGACTGAATACGCGCCAGCACAGCGCTTAGCGCCGGGTCAGGAAGCGCCCTGCCCGCAGCGTTGTCTGCCATGCTGCGCACCAGGCGCTCCAGGGTTTGCCAGTGGGGTGTGAGCGGGCCAAAAAAACGCGGCGCATCGCCCACGGCAATCAGCAGCGTGGGAAAGTCGTCGACCTCCAGCGGGTACAGCAAGTCGGCTTCGTCTTCGATGTCAAGCCAGACAAACCGTGCCTGCGGGTGGTCGGCCTGAATGGCCGCTTTAACCAGCGCAAAGCTGCTCTGGTAGTCGCAACAAACATGGCACCAGTCAGCGCACAGGCAAGCCACCAGCAAGCCCGTGTTTGCATTCACATCAAGCGCCAGCGCGCTGTCAGTCCCCAAAACAAATACCCAGGTCGCGCCCGGTTTGCAGGGTGTCGCAGTCCAGCGGCACCGCCTTCATGTGGCCGGCCACTTCTGCAAGGTCCACGTAGTCCACGCCTTCCAGACCCAGCGACACCATGATGCCGCTTTGGCCTTCGTCCAGCGCGCGCACTGCCGCCGCACCAAACCGCAGCGCCGCCAGGCGGTCAAACGAGGTGGGGCTGCCGCCGCGCAACAGGTGGCCCAGCACCACCAAACGGGTCTCCTTGCCGGTGCGCTCGGCAATGGCGTGGGCAATGCGCTCGCCCACGCCGCCCAGGCGCTCGGCATGGCCAACCTCGGCCGCGGCCAGCAACTCGCGGTGGCCATCTTTGGCCTGGGCGCCTTCGGCCACCACCACGATGGAATACAGGCGACCTTCGCTGTCACGGGCGCGCAGCTTGGCCGCGATCTTGTCCAGGTCAAACGGAATTTCGGGGATCAGAACGGCGTGGGCGTTGCCGGCAATGCCGGTGTGCAGGGCGATCCAGCCAGCATAACGGCCCATCACCTCGACCACCATCACACGCTGGTGGCTCTCGGCGGTGCTGTGCAGGCGGTCCAGGCATTCGGTGGCAAAGCCCACGGCGGTATCGAAGCCAAAGGTGGTGAAGGTCTTGTCGAGGTCGTTGTCGATGGTTTTGGGCACCCCCACCACGCGCAGACCCTTTTCGTGCAGGGCGTTGGCAATGGTGAGCGAGCCGTCGCCACCGATCGACACCAGGGCATCGATCTCGTGGGTGGCAAAGTAAGTCAGGATTTCGTCCGAGCGGTCAATCTCGCGCACTGTGCCGTCGGGCATGTTGATCGGGAAATGCAGCGGGTTGCCCTTGTTGGTGGTGCCCAGAATGGTGCCGCCCAGGTGGCCAATGCCACGCACCCGGTCTCGTGTGAGCCGCGCCACGCCGCCTTCCGAGTAACGCTCGGGAAACAAAATGCCGTTGAAACCGTCGCGAATCCCAAAGCAGTCCCAGCCCCGGTTGGCTGCGGCAATCACCACCGACTGGATCACCGCGTTAAGCCCGGGGGCGTCACCACCGCCGGTGTTGATGGCGATGCGTTTGATTGGTTTGCTCATGGTTTGGGTCCTTGCAATGGCTCACTGAATTGCCGCTGATCGCGGGCGCAGCCTGCATTGTGCCGTGAACCGCAGTCAGCCCAGCGGCTCCAGCCGGCCCAGTTTATGTGCCAGTTCCACCGCCGAATCGACACCCATCTTCTCGAAAATATTAGCCCGGTGGAACTCGACCGTGCGCGGCGTGATGCCCAGGCGGTCGGCAATGTTCTTGTTGTAATGACCGCGAATGAGTTGGTCCAGCACTTCGCGCTCGCGCGGGCTCAAAGAAACCAGTGCCTGGCGCAGGCGCTGGGTCTCGGAGTCGTCTTGTTGCGCGGCATTGGCTGCGGCCAGCGCTTGCTGCACACGGTCTACCAGTTCGTTGTCTTGGAACGGTTTTTCCAGAAAGTCCCAGGCGCCCTGTTTGACTGCCGCCACGGCGGTACCGACATCGCCATGGCCAGTTAAAAACAGCACTGGCCAGGGACAGCCCATGGCTTTCATGTGTTCAAAGGTGACGCTGCCCGACAGCGGCGCCATGCGCATGTCGAGCAACACCACGGCCTGGCCCCAGTCGCCCTGCAGGGCGCGCGCGGCGGCCAAAAATGGCGGGCCGCCGGCCCAGGTGGCGCTTTGAAAACCACGCGAGTCAAACAGCCAGGCCAGGCCGTCACGGATGTCGGGGTCGTCATCAACAATGTGCACGCGGGCTTGGTTCATGGCGGCTCCTGGGTTGAACGGGCTTGGGCCAACGGCAGCGTCACGGTAAAGCGGGCACCACCCAGCAGCGGGTCGCGGCTGACCTCGATGTGGCCGTGGTGGGCTTCCACAATGGATCGGCAAATGGCCAGGCCCATGCCCATGCCACCCTCTTTGCGGCTGACAAAGGCGTTGAAGATGGTGGCCTGGGCCTCGTCGCTGACGCCGGGGCCGGTGTCGGCCACACTGAGCACGGCCATGCCTTGATCGGGATCCACGCGCAAGCCCACCCAGACTTGCGTGGGCTGGCCGCCATGGGGCGCCCAGTCTTGCGCATTGCTCACCAGATTGTTGACCAAGTGCTCGAACAACAGCTCGTCGGCCTCCACCCAGACCGGGTGATCGGGCAGCGCCCAAGCTGGCGTGACGGTGCTGTCGTCGTCAAACAGCTCCAGCACACGCTGCAAGAACGCCACCATGTCCAGGCGCTGCGGTTGCAGCTCGCGCTTGCGGGCAAACGCATTGACGCGCTGAATGATGCCACCGGCCCGCTCGGCCAGCCGGGCCATGCGCGCCACCACCGGCAACAGCTCGGGTAAATCAATGCTGCCGGCATTGAGCCGGTTCAGCAAGCCGTTGGCAAAGCTGCTCAGGGCGCCCAGCGGCTGGTTGAGTTCGTGTGCCAGGGTCGAAGCCACTTCGCCGACCGCTACCAGGCGGCCTGAGGCTTCGAGCTTTTCCTGCTGCTGCGCGGCCATGCGCTGGCCGCGCTTGCGTTCGCTGATGTCCAGCACCGAACTCATCCAGCCGATTTGCTCACCGGCAGCGGTGTTCAGCGGGGCTTCGTGGATCAGCACGTCAATCAGGCGGCCGTCGGCGTGCTGAAACTGCACCTCCACGCCCTCGCCGCTGGTGCCCTGCGCCATGATGCCGTCATGCACCCGCTGCAACACATCAATTTGGTCCGGCGGCCAGTAGGGAAAGGGGATCGAGCGGCCAATCAGCTCGGCTGCCTGGTAGCCCACCATGCGGCAAAAAGCGTCGTTCACATACAAGATTTTGCCGTTCAGGTCCCAGGCGCGCAGGCCAATGGTGACCGAGTTTTCCATGGCGGTGCGCAGCGCCACCTGGGCCTGCAACACGGCCTGCACCTGCTGGCGCTTGATAAAGTCGCGGCGCAAGGCATACAAGCTGACCATCATGCCCGACAAAAACAACAAGGCCACCAAAAAGAAAATTCGCGGCACGGTGGTGGGCGCGGCCTGCGTTAGCGCCACCTGCACAAACAGGTCGGTGCCGGGCAGGCTCAAGGCCGCGCGGTAGTCGGTTTCAGGGGCTTTTACGGCCTCGGTGGTGATCAGTTCCACGCTGTGGTCCTGCATGAACCAGGCCGGCAACAGGGCCAGCAGTGCCTGGTTCAGCGACACGGCCACCAGGTAATCACCGGCGAACTGACCACGGTCAAAAAAAGGCACGGCCAACCACACCACGTCGGTCGGCTGGCCAGCGCCGTCGAGCATCAAACCGGCGTAGGCGGCGCGGCGCAAGCCCTGGCTGGTGCTTTGCATCAGGGCCAGCGCCTGGGCGTTGTCGGGGTGGGCGTCCCAATCTTGTGGCCAGCGCGTCGGGCCCAGGCGCGGGTTGCTCAACTGAACCGCACCAATCCAGCCGCTCGACAGCACCACGCCGGGTTCGCGCCACAGCAACCCGGCCTTCAGGTCTTGCGCATGATCGGCTGGCGCGGCGTTGGCCCCTGCGCTTTGTTGTACCGCCTGGCGCGACAGCACCAGCAAATCGTCTTCGAGCCGCCTGAAGTGAAACTGCACGCTCTGCTCCAGCCACTGGGCATCGGCGGCCCGGCGCCGTGCCGCTTCTTCTTCTTCAAAGTTATTCAGGTACAGCAGCAGCGTGACCACCGAGCCCAGCAACAAGGCCAGCAGGCCCAACAGCCACCACAGCGCACGCCGGTTGCGCCCGCCCGCCCGCGCGACAGACTGTTGCAGCAGGGCAAAGTCAAAGCTTGCGTCGGCAGACGTGGCAGAAAAACGCCGGGCGTCTGCGTTCATGTCAGCGCATCGCCCAAAAAGTGTCGGTCATAGCCAAACCCAGGATCAGGTCAACGCCAGGCCGCGTGCCGCTGCAGCGGTGGGCGTCCGCACGTTCGAGCACTTTGCAGGCGGCAACCGGCGCATGTGCCAGCCTGTGGTGATGGGGTTTGTGCTGCATCGGATGCAATCGGACGGGTACATTGAATTCTTTGAAATTCAGTATAGCCCAGCACTTTGCGTGCGGGTCAGCGGGCTCACCATGACAACACACCATGCCTGACGCATGTCAACCCCACTTCCCCAGCGCTTCAAGCCCGTTGCCTGGCAAACCCTGATGACGGCCATCGTCACCGTCGGGCGGGGTGGCTTCGAGCAACTGGTGTACCCTTAAAGTCATTCATTTACCCTTGTTGAGGAGTCCGTCATGCGCATTCGCAGTCTCTTATTGGTTTTGGTTCTCGCACTCATTGCTGCGTTCACGGCGCTCAACTGGAACGTGTTCCTGGCCAACACCACGCTTTCCTTCGGCATCACCACGCTGGACGCCCCGCTGGGCCTGATCATGCTGGCGCTGCTGATTTTCATGGTGGCCTACTGCCTGGTCTACGTGCTCTACCTGCAGTCCAACGTGCTGATGGACACACGGCGCAACGCCAAAGAGTTGCAGACCAACCGCGAACTGGCCGACAAGGCCGAGGCCTCGCGCTTTACCGAATTGCGTAGCTTTCTGGAGGCCGGCATGAAGCAAAGCGCCGAGCAAAACAAGACTGCACAACAAGCACTCATTGCCCGGCTTGATGCGCTGGAAACCGCCTTGCGCGGCACGGTGGAGCAGTCCGGCAACTCCCTGAGCGCCTACATTGGCGAGCTCGAAGACCGCCTGACACCCGAAAAAGACGCGCCGACCGCGCTGCGCTAAAGCCGCCGCCTGGCCAAGCGCTTCACCTCGCGTCAAGCACACGGCCAACCGACAGGGCCGGGCTCTTTAAACCAAAATCAGCATATCAAACCTTGTTGATATGCTTGACTTATGGTGTTTCTTGCAACAAAATACATTTGTGCAAAAGTAATTAACTTACTTTTCTCACGCACAACATCCCCGCCATCGCGCTTTTGAACAACCGGTGTGATGCCTGCCGCGGCGCTGTCTGTATTGAAGTTTGAATCCACCAGGAGCTCCCATGAACCACTTTCCTAAACTTTCTTTGACTGTGCTGGCCGCCGTCGTCACCCTGGCCGCCTGCGGCAAAAAGGAAGAAGCCACAGCGCCGACCCCGACCGTGCAGGCCTGCGGCAAGGTCACGGTGGCCAACATGAACTGGCAGTCGGCCGAGGTGCTGGCCCACATTGACAAGCTCATCCTGAGCGGCGGTTACGGTTGCGATGTGGAACTGGTGCCCGGCGACACCATGCCCACACTCACCGCCATGATGGAAAAAGGCAGGCCTGACGTGGCCCCCGAAGCCTGGATCAACGCGGTGCGTCAACCGCTCGACCTGGCCGTGAAAGAAGGCCGCCTGCATTACGCCGCCGAGTCGTTGAAAGACGGCGGCGTGGAGGGCTGGTGGATTCCCAAATACCTCGCCGACGCCCACCCCGAAATCAAGACCATTGACGACGCCCTGAAGCAACCCAAACTGTTTCCGGCGCCTGAAGTCAAGGACCGGGGCGGCATTTACAACTGCCCGGCCGGCTGGAACTGCCAGCTCACCACGGGTGCTGCCTTCAAGGCCTGGGGTGCTGCAGACAAGGGCTTTGTGCTGGTCAACACCGGTTCGGCCGCCGGGCTCGATGGCTCCATCGCCAAAGCCTACGAGCGCAAGCAAGGCTGGCTGGGTTACTACTGGGCGCCCACTTCAATCCTGGGCAAATACGAGATGGTCAAACTTGACGCCGGCGTGCCCTTTGACAAGGCAGGTTTCGAAGGCTGCAATACCAAGGCCGATTGCGACAAACCCGTCAAGACGGACTGGGCCAGGGCAGAGGTGTTTACCGTTGTCACAGACCGTTTCAAGAAGGCCGGGGGCCCAGCCATCGGTTACCTGGAAGTGCGCAGCTGGCGCAACGACACCGTCAACGGGTTGCTGGCCTGGATGAGCGACAACCAGGCCACCGGTGAAGACGGTGCCAAGTACTTTTTGAAATCGCAACCCGAGATCTGGACCACCTGGGTCAGCCCTGAGGTGGCCGAAAAAGTCAAAGCCAGCCTTTAAGCGCCATGAGTACCCTGGTTGAATTCCCCACCATGGGCGCTGAGCAGCTCAGCAGCCTGCGGCGCTTCATTGACGGGGGTTTTCGGACTTTCTCCCGTGAATATGGTGAAACACTGGAGCGGCTGTTCGACCCGCTGCGCGAGTTCCTGATTTTCTCGGAGCGCCTCATGACCCAGTCACCCTGGCCTGTGGTGATTGGTGCGATTGCCCTGATCGCCTGGCTGGGCTCGCGCTCCTGGAAGATCACGCTCGGCACGGTGCTCACCCTGCTCGCCATTGGCTACTTCGGCATGTGGATCGACACCATGAAGACGGTCTCGATGATCTTTGTCTGCACCGTCGTGGCGCTGGCCGTGGGCCTGCCGATTGGCATTGCCATGAGCCGCTGGGACCGGCTGCAGCGCGCCATCAACCCCGCGCTCGATGTGATGCAGACCATGCCGAGTTTTGTCTACCTGATTCCGGTGGTGATGCTGCTGGGCATTGGCCGCGTGGCGGGCATGATTGCGGTGGTGGTGTACGCCATTCCGCCGGTGATCCGTTTCACCAACCTGGGGATCCGGCTGGTCAGCACCGACCTGCTGGAGGCCGCTGACGCCTTTGGCGCCTCGATGTGGCAAAAAATGTTCAAGGTGCAGCTGCCGCTGGCGCTGCCGACCATCATGGCCGGCATCAACCAGACCATCATGCTGTCGCTGGCGATGGTGGTGATTGCCTCGATGATTGGGGTGCAGGGTCTGGGCCAACCGGTGCTCAAGGCCATTGCCAACCAGTACTTCACCATGGGCATGTTCAACGGCCTGGCCATCGTCGGCATTGCGATCATTTTTGACCGCGTGTCGCAAACCTACGGCAAGCGCCTTCAGAAACACCTGGAGGTGGTGCATGGCTGAGGACCTGACCCCCACATCCGCCGCCCGGGCCGGGCCCGACAGCGTGCCGAGCAATGCGGTCAACATCTCGATCAAACACCTGTACAAGATCTTCGGCCCCAACCCTTCGAAGCACTTGGCTGCCGTGCAACAAGGCATGAGCAAGCAGGAGTTGCGTGACGAACACGGCCATGTGCTGGGCCTGCGCGATATCAACATCGACATGCCCGGCGGCGGCATTCAGGTGGTGATGGGCTTGTCGGGCTCGGGCAAAAGCACCCTGATCCGGCACATCAACCGCCTGATCGAACCCACCGCCGGCGAGCTCTGGGCCGGTGATCAAAATGTGATCGCCATGAGCCCGCGCGCGTTGCGCCACTTTCGGCGCGAACGCACCGCCATGGTGTTCCAGAACTTTGCCCTGTTCCCGCACCTGACGGTGCAGGAAAACACCGAATACGGCCTGCAGGTGCAGCACGTCAAACACAAAAAACGCCAGGAAGCAGCTGCGCGCTGGATCGAACGCGTGGGCCTCAAAGGCTACGAAGACAGCTACCCCAACCAGCTCTCGGGCGGCATGCAGCAGCGCGTGGGACTGGCCCGCGCACTGACCAACGACGCGCCCATATTGCTGATGGACGAAGCCTTTTCGGCACTCGACCCGATGATCCGCAGCGACATGCAGTCGGTGCTGCTCGACCTGCAGCAGGAGCTCGGCAAAACCATTGTCTTCATCACCCACGACCTCGAAGAAGCGCTGCGCCTGGGCGACCGCATTGCCATCCTGCGCGACGGTGAAGTGATTCAGCAAGGCACCGGCCAGCAAATCGTGCTCAAGCCCGCAGACGACTACATCAGCAGCTTCATCAAGGACGTGAACCGCGGCCGCGTCATCCGCTGCCGCACGCTGATGACCCCCGGCATCACGGTGGACGGCCCCAGCGTGGATGCCAGCATGGTGCTCGAAGAAGTGGCGCGCGTGCTCAGCGCCGAAGGCAAGGACGCCGCCAACGTGACCAACAGCCGCGGCAAGCAGCTCGGCAGCATCACGATGGGCGACCTGATCGCCGCCATGGTGCCACCCAAAGTGGAAGAGGCCGTCCCACAGGCAAGCTGACCGCCGTGTTTCGAAAACTCATCGACAACAACTCCCTCAACGACTGGTCCTACGCCTTGCTGGCAGCGGCTGCCTTCATGCTGCTGCTGCTGGCCCTGCGCTGGCTGGTGTTGCACTACCTGAAGCGGGTTGCCAAAAGCACCGAGACCGTCATTGACGACTTTCTCCTCGACGTGCTGTCAGCCACCCGCGTCCTGCTGGTAGCCGCCATTGGCCTGTACCTGGGCAGCCATTTTCTGACCCTGCCGGCATCACTGGAAAAGTGGGTGGACCGCATCTTCGTCATCGCGCTGATCCTGCAGCTGGGCTTTTGGGCCTCGCGCGGGCTGGTTTTCTGGCTGCGCTACCACTTCTCGCATGGCGAGGAGGAAAACCAGGGCGCTCGCACCATGACGCTGTCACTGCTGTCATTTTTGGGCCAGGTGGTGGTCTGGGTGCTGGTGCTGCTGTCGATGCTGGACAACCTGGGCATCAACGTCACAGCGCTGGTGGCGAGCCTGGGCATTGGCGGTATTGCCATCGCCCTGGCGGCGCAAAATATTCTGGGCGACCTGTTTGCCTCACTCACCATTGCCATTGACAAGCCTTTTGCCATTGGCGACTTCATCATTCTGGGCAACGAGATGGGCACGGTAGAGCACGTGGGCCTCAAGACCACGCGCATTCGCAGCCTGGGCGGTGAACAGATTGTGCTGTCCAACAGCGACCTGCTGCAAAGCCGCATCCACAACTACAAACGCATGGACGAGCGCCGGGCGCTGTTTGCCATAGGCGTCACCTACGACACCCCGGCGGAAAAGCTGGAACTGATTCCAAAGCTCATCGAGCAGGCCGTGGCCGCGCAAACCGGCGCCCGTTTTGACCGCGCCCACTTCAAGAGCTTTGGCGCCTTTTCGCTGGACTTTGAGACGGTGTACTACGTGCGCAAACCCGACTACAACCTGTTCATGGATGTGCAGCAGGCCATCAACCTGCAACTGGTGCGCAGCTTTACCGAACATGGCATTGCGTTTGCGTTCCCGACCCAGACGCTGCATTTGAACGGCGGCACGGCGCCCGCCGAGCCATGGGTCGCGGCGAGCCACCCAGGCACAACTGCTGAGGCGGGGACCCCAGCCGCATAATCGGCTACCGTGAACACCCCTGCCTGCCTTGCATCCGTCAGTCGTCGAACCTGGCTTGCCGCCCTGGCAGGCAGCGCGGCGCTGCCCGGCGTGACCGGCGCCACAACCCAGCCCGAGATCACGCTGCGCTTCTCGCATGTGGTGGCCGAGGAAACGCCCAAGGGCCTGGCCGCCAACCGCTTCAAGGTGCTGGTCGAGCAGCGCAGTGGCGGGCGCATTGGCGTGCAGGTGTACCCCAACGCGCAGTTGTACGGCGACCATGACGAAATGCAGGCGCTGCAACTGGGCGCGGTCGAATTGGTGGCGCCCTCGCTGTCCAAATTTGGCCGCATCGGCCTGCCCGAGTTCGAGCTGTTTGACCTGCCGTTCCTGTTTGACGATTTGAACGCGGTGCGGCGCATCACACTGGGGCCTTTGGGCCAGAAGCTGCTGCAAAGCCTGCCGCGCCAGGGCCTGGTGGGCTTGGGGTTTTTTGACAATGGCTTCAAGCAAATGAGCGCAAACCGACCGCTGCTGGAACCCGGGGATTTTGCCGGCCTGCGCATGCGTGTGCAGGCCTCCCGCGTGATCGCGGCGCAAATGCGCGCCCTGGGCGCCAAGCCCGTCACGCTGGCCTTCAGTGAAACCCGCCGCGCCCTGGCCGCTGGCGTGGTCGATGGCACCGAGAACCCGGTGTCCAATTTCTGGACCCAGGCGATGCACGAAGTACAAAGCGATCTGAGCCTGACCGAGCACGGTTACCTGGGCTACGCCGTGGTCACCAACCAGCGTTTCTGGCAACACCTGCAGCCCAATGACCGCTCCTTGATCAATCAGGCGCTGCAGGAGTCGCTGGCCTTTGCCAACCAGATTGCCGACGCCCAGAACGACCAGGCACTGCAAGCCCTGCGCGATGCCGGCACCACGCGTATCCACCGCCTTAGCGCCGACCAGCGAACTCGCTTGCGCCAGGCCGTGCAACCGGTGCAACAGCAGCTGGCCAGCCGTATAGCCGCCCACTGGATGAGCGATTTAAAACAAGCCTTGCGCAAGGCCTGAGCCGGGACACAGGGTAAACCCTAGCTGTTGAACGCCACAGTTGTCGCCTGATACGCAGGCAAATACAGTCGCCTCGTCGTTCAAGACTTTTAACTACTCGAGGAGACTCTCATGAAATTGAAACTAATTGCAGCTGGCGTTTTATTGGCTTTCGGTTTGGGCGCCCAGGCCGCGCCGCTCATTATCAAATACAGCCACGTGGTGGCCGATGTCACCCCCAAGGGACAGGCCGCCCTGAAGTTCAAGGAGCTGGCCGAGAAAAAACTGCCAGGCAAGGTCGAGATCCAGGTCTTCCCCAACAGCCAGCTGTTTGGCGACGGCAAGGAAATGGAAGCCCTGCTGCTGGGCGACGTGCAGATTCTGGCCCCGTCCCTGGCCAAGTTCGGCAAGTACACCAAACAGATCCAGATCTTCGATTTGCCTTTCCTGTTTGACGACATCCAGGCGGTGGACCGCTTCCAGTCCAGCGCGGCAGGCCAGAAATTGCTGGGCAGCATGGAGAAAAAAGGCATCAAGGGCTTTGGCTTTCTGCACAACGGCATGAAGCAGCTGTCGGCCAACAAGCCCTTGGGCTACCCCACCGACGCCAAGGGCCTCAAGTTCCGCATCCAGCCGTCTGACGTGCTCGAAGCCCAGTTCCACGCGGTGGGTGGCAACCCGCAAAAGCTGGCCTTTGCCGAGGTTTACCAGGCGCTGCAAACCGGCGTGGTCGATGGCACCGAGAACCCCTGGTCCAACATCTACAGCAAGAAATTCCACGAAGTGCAAAAGTACATCGTGGACAGCAACCACGGCGTGCTCGACTACATGGTGATCGGCAATGCCAAATGGTGGGCCGGGCTGCCGCCGGACGTCCAGAAGGGACTGACCGAAGCCATGACCGAGTCCATCAAGTTCGGCAATAAGGTGGCCTATGACGAAGACATGGAATTCCGTAAAAAAGTGATTGCAGACAACAAGGCCAAGGTGCTGCCCATGAACAAGGAGCAAACCGCCGCCTGGCGCGCGGCCATGCAACCGGTGTGGAAAAAATTCGAGAGCGACATCGGCAAGGACCTGATCGACGCTGCCGTCAAATCCAACAAGTAAACGGTTCCTCCGTTTGAGGCCAACACCCCGGCGAGTCCGGGGTTTTTTTGGGGTATTTCATGAAAATTCTGGATCATCTGGAAGAGTGGATCATTGGGCTGATGCTGGCAGCCATGACCGGTCTGACCTTTTTACAGGTCGTGATGCGCTATGTGTTCAACAGCGGTTTCTCGTGGGCGCTGGAGCTCACCACCGTGTTTTTTGCCTTCATGATCTTTGTCGGCATTTCTTACGGCGTGCGGGTGGGTTCGCACATTGGCGTGGATGCGCTGGTCAAGATGATGCCGCACAACACGCGGCGCAATGTGTCGATTCTGGCGGTGCTGCTGAGCCTGTTGTACGTGGGCCTGGTGCTCACGGGTTCGACGATCTATGTACTCAAGATGCAAGAAGTCGGCATCGAGTTTGAAGACATGCCGATCCAGCGCTGGCAGGTGCTGATCATCATGCCGCTGGGTTTTTTGCTCACCGGCTGGCGTTTTTTTCAAATATTGGTTGGCCTGATCACCGGCAAAACCGACAGCCTGAGGCTGGCTGACGAAGCCGCTGAAGCCATGAAACTCAAGTCTGAAGAGGCCCCAACATGAACACCCTGGTACTTTTTGTTGCGCTGTTTTTCTGCATGGCCATCGGCATGCCGATTGCCGTGAGCTTGGGGCTGTCCAGCCTGCTGACCATCTTTTTCTTCTCGCAAGACTCGCTGGCGTCGATGTCGATCAAGATGTTTGAGACCAGCGAGCACTACACACTGATGAGCATTCCGTTCTTTGTGCTGGCCGGCGCCCTGATGAGCACCGGCGGTGTGGCCAAGCGCATGGTGGCGTTTGCCATTGCAGCGGTGGGCCACCTGCGTGGCGGGCTGGCCATTGCGTCCATTCTGGCGTGCATGCTGTTTGCGGCGGTGTCGGGTTCCAGCCCGGCCACGGTGGTGGCGATTGGCTCGATCGTGATCGCCGGCATGGTCAAAAACGGCTACCCGAAAGAGTTTGCCGCCGGTGTCATCTGCAACGCGGGTACGCTGGGCATTTTGATTCCGCCGTCGATCGTGATGGTGGTCTATGCCGCCGTGACCGAGGTGTCGGTGGGCCGCATGTTCATGGCAGGTGTCATTCCGGGCCTGATGCTGGGCTTGATGCTGATGCTGGCGGTGTACTGGCGCGCGGGCAAGCTCAAAACCACCCCGCCACCCAAGGCCAGCACCGGCGAGATTTTCAAGGCGTTTCGTGAATCCATGTGGGGCCTGGCGCTGCTGGTCATCATCATGGGGGGTATTTACGGCGGCATCTTCACGCCCACCGAGGCGGCGGCGGTGTCGGCGGTGTATGCACTGGTGGTGGCGGTGTTCATTTACAAAGACCTGGCCCCCAAGCAGATTCCCCATGTGTTTCTGGAAGCCGGGCGCACCACCGTGATGCTGATGTTCATCGTGGCCAATGCGCTGTTGTTTGCCCACGTGCTCACCACCGAGCGCATTCCGCAAACCATTGCCGAGCAGATTGTCAGCATGGGCATGACACCGTGGATGTTTCTGTTGGTGGTCAACATCATTTTGCTGATTGCGGGCAACTTCATGGAGCCCACCGGCATCATTTTGATTCTGGCGCCGATCTTTTTCCCCATTGCCACCGAGCTCGGCATTGACCCGATTCACCTGGGCATCATCATGGTGGTGAACATGGAGATTGGCATGGTGACGCCACCGGTGGGACTCAACCTGTTTGTCACCAGCGGGGTCACCGGCATGAGTTTGGTGCAGGTGGCCAGGGCGGCGCTGCCGTGGCTCTCGGTGCTGTTGGTGTTTTTGGTGCTGGTCACCTACATCCCGCAAATCTCGCTGTTCCTGCCCGACTTGGTCTTCGGTAAATAGGTTGTGGCATGGCTTGAAGTCAAAGCAAACTTGATGCAAGCCACCAAAGCAGCTATTCGGGAATGCAAACGCAAGCGCCGCGAAGAATGTCCATTCGCGGCGCCGGTGACCCTCCGTGACTCAAAGCACCGTGGCTGCAGCCAGCCAAACCAGTGAACTCCACGCCATCACCCTGCTGCGCCCCGGTGTTCGCCATACCGCAAGGACAAGAAACACGTTGTAGGGCAAGGTCGCAAAGTGCACCGTGGCGGCGACCCAAAGCTCACCACCTTGGGCAGCAATCATCAGTGCCATGAACCCGGTGAACAGGTTGATGACGCTGCCCACGACCAGCATGTCACGCCAAAAAAGCTGGCTCAAAGGCGCCTCGCCGCGCCACCGCTTGCCCATAAAGCTGACCGCCTGAGATGTGCCCACTACAGGATCTGGGTAAAAAAATACCAGGTGGCCTTGACCATGGCGAAAAGCACACCGTAGACCACAAACACGCCAGCCACTGCAACCGCCAGCCCGGAAATCACCCAAAGGCCGTCCCGCTCAAGCACCCCGAGCGCCATCAGGCTGATGGCCAAAGCAGGCAAGACATTACCCAGGGGAATCGGCAAAACCAGCAACACCGCGAGCAGCAGCGACAACAAGCCAACCACATACTCCATCGGCGGCAGGGTAAGGCTGGCCAAGCGCGGGCGCAACAGGCCTTCAGCGCGTATCAGCCAGGGCAGAATGCGTTTCACCAAAGATGAAAAATCCGAACGCGCCATGGTGCGATTCGCCACAAATGCCGGCAACCATGGCGCCCGGCCCAGCATCAGCTGAACAGTAAGAAAGATCAGCGGGGCACCCAAAATGCTTGAGGTGCCTGGCGGCGTTGGCAAAACATTGGGGAATGCAAAAATAAAGATCAGGGCCGCCGTTGCCCGGTCGCCAAGCGCGACCAGAAGATCGCTGATGGCGATGCGTTCCCGCTGCGTGTCTCTTGAGAGCTCCCACAGAATGGTCGACAGGGCGCGACCGCCCGAAGGTTTTGTCACGAGGGGTTTGTGTCATTGCTCAACACAGGCGCAGCCTCCGTCGACAGGCTGGAAGCCAGCACCTTGTCGATGGTCTTGCCGTCCATGTCCACAATCTCGAATTTCCAGTCTTGCCACTCAATGGTGTCGGCCACCTTGGGCAGGCGACCTGTCAGCAGCATCATCATGCCGCTGAGCGTGTGGTAGCGCCCGCGCTCTTCCTCGGGCACGCTGCTCAGTCCGAGGCGGTCTTTCAGCTCCGGCACGGGAATGTGCCCATCCAGCAGCCAGGAGCCGTCTGCCCGTTGAACGGCCCAGGAGGTCTCGGGGTCGCGAGGCTGGAATTCACCGGTGATGGCTTCGATCAGATCCTTCAGGGTCACGATGCCTTGCACCTGGCCGTACTCGTCAATGACAAAAGCCATGTGGACATCGGATGACCGAAAGTTGTCCAGCAGTTCCATGCCCGTCAGGGTCTCGGGGACGTAAAGCGGTGCTTTCAGGTTGACCTGCAGGTCCGGGATCTCGCCATGCGCCACCTTGGAGAGCAATTGACGCGCATTCACAATGCCCAGAATATTGTCAATACCGCCCTTCACCACCGGAAACCTGGCGTGATCCGAAGCGTCAATCAGTTTCAGATTCTCTTCAAACGGCTGGTTGATGTCGAGAAACACCACATCTCCCCTGGGCACCATCAGTGAGCCGAGTTGGCGGTCATCCAGCAAGAAAACGTTGCGAACCATGGTGTGCTCATGCGATTCGATCACGCCTGCGCTGGTGCCCTCCGCCAACACGGCGTGAATTTCTGCCTCTGTCACGCTCGACCCGAAACTCTCCTTGACGCCAAGCAGGCGCAGCAAGCCCTTCGTCGAACCGGACAACAACCGAACGAACGGCTGGGTGGCAATCGCCAGCAAATTGATAGGTTTGGCCACCAGTCTGGCCACCGTTTCGGGGTGGGATTGCCCCAGGCGTTTGGGCACCAGCTCACCCAGAACAATGGTGAAATAGGTGATCAGCACCACCACCAGGCCGGTGGCTGCGTAAGAGGCATAGGGGTCGTACAGGCCCAGGGTCATCAGCCACTGCGCCAGGGGCGGCGCCAGTGCGGCCTCACCCACAATACCGTTGAGCACACCGATGGAGGTGATGCCAATCTGAATGGTGGAAAGAAAGCGGGTGGGGTCCTCACCCAGTTTGACGGCGGCCTTGGCCGAGCTGTCGCCCTCATCTACGAGCTTCTGGAGTCTTGCTTTTCGGGCTGTGACCAGCGCGATTTCGGACATGGCAAAAGCACCGTTAAGCAGGATGAGGGCGAAAAGTATCAGTATTTCCATAATGAGGGGTCCGGGTTCCCCTGGCGTGTTGATAAGGGGGTGATTGTAAAGATTGGCGCTCGGCACCGTCTCACTTGATCAAAAAGTGATGTTTGCGCTGCGTGATGGGCCATCGCTTGGATGCCAAGGTGGGCGCTCAAATCAGCCCACAGCGAATTGCCGGGGTATTACTTGACACGCTTGATGTCGCTGTAGTCACCACGCGTGCGCAGCACAAGTGTCACATCGGCTGCGCCCCGGTTGCGCCAGAACCAGCCATGATTGCCGGTAAACGCGGCCACCAGATCGCCGTCATCAGAAGAGACCGCGCGGCCTTTCTCGTAGCTGATGGATCGGCCAATGCTGTCGCCATGGGTGTCATAGTTGACCATGCCACCTTCCACCGCCCAGGCGAAGACGGTTTTTTCGCCTTCCTTCATGCGCAGCTTGACTTCCATGCCTTCACCAGGTTTCAAGGTGAAACTCATTTCATCACGCCAAGCGCTTGGCTGCGCTGCGGCAGCAACAGGGGTGGCAGGTTCCGGCTTGCTGACCGTCAAACCGGTGATGGAAGGCTCGGCCACGGGTTTTTGCTCTGCGGCTTCGGCGGCGGCTTCAGCCGCGAGCCTGGTTTTGATCTGGCCCATTTCTGTCAGCCCCAGTACACGGCCCACCCCAGTGGGGTCGATGCCGTATTCGGCTGGCTGAACCACGGTCACGAGGATGACTGCCGCAGAGACCGCCGCCAAGATGGTGGAGCGCATCAGCTTCCGGGAGGAAGGCAGTTCAGCGCGAAGCGAAGTTTCACTGTTGTACATGGTCAAAATTCCTTGGGTGTTCAGGCCACAAAAAAGCCGGTCAGTTGGAGGCCCACCAGCAAGAAGCCGGCGGACATCATGGCCACATTGGCGGTGTAGGCATGGCGCAAAAAGCTGGCGGTGCGTCGCCAGTAGCTCATGCCGATCAAGATGACGGCCAAGGCCATCAACTGGCCGATCTCTACGCCCACGTTGAAGGCAAGCAGGTTGGGCACCAGGCCGTCCGGCGAAATCTCGTACTCCAAGATTTTGGTGGCCAAGCCAAAACCATGGAACAAGCCAAACACCAGCGTCGCCACTTTGGTGTTGGGCTGAAAACCCAGCCAGCGTTGGAAGGCGCCCATGTTGTCGAGTGCCTTGTAGACCACCGACAAACCGATGATCGCGTCGATCAGGTAGCTGTTGATCTGGACGTTGAAGTAGACGCCCAGGATCATGGTGGTGGAGTGACCGAGCGCAAAAAGACTCACATAAATGCCGATGTGCGACAGCCGGTAGAGGAAGAAGATCACCCCGAAGAGAAACAGCAGGTGGTCGTATCCCGTCATCATGTGTTTGGCACCCAGGTACACGAAGGGCAACAAGTTGACCCCCGATATTTCCTGGATATAGCCTTTATCACCCTGGGTGACCGCATGCGCCAGGGCTTCGGCGGTGCCGAGCAGCAGCGCTATGAAAATCGTTGCCAAGAATAAGAGATGGTGGTGCCGGATCGCCCATGGCGATCCCGGCAGCCTGCCGTTGAGTAAGCTGTTCATGAAGTTTCCGGTGGATTGAAGGAGGCGCTACTTTGGGCAGCGCAAGGCCAGTAGCAAACTTAAGCCATGGGAGGACGTTCCAGCCGGAACGTCTCCACCAGTTCGACCCACGGGCGCGTCGTGGCTGGCCGGCTGGCTGCCAGTGAAATGGCGATCGTCATCGCGCTGAACGGTGCATGCGATTTGTCGTGGCTGTGGTCTGCACCGTGGTGTGCATGGTCGGCACCCGCCTCTGAAAAGGCGGGCTCCTCGTCGTCGTGGCTGTGGCCGTGTGCGGCAACCGAAATAGCATCCAGTTTGTGTTGGCTGGCTGAGAATTCGGCCAGACCGTGAGATGTCACGCCACCGACCGACGAGACGATGGCGCCGAGGAACATGCCCATCAGGATCAGCGCGTACACGCCCAGGGCGAACCTGGAACGGCGCTGAATGGCGGACGGGCTGCGTGACTGCATTGGGGTGGTGGGCTGCTTTAATGACGATGAAAATTTTATCTGATCGTCCCAAAGGCACACTTTTAATCACACATTCTGACGCGCGCGAGGAAACGAGCCGCGCCTCACCGTCGGCAAATTCAAGCCGGCCCTTGTTGGAATTGATCCGGTTTTTTAGCTACCAGATATTGATGAACCACAACCATTGGGCGCCAGACGGAATTCAGTGGTGAGTTGGAGACCGGGGTCCGCTAGCAAATGCGCAATGCCTGCTGCTGATTTATCTCGGGTCCGCCACATACGGGTTGCTGCGCCGCTCGCGCCCGAAGGTGCTCTCGGGGCCATGGCCAGGGATGAACACCGTGTCGTCGCCCATGGGCCACAGGCGCTGCTGGATGCTGGCGATCAGGGTGTCGTGGTCGCCCTGCGGAAAATCGGTGCGGCCAATCGAGCCGGCAAACAGCACGTCACCCACAAACGCCCGCTTGGCCTCACTTGAATAAAACACCACATGCCCCGGCGTGTGGCCCGGGCAATGCCGCACTGCCAGCGTGCAGTCGCCCACGGTGACGGTGTCGCCGTCCTGCAGCCAACGGGTCGGCGTGAAGGCTTGGGCAGGCGGAAAGCCAAACATCTTGCTTTGTTCTGGCAAGCCGTCGATCCAGAACTGGTCGGCCGGGTGCGGGCCCACAATGGGCAAGCCCAACTGCTCGGCCAGTTCGCCCGCAGCACCGGCGTGGTCGATGTGGGCATGGGTGAGCCAGATTTGACCAAGCTTCAAACCCAGGCGCGCCACTTCTTCCAGCAGCAGGTCCGGGTCGCCACCGGGGTCAATCACCGCCGCTTGCAGCGTCTGGTCGCACCAGACCAGGGAACAATTTTGCGCAAAGGCAGTGACAGGCACGGTGAGGTAGCGAAACATGGTGGGTGAAATCTGGAAAGTGGGAGCGACCCAAATGATATGTCACCGCCCTGGACGTGCCTGCTCATAAAATTTGATGGGCAAGCGGGTTTCGGTCTTCCTTGGAGTCGAAGGCCTGGGCGACCACCTGCCCATGTACGCTGGCAACCTCGACATCATGACCGCCATGACGCTTGTGCGCCAGCGCAAATCAGTCAGGTAATTCAATCACCGTGGCCAGCGGCACACCGGTGGGCAGCTCGTAGTGCGCCACGATGCAGCTGCGCGTTGGGTTGCTTGCCATGGCGGCCAAAAACCGCAACACAAAGGCCACCGACGGTTTGTCCAGCGCGGCAAACGGGTCGTCCAGCAGGGTCAAGGCTGCACCCGCCGCAAACGCAGCGGCCAGCCAGACCTTGCGTTTGGAGCCGGTTGACAGCATGAACATTGGCTTCTCCAGGTGCTCGGCCAGCGACAAACCCGCCACCAGGTCGGCCAGGCCCGCAGCGTCGGCCGGCAAGAACCTGGGGTAACGCTGGCGCTGCAGGGCAAAGTACTGCAACGCCGTGATCTGGTCGTGCGCCACAGTGCGAGTGTCGACCCAGAACACCTGCTCCCGGTAGGCACCCGGCTGGTCAGCCAGGCACACACCGTGGATGCGCAGCGTGCCCGCCTGTGGCGCCAAGTCACCCGCCAACAGGCGCAGCAAGCTGGTTTTACCGCTGCCGTCGCCGCCCAGCACCAGGCTGACCCCGCCTGGCACGCTGGCCGTGAACCCGTTGAACAGCGGACGCTGCGGGTAGCCAAAACACAGGCCATCGACCTGCAGCACGGCGGGGTGGCGATGGGTCAGATTTTCAGGTGGGGGCATGGCAAGGGCACAGCAGAGTTGATCTGCGGTGATTCTCGCCGCGTCCATGGCGACCGCTTAGGTCGTGGGTGTGTCGGAATAGCAAACGCGGTTTCCACCAGCCTCTTTGGCTTGGTACATGGCGGCGTCGGCCCATTTCAAAATATCGTCCTGGCTGACCTCATGGTCGCGGAACAGCACCACCCCGATGCTCGCGGTGCAGCGGTGCGCCAGGGTGATTTCGCCCTTGCCTTCTTGCTGGCTCGTCGCCGCCAAGACGCGACACCAGGTCTATTGCACGGATACAGCTGCTGCGCGCAGTCTTTACGGCTCGGTCGCCACCACCCGGTGCGCCACCAGGTCCAGCGCGGGCTTGGTGTTGCCCTGTTTGTCGGTCCAGACCTTGGGGTTCAAGGAGCCGGCGGCGGCCACCGAGTCGCCGTCGCGCAGGGCCAGCAAAATGGTGCAGGGCGCCTCATCGAAGGCAATCAGGTTCACCATCAGGGGCTCACCCTCGCTGCTTTGCGCGCGCACCCGGGCCACCACATAGGTGCTGTCGCCCTTGCCCTGGCGGCGCTCGGGGTCGCCGATCAAGCGGCCGGCAATCAATCCATCAATCATTCGTTTGCTCCTGGGGCATTCCATACAGGCGTGCATGGTAGCCGCTTGAGGCGCAACGCCACTGGCTATAGTGCGGGCTTGTTTGTTTTTTGGAGTGATCTATGCGCCTATGGCAACAAGCTGTTTCTGTGGCAGACCTGACCCATAACAGCCTGGACACGGCGGTGAGTCATTTGGGGATCGAGTATCTGGAAGTGGGTGACGATTTCATTATTGCCCGGGTGCCGGTGGATGCGCGCACCCGCCAGCCCTTTGGCCTGCTGCACGGCGGGGTCAGTGTGGTGCTGGCCGAAACGCTGGGTTCGGTGGCTGCCAACCTGGCCTGCCCTGCGGGGTACCGTGCCGTGGGGCTGGACATCAACGCCAACCACCTGCGCAGCACCTCCAACGGCTGGGTCACCGGCACGACCCGCGCGGTACACATCGGTCGCAGCACCCAGGTTTGGCAGATCGACATGGTCAACGACGCCGGCGAGATGACCTGCGTGTCACGCATCACCATGGCGGTGCTGGCACCGCGCTGAGGCGTTACGCCAGCGCGGCCGCCGCAATCACCTGCGCCACCGCAGCGGTGAGCTTCTTGGCATAGGGCACATGCAGGAACTCATTGGGACCGTGGGCGTTGCTCTTGGGGCCGAGCACACCGCAGACCATCATCTGCGCCTTGGGAAAGCCGGTGGACAGCATGTTCATGAGCGGAATGGTGCCGCCCTGACCGATGTAGCCACAGGGTGCGCCAAAGTAGTCTTGTGAGGCGCGTTGCAGCGCCTGCTCAAACCAGGGCGCGGTGCCGGGCGCGTTCCAGCCGGTGGCACCGGCGCCGCCTTCGAACGTGACCTTGGCCTGGTAGGGCGCGTTGTCTTCGAGCAGGGCCTTGAGCTTGGCGACGGCGCTGGCCGCATCCACCAGCGGCGGCAGGCGCAGACTAAGTTTGAAGGCGGTGTAGGGGCGCAACACGTTGCCGGCGTTCTTGAGTTCGGGCAGGCCGTCGGCGCCGGTCACGCTCAAGGTGGGTGTCCAGGTGCGCGCCAGCAAGGCTTGCAGCGGGTCGCTGGTGGTGGGCAGCATGGTCTGGCTGCTGCCGCCGCAATCGGCATGGGCCCAGGGGAAGCGCTTGAAAACTTCTTCGCCCAGAATCGCCGCCGTGGCCTTGGCCTGACTCAGGCGGTCAGCGGGCACCTCACAGTGAAAACTGGCGGGCAGCAAACGACCGCTGGCGCTGTCCTCCAGACGGTCGAGCAAATGGCGCAGGATACGAAAGCTCGACGGCACCAGGCCGCTGGCATCGCCAGAATGCACGCCCTCGGTCAGCACCTCGACTTTGAGCGTGCCGCTGGCCATGCCGCGCAGGCTGCTGGTCATCCAGAGCTGGTCGTAGTTGCCGGCACCGGAGTCCAGGCAAATCACCAACCCCACATCGCCCAGGCGCTTGCGCAGCGCATCAATGTAGGGCATCAGGTCATAAGAGCCGCTTTCTTCGCAGGTTTCCACCAGGCCCACAATGCGCGGGTGCGCGGTCTGCTGGGTTTTGAGCGCCTGGATGGCCGTGATAGCCGCGTAAATGGCGTAGCCGTCGTCGGCGCCGCCGCGGCCATAGAGCTTGCCGTCCTCGTACTTGGGCGTCCACGGCCCCAGGTCGGAGCGCCAGCCGGTGAATTCGGGCTGTTTGTCGAGGTGGCCGTACATCAGCACGGTCTGATCAGACACCACCTGGTTGCTGTTGCCGGTGGAGGCCGGCACTTCAAAAAACAGCACCGGTGTGCGCCCGGGCAGGCGAATGATTTCCAGCGTCAAGCCCGCCACCTTTTGCGCCTGCACCCACTCAAAGGCGTTCTGCACCACTTTCTCAATCAGGCCATGCTGCGCCCAGTCGGCGTCGAACATGGGGGATTTGGCGGGAATCGCGATGTAGTCGGCAAGCTGCCTGACCAGGTCGGTGTCCCAGGCCTGGCTGACCTGGGTCAGCGCCTGGGCGGGGTTCAGAAGCGATGGGGCGATGCGTGCGTTCATTGAGGAGTCCTTGCGTGAGGCGTCAACCTGAGGCTCAGATCATGCCACGACTGGGCGCGGCGCCGTTGGGGCAGCTGCGGGTTTTTACGCGGAGAAGTACGGCGTCAGGATGCAATACTTGGGCCCTGCGTCTGAAACGGCTTCGCGCAATAGACGATTAACCCTAAGGATTGCCATGCGGATTGGAATTTACCTGTGCTCAGGCTTGCTGCTGCACAGTCTGGCCGTAAATGCACAGCCGGCACCGGAAACTCCCGAGTTTCCAGGGGCTCGGGGTGGGTCATTCGCAGCGATCGACCAGGTGTCCGGCAAATTGCAAAAACCAGCGGTGGCGGCAGCCAAAATGCCTGCGGTGGTGATCCTTCACGGCAGCGGAGGCATCGACGGGCGTGGTGCTTTTTATGCTGAAGCGCTGAACAAGGCAGGCTTTGTCACGCTTGAAATTTTCATGTTTGCGCCTGGCGCGCGCAGCCGCGAGGGACATGAATCCACGCTCACCCACGCCTACGGTGCGCTGAACTACCTGGCCTCACGCAGCGACATCAACCCCAATGCCATTGGCGCCATGGGGTTTTCCTGGGGCGGGAACATGGCCTTGAAACTGGCTTCCAAAAAAATCACGACTGCGTTTGCTGCCAGTACCGGCCAGACCGGATTTGCTGCGCTGGCTTCTTTTTACCCCCTGTGCTGGCAACACTCCCAAGCGGTCACCAACACGTCTCATGCCAGTTATGGGGCTTACGCGGCGTTCACCGGCGCACCCGTCATGTTGTTTGCCGGCGGCAAGGACGACTACGGCACACCGGATGAATGCCAGAAGTTTGTGGATGCGGTGGCGCCTGTGGCCAAGGAACTCATCAGGTACCAGTTCTATCCGGATGCGACCCACGGCTGGGACGCGCCACCGGGCAGATCACGAACCATTCACGACCCCTCGGCAAACCAAGGCAAGGGCGGCTCCGTGCGCATGTTTCCCGACAGCAACATTGCTGCTGATTCACGCGCCAAAGTGATGGCATTTTTTCAAACTCACTTGAAGGCGGGCGTTCAACCGTAACCGCGTTGAAGGTTAATCTGGCGCTCGCGCACGCGCAGCTTTTGTCCTGTTACGCCCGGCGACTCGGAGAAAATCACCAAATACCCACTCAGGAGATTCATTGTGAACCCATCCCTCGACACGCTCAACCACCACTTCGGCCTGCCTGGCGCGCTGCATTTTGTCAACGGCCCTGGCGATTTGCCGGTGGCCGAAATTCAGACCCCGCTGGCCAGCGCGCGCGTAGCGCTGCAGGGTGCGCACCTGCTGGCGTGGCAACCGGTGGGGGCAACGCCGGTGATCTGGTTGTCAAAGGCCGCCATCTTTGCACCGGGTGAGCCGATACGCGGCGGTGTGCCGGTGTGCTGGCCCTGGTTTGGCGCGCGTGCGGGCCTGCCGGCGCATGGCTTTGTGCGCACCCGCTTGTGGCAGGTGCGTGAAACCTCACTGGACGCGTCCGGGCAAGTGGTGCTGCGCCTGGGCATGCAGAACGACGCCGACACACTCGCGCTGTGGGACCATGCCTTCGACGTGGAACTGGTGTTGACCATTGGTGCCACCCTGAGCATGACACTCATCAGCCGCAACACCGGCGACCAGCCCTTTACCCTGACCAATGCGTTGCATACCTATTTTTGCGTGGCCGACATCCACCAAACCGCCGTGCTGGGGCTGGATGGCTGCGACTACCTCGACAAGGTGCAAAACTTTGCCCAGGCCAGGCAGGCTGGCGCGGTTGAATTTGCCGGCGAGACTGACCGCATTTATGTCAACACCACGGCGGACTGCGTGATTGAAGACCGGGTGGCCCAGCGCAGCATTCGGGTCAGCAAGAACGGCAGCAGTTCCACCGTGGTGTGGAACCCCTGGCGCGACAAAGTTTTTGCCGACATGGCCGCGGGTGAGTACCAGCAGATGCTGTGTGTGGAAACCTGCAACGTCGGGCCGGACCAGATCACCCTGGCGCCGGGCCAGTCGCACGAGTTGACCGCCCGCATCGCGGTGTAGTGGTGGTTTGCCCTGGCGTCGAACCCCATCGCGGCGAGGGCGCCGCTCCCACAAG
>CAZIGL010000042.1:0-23815 GCA_964538895.1 uncultured Rhodoferax sp.
ATGGCGGCTCCATTTCTGCCGAACATGGCGTGGGCAGCCTCAAGGTGGACCATTTAACCCATTACAAATCACCCGTGGCCCTGCACACCATGCGCGCCATCAAAAAGGCGCTGGACCCGCAAAACCTGATGAATCCGGGTCGGGTGGTGCGGATTATTTCGGCTACTTGATCAAGAACGCCAGCACCCGCTCGGCCAGCTTGCCGTAGGGCGGCCACAGGAACTTGAGCGTGCTGAACCGCGTCTGGTAGAACACCGGGCGCATTTTGGAAAAGGTCTCGAAGCCTTCATGGCCGTGGTAGTGGCCCATGCCCGAATCACCGACGCCGCCAAAGGGCAGGTCGTGCTGGCCGACATGGAACAGCGCATCGTTGACCGAGACACCGCCCGACATGACGCGGTCGACGATGCTTTGCACCTGCGCTGCGTCATGGCTGAACGGGTAAAGCGCCAGCGGGCGCGGGCCGGCATTGATGTGGTCGATCACGGGGGCCAGCGCGGTATAGCTGCACAGCGGCAGGATCGGGCCAAAAATCTCGCGCTGCATCAGCAGGCAGTCCGGGGGCGCGTCGAGCACAATGTGCGGCGCAATTTTGCGCGTGACCGCATCAAAAGCAGGCCCGTCCAGCAGCGGCAGCACTTTGGCGCCGCGGTCTTGTGCGTCCTGCAGCGCATCCAGCAGCCGCTCAAAAGCACGCTGGTCAATGATGGCGGTGTAGTCCGGGCTGTCAAGCCGCGGGTAGTGTTGCCGGGTGAAGTTACGCGCCAGGCGCACAAATTCATCCACCTTGGCCGCCGGCAGCCAGGCATGGTCGACGGTGGTGCAAATCTGACCCGCATTGAGCAGCTTGACAAACATGATGCGCTCGACCGCCGTGCGCAGCGGGAAGTCGTCACAGACAATGGCCGGCGACTTGCCGCCCAACTCCAGCGTGACCGGGCACAGGTTTTGCGCGGCCGCCGCCATCACCGCCCTGCCCGTCTGGCCCGAGCCAGTGAACAGCAAATGGTCGAATTTGAGTTGTGAAAAGGCAATGCCCACGCCGCCGGTTTCGTCAAAAAACTGCAGCTTTTCCGGCGGAAAGTAGGCTGGCATGTGCGCCATCAGGTAGCTTGCGAGGTGGCGCGAGTTTTCGCTCATCTTGACCATGGCGCGGTTGCCCGCGGCAAAAATATAGGTCAACGGCACCAGGCTTAAGTTGAGCGGAAAGTTCCACGGCACGATCACACCGACCACGCCCAGCGGCTGCGGGATCACGCGGTTGCTGGCGCCCAGAAAATTGCGCCAGTCCACCGCGCGGCGCTGCGGCTTCATCCAGCCGCTCAGGTGCTTGATGACATGGTCAATGCCGTCCACCACCGGGAATACCTCGGCCAGCAGGGTTTCATGGCGCGAGCGGTGGCCGTAGTCCAGGCTAATGGCCTCACACAGGGCTTCCTTGTGCTCGCGCACGAAGCGCTGCAGCGTGCGCAAATCCGCCTTGCGCTCGGCAAGCAGGGGCACAGGCTGGGCCAAAAAGGCCTGGCGCTGCAACGCAAGCGCAGCATCAAGCGGGCTCGGGGTAAGGGTCTGGATCATGGTGCGGATCAGTTTATGCCGAAAGTCTTACTCCGGCGCACCGGACGATCCGATTGAACTCAGGCCCCTAATTGATGAAGAACAGTCGTCATTGCGAGTCGCGCAGCGACGCGGCAATCCATGCAGACTGGGGCATGGATTGCTTCACTTCGTTCGCAATGACAATTTTCTTTGCGCTAAATTCACGCATCTGGCTTGAATTTGCGCAGAATCACCACACAGCCGCAAGCCGCCCTTCGCTCAGGCGCACCGCGCGCCCAGCCATGGCGCGGGCTTCCTGTTCGTCGTGCGTGACCAGCAGCGTCGGCATGCCGGCGGCCTGGATGCGGGCCTTGAACTCGTCGCGCAGGCTGGTGCGCAGGTCGGCGTCCAAGGCAGAAAAAGGTTCGTCCAGCAACAGTGCACGCGGCTGCGTGATGAGCGCGCGGGCCAGCGCCACGCGCTGCTGCTCGCCACCCGACAAATGCCAAACCTTGTGCCGGGCATGGTCGGCCAGGCCAAACAGCACCAGCATCTCCAGCGCTTTGGCCCTTGCCCTGGTCTTGTTCGTCCGCTGCTCGATCAGGCCAAAGGCCACGTTGTCGAGCACATTGAGATGCGGAAACAAGGCAAAGTCCTGAAACATCAAAGCAAACCGGCGCTGCTCGGGTGGCAGTTGGGTGATGTCCTGGCCGTCAAACCAGACACTGCCACTCAAGGGCGTCTGCAAGCCCGCCACGATGGCCAGCAGCGTGCTTTTGCCGCTGCCGGACGGCCCCAGCAGCGCCACAATTTCGCCGGCTGCCGACGACAGACTGATGTCGTGCAGCAAAGCGCGGTCGCCATAATTCTGGCTGATGTGACGCAATTCAAGCATGGTGCAAAGCTCCCACGGGCAAGGCTCCGACCGGTGGCCGCCTGCGCTCATGGCCATCCGCCACCGGCCACTCGATCAGCAAAAACGCCAACAACGCGAGCCCCATCAACACACTGGCGAGCACAAAGGCCTGATCCAGACTGGCAGCGCCCGGATGGCTCAATCGCCGGTAGATCAGGGTGGTGAGCGTGGCCCACTCGGGGCGCGACAAAAACAAGGTCACGGCAAATTCACCCAGCGCGGTGGCGGCGGCAAACGCCATGCCGCGACGCAGGGCCGGGCGCAACAGCGGCAGCGTCACGCGCCAAAAGCTGCGCTGCGGGCTGGCGCCCAGCGTGCGCGCCGCTTGCAGCAGGTGCGGCGGCAGGCTGTCCAGCCCCGCTGCCATGGACTTGGCCACAAACGGGTAAGCCAGCACGGCATAAGCGGCCAGCAGCAAGGGCAAACTGGCCGTCCAGCCCGGGTACAACAGCAGCAGGCCAAACGCCACCGTCACCGGCGACACCACAAAGGGCAAAAAGGCGGCAGCTCGCCACGCCACCGAACGCTGCGCGGCCAGCGCGTGTAACACACCCAGCAGGGTGGCCAGGAACAAGGCGATGCTGGAAAACCGCAGTGTGTTCCATAGTGCTGCTGCAACTTCCGCGTCCAGCAGCGTGGCCCAAATCACCCAGCCCGCCGCCAGCGCCCGCCACAGGATCGCCAGAATCGGCAAGGCGCAAATGACGAACAACACCGCCAATGCCGCCGTCAAGGCCAGCCACTGCGCCAGGCCTTGCGGCCGCGTGCGTGCCAGCGGCTGCACCCGGCTCGGTGCTGCCAGGCGTTTTTCCAGCAGCGCGTACAGCAGCGCCACGCCACCGGTGAGCACCAGCATCCACAGCGCCAGCACACTGGCCTGCCCCAGTTGCAGCTCGTGCGCCACCAGGGTGTAAATTTCGACCTCCACCGTGGCAAAACGCTGGCCACCCAGCACCAGGGCCAGGCCAAAACCGGCAAAGCAGTACAAAAACACCAGGCACAGGCTCGACATCAGCCAGGGCGCAATGGCTGGCCACTCGATGCGCCAAAAGGCGCGCCACGGCGTGGCCCCCAAGGACCGCGCTGCCGCCACCTGACGCGCGTTAACCTGGCCCAGCGCATCCACCCCGGCGCGCACCACCAGGCACAGGTTGAAAAACAGGTTGCCGTACAGCAGCAGCCAGGGCGTGTCCTGCAGGTTGATGCCAAGCCAGCCACTGAACAGACCGCGCGGCCCCCACAGCGCCAGCACGCCCAAGGCAGCCACCAGTGTCGGCACGACAAAGGGCAACATCAGCAGGCGCAGCACCAGGGTGCGCCCGGCAAACTCAAACCGCGCCAGCACCCAGGCCAGCGGCAGACCCAGCCCAAAGGCCAGCACACAGGTGATGCCCGCCTGCGCCAGCGACCACAACACACGCCAGCGCAGGTAGTCATCTTGCCAAGGCGTCCAGAACGACCATGTGCTGGGCGCGGCACCCGGCCAGCTGGCCTCGCCGGTGAAGCCGGTCACCGCCAGCCGGGCCAGGGGGGCGATCAGCAACAGCAGTAAAGCGGCAGCGGGCAGGATGGCGAGCCACAGGCTGGAGCGCGACCCGATAGCGCGCGCGGATCTTGAACCGATCCCGTCATTGCGAACGCGGTGAAGCAATCCATGACTCTCGGGCTGCTTGGACTGCCGCGCTTCGCTCGCAGTGACAGGTTCAATGTCCATGTGCGGCATCAGTCCGATGAGTCGGGCTCGCCATGACAGCCTATGGCGTGGGCTTATTTCAACACCACCTTGGTCCAGCGCGCCACCCACGCGGCCCCCTGGCTGGCAATCACCTGCGCGGCCGGGGCCTCAAAAGCGGCGGGCTCAGTGGCGTGTCGCATCACCTCGGCGCGGGCGGTGCCGGCCTGCGCCGGGTACATCCACATCTCGGTTTGCAGCGCTTGCTGCACCGGCCCGGAGCGCATGAAATCGACGAACTTCAGCGCGGCTTCACGCTGGCGGCCGCCTTTGATCAGGCCCACGCCTTCCACCTGGCGAAAAACGCCGCCCTGGAGATTCAGGCTGGCCGTGGGCGCCTCTTGTGTTTTGTCCTTGCTGTAAAACACCTCGGCCGCCGGGCTGGTGGCGTAGCTCACCACCAGCGGGTAGGCGCCCTTGTTGCGGGCAAAGTCGGTGTAATAGGCCTCGCTCCAGCCCTTCACCACTTTCAGGCCGTTACCACGCATCTGCGCCCACCAGGCAAAGGCGTTCTCTTCGCCCATTGCAGAGATGGTGGCCAGCAAAAAGGCATAACCGGTGCTGCTGGTGGCCGGGTTGGGCGTGACCAGCCAGCCCTTGTAGGCGGGCAGGGTCAGCTCCTGCAAGGTCTTGGGCAAAGCCACGCCACCCTTGGCCACGGCCGCCTTGTCGTAGTTCAGGGTGACAAAACCATAGTCCACGGCGGCCAGCGCCGGGCCCAGGTTGGCGTCAGAAGCAGTTGCGGTTTGCGGCAAGCTGGGCTCCAGCACACCAGCGGCCAGCGCTTTGCCGACCAGGGTGTTGTCGATGCCAAACACCGCATCAGCCACCGGCTGGGCCCGCGTCAGAATGAGCTTGTTGAGCATCTCGCCGGCATCGCCCCCCTTGATGATGGCCAGCTTGATGTTGTTTTGCGCCTCAAACTGTGCCAGCAGGGGCTTGGGCAGGGCAAACGAGCTGTGCACCATGACGCGCAATTCATCCGCTGCCAGGGTTTGGGTTGACACAGAAAAAACTGCCAACGCAGAGGCGGCAAGGGTAAACAGACGACGGTTCATGGCAAAGCCTTTTAATGCGCAAAGCAAGGGGCGCTGGGCAAGAGGCCATGCCGGCAGGCGGCAGAGCTCGGGCCCTCACGCTCCCTACGCTGGCATGATCCAGATCAGGTAAGGGGACTGTCTCAGCCCGTGTTGCAACGGACACCCCCGGTGAGGGCACGATTGTAATAAGGCAGCGCCAGGGCTCAAGCGGTGAGGGTCTCCACCGCCAGAATCGCCGACTGCAAGCGTGCGTCATGCTGGCCTGCCACGGCAAGATGGTGCACATGCAGGGTCCACAGCGCGTGTTGCACCCGTGCGTGCACGGCGGCGCGCACGCCTTCACCGTCGCGCTGCATGCCATCGGACTGCCAGGGTAAATCTGGCTGCATGAACAGCGTCAAGGCATAACGCGCGTGCAAGGCTTGGGCGCAATCAAACAGTGAGCGGTCAGAAAAATAATAGTCGCTGTAAACCGCAGTCAGCAGCGGCGCACCGTCGCAAAACACATAGCCACAAGCGGTGTGAAGGGCCTGCGCAGCCACCTGCTCTTCCTGCTCGAACTGGGCCCGCATGATGGCCGCCTGCTCATCGGCCCTGGGGGTGCGGCCGTTCAGCTCGCAAAAAGTGCGCAAATGCTCGGGCACCCAGAGCCCGCCAAAATGCGCCGCCAGGGCCTGTGCCAAGGTGCTTTTGCCGGTGCACTCGGCACCAATCAGGCAGATGCGCACAGCGTCACTGCGGGGAGCGACAGCGACGCGACAGCCCATGGATTCATCAGTCATGGGCTGCCTCACTGCGTTCGCAATGACGATTCTTTTTCACATCATGCCTGCAAGCTTTGCAAGCCACCCAGATAGGGCCGCAGCACCTCGGGCACGGTGACCGAGCCGTCGGCGTTCTGGTAGTTTTCGAGCACCGCCACCAGGGTGCGGCCCACCGCCAGGCCTGAGCCGTTGAGGGTGTGCACCAGCTCATTCTTGCCCTGGGCATTCTTGAAACGGGCTTGCAGGCGGCGTGCCTGGAAGGCTTCGCAGTTGCTCACCGAACTGATCTCGCGGTAGGTATTTTGCGCCGGCAGCCAGACTTCCAGGTCGTAGGTTTTGCTGGCGCCAAAACCCATGTCGCCGGTGCACAAGCTCATCACCCGATAGGGCAGACCCAGTTTTTGCAAAATGGCTTCGGCGTGGCCGGTCATGACTTCGAGCGCCTCATAACTCTTGTCTGGGTGCACGATCTGCACCATCTCGACCTTGTCGAACTGGTGCTGTCGGATCAGGCCACGGGTGTCGCGCCCTGCACTGCCGGCCTCGGACCGAAAACACGGGCTGTGGCCGGTGAGCATGATGGGCAGCTCACTTTCGGCCACCACCACATCGCGCACAAAGTTGGTCAGCGGCACTTCGGCTGTGGGAATCAAATACAGCGCGGTGTTGTCAGGTTGCTCTTCACCCTCCTGGCCGCCCTTTTTGGCGGCAAACAGGTCGCCCTCAAATTTGGGCAACTGGCCGGTGCCGCGCAGGGTGTCGCCGTTGACGATGTAGGGCGTATAGCACTCGGTGTAGCCGTGCTCCTGGGTTTGCACATCCAGCATGAACTGGGCCAGGGCGCGGTGCAGGCGCGCCACCGGGCCCTTCATCACGGTAAAACGGGCGCCGGTCAGCTTGACACCCATGGCAAAGTCCAGGCCCAGGGGTTCGCCCACATCCACATGGTCCTTGATGGCAAAGTCAAACGCTCTGGGTGTGCCCCAGCTGCGCACCACCAGGTTGCCATGCTCGTCCGCACCCAAGGGCACACTTTCGTGTGGCAGGTTGGGCACGGCCAGCAACAGGGTTTGCATGTCGAGCTGAATCTGGTCGAGGCGCTTGCTGGAGGCCTCCAGCTCGTCCTTGATGCCCGCCACCAGCGCCATCACGGCGTCCACCTCGGCGGCACCAGCCGGGCCCTTGGCCTTGAGTTGGCCAATTTGCTTGCTGGAACTGTTGCGCTGAGCCTGCAGCGCCTCGGTGCGAACCTGGATGGTTTTGCGCTCGGACTCAAGCGTGGTGAAGGCGGCCACGTCCAAAAAAACTTGCGGGTGCTTGCGGGTCTCCAGGCGGGCCACCACATGGGCCAGGTCTTTGCGCAGCAGGGTAATGTCTAGCATGATGGTGAGCTTAAGTTGAATGGGGACACCGTCATTGCGAGGAACGAAGTGACGCGGCAATCCAGGCAATTGAAGACATAGATTGCTTCACTGCGTTCGCAATGACGGCTGTTATTTTGTTTAATCGGCTTCATTTTGCTCCATCCGCAAGCCCTTGGGCAGCGGAAACTTGATGCTCTCGGGGTCGCCCGGCAGGCGCTGCACCGACACCGCGCCCAGCGCCTTCAGGCGCGCAATCACCTGGGTTACCAAAATCTCGGGGGCGGAGGCACCGGCGGTCAGGCCAATCCGGCTGCAGCCCTCAAACCACTGCGGCTGCAGTTCGTCGGCACTGTCCACCATGTAGCCGGGCGTGCGCAGCTTGCGCGCCACTTCGGCCAGGCGGTTGCTGTTGGAACTGGTGGGGCTGCCCACCACCACCACCACATCCACCTGCGGACTCATCAGCTTGACAGCGTCCTGGCGGTTTTGCGTGGCGTAACAAATGTCTTGCTGCTTGGGCTCGCGCACATTCGGAAAGCGCGCCTTGATGGCCGCCGCAATGGCGGCGGCGTCGTCCACACTCAGGGTGGTTTGTGTGACCACAGCCAGTTTGTCGGTTTGCGCCGGCTGCACGCGCGCCACATCCGCCACGTCTTCCACCAGGTGGATACCGCGCTCCAACTGGCCCATGGTGCCCTCCACCTCAGGGTGGCCCTTGTGGCCGATCATGATGAATTCGAACCCCTCTTTGGCCAGCTTGGCTACTTCCACGTGCACCTTGGTCACCAGCGGGCAGGTGGCGTCAAAAATATTGAAGCCACGCGCAGCGGCCTCCTGCTGCACCGCCCGGCTCACACCGTGGGCAGAAAACACCAGTGTGGCGCCGGCAGGCACATCGTCAAGCGCTTCGATGAAGATGGCACCCTTGGCTTTCAGGTCATTCACCACATAGGTGTTGTGCACAATTTCATGGCGCACGTAAATGGGAGCGCCAAACTTGTCCAGCGCACGCTCCACAATCTCGATGGCGCGGTCCACCCCGGCGCAAAAGCCACGCGGCTCGGCCAGCAAAATGCTCAGGCCAGCACTGTTGTTCATAACACGCCAATCAGCTGGACTTCAAACGTCACCGGCTGGCCTGCCAGCGGGTGGTTGAAGTCAAACAGCACCGCCTCACCCTTGTGGTCATTGCGAAAGTCAACGATCACACCGGCAAATTCGCCCTGACCATCGGGCGTGGGGAACTTGACCACATCGCCCACCGCGTAACTCTCGTCGGCACCGCCCAGGTCGAGCAGCTCTTTGCGCGCCATCCACTGCATCATCTCGGGGCTGCGCGGGCCAAAAGCTTCGCCTGCTGCCAATTCAACGGTGGTGCGGCTGCCCTCGGCCAGGCCGATCAGACGCATCTCCAGGGCCGGCGACAGCTCGCCGGTACCCAGGGTGAGCGTGGCCGGGGCACTGGCAAACGTGTTGACCACATCCCCGGCCGAGCCGCTCAAGCGGTAGTGCAGGGTCAGGAAAGAGCCGGGTTGAACAATTGGGCAAGAGGTCGTCATGAAGTTCCTGTGCGCTCTTGGCGCGGTAAGCGAGCGTTAAAAATTTGGGAATGCCCCCGCCGTCAAAAGCCGTGGGTGGCTGGCATAAACTGCAGACAATTGTAAAAGCCTGCACCATGCCCCTCAAAGACCTGCCCCCCGATGCCCGCCCGCGCGAAAAGATGCTGGCCCGCGGCCCCGGCGCCTTGAGCGACGTGGAACTGCTGGCGCTGTTGCTGCGCACCGGCATCAAGGGCAAGGGCGTGTTTCAACTGGCACAGGAACTGCTCGACATCAAGCCCGGCGCAGACGGCCAGAACGGCTTTGACGGCATCGCCGGGCTGCTCAACGCCACCGCCGAAGACCTCAAACCGGTCAAGGGCCTGGGCCCGGCCAAGCGCTCCGAGCTATTGGCGGTGCTGGAGCTGGCCCGGCGCGCCCTGTCGCAGCGGCTGCAGGAGCGCACCGTGTTTGCCACGCCCGACGCGGTCAAACAGTTTTTGCAACTCAAGCTGGCTGCGCGTCAGCAGGAAGTGTTTGCCGTGCTGTTCCTGGACGTGCAAAACCGGCTGGTCTCGTATGACGAAATGTTTCAGGGCACCTTGACCCAAACCAGCGTTTACCCGCGCGAGGTGGTGTTGCGCGCGCTCAAACACCAGGCCTCGGCGGTGGTGCTGTCGCACAACCACCCCAGCGGTTCGGTACAGCCGTCGCGGGCAGATGAGATGCTGACGCAAACCCTCAAAACCACGCTGGCGCTGATTGATGTGCGGGTGCTCGACCACGTCATCGTGGCCCCGGGCGAAGCGCTGAGCATGGCCGAACGGGGCCTGTTATGACAGCGGTCAAAGTCAAGGCCCTGGGCGACCTGAAAGTGGTCAAACGTGCCATTGCCGCGCAAGCCCAACAGCGCATCCTGCAGGCCAGCCAGCAAGTCAAGGCGGTGCAACAGGCCGCCAACGACCGGGACTTGTTCATTCGGGCAGCAGGCTTGGTCAAACCGCTGCCCGACAAGCGCAAGCTGCACCACAAACCAGCGCCAAAAATACCGCAGGCGATGCAGTACCAGCGCGATGAAAAAGCCGTTTTAAAAGAAGCCAGCAGTGACGAATTTGACGTCTCGACGCTGCTTGAATGCGACGAGCATCTGAGCTTTCGCCGCCCCGGCATCGGCACTGATGTGACGCGCAAGCTGCGCCGCGGCGAATGGAGCATCCAGCGCCAGCTGGACCTGCACGGCCTGCGCCGCGACGACGCCCGCGAAGCCCTGGGCTTCTTCATCCGCGAAGCACACAAACACGGCATCCGCTGTGTGCGCGTGGTGCACGGCAAGGGCCTGGGCTCACCCGGCAAGGCGCCTGTGTTGAAAAGCCGTGTCCACAGCTGGCTGGTGCAAAAGAATGAAGTGCTGGCTTTTGTGCAGGCCAAACCGGCCGATGGCGGCGCCGGGGCGCTGGTGGTGCTGCTGATGGCATCAAGGGCCTGACCTTTCAAAAAATGCCCCAGAAATCAAAATTCTGTTTGAGTCGAAGACGTCCCCAGCTTAAAATGTATAAACATTAACGTATATCCATACCGCCATGATGAACCTACAAATCGCCAAATGGGGAAACAGCTTGGCAGTGCGCATTCCTGCGGACTACGTGCGGCAAATTGGCATAAAAGAAGGTGACCAATTGGAGGCTCATTTAAGCGTCGATGGTGCTTTGAATCTTCGCCCTGCGTCATGGAGCCGTAAAGCATTTGCCAGGGAACTGCTGCAGACGCGCGAGACGCTTCCAATGGGCTCCTCGGTCATGGAAGTGCTCCGCAGTGAGGCGCGATATTGATGTTGTATGTCGACACCAGCGTACTGGTCGCACTTTGCACCCATGAACCCAAGACGATGGATGTCGTCCGGTGGTACGAAAGCTGCACAGACGAACTGGTATCAGCCGCTTGGTGTGTCACAGAATTCGCCAGCGCAATGGGACTCAAGCAACGCACCGGGCAGTTCAATGAAGCGCAAGCCCAAACTGCCTGGATGCAATTCGAGCGCGTTTGTGCGAACGACTTGCAACTGTTGCCGGTGGAAACCATGACGTTTCACAAAGCCGCTGTTATGACCATGAAATCAGCAGCCGGATTGCGTGCGGGTGACGCCCTGCACCTGGCTTGTGCGTTGGAAGCCAAGGCAAAAGGAATGGTTACTTTAGACCTCGTCCTGGCTAAAAACGCCAAAAGCCACAAGATCCCTCCGATCACCATCTGACAGATACGAAAAAACCCTGAAGCATTTCTGCTTCAGGGTTGTTCGTTTGGTGCGGCTGGCAGGAATTGAACCCACGACCCTCTGGTTCGTAGCCAGATACTCTATCCAACTGAGCTACAGCCGCTAAGCTCCGTATTCTAGCAAGGAAAAACGGACGATCCTCCCGTTTACCCGCTCAAGACCCGGAAAAATTCGGCATTTTTTGCGCTTCTGGCTGATTGCGCATCCAATCGGCCGTCTGAAAAAACGACTTGTTCAGCCGTTCGTGCAACTCCGGGGGTACACCGGTCTCAAGCATGGCCTGGTCCATACACGCCAGCCATTGGTCGCGCTCGACCACGCCAATCTTGAATGGCATGTGGCGTGCTTTCAAGCGCGGGTGACCAAAACGGTCGGTGAAATATTGCGGTCCACCGAGCCAGCCGCACAAAAACCAGAACAGCTTTTGCCGGGCATCGTCCAGCACCGAGCCGTGCACCAGCCGCAATTCAGCGTAACGCGGCTCCAGGTCCATCAGGTCATAAAAGCGCTCGACCAGGGCCTGCACGCGTGCTTCGCCGCCGATCCACTCAAACGGCGTCTCAAAAGCAGGTTTATCTTCAATATTCATATTCGGCTAATCGGTGATGATAAAAATTTGATGCGTGGTGTCCCTGATTATTTGGCTGTCACACGCAGTTTGGCCAAATCATAGACCGCGCTTTTGTCACGCTTGCCCACAGCAATTGTCAGCAGCAGCAATTTGTTGTCGATGACCTGGTACACCAGCCTGAAGCCTGCGCTGCGAAGTTTGATCTTGTAGCAGTCGGGCATGGCGGTGAGTGCTGCGGCCGGTACACGCGGATTGTCCAAACGGCGCAACAGGACCTTGGCAAATTGCTGGCGAATGCTGCTGTCGAGCTTGTCCCACTCGACCTTGGCCTCGGGCAAGAACTGCAAGCGGAAGTTGGTCATGCAGCAGGTGCTAAGCGGCGACTTGCCTTATTTGCCCGCAGCCCTGGCAACGCGTTTTGGTGCCGTCTGCGCAAGGTTTTCAATTTCCTCCCGACTGACCTCGATCACTTTGTCAGGATCGGCTTGCCAGTTTGCCATGCGCTCACGCACCGTCGGCAGCAATTGCAGGTCGTCCAACACATCCATCAGTGCCTCATAGGATCGAGCGGGAACCAAGTAGGCCGAGGGTTTGTTGTGATGCAGGATCACGACCGTGTCAGCACCGGCATCACGGATCACGGCCGACGGGTTTTTCTTGAGTTCGGTGATGCCGATCGAGGTTTCAGCGAGTACAACGTCCATGTCGGTATTCCAGTGTGTGGTGACTTTTGAACCCAATGTTAACAAAGACCATTTAAATGGTCTGATTTATAGTTGACCAGCCATCCGATCACTGCGCCGCATTGCGCAGCGTCTGCACCACCGGGCGATTCAGCACCTCGCGCAGGCCCCACCAACCCGCAGCCAGCGCCAGCACGGCACCGGCCAGTGAACCCAGCACTGGCACCCACAACGACACCACCCAGTCAAATTCAAACACGTAGCGCGCCAGCGCCCAACCCACCGCACTGGCCACAATGGAGGCCAAAAAGCCGGCCAGCAGTCCGACGCCGGCCAGCTCGATGCGCTGCACCTGGCGCAGCAGGCTGGCGCGTGCGCCCACCGCGCGCATGATGGCGAATTCGCGGGCGCGCTCTTCACGCGTGGCCGTCACGGCGGCAAACAGCACCACCAGGCCGGCCGCCAGGGCAAAGGCAAACAAAAACTCCACCGCGCCGATCACCTGGTCCAGCACACGCTGGATCTGGGCAATGGTGGCGGTCATGTTGACGCTGGTGATGTTGGGGAACTGGCGCACCAGGGCATTGTCAAAACCCGGGTTGTCGGGTGCCTTGAACGCACTCATGTAGGTGGCGGGCACGCCTTCGAGCTTGTCGACCGTGTACATGACAAAGAAGTTGGCCCGCATCGAGGCCCAGTCCACCTTGCGCAGCGAGGTGATTTTGGACACGGTTTGCATGCCGCCCACATCAAAGGTCAGGCTGTCGCCCAATGTCACACCCAGGGTCTCGGCAATGCCTTCTTCGACGCTGATGGCGCCTGCCTCGTTGTCTTGCCAGCGCCCGGCCACGACCACGTTTTGTTCAGGCTGGGTGGCGCTGTGCGAGAGGTTGAATTCACGGTCGACCAGACGCTGGGCGCGGTCGTCGGTGTAGTCCTCGGGGCTCACGCTGCGCCCGTTGATGGCCACCAGGCGGCCCCGGATCATGGGGAACCAGTCAAACTCCGCCACACCGGCCGCTTTCAGGGTCTGGGTGAAGGCCGGCCCCTGGTCTGGCATGACATTGATGACAAAACGGTTCGGCGCATCCGGTGGTGAGGCCGCGCGCCAGCTGCTGATCAGGTCGGTGCGCAGCAGCACCAGCAACACCAGCGCCAGCAGCCCCACGGCCAGGCTGCTGACCTGGACCACGGCAAAGGCCGGGCGGGCGGCAATTTGCCGCGTGGCCAGCACCATGGCCGTGGGTGCGGTGGCGTCATTGACCACGGCGCGCAGCAGCTTGACAGCCAGCCAGCTCAAAGACGCAAACAGCAGCGTGGCCATGGCAAAACCGCCCACGGCAATCAGGCCCAGTTTAAGGTCGCTGCTGGCGGCCAGCAGCAAGGCGGCAAAACCGGCCACACCCACGCCCAGCACCATGAGAGACGCCGGTTTGAGCCCGCCCACGTCACGTCGAATGACCCGCAGCGGCGGCACCTGGGCCAATTGAAGCACCGGGGGCAGGCCAAACGCCAGCAGCAGCGTCAGCCCCATGCCCATGCCAAACAGCACCGGCCAGAGCCCGGCCCCGGGCAAGGCCGAGTCCACCAGACCGGCAAGCAGCGCCACAAAGCCGTAGTGAACCGCAAAGCCCAGCAGCACCCCCAGGGCGCTGGCCAGCAGGCCGATCAGGACAAATTCAAAGGTGTAGGCGGCGGCGATGGTGCGCTGGGGCAAGCCCAGCACCCGCAGCATGGCGCAATCGTCCAGATGGCTGGCGGCAAAGCCACGGGCCGCCAGGGCCACCGCCACCGCGCTGAGCAGCGCCGCCAACAGTGCCACCAGGTTCAGGAATTTTTCAGCCCGGGCCAGTGTGGTGCTGAGCTCCGGGCGGCCGCCGTCCAACGCCTCCACCCTGGCACCTCGCACGGCGTTTGAGTCGACCTGCACTTGCGCCCAATCGACAAAGCTTTTCACCGCCCGGTCTTCACCCGCCACCGCGAGCCGGTAGCGCAGGCGACTGGCGGGCTGGATCAGGCCAGTGGCCTGAACATCCGCCTCATTGATCATGACGCGCGGCGCAAAGTTCATGAAACCCGCGCCCCGGTCGGGCTCGTTGACGATGATGCGGCTGACCTTGAAGCGGCTGTCGCCCAGCAGCAGATCGCCCCCAACCGGCAGATCCAGCGCAACCAGCAAAGCGGCGTCAACCCAGGCCTGGCCAGGCGGGGGAATGTCACGGGTCAACGCGTCGGCGCCGCCCGCTTGCTCGCTCACGCGCAGGCGCCCACGCAGCGGATAGCCCTCGGCGACCACCTTCAGAGACACCAGTTTGATGCTGCCACCTGCCAGTTCGGGCGCGCGCGCCATGGTCGGAAAAGTCAGGTTGATGGTCTGCTGCAAACCCAGGGCCTCGACCTGCGCCAGAAAGGCGGCAGGAATCGGGTTGTCGCTGACGACCACGGCGTCACCACCGAGCAGTTGACGCGCATCGCGCTGCAAACCGCCCTTGAGTCGGTCGGCAAAAAAGCCCACCGCTGTCAGCGCGGCCACCGCCAGCGTCACGGCCACCATCAGCAAACGCAGTTCGCCGGCACGCAAATCACGCGTCAACGAACGCCAGCCCAATTCCAAAAAAGAGATTTTCATGATGTAACGATAGCGCACTCGGGCTCGGGCCGGGGCTGGGCGGGTTCAGCAACCCGACGCGGCGAGCGTGTTTGAAGGGAAGTCGACAGTGCCTCATTGGGACAATCGCGGCGAGGGCGCCGCTCCCACAGGGCGACGTAGCCAATACCATGAAGCGCCACTCCCACAGGGCGCCTGGCCTAAACAGGGCTTGGATGTTTTGTGGGAGGCCCGCCCCCGGGCCTATGGCTGTCCGGCCCCACAGCAAGTCCGAACAAATTCAAATCGGCGCTCAGCGCCGCAACACGTGTGCCCGCCAGTTCAGGCTGCAATATCAGACGCTCGGCCCCGCTATAGCACAGAAACCGCTTGTTGGTGGCCCGGCCAATGGCGCACAGGCCCAGGCGCTGGGCCACGTCCAAACCCATTTGGGTGATGCCGCTGCGCGACACCACAATGGGCACGCCCATTTGCGCCGACTTGATGACCATCTCGCTGCAGCGCCGGGCCGCCCCAAGCAAGGCATGGACCCCTCGGGGCTAAGGTCTGCGGCTCCGGGCCTGCCGGTGCAGGTCCGGACAGACCGAAGAGACGTTGCCTCTGGCTGAGTCATGTCCAGCGTAGTACGCGAAGCGACAAGCATGGGGGCATTATTTTGCATCCACATCCAGCCAGCGATGGTGTCAAGCGCGTTGTGGCGGCCCACGTCTTCGACAAAAACAAGCATCTCTGCGCCCTGAAACAGCGCGCAGCCATGCACCGAGCCCGACGATTTGTAAGTGGTTTCCTGCAGCCGGATGGCGTTGACGATGCCGTACAGCTCAGCTTGCGAGAGCATGGCCGCGGGCAGCGTGATGCTGTCCACCTCGGCCATCAGGTCGCCAAAAACACTGCCTTGGCCGCAGCCGGTGGTCACCACCCGTTTGGCGGTGCGCGCTTCAATGTCCGAAATGCCCTGGCGGGTTTTGACGGCGGCAGCGCCCACGTCCCAGTCGACCGTGATGGACTCGACCTCGGCCACGCTTGCCACCAGGCGTTGGTTGCGCAAAAAGCCCAGCACCAGCAGCTCAGGGTGCGCACCCAGGGTCATGAGCATGACCAGTTCGCGCTTGTCCACATAAACGGTGAGCGCCCGTTCAGCGGGGATGGACACGGGGTAACCGGTGGTGGTGTCGGCACCCAGCGAATGCGAGCCATCTTCGGCCAGCAGGTGAGCGGCATGGCACTGCTCGACAAGTCAAAGCCTGCCCGGCGCGCCTGGGGTGTGGCCTCGCTGTCTGGCGCCACGGTGGTACTCAGCCTGCTGCCGGTTGACATGGTGTATGGCGTTGCGGTCATGGCTTCATTGGGCCCCATGGCGAGCCCGCTGGCGATCTGGAGCGCGTTCCTGCCAGTGGCATTGGGCAACTTTTTCTGGTCCGTTCAGCCCCCGGCAGCGCCCTGTTTGGCGGCTTGCCGGTGGCACTTGCCGCACTGGTACTGGCGGTGGCTTCGTCCGGACTCTTTCAGTGGCTGATCGAGGTGCTGCAACTGGGCCGGGTGATCAAGTTCATCCATCTGCCGGTGCTGGTGGGCATTACCAATGGTTCGGCCATCGCCCTGACCTGGATGGCCCTGAAAGACGTGCTCGGCATTCCGGCCCTGAACGCGCTCGGGTCATTACTCTACCATGGAAGCCTGAGCGGCGCTGTCCTCGGCACAGGCTTGGTCAGACATTCTGAGCCTGACGCTTCCCGTGGGTTTGGCACTGGCCGCCATCAATTCGATTGACACCCTCATTTCGATTGCCTACCTCGAAACCCTGGACGGCAAAAGGGTGGAACCCAACCGGGTGTTGCGGGGCCTGGGTCTGGCAAATTTATTTGGCGGGCTGCTTGGCGGGTTGCCAACGGCGCCAAGCAATGGACGGGTATTGATTGGCCACCAGGCCGGTGCCCGGGATTGGCGTGGCCCGCTGGCCGGCGGCGCCGAAACGAGGTGTTTGAGCCGGACGATGACGTCCTCGTCGAGCTGGTCATTCACAAACACGCAAACGGGCTGGCAACCCGCCGCCAGCGACACCGAAGTTGAATAAACTGGCAACTGGCATCAGCGAGCAGACGCCCCCATAGCCCACCAGCAGTTCACCATTTTTTAAACATCTTTTTGGAAAACCCATGCGCCATCCTGTCACAGATAAGCACACCGTCCAGCAGTTGCTCAACGCCACCGGTTTTGCCATTCTGGCCACGGAAGGCGGGGGCCAGCCCCACGCCAGCCTGATCGCGGTCACGCCGTTCCAGGGCTGGCGCCAGCTGGTATTTGCCACCTACCGCGACACCAAAAAGTACAGCAATCTGCTGAACAACCGCCGGGTCTCGGTGCTGGTGGACGGCTGCAAGGCAAGCCGCGGCGGCCAGCAGGCCGGCTTTGTGGTGACGGCCATCGGGCAGGCACAGGACATCAGCGTCGACCAGCACCCTGCGGCAATGCAGGCGCATTTGCAGCGGCACCCGGACCTGGCTTCTTTTTTACAGTCGCCCGACTGCGTGCTGGTGGCGGTGGCGGTCGAGGCTTACCAGGTGGTGCGCAGCATTGACGATGTGACCTGGTGGACCGTGGACGACCTCAACACGCCCTGAGGTGGCGCGTCTGGCTGTTTCCCATGGTCAATCCAGCATGTCAAAGCCCTGTGCTTCGACCGACACAAAGGCACGGGTCAGCTCGGCCACTGCGGCATAAAAGCGACTCTTGGGGTGCTGGGCAATGGCATCGCACAATGGCACCGCCCAGGATTGCAGGTGCTCGGCAAAAAAGCTTTGCTGGCGCGCCAGGGTTCCTCCAAAAAGCCACCTGCGGCCGGGGCCTCGGTGACAGCCAGCCGCAAATTGGCCAGCAGTTCAGGCGCGGGCGCCGCATAAAAAAGCTGGGCCAGCACACCATACAACTCGGCACGGGCGGCTTCTTCGTCGAGCGCGCTGCTGGCGGCTACTTCTGGTAGGTGCATCATGGTCAGATATCCGTGATTTTGATTTCGTTGTTGCTTGAATAGATGTCGATGACACGGCAGTCGCCGCACATTTTCAGACGCTCCATCGCCGCGCCCTGGAACATGCTGTGGCCTGCGAGCCTGGCCACCATGCCTTCAATGGCCTTGAGCGTGCCAAAGGGTTTACCGCAGCGCACACAGGCGTAGGGCTGCATCTGGTTGAGCACCACGTGCTCCTTGCGCTGCGGTGCCAGATTGAGCTGCGGCACCAGAGTCAAGGCTTTTTCGGGGCAGGTTTTGACACACAGCCCGCATTGCACGCAATTTTTTTCAATAAAACGCAGTTGCAGCGCCTGCGCGTTGTCGGCCAGCGCACTGGCCGGGCAGGCGTTGACACAGCTCAGGCACAGCGTGCAAGTGTCCTTGTTGACAGTCAGACCGCCCAGCGGTGAACCAACGGCGGGCAAGGCAATGGCCACCTGGCTGGGTTTGGGGGCTTGCGCAATCAGGTGGTCCAGCGTCAGCTCCAGCGTGGCGCGTTTGTCGGCCTGCACGGCAAAGCTGGCGTGGCGTGCCGGGGCTTGCGCGGGCGCTGCCTGCAAGTCGCGGTCAAGCGCGGCCAGGTCGCGTGCATCGCGTACCTGCAGCAACTTGAAGTGTTCGCCGGCGTAGCCCAGGCTCGTCAAAATGGTTTGCGCCACGGCCATCTGCTCGCGCAGCGCCTCGGCATACTGGGGCGCTTCCTCGTCGGTCAGCAGCAGCCATACCTGGCTTGCGCCATAGGCCACGGCCGTCAGCCACAAATCCAACCCGGTCGACGCCGTGTGCCACAGCGCCACCGGCAGCACACGCGCCGGCACGCCGTGGATGCCGCCCTTTTGGCCCTTTTCCAATTGCGCAGCGCGGCCCAGGTCGCCCAGCAAAGCGGCCCCCCTGCCCTGGCTGTGCAGCAGCAGCGCAGCATCCTTGCCACCGCTGCGCTGGTAGGTGGCCAGCAGGGTTTTGAGCTTGACGCCCTGGTCGCTGGCGCGCGGGTAGGCAAAGCCCATGGCACCGGTCGGGCACACCGTGCTGCAGGTGCCGCAGCCCACGCACAGGTTGGGGTTCACCAAGACCCGCTGGCGCTTGAAATCGCTGCTGATGGCGCTGGCGGAGCACACCTCGATGCAGGCCGTGCAGCCCACTTTGTCGTTGCGGCTGTGGGCGCAGAGCTTTTGTTTGTAGTTGAAGAACTTGGGCTTTTCAAACTCACCCACCAGCTCGCGCCAAGCCAGTAGCGCTTTCAGATCGCGGCCATCCCAGTGCAGGTAGCCCTGTGGCTTCGCATGCTGGCTGAACGCCGGTGTGGCGCGCAAATCAAGCACCAGATCAAAGCTGTCACTATGGTCTTGCGGCGTGCGGTTGAAGTCGATGGCACCGGCCACTTTGCACACCTTGACGCAGGCGCGGTTGGCGTCGCAGGCCTGCAGGTCAATCTGATAGTCCAGGCCAATGGCGTCTTCGGGGCAGGCGGCCAGGCAGGCATTGCAGCGCGTGCACAAGTCCAGGTCGATCGGATTGTCTTGTTGCCAGATCAGCTCAAAGGCGCCGAGCCAGCCCGTCAGTGTTTGTATCTGGCCGCCGAGCACCGGGTAACGCCGCTCCTGCGCCGCGCCCAGGTCACCGGCACCTTGGGTGAACAGGGTGACATCCAGCGCCTCACCCAGCAAGGTGGCCACTTGCTCGGCCGCACCCAGTTCGCCAATGATGAGTGCGCGCCCGGCACTCTTAAAGGTAACGGTGGCCACCGGGTCGGGTTCGGGCAGATGGGCCAGCGCCAGCAGGGCAGCAATTTTGGGGCTGGCCTTGGCCGCATCACGGCTCCAGCCACCGGTTTCGCGGATGTTGACAAACTTGATCGGCGTGCTCAGGTTAGCCTGGTCAGCCAGCTCGTTGAACAGCTTTGTTTCCTGGGTGCAGGCCACCACCAGTTCATCGCCCTTGCCTGCGGCTTGCAAAAATTCAGCGGCCTGGCGACGGCACAGGCTCGAATGCAGGGTCAGGGGCTCGTTCAGGCTCGCGCTCAAGGCGCGCGGGTCGAGCGGCATGGTCTGGTTGCAGTCGCAGATCAGTGTGGTCATGGTGTGGGTCTTGGATTGCGGGGGTGTCCGCCGCTGCGGGTGCAAGCGCGGCATCGGCAGCAGTTGCGGGCGCTGCAGCCACGGGAACGGGTGCAGCTTGTTCGTCTTCGTCAAACAGCTTGAGAAACTTGGCGCTGGCCATTTGCCGCAGCATGGCCGCCGGCATGGGGCTGGGGATGCTGTAGTCGCCGATGTAGATGTCGAGCCCGTCCATCACGTTGTAGTGCGGGTCGGTAAAGAGTTTTTTCATGGCGGCGTTGCGCACCTCGGGGGCCACATCGCGTGCCACAAAGGGCGCGAAACTGCTGTCAGGTTGAAGCGCCTGCACATCGGCCAGCGTGGGTGCCGGTGGTTTTTCAGGGATTGCTGGCGGCACAGCCGCCGGGCTGGCGGCTTGCCCTCGCGCAGCGCCTGCTTGCGCTGCGACCAGCGGGCGTGGAATGGGCTCGGCGGCCAGGCTGGGCTCCTCGTCCATGCGCCACAACACAAACCAGCTGGGCACGTCAGTGCTGACATTCAGGTAATACCCTTCGCCATCGTCCTTGAACAGCTCCACCTTGAGGCCGCCATGCAACCAGCGTTGCTCGGTGTCACTCTGGTAGAGCAGGCGTGGCTCGGTGCCAAAACCGGTTTCGTGCATCACCACGTCAGCCAACTGCCAGCGCCAGGGCTGCCAGCGGGCGGCGGGCGGCGGGCGGCGGGCGGCGGGGCCAGTGTTGGCCAAGCGTTGCATGATCACGGCGACTTCAATGAATGGACGTAAGGTCGACATGAGGGTTTGAACTGTAACGGATTCAAATACCCCTTGACGGCAGTTGCCCCCCCTAAAACAGCGCCACAGATCAGGTAAAACCCTTGGTTTTGATGGTGCGAAAATTCACAACCCCGGATTGAGGCCGGCTGCGGTGCCATCTGCCAACCCGCACACCGCCCCTGAATGTTTCACTGAAAGAAAGCGCCCCATGTTTCAATCTGCCGAAATTGGTCACGAACTCAGCAAGGCCGCCTACCGTCAGGCAGTACCCGCTTTGCGCGCCGCCCTGCTGGCGGCGCAGGTTGATTTGTTTGAGCAGCACAAGACGCCGGTGGTGGTGCTCATCAGCGGGCAGGACGGCGCGGGCAAGGGCGAGACCATCAACACCCTGTACGAGTGGATGGACCCGCGTTTTATTTCCACGCTGGCATTTTCCCAACCCAGCGACGAAGAACGCGAGCGCCCGCACATGTGGCGCTACTGGCGCAGCCTGCCACCCAAAGGCCGGGTCGGCATGTTTGCCGGCTCGTGGTACTCCGACCCCATTCGCGAGCGCATCGAAGGTGCCATTTCCGTCAAGGAGCTCGATGCCCGTGCCGAACAGATCAACCGCTTTGAGGAGATGCTGGTCAACGAAGGCGCGCTGGTGCTCAAGTTCTGGTTTCACCTGACCAAGGACGGTCAAAGACAGCGTCTCAAGGCACTTTCCAGCGACCCGCGCACCGCCTGGCGCGTGACCCAGTGGAACTGGTACCGCCTCAAAACCTATGACAAGTTGCAGGACGCAGCGCGCCATTTGCTGCGAGTGACCAACACCGCCGCAGCGCCCTGGGTGGTGGTGGAGGGCACGGACGACCGCTACCGCAGCCTGACCGTGGGTCAGGTGCTGCTCAATGCCATGCAAAACAAGCTGGCCGCAAAAGACGCGCCGCACTCGCCAATGGCGCCCATGGTGCGGGTGGACCTGGATGGCCGCAACGTGCTGTCCGAAATGGATTTGACCCTGGCGCTGGCAGACGAACCCTACAAGGACGAACTGGCCAAATGGCAGGGTCGCCTGTCGGAGCTGGTGCGTGACGAGCGCTTCAAACATCGCGCGCTGGTGTGCGCCTTTGAAGGCGCCGATGCAGCGGGCAAGGGTGGCGCCATCCGGCGCATTGCTGCGGCACTGGACGCGCGCCAATACCAGGTGACGCCGGTGGCGGCACCCACCGACGAAGAAAAGGCCCAACCCCACCTGTGGCGCTTCTGGCAAAAGCTGCCGCGCCAAGGTCATATCGCCATTTTTGACCGCACCTGGTATGGCCGGGTGCTGGTGGAGCGGGTGGAAGGCTTTTGCTCAGAGGCCGATTGGCTGCGCGGCTACAGCGAAATCAACGACTTTGAGCACGAGTTGACCGAAGCCGGCGTCATTGTGGTCAAGTTCTGGCTGCAAATCAGCCAAGCCGAGCAACTCAAACGCTTCAAGGAACGTGAACAGGTTGAGTTCAAGCGCTTCAAAATCACCCAGGAGGACTGGCGCAACCGCGAAAAATGGCACGACTACCAGCAAGCCATTTGCGACATGGTGGAGCGCACCAGCACCGGCGAGGCGCCCTGGACCCTGGTCGAGGCCAATGACAAAAATTTCGCCCGGGTCAAGATTTTGCGCATTCTGTGTGAGCGCCTGGAATCGGCCTTGCAGAAACAACCAACGCCCGAAGAGGCTGCTGCCGACAAGTTAACCAAGGCCAAAGCAAAAAGGCCAGGCAAGCAGGGTTTGCCTCACAAGAAATAAGCCACCGGTGCCAAAATCGGCGCATGAGCATCTCACCCCCCGCACCCCAAGCCGCGCCCCAAGCCCGCAACCCCTTGCACGGCGTCACACTCGAAGCCATGGTGACCGCCCTGAGCGCCCATTACGGCTGGCCCGGCCTGGGCGAGCGCATTCCGGTGCGCTGCTTCACGCATGAGCCCAGCGTGGCGTCGAGCCTGAAGTTCCTGCGCAAGACACCCTGGGCGCGCGACAAGGTGGAAGGGCTGTACCTGTTCATGCTGCGCGAGCTGCGCCGACAAGGCTGAGCCACCAATGGGTGGCGCGTTCACCGCAAAAGCATCACGATAGTGAACGGTGGCGTCTGGCAAGGTCTGCTTTGACCCTTTACATCCAGCTTGAAGCGGCGACCGTGACCATGATGAATTCTTATTACCAACAAACACGCGAAACGCCCGTAATCCCCACACAGTGGCCTTGACGCTGATTGTCAAGTACATTGATCTAACCCGAGATTTCCGGTTTGGATTGCCTTAAGGTCACTCTGGCGCCACGCACTCTATGACTCCCGGAGCTGTCTCCGTATCTACACACGCCTCTGTTGTCTTGGTGCCTTTAAAACTCTCCGAGTTATTCTTCAAACTCGCCCTATTCTTGGCCCGTACTGCGTTATCGCCAATATTGCCGCTTGTAACCTCTGCTGTTTTTGGCGCGCTTTGTGAACTTGAATTGGCTGCAGCGCTGATATCGGTGGGTGCCTGAGTTTCAGATTTGCTTTCCTCGGTCGCGGCTGAAGGTTTGGCCGTAGCGGGTGCTACCGGTGCAGGGCTACCAACCGTGTTCACACTCGTGCCGCTGGCCTCTGCGTCATTGAAGCGCTTGACCAGATTCGCAACGTTGCCGGTTGACGACTTGGCCGTGGCAGGTGCGACGGGGGCGACCGGCGTGCTGCTGGGAGTCAGCGCAGCGTCACCGTCTGCGTCAGATTTGCTTTCCTCGCTCGCGGTTGATGGCTTGGCCACATTTGCAGCGGGGGCGGGGCTACCAACTGTGTTCACAGCCGTGCCGCTGGCCTCTGCGTCATTAAATTGCTTGACCAGATTCGCAACCTTGCCGGTGGACGGCGCTGCCGTGGCGGGTGCGACGGGGGCGACCGGTGTGCTGTTGGGAGTCAGCGCAGCGGCACCGTCCGC
>CAZIGL010000043.1:0-23050 GCA_964538895.1 uncultured Rhodoferax sp.
CGGCGGCTCAGCACCACGTTGTTGCGCTTGCGGTCGAGCTTGATGACCTTGAATTCCAGGGTCTTGTTCTCGTACGGGGACAGGTCTTTGGTCGGACGGGTGTCGACCAGCGAACCGGGCAGGAAGGCGCGGATGCCGTTGACCAACACGGTCAGGCCACCCTTGACCTTGCCGCTGGTTTGACCCGTGACAAATTCGCCGGTTTCCAGGGCTTTTTCCAGGGCCATCCAGGAGGCCAGACGCTTGGCAGTGTCGCGGCTCAGGATCGTGTCGCCGTAACCGTTTTCGATCGAGCCAATGGCCACCGACACAAAGTCGCCAACCTGGACTTCGGTTTCGCCCTGGTCGTTCTTGAACTCTTCCAGCGGTACGTAGGCTTCAGACTTGAGGCCGGCGTTCACAACCACAAAGCTGTGTTCGATACGAACCACTTCAGCAGTGATCACTTCGCCCGGGCGCATTTCTGTGCGTTGCAGGGACTCTTCAAACAGGGCGGCAAAAGATTCAGACATGTTTTGATGCGGTGTTAAGCGCAGGTTATTCGCGGTTTTAAGCGCGGGGTTAAGTTTTTTTGAACCTCATTCGCAGTGCGCCAATGCGGCGCGAGGGGGCGGATGAGGGCCGGTGCATTGGCCGAGGCCGTTGCAGTTTTAGCCCTTCAGACAGGGTCAGAAGGGCTGTTTGCCTTGCCACCAGTCCAACACCTGGGTCACCGATTCTTCAATCGAGACCTGGGAGTTGTCCAGCAACCTGGCATCTGCGGCCGGCTTGAGAGGTGCCACGCTGCGGGAAGAATCCCGGGCGTCACGTGCTTCCAAGTCGGCGCGAAGAGCGTGGAGTGTAATCGATTTGTCTTTTGAAATCAACTGTTTAAACCGTCTTTGCGCGCGCTGTTCGGCGCTGGCGGTTAAAAAAACCTTGAGCGGGGCGGCGGGGAAGATCACCGTGCCCATGTCGCGGCCATCGGCCACCAGGCCGGGCAGACGGCGAAACCCATGCTGCAAGTCCACCAGCGCGGCACGCACCTTGGGCAAAACCGACACTCTGGAGGCATTCATGCCGGCCTCTTCGGTGCGGATGGCCTCAGAGATGTCTTCGCCCGCCAGCAGCACCAAGTCCGCCTTGAATTCGATAGGCAGACCTTGGGCCAGTGCGGCAATGGCTTCTTCGGCCGTGGCGTCCAGCGGCAATTGCGCACGCGTCGCCGCCAGCGCGGTGATGCGGTAGAGCGCGCCCGAGTCCAGCAAGTGGTAGCCCAACTGGCTGGCCAATTGCGCTGCCAACGTGCCTTTGCCCGACGCGGTGGGGCCATCCACGCAAATGACGGGAATGCTTGTCGGGTCTGTCTGCACCAAAGAGAACAGTGCCTCGAAGAAGTCGGGAAAGGTCTTGGCGACACACTTGGGGTCTTCGATGCGCACTGGCAGTCCAGCCGGGTTGAAAGTGGCCAAGGCAAAACACATGGCGACGCGGTGGTCGTCATAGGTGTGGAGGCTGGCGGCTTTCCATTGTGCCGGGCTGGCAGGCGGCGTGACCTGGATGAAGTCGGCGCCTTCGACCACGCTGGCGCCGAGCTTGCGCAACTCGCACGCCATGGCGGCAATGCGGTCGGTTTCCTTGACACGCCAGCTGGCAATATTTCTTAAGGTGGTGGTGCCGTTGGCATACAAGGCCATCACCGCCAGCGTCATGGCGGCATCGGGAATGTGGTTGCAGTCCAGGTCGATGGCGGTGAGTGGCCAGGCACCGCGCGAGACTTCGAGCCAGTTCGGGCCGCTGATCACTTTGGCGCCCATCATTTGGGCGGCTTCGATGAAGCGGATGTCGCCCTGAATCGAATCCGCCCCGAGGCCTTCGATGCGGATGCCGCTGCGGCCCGTGGTGGCCGGCGCAATGGCCCCCAGGGCAATGAAATAACTCGCCGAGGATGCATCAGCTTCAACAAACAGGGTGCCTGGCGACCGGTACCGGCTGCCCGCCGGAATGGTGAAGCGCTGCCAGCCTGTGCGTTTGACCGCAATGCCAAAACGCGCCAGCAGGTTCAGCGTGATCTCGATGTAGGGCCTGGAGATCAGCTCGCCCACGACGTCGATCACGATGTCCTGGCGCGCCACCAGCGGCAGCGCCATCAGCAGGGCAGTCAGGAACTGGCTCGACACATCGCCGCGCACTTGAATGGGAGCGTCGAGCTTGAGGTCAGGTTGGCCAATGTGCAGCGGCGGGTAGCCGTCCTGGCCCAGGTAGTCGATCTGGCAACCCAGCTGGCGCAGCGCGTCCACCAGGTCACCAATGGGGCGCTCGTGCATGCGCGGCACACCGCTCAACTCATAGTTGCCGCCCATCAGGGCCAGTGCGGCGGTGAGTGGCCGGATGGCAGTACCGGCGTTGCCCATGAACAACTTGGCTTGACGGTGTTTGGGTTGACCGCCCAGGCCGTCCACGACCACGGTGTTGCCGCTCTGGGTGATGTCGCAGCCCAGGGCGCGCAAGGCGGCCAGCATGACGCGGGTGTCATCGGAGTCCAGCACATCGTGCAAGGTGGTGCGGCCTTCGGTCAGGGCGGCCAGCAACAGCACCCGGTTCGAGATGCTTTTGGAGCCCGGCAAGGTGATCGTGCCGCCAGCAGACCGAAGCGGTGGCAGGTCGACGAATAAGGTGTTCAGCATGCGGGTTTGGTAGGTTGTTGTTTGAGATGCCATTCGCTGCGTGCCGTGCTGGCTCGCGCAATCAGGGCCTCAACTGCTGCACCATCGCCCTGCAGCAGCAGGGACTCGAAGGCATGCAACTGGCTCTGAAGCTGCTGGCTTTGCAGCAGCAACTGCTGGCGGTTCGACAACAAAATGTCACGCCAGACTTTGGGGTCGCTGGCCGCAATGCGGCTGAAGTCGCGAAAGCCAGGGCCGGCCAGGGACAAAAATTCTTGTCCCTGGGGCTGGCCTGTGATGGCGTTCATCAGGGCGAATGCCAGCAGATGCGGAAAGTGGCTGACCGCTGCGTAGGCCGCGTCATGTTCCTCGGGCGACATCTGCACCACCTTGCAGCCCAAGGCCTGCCAGACCTGCAACGCCTGCTGGCGCTGTTGGTCCAGGGTGTCGGCGGTGGGGGTCAGAATCACCTGGCAGCCCTGGTACAGCTTGGCATCGGCGTGTTCCACGCCCGCTTTTTCCTTGCCGGCAATCGGATGCGCCGGCACAAACGAGCCTATTCCGGAGCCCAAAGCGCGCTGCGCCGCAGCCAGCACATCCGTCTTGGTCGAGCCCACGTCCATCACCAGCATGTGCGGCGTGATGGCGGGTGCAATCTGTTGCAGGGTGGCTTCGGTCACTGATACCGGCACGGCCACCAGCACGATGTCGGCACCGCTGGCCGCTTGCAAGGCCGAGGAGGCGACCGCGTCGATCACGCCGAGTTGCAGGGCTTTCTGGACCGTGGTGGGTGACGGGCTGTAACCCACCACGCGCTGCACCAAGCCGGCATGTTTCAGCGCCAGCGCAAACGAGCCACCCATCAGGCCGCAGCCGATCAATCCGAGTTGCGCAAACATGGCTATTCGCTGACAGGGTAGGTGCCCAGCACTTTGTAAAACGCGCACAGGCCGCGCAATTCTTCAAGTGCGTCTGCCACATGGGGCTGGCTGGGATGGCCTTGCAGGTCGATGTAAAAGTAGTATTCCCACTGCCCCGAGCGCGCAGGCCGGGACTCAAAGCGCGTCATGGACACGCCGTGTTTTTTCAGTGGCACCAACAGGTCATGCACGGCCCCCGGCCGGTTGGTCACCGACACGATCAGGCTGACGCAATCATTGCCGGTGGCTTGCGGTGCGGCCAGCGTTTGCGGCAGGCAGATGATGGCAAAGCGGGTGCGGTTGAAGGCATCGTCCTGGATCGCATAGGAGGCGATATGCAGGCCAAATTCACTGCCCGCGCGCTCACTCGCGATGGCCGCCCAGGCCGGATTGGTGGCGGCCAGGCGGGCGCCCTCGGCGTTGCTGGCGGCCGGGCGCCGCTCGGCATGGGGCAGGTGGGTGGTGAGCCAGTCCTGGCACTGCGCCAGCGCCTGCGGGTGGGCGTAAACGGCCTCGATGTCGTGCAGCGAGGGCTCCAGGCGCAGCAGATTGTGTCGCACCAGAAAGCTGGTTTCCCCAATGATGTGCAGCGGCGAGTTGAGCAGCAGGTCGAGTGAGCGCGAGATCACGCCCTCAGAGGAATTTTCGATCGGTACCACGCCAAATTCGGCACTGCCCGCTGCTGTTGCGCGAAACACTTCGTCAATGCTGACACACAGTACGCGTGACATGCTGCCGCCAAAAAACTGAATGGCCGCCTGTTCGCTGAAGGTGCCCGCCGGGCCCAGATAGGCCACGCGTTGCGGTGCTTCCAGGGCGCGGCAGGCCGACATGATTTCACGCCAGATCAGGCTCAGGCTGTGGTCCTTGAGGGGGCCGCCGTTGTGTGCCTGCAGGTTGGCAATGACTTGCGCTTCGCGGTCAGGGCGGAACACGGTCGAGCCGTCGAGTCGTTTGATTTCGCCCACCTCATGGGCCAGGTTGGCGCGACGGTTCAGCAGGGTCAGCAGTTCCCGATCAAGGGCATCGATCTGGGTGCGCAATTCAGGAAGTGTTTTTGCCATGGGCTGGTTTGGGTAAAAGAGAGGTCTCAGCCGTGCTGAGTTTCGAAGTCGCGCATGTAAGTCACCAGGGCCTGCACGCCCTCCAAAGGCATGGCGTTGTAAATGCTGGCGCGCATGCCGCCCACCGATTTATGGCCCTTGAGTTGCAGCAGGTCGCGCGCGCGCGCGCCACTCAAAAAGGCGTCGTTGAGGCTCTCATTGCGCAGGTAAAACGGCACGTTCATGCGCGAGCGGCAGTCTTTGGCCACCCGGTTGAAGTACAGAGCGGAGTGGTCGATGGCGTGGTACAGCAGATCGGCCTTGGCGATGTTGCGGGCCTGCACCGCCGCGATGCCGCCCTGGGCTTTGAGCCACTTGAATACCAGCCCGGCGATGTAGATGGAGTAGGTGGGCGGGGTGTTGAACATCGAATCGTTGTCGGCCACCGTGCGGTAGTTGAAGGCGCTGGGACATACCGGCAGGGCGCGGTCGAGCAGGTCGTCGCGCACCACCACCAGCGTCAAACCGGCCGGCCCGAGGTTTTTCTGGGCGCCGCCAAAGGCCAGTCCGACGCGCGACCAGTCCACCGGGCGTGAGGCCACGTGCGAGGAAAAATCAATCACCAGCGGGGCGTCGCAGCCCAGCGCCTTCAGGTCGGGCAGGGTGTGGTACTCGACACCGTTGATGGTCTCGTTGCTGCAGATGTGCACGTACGCCGGATTGCTGCTGAGCTGCCACTGGCCGGGATCTGCCAGCGTGGTGTGGCCGTTAGCTTGGGTGTTGGCGGCCTCTGTCGCGTTGCAGTACTTGCGCGCTTCGCCCAGAGACTTCTGGCTCCAGCTGCCGGTGACCACAAAGTCAGCGGTCTGGCCTCTTGACAGGTTCAGCGGCACGATGGCGTTTTCGGCCAGGCCACCGCCTTGCATGAAGAGCAGCTTGAAGTTTTCGGGCACCGCCAGCAGCTCACGCAGGTCCGCCTGCGCCTGTTCGTGAATGGCGCCGAACTCCTTGCCCCGGTGGCTCATTTCCATCACACCCATGCCGCTGCCGTGCCAATCCAGCATCTCGGCGGCCGCCTCGGCCAGCACCGCGTCGGGCATGACGGCAGGGCCGGCGGAAAAGTTATACGGGCGCATTGCTGTCATCGTCTGTGTTGTCTTCGGTGGTGGGAATGGCGTCGTTTTCCACAATGCGCTGCAGGCCACTCAACTGCGAGCCGTCGTCCAGGCCAATCAAGGTGACGCCCTGGGTGGCGCGACCGAGTTCGCGGATTTCCGAGACACGGGTGCGCACCAGCACCCCCTTGTCGGTGATCAGCATGATTTCGTCGTCGGCATGCACCAGCGTGGCAGCCACCACCTTGCCATTGCGCTCGCTCTGTTGAATGGCGATCATGCCTTTGGTGCCGCGGCCGTGGCGGGTGTACTCGGCAATGCTGGTGCGCTTGCCGTAACCATGTTGGGTGGCGGTAAGCACACTTTGTGTTTCGTCCTCGGCGACCAGCATGGCGATCACGCTTTGGCCTTCTTCGAGCATCATGCCGCGCACGCCGCGCGCCTGGCGGCCCATCGGGCGCACGTCGTTTTCATCAAAGCGCACGGCCTTGCCGCCGTCACTGAACAGCATCACGTCGTGCTGGCCGTCGGTCAGGGCTGCACCAATCAAAAAGTCGCCTTCGTCGAGGTCAACCGCAATGATGCCGGCCTTGCGTGGATTGGAAAACTCCACCAGCGCCGTCTTCTTGACGGTGCCCATACTGGTGGCCATGAAGACATACTGGTCGGCTGGAAAAGTGCGTTTTTCGCCGGTGAGTGCAAGCACCACGGTAATTTTTTCGCCTTCCTGCAACGGGAACATGTTGACGATGGGCCTGCCGCGTGAGCCACGCGAGCCTTGCGGCACTTCCCACACCTTGAGCCAGTACATGCGGCCACGGTTGGAAAAGCACAGGATGTAGTCGTGGGTATTGGCAATAAAAAGCTGGTCAACCCAGTCATCATCCTTGGTGGCGGTAGCCTGCTTGCCGCGACCACCGCGTTTTTGCGCCCGGTATTCGCTCAAGGGCTGGCTCTTGATGTAGCCGCTGTGGCTCAGCGTGACCACCATGTCGGTCGGCGTGATCAGGTCTTCGGTGGACAGGTCAAACGAGCTGTGCTCCACCAGGGAGCGGCGCGCGCCCAGTTTGGTCATGCCAAACTCGGTTTTGATGGCCGTGAGCTCGTCACCGATGATGATCGAGACACGTTCAGGCCGGGCCAGGATGTCCAGCAGGTCGTCGATCTCGGCCATCACCTCTTTGTACTCGGCCACGATCTTGTCTTGCTCCAGACCGGTCAGGCGCTGCAGACGCATCTGCAATATCTCTTGAGCTTGCGTTTCTGACAGACGGTACAGGCCGTCCTTGCCCATGCCGAATTGTTTTTCGAGTGCGTCGGGGCGGTAATCGTCGGCGTTGACCACACCGCCGTCAGCCCGTGTGCGGGTGAGCATTTCGCGCACCAGGGTGCTGTCCCAGAGGCGCGTCATCAGCTCAGCTCTGGCCACGGGCGGGGTGGGTGACTCGCGGATGATGCGAATGAATTCGTCGATGTTGGCCAGCGCCACGGCCAGGCCTTCCAGCACATGACCGCGCTCGCGTGCCTTGCGCAGGTTGAACACGGTGCGCCGTGTCACCACCTCGCGGCGGTGTTGCAAAAAGACCTGAATCAAATCTTTCAGGTTGCACAGTTTGGGTTGACCGTTGATCAGCGCCACCATGTTCATGCCAAAGGTGTCCTGTAACTGGGTTTGCTTGTACAGGTTGTTCAGCACCACCTCGGGCACTTCGCCACGCTTGAGTTCAATCACCAGGCGCATGCCGGACTTGTCGGATTCGTCCTGGATATGGCTGATGCCCTCAATTTTCTTTTCATGCACCAGCTCGGCCATGCGCTCCTGCAGCGTCTTCTTGTTGACCTGGTAGGGCAACTCGTCAACGATGATGGACTGGCGCTGGCCTTTGTCGATGTCTTCAAAGTGGCACTTGGCACGCATCACGACGCGACCACGGCCGGTGCGGTAGCCGTCCTTGACGCCGTTGATGCCGTAAATGATGCCGGCGGTGGGGAAGTCCGGTGCCGGGACAATTTCCATCAGCTCGTCGATGGAGGCTTCAGGGTTGCGCAGCAGGTGCAGGCAGGCATCAACCACTTCATTCAGGTTATGCGGCGGAATGTTGGTGGCCATGCCCACGGCAATGCCGCCCGAGCCATTGATCAGCAGGTTGGGCAGGCGTGCCGGCAGCACCAGGGGTTCTTTTTCGGAGCCGTCGTAATTGGGGCCGAAGTCCACGGTTTCCTTGTCCAGGTCAGCCAGCAGTTCGTGGGCAATCTTGGCCAGGCGGATCTCGGTGTAACGCATGGCGGCCGCGTTGTCGCCGTCGACCGAGCCGAAGTTGCCCTGGCCGTCCACCAGCATGTGGCGCATGGAAAAATCCTGCGCCATGCGCACGATGGTGTCGTACACCGACTGGTCGCCGTGCGGGTGGTATTTACCAATGACGTCACCGACGATACGGGCCGATTTTTTGTAGGCCTTGTTCCAGTCGTTGTTGAGCTCGTGCATGGCAAACAGCACACGCCGGTGCACCGGCTTCAAGCCGTCGCGCGCGTCAGGCAAGGCGCGCCCCACGATCACGCTCATGGCGTAATCGAGGTAGCTGCGGCGCATCTCGTCAGCAAGGCTGGTGGGCAAGGTTTCTTTGGCGAACTGGGTCATGGAGTGGACTTGAGTCTAGGCAAGGTCTAAGTTAGCCGGTCATTTTAAGCTGTGCGTTTGTGGCTGCAATGCAACGTCTGCTTGAAATAGGCATAGTGCTTGCCACCAAAGTCAGAATGCGTTGATTTTGCGCATCCCTGATAAACTTCGCTGTGGCACAATGCCTTTAACGCCCAACTTGATAGGCATCTTGGGTGTCCGTATACCGACGCAGCTTTGCTGCGGATTTTCCCCCCTTAAGGAGAACCCTGATGAAATTGAATAAAGTGGCTTTGCTGATCGCTACCGCAGCCCTGGCAACCGCAGCCAGTGCCCAATCTGTTGACAACTGGCGCGGCACAGACGGCACTGTCTGGAAAAACGGCACCAGCGAACTTTGCTGGCGTGATGCATTCTGGACCCCCGCTACCGCCGCAGTCGGTTGCGACGGCGCTATTGTGGCTCCCAAGCCCGCCCCGGTGGTTGCTCCTGCCCCGGCGCCTGCACCTGTGGCAGTCGCACCTGCGCCAGCTCCCGCACCTGCACCCGCACCTGCTCCTGTGGCACCTGCCAAGGTCACTTACGCAGCTGACGCCTTCTTTGACTTCGACAAGTCGGTGCTCAAGCCTGAAGGCAAAGCCAAGCTTGATGATCTGGTCGCCAAGGTCAAAGACATCAGTCTTGAAGTGGTGATTGCTGTTGGTCACACCGATGCGACCGGACCTGATGCTTACAACCAGAAGTTGTCGGTTAGCCGTTCTGAAGCCGTCAAGGCTTACCTTGTCTCCAAGGGCATCGAAAAAAATCGTATCTACACCGAAGGCAAGGGCGAAGCCCAGCCTGTGGCTGATAACAAGACCCGTGAAGGTCGCGCTAAAAACCGCCGCGTTGAAGTTGAAGTTGTGGGCACGCGCGCCAAGTAATTGGTCCATGTCCTAGGCTCTTCAAGCTCAACAAAAAACCCGCCTCGGCGGGTTTTTTGTTGTCAGCGTGATTTGCAGTCAGTCAATTCTGATTTTTCAGGACCATGCCAAAAAAGGAATTCAGTTTCATTGTTCAAAATACTAGGGTTTACCCTAAAATGCGGTTAGCGATTTCTGTTGAGAACATGCCCGTTGGCGCCAAGAAAAAGCAAACCATGCAAAACAACACCGATTTGATTCAACGCGTCAGCGCCTCTATCGAGGTCGTCAATGTGCGCATTGCCAGACTGGCCTCGGCACTGAACGTGTCCCTGGACGACCATTCTGCGGTGAATGCGCTGATGTCTTCGCAACCGGTGCAGTCCGTCGTCAATGAACGTCGCAGCACCTCGGCGGGCATGAAACTGGTCAGCACGGGCATCGAGCGCCGCCAGTGTCATTTGCGTGAAGAGCTGCGCGGTTTGTTGGTCTTGCGTTATCACCTGGAGACCGTCAGTCTGAATGACCACGGCCTCGCCGTAACGCACCAGGCCATGGTGCAGGCTGAGGAGCATTTGCTGCGTCGGGGTTTCAAGCCAGGCGCTGACGGGTTGAAGCTGAATGATTTTTTCAACGGAAATTGATTTGTGCGCTGTATTTTTACTATTTTGGAACTGATATGAATTTGCCTTCGGATACCGAACTGATCGAAAACTACACATTCTCCGAGATCAGTCTCGGACAATCTGCCCGCTTGCTGCGGACCCTGACGCTTGAGGACATCCAGGCTTTTGCCGCCGTGTCAGGAGACACCAACCCGGCACACCTCGACTCTGTCTATGCCAATGACAGCTTGTTCCATGGCGTGATTGCCCATGGCATGTGGAGCGGTGCCCTTATTTCTGCCTTGTTGGGCACCCAGTTTCCAGGTCCGGGCACCATTTATCGTGATCAGGCACTCCACTTTGTCAAACCTGTGCGCGTGGGCGACACGCTTACCGTGACCGTGACCGTGACCGCGCTGCACCCGGAGAACAACTGTGTCGAGCTGGATTGCCAGGTTTTTAACCAGCGTGGCGAGCTGGTTTTAAGTGGTGTCGCCAAAGTGCTGGCGCCTACCAACAAGGTGCGTCTGCCGCGTGTTGCGGCCCCGCGTATCCAGTTGTTTGATCCCCTTGCACGTTTTAATGATTTGCTGGCGCTTGGCGCCAAGCTCGAAGCCGTACGCTGCGCCGTGGTGCATCCGTGTGACGAGGGCTCTCTCAGCGGCGCCATGGACGCAGCCCGCTACGGCCTGATCGTGCCGGTGTTGATTGGTCCTGAGGTGCGCATCCGTCATGTGGCTGCCGAGGCCGGTATTGATTTGACCGGGGTCGAGATATTGAATGTGCTGCATAGTCACGCCGCTGCCGAAAAAGCTGCCGACATGGCGGCCGCCTGGGAAGTTGAGATGCTCATGAAGGGCAGTCTGCACACCGATGAACTGATTCATGCGGTGCTCGCCAAGCCGGCGCTGCGCACGGGTCGACGCATGTCGCATGTGTTTCGTTTTGATGTGCCGCTGTACCACAAGCCTTTGCTGATCACCGATGCCGCGCTCAACATTCACCCCACCCTGAAAGAGAAGGTGGACATCATCCAGAACGCCATCGATTTCGCACGGATTTTGGGGGTGGCAGAGCCCAAGGTTGCCATTTTGTCGGCCGTGGAGATGGTCAACCCCGGTATCCCGTCCACCCTGGAGGCTGCTGCATTGTGCAAAATGGCCGAGCGCGGCCAGATTACGGGTGGTGTGCTTGATGGCCCACTGGCTTTTGACAATGCCATCTCAATGCAGGCTGCCCAAATCAAGAAGATTGCATCGGTGGTCGCCGGCCACGCCGATATTCTGGCAGTGCCCGATCTCGAGAGTGGCAACATGCTGGCCAAGCAGTTGGAGTACCTTGCCGGCGCCAGTGGCTCAGGCATTGTGTTGGGTGCCCGTGTGCCTATTGCGCTGACCAGTCGGGCCGATGGGCCGTCCAACCGGGTGGCGTCTGCGTTGCTGGCTTTGCTGGTGGCACACAACGCCCGTCGCGACCACCCGCGTCCGGTCTGGTAAGGAGCGCACATGGCTATCTTGTCAGTCAACGCGGGCTCGTCGAGCCTGAAATTTTCTCTCTACCCGCTGGCGCAGCACCAGGTAAAGCCTCAGATACTCTCGGGTAACATCGAGGGCCTCGAGCCGGGTGGTTCGCCCATGATGCGCTGGACCTTTCAAGGTCAAAGCCAAAGTCGCCAACTGAATCTGGGCACTGAACAAGTCTTTGCCCAGGCCCTTTTGAGTTTGCGCGAACTGCTTGCGAGCCTGCCCGATACCCCTGCCATGCAGGCGGTGGCGCATCGGGTTGTGCATGGTGGTGCGCAGTACCGTGCCAGTGTGCAAGTCACAGACGCAGTGCTGGCTGACCTGACTCGGCTCAACGCGCTGGCGCCGTTGCACCAGCCGCACAACCTGGCCGGTGTCCGGGCCTTTGCCAAGGCGTTTCCTGACGTGCCGCAAATAGCTTGTTTTGACACCGCTTTTCATGCCACGCTGCCCGAACTCGACTACCGCTTTGCCTTGCCTGAAGCGCTTTACCAGCAAGGGCTGCGTCGTTACGGCTTTCACGGCTTGTCGTACCAGTATGTGATGGGTGCGCTGCTGGCGCATAGCGGTCGCGCCAAAGGCCGCGTGCTGATGGCGCATCTGGGCAACGGCGCCAGCCTTTGCGCCGCGCGCGAGGGCATGAGTTGTGCCACCACCATGGGTTTTTCGGCCCTGGACGGTTTGATGATGGGCACCCGCACGGGCGCGCTCGACGCGGGTGTGCTGCTGTATCTGCTGGCGCAGGGCTGGGATCATGATCGATTGCAAGCCTTGCTCTACAAGCAAAGCGGTCTGCTGGGCGTGTCAGGCATTTCGGCCGACATGCGCCGCCTGCGCGCGGACAACTCGGCCAGCGCCAAATTGGCAGTGGACATGTTTGCCTATCGCGTGTTGCGCGAAAGCGGCGCGCTGGTCGCCTGTTTGCAGGGCCTGGATGTGCTGGCCTTCAGTGGTGGCATCGGTGAGCACGACGTGGCCTTGCGCCACGACCTTGGTCAGCAACTTGCCTGGCTGGGGGTGGTGATCGATCCGGTGCTGAACCTGCAGGCCACCGGTGACCAGATCATGGCCATTCACGCGCCAGGCAGCGCCATTGAAGTGTGGGTGGTTCCCACCGACGAAGGTGTGGTGGCAGCGCGCGAAGCCGCGCAATTGATCGCTGCCTGAGTCCGCTTCCCCGTCTGCGCCGGGCTTTGCGATACTCGGTGCATGCAACTTCAAGATATTCTTTATTCCCAGGGCTTTGGCACCCGGCGTGTGTGTGCCGGCTTGATTCAGCAGGGGCTGGTCCACGTCTATGAATCGGGTCCGTCGGCGGCTCCCGTCAGGTGCCTTCAGGCGGCTGCTGACTATGTTGCCGAAGGCTTGCGCTTTCAGGTCCAGGGTATGGACTGGCCGTATGCCGAGAAGGCCTACATCATGCTCAACAAACCGACGGCGACCGAGTGCTCGCAAAAGCCGTCCACTTACCCCAGCATCTACACCTTGCTGCCGTCGCCGCTGCGACTGCGGCCGCAAAAAGGCGCGGTGCAGGGTGTGCAGGCGGTGGGGCGACTTGATCAGGACACCACCGGCCTGCTGCTGCTCACTGACGATGGCAAGTTCATCCACCGCATGAGCTCGCCGCGCCACCATGTGCCCAAGGTCTACGAGGTCACGGTCAAACATCCGCTCGATGCGCGCCAGATCAACCAGTTGCTGGCCGGTGTGGTGCTGGATGACGACCCCAAGCCGGTGCGCGCGGCAGCTTGCGAGGCAGTCTCTGAGTTCCATTTGCGGCTCACGCTCACCGAGGGCAAATACCATCAGGTCAAACGCATGGTTGCTGCCGTGAGCAACCGGGTTGAGGCCCTGCACCGATCGCAAATCGGCGGTCTGCCTTTGCCCGAAGACATGGCGCCGGGTCAATGGCGCTGGCTCAGTGCATTGGATTTGGCCCGCATGGCGGGCGAGCCTGCTGCGGTATGCTCGAACCCATGAGTTTGTTGTTTGATTCCTTCTGGCGTGCGGTGGCCTATGGTTTGAAGCCACGTGTCATTGTGTTGTCGTTCCTGCCGCTGCTGCTCATGACGGCCCTGGCGCTGGGCCTGGGTCACCTCTATTGGGATGGAGTGCTGACCTCAGTGCGCTCATGGCTGGAATCTTCGGCCCTGATGACCAATATTGCCGCTTGGTTGCAGAGCTTTGGCATGGGTAACCTGAAGGTCGTGCTGGCACCACTGATCGTGATTTTTGTGGTGACACCGCTCATCGTGGTGTTCTCATTGTTGGTCGTGGCGCTCATGATGACCCCGGCGCTGACCTCGATGGTGGCAAAAAACCGCTTTCCTGCACTGGTACGCAAACGCGGGGGCTCCTTTGCGGCCAGCCTGTGGTGGTCGCTGGTGTCGACCCTGCTGGCGCTGGTGGCTTTGGTCGTATCGATTCCGCTTTGGCTTATTCCGCCCTTGATCCTGATTTTGCCGCCGCTCATTTGGGGCTGGCTTACTTACCGGGTCATGGCTTTCGATGCACTGGCCGAGCATGCCAGCAGCGAGGAGCGGCGCGAGATTTTTCGTCGTTACCGGCTCAGCTTGCTTGGCATCGGCCTGTTTTGCGGTTATTTGGGCGCAGCCCCCAGCCTGATCTGGGCCTCGGGTGTTTTGTTTGTGGCGGCATTTGTGGTGCTGGTTCCGCTGGCGATCTGGCTTTACACGCTGGTGTTTGCCTTGGCTTCGCTCTGGTTTGCGCACTTCTGCCTGGCTGCGCTGCAGGGCCTGCGAGAAGAACGTGCCCAAGCTGCAGCTGCGCCAACGCCGCCCGACGCCGTATCGTTTGATCCTTTGACCCTGCCACTTAGCCATGCTCCTGACCCACCCTGACCCCACACCGAAATTCGGCCTGATCATCATTGGCGACGAAATTTTGTCTGGCAAGCGCGCCGACAAGCATTTGCCCAAGGTGATCGAATTGCTCAAGGCGCGCGGCCTGCCATTGGCATGGGCCGAATATGTGGGTGACGATCCGGAACGGATCACAGCAGCTTTGCAGCGCGCGTTCGCGTCGGGCGATGTGGTGTTTTCCACCGGGGGGATTGGGGCCACGCCCGACGACCACACCCGCCAATGCGCCGCGCGCGCACTCGGCGTGGACCTGGTGCTGCACCCACACGCCAAGGCCTTGATCGAACAGCGCATGCAGGACCTGGCACTGGAGCAGGGCAAAACCTACGACCCTGGCCAAGCCGACAACCTGCACCGCCTCAATATGGGCGTTTTTCCGCAAGGTGCGCAGATTATTCCCAACCCCTACAACAGGATCCCCGGGTTTTTCTTGACGGGAGCGCGCGGGGGCGTGTTCTTCGTGCCGGGGTTTCCGGTGATGGCCTGGCCCATGATCGAGTGGGTGCTCGACACCCACTATCCAGAGTTTTTTGCCAAAGATGCCTGGCTGGAGCGTTCGGTGATCGTTTTTGGTGCCATGGAAGCGACCCTGACACCGCTGATGGAGGCCATTGAGCGTGATTTTGCCAATGTCAAGGTGTTCAGCCTGCCCAGCGTCGACCACCCGGAGTATGGGCGGCATATCGAGTTAGGGGTCAAGGGCGCGCCTGCGGCCGTGGCTGTTGCATTTGCTGCCCTGCGTGAGGGATTGCTGCCATTTCAGGTCAGGATGGGCCCTGAAATGGTGCGTCAATGAGTATTCGGTTGGATGTTTTCTTTATTGCACCAATTTGGTGCCATGAAGACAGGGCGCACCGCCTTAATTCGCCATGCATGGCGCCGGGCTGAACCTAAAGCGCCGAAACACAAGGCAAAATAGGACCTTTGCCGGACACGATAAAAGTTTTTTAGGGTCTGGCACAAAACCTGCATTCCTAATCCCAAGCCCCTTTTAACAACTGTTCCTTTGGAGTAATCAATGGCCAAGACCGTCGAAGACGTGATGAAGATGGTGAAAGACAACGAAGTCAAATTTGTTGACTTCCGTTTCACCGATACCCGTGGTAAAGAGCAGCACGTCACCGTGCCTGTGTCCCACTTTGACGAAGACAAGTTCAGCTCGGGTCATGCGTTTGATGGCTCGTCTGTGGCGGGCTGGAAAGGCATTGAAGCCTCGGACATGCAACTCATGCCCGATCCCAACACCGCCAACATCGACCCCTTCTTTGAAGAAACCACCCTCTTCATGAGCTGCGATGTGATTGAGCCCACCGATGGCAAGGGTTATGAGCGCGACCCCCGCTCGGTGGCACACCGTGCTGAAGCCTACCTCAAGGCATCCGGCATGGGCGACACCGCCTACTTTGGTCCTGAGCCAGAATTTTTCTTGTTTGACGACGTGCGCTGGAACACCGACATGTCAGGCTCGTTTTTCAAGATCGACGACTACGAAGCGCCCTGGAATTCGGGCAAGAAAATGGAAGGCGGCAATCGCGGCCACCGTCCCACCACCAAAGGCGGCTACTTCCCTGTGCCACCGGTTGACAGCACGCAAGACATGCGCTCTGAGATGTCCTTGATTCTTGAATCCTTGGGCATCCCGGTTGAAGTGCACCACCACGAAGTGGCCGCGCCTGGCCAATGTGAATTGGGCACCAAGTTCAGCACGCTGGTTGAGCGCGCCGACTGGACTCAGGTGTTGAAGTATGTGGTGCAAAACGTGGCCAACGCTTACGGCAAAACCGCCACCTTCATGCCAAAACCCATTGTGGGTGACAACGGCAGCGGCATGCACGTGCACCAGTCGGTCTGGAAAGATGGCAAGAACCTGTTTGCTGGTGACGGCTATGCCGGCCTGAGCGACTTTGCCCTGTACTACATTGGCGGCATCATCAAACACGCCCGTGCCCTGAACGCCATCACCAACCCCGGCACCAACAGCTACAAACGTCTGGTGCCCGGCTTTGAGGCACCGGTCAAGCTGGCTTACTCGGCCAAGAACCGCTCGGCTTCGATCCGCATTCCTTATGTGGCCAATCCCAAGGGTCGTCGTGTGGAAGCCCGCTTCCCTGATCCGCTGATGAACCCCTACCTGGGTTTCTCTGCACTGTTGATGGCTGGTCTGGACGGCGTCGAAAACAAGATCCATCCGGGCGAAGCCGCCACCAAGGATCTGTACCATCTGCCACCCGAAGAAAACGCTCTGATTCCTACCGTTTGCCACAGCCTGGACCAGGCGCTGGAATGCCTGGACGCAGACCGTGCCTTCCTGACCAAGGGCGGTGTCTTCACCGACGGCTTGCTGGATGCCTACATCGAACTCAAGATGACCGAAGTCACGCGCTTGCGCATGGCCACGCATCCGATTGAGTTTGAAATGTACTATTCGCTGTAAGCAGCTTCGGGTTGTGCTGGACAACCCTGGGGTTTAAAAACGGGACGGCTCAGGCCGTCCTTTTTTATTGTGGGAAACTCACCACTCACCGTGGCGCTGCCTGCCACGCCGTTGCTGATGAGAGAGGGCTTGAACTTTTATGACACAGATCACCTGGACGGGCCTGCTGCTGTTGCTGCTTTGTGCCAATGCACAGGCGCAGGAACGTATTTACCGTTGCGGCAATGCTTACACCAACACGGTGCCTGAGGCGCAAGCTAAAAATTGCAAGTTGGTGGAGGGGGCTAATGTGACGGTGGTGCAGGGAACGCGCCCGGCCCAGCAGCCAGCGTCTGTGCAGGCCAGTCCGGCCAGCGCCGGCCCACGTGTGAATACCCAGGAGCAAAAGGTGCGTGACTCGGATGCGCGCCTGATTTTGCAGTCGGAATTGCAAAAAGCCGAGGCGCGTCAAACCGAGTTGCTCAAGGAATACAACAATGGCGAGCCTGACCGACGTGGCGACGAGGCACGCAATCAACAGCGCTACCTGGATCGTGTGAACGAACTAAAGGCCGGCCTGGCGCGCAACGAAAGCGACATTGCCGGTATTCGCCGGGAACTTGGACGCTTGCCGGGCAGCGCCCCGACCCGCTAATGCATTTGGACGGTGACACTTGAAACTGCCATTTACAAAGCCCCGACTGCCGACGATCAGCCCTCCGAGCCAACGTTTTGGCGCCTTTGATCTCTTGGCCACGCTGGTGGCAGTGGTGCAAAGTGATGGCACAGTCATCTTTGCCAACGCTGCACTCGAAGATGCGCTGGGGGTCTCCCGCCGTACCATTGTGGGGTCGCACTTGCCCGACGCCTTTACCGAACCCGCCCATTTGCAAACTGCATTGCAGGGTGCGGGCAGTAATGAATTTGCCGCGCTACGCTACGATGCAAAACTGCTGCGGGTGGGACGTGAACTGTTGCCGGTGCACGTGATCGTGACCCAGACCGAGAGCGCCGACATCATCGTGGAACTGCTGCCTTTGGCACAGCAGGCGCGCCAGGACCGCGAAGAGCGTCTGGCCGAGCAGGCCCAGGCCAACAAGGAACTGATTCGAAACCTGGCCCACGAGATCAAGAATCCGCTGGGCGGTATTCGTGGTGCAGCGCAACTGCTGGAACTGGAATTGCCCCAGTCCGAACTCTCTGAATACACCCAGGTCATCATCCACGAAGCCGATCGCCTGCAAGCACTGGTAGACCGTTTACTGGCACCGCACCGGCGTCCCCATGTGGTGGGCGATGTCAATATTCACGAAGTCTGCGAGCGGGTTCGTTCGCTGATTCTGGCTGAGTTCCCCAGGGGGCTCAAGGTGGTGCAGGACTATGACACCTCGATCCCCGAGTTTCGCGGCGATCGTGAGCAACTCATTCAGGCCCTCATCAACATTGCCCACAACGCGGCGCAGGCTTTGGTCGATCGCATCGCCCAAGGTGATGCACAAATCATTTTTCGCACCCGGGTGGCGCGCCAAAGCACTTTCGGTAAACAACGCTACCGGTTGGCATTGGAATTGCATGTGATTGACAACGGGCCTGGCGTGCCAGACTCGATCAAAGGCCGAATTTTTTACCCGCTGGTGTCGGGACGGGAAGGCGGCTCCGGGCTGGGCCTGACATTGGCGCAAACCTTTGTCCAGCAACACCACGGCTTGATCGAGTGTGACAGTGTGCCGGGCGCGACGAATTTCAAAATTCTGATTCCTCTGCCTTGATCACAAGGGGGCTGCAGTGATTGCGGCGAGGGTCAAACCTATAAGGCAAGACAACGTAATGAAGCCCATTTGGATCGTAGATGATGACCAGTCCATTCGCTTTGTACTGGAAAAAGCGCTGCTGCGCGAACAATTGCCAAGCCGCAGTTTTACCAATGCGCGCGATGTGATTGCCGCCCTCGAGGAGGACAAACCACCGCAGGTGCTGGTTAGCGACATCCGCATGCCGGGCGGTTCTGGGCTGGATTTGCTGGACAAGGTCAAGGCCAAGTTCCCGGGCTTGCCGGTCATCATCATGACCGCCTATTCCGACCTCGACAGCGCGGTGTCGGCCTTTCAGGGGGGCGCATTTGAGTACCTGCCCAAACCCTTCGATTTGTCCAAGGCCGTCGAGCTGATTCGCCGCGCTGTTGAAGAAAGCCAGCGCGAAGAAGTCGCAGATGAAGCGCTGACCGAGGCGCCAGAGATGCTCGGCCAGGCGCCCGCCATGCAGGATGTTTTTCGTGCCATTGGCCGCTTGAGCCAAAGCAACGTCACGGTCATGATCACCGGCGAGTCGGGTTCGGGCAAGGAACTGGTGGCGCGCGCGCTGCACAAGCACTCACCCCGCGCCAACGGCCCGTTTGTCGCCATCAACACCGCCGCCATTCCCAAAGACCTGCTCGAGTCCGAGCTCTTCGGCCATGAGCGCGGGGCCTTTACCGGCGCCCAAACCATGCGCCGTGGCCGTTTCGAGCAGGCCGATGGTGGCACCCTGTTTCTGGATGAAATTGGCGACATGCCGTTTGATTTGCAAACGCGCTTGCTGCGGGTACTTTCAGACGGTCATTTTTACCGGGTGGGGGGGCACAGCGCCGTCAAGACCAATGTGCGTGTGATCGCTGCCACGCACCAGAATCTGGAGCAGCGCGTCAAGGAAGGCGTGTTTCGTGAGGACCTGTTTCACCGCCTGAATGTGATTCGCCTGCGCCTGCCGGCGCTGCGTGAGCGGCTGGAGGATATCCCGATGCTGACGCGCCATTTTCTGCAGCAAAGCGCGCGCCAGTTGGGGGTCGAACCCAAGCGCATCTCTGAGGCGGCGCTGGCCTGGATCGGGCAATTTGCGTTTCCGGGTAACGTGCGCCAACTGGAAAACATGTGCCACTGGCTCACCGTGATGGCTCCGGCGCAGGTGATCGAACCCAAGGACCTGCCGCCTGAAGTGGCGGTCACGCAGGCGCCGCCTGCGCCGCGAGCCCTGCCCGTGTCCGTCGAGGAGCCGCCTGCCTTGGCACAGGCTCAATCCGATCTGACTGCGCCGGAAAAAATACTGGGATTGCCTGCAGCGCCCACCGTGCATGTGGGCGGCTGGGAGCAAGGTCTGGAGGCTGAGGCCGGTGCGCTGCTTGCCACCGATCGCAGCGACGTCTGGGACACCCTGACAGCCCGCTTCGAGTCGCGCCTGATTCAGGCGGCATTGGCCGCCACCCGCGGCAGGCGCATCGATGCGGCACAAAAGCTGGGCATTGGTCGCAACACCATCACCCGCAAAATTCAGGAGCTTGGCCTGGAGTAGGCCCAAGGAGCTTGGTCGGCAGAGCATTCTGCTGCATGTCCCCCGCCCTGTGCGGGCTCCTTTGACCTGCGCAGAACGCTCTGCCGCCCAGGCGCCTGGCCTCAGCTGAGGTCGACCACCACCGGGGTGTGGTCGCTGGGGCGTTCGTTTTTGCGCGGGGTCTTGTCGATCCAGCAGGCCGACACCTGCGGCTTGAGTGCACCGCTTACCAGAATATGGTCAATGCGCATGCCGCGGTTGCGCCTGAAGGCAAAATCCCGGTAATCCCACCACGAATAGCTTTTTGGGGCTTGTGGAAACAGCCGGTGCGCATCATGCAGGCCCAGCGCGATCAGGGCGTTCAACTCGTAGCGCTCTTCGTCAGTGCAATGGATCTGGTCGCGCATACCCTCCGGGTCCCAGACATCGGCATCGTCAAAGGTGATGTTGAAGTCGCCCATCAGCACCAGCTTCGGGTGCACCAGCAGTTCGGCGCGCAGCCAGTTGCGCAGGCCCTTGAGCCAGGCCAATTTGTACTCGAACTTGTCGCTGCCGGGTTCCTGGCCGTTGGGAAAATAAGCGCCCACCACGCGGATGCCGGGGGCAAAAGTTGCGCTGATGACACGCGCCATGTCGTCGGAAAAGCCGGGGATGTTGCGCACCACGTCGGTCGCTGGCACCCGGCTGAGCAGCGCCACCCCGTTGTAGGTTTTTTGGCCAAAACAAACGGATTGGTAGCCCGCTTCGGCCAGGGCGGCATGCGGAAATTTGTCGTCGCTCATCTTGAGCTCTTGCAACGCCAGCACGTCGACCGGGTTGGTGCTGAGCCAGTCCAGCACCTGTGGCAGCCGCACGGTGAGTGAATTGATGTTCCAGGTGGCGAGTTTCATGGTTTCACACATCCTTTTGGTAAGTCACAAAACTGTAGCCCAACCCCGTGCTGCTGAGGTGGGAGTCGCGCGTCACTTCGCGCCACTCGGGGCCAAACTGGGGTGCAAAGGCGTCACCCTCAAAATCGGCGTCGATCTCGGTCACCACCGCCGTGTTGGCCAGCACCAGCGCCTGGGCATAGAGCTCGGCGCCGCCGATCACCCAGGCGGTGCTGTCAGGCGGGCAGGCGGCACAGGCCGCCTGGAGCGAATTGGCCGCCACAGCGCCATCCGCCTGCCATTCGATCTGCCGTGTCACCACCACATTGAGTCGGCCGGGCAGCGGGCGAAATTTGGGCGGCAAGGAGTCCCAGGTCTTGCGGCCCATGATGACCGGGCAGCCCAGCGTGTTGCGTTTGAAATGCGCCATGTCCTCTGGCAAGTGCCAGGGCAGGGCGTTGTTATTGCCAATGGCGCCGTTGCGGGCGCGGGCCAGGATCAGATGGAGTTTCATATCGCCTTTGCAGTTTGGCGTGGTGGCAGCAGCACGGCGGCAATGGCCACCATGACACACAGCACCGCCACCAGGTCTTGCCAACCGGGCACCTCTTGCACGATCAGGGTTGCGCTCAGGGTGCCCACCATCGGCACCGCCATCACGCTCATGGCGCTGGTGGACGGTGGCAAATGGCGAGCCATGCCGAACCAGATGACCTGGGCAAACCCATAATTGATGAGCACGCCATAAGCCAGGCTGGCCCACATCGGGCCAGAAAACTGCCAGTTGGGCCAGGGCTCCAGCACGGCTGCAAGCACCCACAGGCAGGCGCTGGCCAGGATCAGCATCCAGACCGTCAAGGTCTCCATGGGAAGCGTCAGGTGTGCCCGGCGCATCATCAAGGTGCCCGCCGCCCAGCACAGGGCGGCCAGTTCCATCCAGACAATGCCCAGCGGTCTGCCGCTCAAGGCGGTGAGCTCGTTGAAAGTGAGCAGACCCAGGGTCAGCGCCACCGCCACCATCGCAAAAACAAGACGGCGCGTGAGCTTTTCCTTGAACAGCAACACACTCAGCAGCACGGTCCAGATCGGCATGGTGAAGCCCAGAATGGCGGCGCGCCCGCTGGCGAGTTCCTTGACACCCAGGATCGACAACGTGTGCCAACCCAGTATATTGGGCAAGCCCAGGCTCACGATGCTGCGCCACTCGGTGGCTTGCGGCCACATGCGCACGCCTTTGACGCGGTAATAGCTGAACAGCCACAGCGCGCCAAAGCTCATGGTGAGGGCGCGAAAGTACAGTGGCGAGAGCTCGCGCAGGCTGTACTTCATGATTGGCCAGTTGATGCCCCACATCAGCGTGAGGGCGGCCAGACCCCAAATCTGGCGGCGGCTGATCACACGGCCACCGGGGCCTTGATGGCAGGGTAGCATTCATAGCCAAGCACTGCAAAGTCCTCGTACTGGTAGTCAAAAATGGAATCAGGTCGGCGCTTGATTTCCAGCGTGGGGTAGGCATGGGGCGTGCGGCTCAACTGCAGTGCCACCTGCGCCGCGTGGTTGCTGTAAATGTGACAGTCGCCGCCGGTCCAGATGAAGTCACCCACGTCGAGGTCACACTGCTGCGCCACCATGTGGGTCAGCAGAGCGTAGCTGGCTATGTTGAAAGGCACGCCCAGAAAAATGTCGGCACTGCGCTGGTACAACTGGCAGCTCAGTTTGCCCTTGCCGCCCGGTGTCGTCGCTGGTGCCACGTAAAACTGGAAAAAGGCATGGCAGGGCATGAGCGCCATTTTGTCGAGCTCGGCCACGTTCCAGGCGCTCACCAGCATGCGGCGCGAGTCCGGATTGCTCTTGAGGGTGTCCATGACCTGGCTGATCTGGTCAATGTGACCACCGTCTGGGGTCGGCCAGCTGCGCCATTGCACCCCATAAACCGGCCCCAGGTCGCCGGTGGCGGGGTTGGCCCATTCGTCCCAGATGGTGCAGCCGTTGTCCTGCAGCCATTTGACGTTGGCGTCGCCGCGCAAAAACCAGAGCAACTCGACGATGATGGCTTTTAAAAATACCTTTTTGGTGGTGACCAGCGGAAAACCCTGGTTCAGGTCAAAGCGCATCTGATATCCGAAGACGCTCTTGGTGCCGGTGCCGGTGCGGTCAGCCTTGAAGACCCCGTGGGTGTCGACGTGGCGCAGCAGGGTTTCGTATTGGGA
>CAZIGL010000044.1:0-22415 GCA_964538895.1 uncultured Rhodoferax sp.
CAGAAATATCGCCAATTCCCCTGCCTTGACTAACTGGGGATGATGGCGCCCTTACAGTCATTTACATGCCAAGACACGCAATTGTTTTTCGAAACAGGCAAATCCAGGCGTTTTGGCAACGTCCGGGATGTTGCTGAGCGCAAGTTGTCTCAATTGGCGGCGGCCATGACCTTGGAGTTTCTCAAGTCGCCGCCCGGTAACCATCTTGAAAGACTAACGCATGATCGAGAGGGGCAGTACAGCATCCGCATCAACCAGCAGTGGCGCGTTTGCTTCGTTTGGACTGCAGAGGGGCCTTGTGAGGTTGAAATTGTTGATTACCACTGACTTTTTGTGCCACGGAGGGCAAGATGATTAAAAACGGCATGCGTGCGATACACCCGGGCGAGTTCCTGCGTGAAGACTATTTGAAGCCATTGGGCATGACTGCCCATGCGCTGTCAAAGGCGCTGCACGTGCCTGCTGGGCGTATCAATGACATCGTGCTGGAGCGGCGCGGCGTCACGCCTGACACCGCCCTGCGTTTGGCGCGTTTTTTTGGCGGTGACGCGCAGTCATGGTTGAATTTGCAGCAAATGTATGACCTCAAACTTGCTGAGCGCGACAAGGCAAAACAAATCGAAGCCGAAATTGAACCTTTGGCGCCTGCGGCCTGATCGACCTGGAAATCTCGGATATGAACTTCGAAATATCCATCTCATGAAGTGGCGCTGGCAGCTTTGGCTTGATCCCGGCCCAGCGTTGAGGGCTTCGCATCGCTTTGTTAATAACGCTATTAATGGTACGATTAAAAATGTTTAATTTCCACTGCTCAGGAGCCTTGCATGTCTCAACTCAGTGCCAACGATCTCAAAACCAAAGGCATATCAGCCATTGAGTTCGCACTCAGTAACGCGCCCGAGGCCATGGTTTCGGTGCGTGGCAAAGACAAGTTTGTGGTGATGGGCATTGCGCACTACCACTACCTGCGTGAGTGTGAGCTGGATGCCGCGCTGGCACAAACCCGCGCTGACCTGGCTGCGGGTCGCTCGGTGCAAGAGTCGCCCGAAGCGCATTTGGCGCGGCTGGATGCCCTGTGAATTTGCCCAAACTGCCGTTTGCACTGGTCTTTACCGAGCAATACAACCGCCGGGCGGCGCGGTTTTTGAAGCAACACCCCGAACTGCGCCAGACCTACCTGAAAACCCTGCAATTGCTGGAGGCCAACCCAATGCACCCCTCGCTGCGCCTGCATGCATTGCGTGGCAAGTTTGAAGGACTGCATTCGGTGTCCATCAACTTGTCTTACCGCATCACGTTGGAGTTGTTGATTCAAGACCAGCAGATCATCCCGGTGAATGTGGGTGACCATGACGCGGTTTACTGATGATGAGCCCCAGCGCGTTGGCAGCGTCGGGGCCGGGCAGTTGAGCAGTTTGAGCAGGCGTTTGACAGCTTCTGGCTATCAAGATGCAACACACTAAGTTACACTTAATGAAACCTTATGTGTACTAAATATCGCTGAGTTCTTCTTGTCATGCAGCCCATCAAGCATCTAACCCGCTCTTTGGCCAGTCTGGCCAGTCCTGAGCATTACCTTTTTGCGCTGTCTGACCTTCAAGCCTTGCTGCCGGATTTGTCCGAGGCGGCGCTCAAAACGCTGCTGAGTCGGGCTGCGGCTGAGGGGCTCCTGGCGCGGGTTTGCCGGGGACTTTATTTGTATGGTCAAGTGGCGTATCCCCAGGGCTTGGTGCTGTTCCATGCTGCAGCGCGGTTACGGGCCAACACATTCAATTACATCAGTCTGGAAACCGCGTTGAGTGATGCCGGGGTGATCTCGCAAATGCCCATCAACTGCATCACGATCATGTCGTCAGGACGCAGCAACCGGATTGATTGTGGTGCCTGGGGTGTCATAGAGTTTGTTCATACCCGCAAGCGGCCTGAAGATGTTGCGGACCAATTGCACTATGACACGCGTTGCCACCTTTGGCGTGCCTCAACTGCTTTGGCTTTGCAGGACATGCGCGCCACACGCCGAAATATGGATTTGATTGACTGGAGTGTGGCGAATGAGTTTGTTTGACCAACTGGTGGACGAGGCCATGCGCAACCTGGGTGGGCTTGTGCCGTTGCGCACGGTGGTTGAAAAAGAACTGCTGCACCACGACATCGTGCGAGAGCTCAGTGCTGCAGGCCTGCTGACCCGTCTGACATTTATCGGTGGCACTTGTTTGCGTGCCTGCTATGGCTCCAGTCGCTTGAGCGAGGACCTGGACTTTACCGGTGGTTCGAATTTCAGCCGAGAGAGTTTGACAGTGCTGGGACAGGTGCTGGTGCTTAATTTGCAGCGCAAATATGGTCTCACAGTGGATGTGAGCGAGCCCACCCGCGAGACGGGCAACGTTGACACCTGGAAAATGAGGGTGCAAACCCGCCCCGGACAGAGTGACATGCCCACGCAGCGCATCAACATTGACATTTGCGCCATACCCAGCCACGACCCGCGGCCCATGATGCTGCGCAACCACTACGGGGTGGACATGGGCACAGCGGGCCTGGTGCTGCAGGCGCAAAGCCGCGAGGAAATCCTGGCTGACAAGCTGGTCGCTCTGGCCTTGCGCCCCAACCGACTGAAGAATCGCGATCTCTGGGACATCGTCTGGTTGCACCAGCAAGGCGTGGTGTTGCCGCTGGCGTTGCTGCCGCTGAAGCTCAAGGATCGTCACTGCAACACACAAGCGTTTGTTGATTTGCTGACCGCACGTTGCCTGTCACTGCAAAATGAACCCCAATGGATGGACGACTTCAGGCAGGAGATGCGCCGGTTTTTGCCTGCTGAGTTGGTCAAGGAAACGGTTGAACAGCCCGCGTTTTGGCAGTATTTAACGGCGACCGTTGCCGATGAAAGTCACCGTGCGTGTGAGTTTTTGCAGTCAGGCGGCGTCGTTAAGCCGTTCAAAATGTAGCGATCGCCAGCGGCCTCACCGGCTCCGCCCCGCCTTGTATTTCCCCTTGCCCGCACCAATCACGCCGTCAGCCAGCGCCAGCCGGGCCATGGCTTTGTGGGCGTGGGCGTGGGTGATGGCCAGGCCCAGGGCGTCGGCAGCGTCGGGGCCGGGCAGGCGCTTGGGACCACTTGACGCAGGCCTCTTGAACGACATGGAAATGTCGGATCGAGATTTCGGAATTACGATATAAATCTTTTTGATGATCAAACCTGCTCGTCACCTGATTGCGCAGGCACATCCGGCACCAGGCTCAGGTAGTGTTCAAAGTCACTTCGTTTGCCCTTTTTGGCTTCCGACTTGAGGTAGTCGAGCGTCAATACAGATGCCATCTTTTCAGACGCTGCACTTGCGATGAACTGGTTCACCGAAACGTCATCCCGGGCGGCCAGCTCTTTGATCTTTTGATGAACAGAGTTGGGTAAGCGAATGGTCAGTGCGGTCATGGTTGTTTCCTCAAAAGAGTCAAAAAATCAGCAGGTACGATGGCCTGCACCTTCAGTTCTGATACGCGTCGAAAATCTTTGACGTTGTGCGTAACGATGTATTGACTGCCCGACGCAGCTGCACACTCCAGCACCATGTCATCGTCGGGGTCGCGCAAAAACGGGCGCCACAAAAAATGTACGTCCTGCAGGTGCGCCAGTGATGCCAGGTAACGCAAATAGCCAAGCACCGCCGCAGCTGTTACCCCAGGCGGCATGTGTTCTGGGCGTGTCAAGACTGCCTGCCACTCTGTGTAAAGGGCGATGGTCAGCGCAAAATCAAATCGGGGTGTGGGCAGCATTGAAACCAGTTGAAAACTGGCGCCATTGCGTGATCGCGCCGCAGCGACCAAGACGGATGTATCAAGTACGATTCGCATGACGGATTAATTTTCTATTTGGTTGCATCGGCATAACCAAATAATAACTGGATTACCAGAAAAAAGCAAACGAGCGGTGCCTTCGGCGCGGTGTCAAGCTTGGGACCGCTTTAGGTCTGGTGCGTAATTTTTTGGGTAACGCGCAGTCATGGTTGAATTTGTAACAACTGCTTGCGGCCTGAGATAGTGCTGCGTTTTACCGGCTCCGCCCCGCCTTGTATTTCCCCTTGCCCGCGCCAATCACCCCGTCGGCCAGCGCCAGCCGGGCCATGGCCTTGTGGGCGTGGGCGTGGGTAATGGCCAGGCCCAGCGCGTCAGCCGCGTCGGGGCCGGGCAGGCTGGGCAGATTCAGCAGGCGTTTGACCATTTCCTGAATCTGGCCTTTGTCCAGACATTTGCTTGAAAATGTAGTTCAATGAACTACATTAGACCCATGAAATTCGAATGGGATGAATCCAAAAGCGAGTCTTGCTTCCAAGAACGCGGTTTTGATTTTGCCTATGCAGTTCGAGCGTTTTTTGATCCTGACAGGATCGTGCAGGCTGATACACGACATAGCTATGGCGAAGATCGCTTTCAACTTATGGGTGCGATTGAATTGCGACTTTTTGTCCTTGTCTACACCATGCGACAAGACTCCATACGCATCATTTCTGCTCGCAAAGCCAATCAACGAGAGGTCCGACACTATGAAGACAGTACACATGACAATTGATCTTGCGGTGCCCGCAACACAGCTGATGGGGCGCATTGACCCGGCTCGCGTAGATGCCACGAGTGAGAAAGTGATCGCGGTCCAACAGGCTACTGATGCGCACGAAGCAATGCAGGACGCAGCGAAATTTGCACGGCGCGTTCGCAAGCGCCTGGGCTTAAGTCAGATGGAATTTTCAGAGCGTATTGATGTGCCGATTGAGACGATCCGGAACTGGGAGCAAGGAAAACGCAGCCCTACCGGGGCGGCCAAGGCCCTGCTTAAAGTACTGGATCGCTCACCTGAAGCTGCGCTGGCAGCTTTGGCCTGATCCATGGCTGACCAGGCTACCGGCTCCGCCCCGCCTTGTATTTCCCCTTGCCCGCGCCAATCACGCCATCCGCCAGCGCCAGCCGGGCCATGGCCTTGTGGGCGTGGGCGTGGGTAATGGCCAGGCCCAGCGCGTCAGCCGCGTCGGGGCCGGGCAGGCTGGGCAGATTCAGCAGGCGTTTGACCATTTCCTGAATCTGGCCCTTGCTGGCGCGGCCCCAGCCCACTACGGCCTGTTTCATTTGCAGCGCGGTGTATTGCGACACCGGCAGGTCTGAAAACACCAGCGCGGTGATGGCCGCACCCCGGGCCTGGCCCAGCAGCAGGGTGGACTGCGGGTTGACGTTGACAAACACAATCTCGATGGACGAGGCGTCGGGCTCGTAGCGCGCCACCACCTCGCGGATGCCGTCAAACAGCACCTTGAGGCGCTCGGGCAACAGGTCTTTGTCGAGGTGCGTGGTGGTGATGGTGCCGCTGGCCACATAGCGCAGGTCGGCACCGTCCACATCCACCAGGCCAAAACCGGTGGTGCGCAGGCCGGGGTCGATGCCGAGGATTCTCATGTTGTGTCGCGGCTAAAGGTCAAAGTACCAGCGCACCGAGTGAAAGAACACCGGCGCGGCAAAGCACAACGAGTCGATGCGGTCCAGCATGCCGCCCGCGCCGGTCACGCCCTTGCCATGGCCTTGCCAGATCGGGATGCCGCGGTCACGCTTGAGGGCTTTCATCACCAGGTGCCCCAGCGACCCCGCCGCGCAGGCTATGAATGACAGGGCGAAGGCCTGGCCCGGCACAAAGGGCGTGATGCCCGCCAGCACGGCGCCCAACAGGCTGCCCACGGCCATGCCCCAGCCCCAGCTGTGCCAGGTAAAACTCTGGCTGATGTGCGCTGCCACCGGGGTTCTGGGCCAGTGCCGGGCCACCAGATGCTGCGTCACCATGCAGCTTTGCACCACCAGCACCAAAAACAGCACCAGAAAAGCGTTTTGATTGTCGTAGCCCGGAAAGTCCAGCAGCATCAGGGCCGGCACATGGCTCATGCCGTAAATGGAGACCATGATGCCCCACTGCAGCTTGGCGTTGCGCTCCAGAAAGCGCACCGGGTCGTTGGCCAGCGCACTGGCCACGGGCAGCGCCAGAAACACATAGACCGGAATAAACACCGTAAACAGGTCAAAGTGCTCCGTGCCCACCAGGTAATACTGAAACGGCAGCACGCCAAAAAAAGCCAGCACCAGGCTGCGGTGGTCGCCCTGGCGCGTGGGCGACAGTGTCAAGAATTCACGCAGGGCAAAGAATGAACCCAGCGCAAACAGCACAAGCCGGGTGATGTCGCCCGCCAGCCAGGACACCCAAAACACAAAGATCAGCGCCCAGCTGGTGCGCAGCAGTTTGCTCAAATCGCTGATGCGGTCCTGGTGGTTTTGCTGCGCCTGCGCATCGTCCTGCTCGCGCATCGACAGCAAAAACAGGGTCAGTGATGCAATCACCAGCAGGCCGAACACCAGCACAAACATGGCGCCCACCTGCTGCGCCGGGCCGAGGTTTTTCAGGGTTTGGTACATGGGCGGGCCTCAGATGTCGCGCAGGGCAATGACGGCGTTGCGGGCGCGCTGCAAAAAGGCGTGGCAGTCTTCGTCGGCCTGCACCTGCATGGGCACGCCAAAGGTGACCGAGCACAGCACCGGCACCGGCACCACCTCGCCCTTGGGCATGACGCGCTGCACATTGGCGATCCAGGCCGGGATCAGTTCCACCTTGGGAAACTTGAGCGCCAGGTTGTACAGCCCGGCCTTGAAGGCCTGCGGGTCATCAAAGTGGCCACGCGTGCCTTCGGGAAACAAAATCAGCGAGTCGCCCGCCACCAGGGCTTCCAGCAGTGGTTCCAGTGGGTCCTCTGTGGCATGGCGCTCGCGCGAGACATAAATCACGTTGAACACCGCCGTGGTGATCCAGCGCTTGAAGGGCGATTTGGTCCAGTATTCGCGGGCGGCCACTGCCCGGGTGCCGCGGCGCAACTCTTTTGGCAGGGCTGCCCAGATCATCACCAGGTCGGCGTGGCTTTGGTGGTTGGCAAAATAAATGCGCTGCTCGGCTTTGGGCGGGCAGCCCCACCAGCGCGCCTGGGCGCCCGTGAGCACACGAATCAGCCCGAGCAAAAACAGGCTGACCGCCGCGGCCGCCAGCGGCGAAGCCCAAGCCGCCGCGCGGCTGCGCCAGTTGTCGGGCTCAGGCTGGTCGTGGCTCATGGCAGTTCGGCCCCTTCCAGGCGCCGTGCAATCAGGGCGGCGCGGCCTGCCACATAACTGGAGTTGGGCAGCTTTTCAAAATACTTGGGGCGCGGCAGCATCACGGCCAGCCGTGCCGCCTGGTAGCTGCTGAGCTGTGCAGCAGATTTGCGAAAGTAATGCTGGGCAGCGGCCTCGGCGCCAAACACGCCTTCACCCCATTCCACGTTGTTGAGGTAGATTTCCAGAATGCGCTCCTTGCTGAGCATGGCTTCCAGCAGCAGCGCGAGGACGAACTCCTGACCCTTTCTGAACATGGTGCGTTCGCCCGACAAAAACAGGTTTTTTGCCAGCTGCTGGGTGATGGTGGAGCCGCCCACCACCTTGGGCGGCTTGACCTGTTTGGCGGGCGGCGTTTTGGCCGCCACCTTGGGCGGCTTGCGGGCGTCCAGCCGGGCCTGTGCCCGGGCGGCCTGCTCCTCGGCCCTGGCGTTTCTTTCCCAGGCTTTTTCCAGTGCATTCCAGTCGACGCCGTCGTGGTTGGCAAAACCGTCGTCTTCACTGGCGATCACCGCGCGCTTGAGGTTGTTGGATATTTTGTCGTAGGGCAGCCATTGCTGGCGCCAGCGCAAGGCGTCTTTCTGGGTGGCCACGCGCCAGGCCTCGGAGCGCTGAAAGGCGGTGGACTGCGGGTCGATGACCAGCATGGCGGCAATGCGCACCACAAAATACAGTTGCAGCAGCACCAGGGCAATTGCCACCAGAATGAGCCAGCGCCAAAACGGTTTCATGGTTTTAACTCTGGATGAGCTGGCGCAGTTCAGCCAGCACCTGATTCGAGGGCGGGCGCACGCCGCGCCAGATCAAAAAAGCTTCGGCGGCTTGCTCCACCAGCATGCCCAGGCCATCGCGCGGCACGGCGCCGTGGGCATGGGCCCAGTCCATGAAACCCTGGGCGCCGGGGCCATACATCATGTCGTAGGCCAGGGCGCCGGGCTTGAGGGCGCGGGCTGCCACCGGCACCGCCGCACCGCTGAGGCTGGTGGCGGTGGCGTTGATGATGACGTCAAAGGGTGCCTCGAAGCCGTGCAGTGTGTGCGCTTCAAGTTCGACTTTGTGCTGTGCCGCCAGCGGCAAATGGCGCGCCACCAACTCGCTGGCCTTGTGCAGCGTGCGGTTGGCCACGCTGATGTGCGCCGGGCAGGCTTGCAACAGCGGGCCCAGCACGCCGGCAGCAGCACCGCCAGCGCCAATCAGCAGCAGGCGCAGACCCTTGAGCGTGACGCCCGCGTTGCGTTCAATGTCATCCACCAGGCCGACGCCGTCGGTGTTGTCGCCCAAAATCTGGCCGTCTTTGAAGCTCAGCACATTGCAGGCCTGCGCCAGCAGGCCGCGTTCGCTGCTGTGGGTGGCCAGCTTGGCGGCCTCGAACTTGAACGGCACGGTGACGTTGCAGCCCAGCCCGCCTTCCTCAATGAAAGCCCGCACGCTGCGCGCGAACTGGTCCAGCGCAATCTCGCGTTTGTCGTACTGCAATTGCTGCCCGGTGAGTTCGGCAAAACGGGCATGAATCCAGGGCGAGCGGCTGTGGGCGACCGGGTGGCCCATCACGCAGTAGAGGTCGGTGCTCATTGGTATTTTTGTGGATGGGTTTAATTGGCGCTGACGCGGGTTTCCAGCGTGTCGTCGCGGGTGAAGTTAAAGCGCGACACCACGGCGATCTCATCGGCCTGGCTTCGCATGGCTGCGCTGAATTTACCAAAAGGTCCGGCGCTGCTGGCAATGGCGCGGGCGCGCTGGTCCAGCGCCCGGTTGCCGGAACTCTGCACCACCTCGGTGGACATCACTTCGCCGGTGTGGTTGATGGTGACCACCATGGTGAGCTCGCCATACAGCTTTTGGCCGTTGACCTGCGGGAAATTGACCGTGCCCCGGTCTTCGATGCTGCGGCGCAGGTGGTCGTAATAGACCGCGTACACCGCCTCACGCGTGGCCGGGCTGATGTAGCGCTTTTTTGGGCGGGCGTTTTCCAGGTTGATGCGGCGCTCAATTTCGGCCAGGAGTTTGACGAGTTGCTTTTGCTTTTGTTCGCGTTGCGCCTGTTCGGGGGTCAGCGTCTGCTGGCGGGCTTCGCTGGTGGGCAGGCCGCTGATCAGGCGCTTGACATTGAGCAGCAGGTTTTGCTGTTCCTGTGTTTCGCGCATCTGGCGTTCCTGCTCTTGTGCCTTGTCTTCACCGTCCAGGTGCAACAAGGCCGGTGGCAGCGGGCTTTTGGCACGGCCGCGCTCGGCTTCACCACCGCCCGCCATGGCAACCTGGGCAATGGCCTGTGCCTTGTCGGGCCGCTCCTGCGGGTTGGCGTTGACCAGAATCACCTCCAGCGGGCTGTCCTGCATGACCCGCTTGAAGGCTTCGGGGTCTACCAGGCGCACGGTCAGCAGGGTGGCGTGCACCGCAATGGAGGCGCCCAGGGCCAACTGAAGTGTGCTGAACGACAACAGGTTCACGGCGTGTCAGTGGCCTCGGGTGTGGGGTTGGCGTCGGCTTCGTTGACGTCGACGGCAATGGTGATCGGGCCGACCACGGTGTCGTCGTCCTGCTCTTCATCGGCATCAAACACTTCGGGCTCGGCGTCGAGCCTCTCCAGCACGGTGCCATGGATGTCGAGCGACACCAGGTCAATGTCGCCCAGCTTCACAAGCACCCGCGCGCCGCGCGGCAGGTTCTGCGCGCCCATCACGGGCAGCACCAGCGGCAGGTGGTCGGCGCGCACCAGGTTGTCCTTGAACAGGGTGGCCTCCACTTCGGTGATGCCCTGTTGCTGCACGTATTTGAGCGTCCAGAAACGCTCGATGGCGTTCTGGTAGCCGTTGTAGGCAAAGTAGGCCGCGTCAAAGCTGGAGATGATCGAGAACAGCTCGGCGTCCTTGGGTTTGAACGGCGCCACCAGCGCGGCGGTTTTGCCGTGCCGCGCGCAGGCAATGATCTGCCACTGGTTGACCAGGTCCACATAACGGCGCAGCGGCGAGCTGCTCCAGGCATAACTTTTGACACCAATGCCGGCGTGCGGCAGGGCGCGGGTGCCCATGCGCACCTTGACGCCGGGCAACATCGAGGCCTGGCTGCGGTAAATGCCGGGCACACCGAGCTCGGCCATCCAGTTGCCCCAGGTGCTGTTGGCCAGGATCATGGCTTCCGACACGATCAAGTCGAGCGGCGCGCCGCGCTGGCGCACGCTGATCTGCACCTGCTCGGTGCCCTGCGGCTCGGCGCCGTCGTTGCCGAAGGACATCGCCCCCACGCTCGCCACTGCGTGTGCTTCGCTGCCCCCCGAGGGGGCTTGATCGCCTTGGGGCGGCCCGGCGGCGATCAGTTTGAAGTTGTAGTCAGGGCGGTTGAAGTTTTCGGGCTTGCCGCGCACCACTTCGCGCTTGGCTTTCAGGTCTTGCGCCAGCCGGTGCAAAAACGACAGCTGTGGCCGCGTGTGCTGCAGCGTCTGTGGGTCGGTGTCGTGCATGAAAGCCGGGTCTTGCAGCCACGCCAGGGTGACCACGGCGTCGAGCTGGTCGTGGCGCAAATTGTCGCCAATGTGCACGCGTTCCAGCTTGGTCTCGGTCGCCTTGATTTCCAGCGTGGCTTCATCCAGCGTCACATACAGCGACACCGCCGGGCAGTCGCAGCCCTCAGACAAGGTGTAGTTTTGCACCACCTCGTCGGGCAGCATGGTGAGCTTGTAGCCCGGCATGTAGACCGTGGACAGGCGCGCGCGGCCCAGCAGGTCGGCGGCGCTGCCCGGCTGGATGGCCAGACCGGGCGCGGCAATGTGGATGCCCAGCACCACAGTGCCCGTGCCCAGGCCCTGGACTGAGAGCGCGTCGTCGATCTCGGTGGTGGCCGAGTCGTCAATCGAAAAGGCCCGCGCTGGCGACAGCGGCAGCTCGTCCTTGATCGGCGGCGCATCAAACTTCGGAAAGCCCGTGCCCTTGGGAAAGTTCTCCAGCAGAAAACGCTTCCAGTGGAACTGGTAGGGCGAGTCAATGGCGCCGGCCTTGATCAGCAGGTCCAGCGGCCCCAGGTGCGTGGCGCGCGAAGCTTCGACAACCGCCTTGTATTCGGGCGCGTTTTTGTCGGGCTTGAACAGGATCTTGTAAAGCTGGTCGCGAATCGCTTGTGGGCAGACGCCTTCGCTCAATTCCTTGACCCAGGCCTCGATCTGCAGCACGACCTGCTTCTTTTTCTCGATGGCGGCCAGAGCTTGGGCCAGGATGTCGCTTGACGCCTTTTTGAAGCGGCCCTTGCCGGCGCGGCGAAAGTAGTGCGGCGCCTCATACAGCGCCATGAGGGTGCCGGCCTGCTGCTCCAGCGTGGCGTGTTCCGAGAAATAGTCGCGCGCCAGTTCGGCAAAGGCAAAGTCACCTTCAGGCGCAAATTCCCAGGCCATGTCGAGCTCGATGCTGGCCGCCACGGCCTGCGCGCCCGCCATCAAGTCATGCGGTGTGGGCTTGTCGAACTTGAGCAGCATGTTGGCCGCCTTGACCTTGACGCGCTTGCCTGAGTCGAGCTCGACCTGCGCCGAGGTATCGGCCTCGGAGAGGATGCGCCCGGCCAGGAATTTGCCGGTTTCTTCAAATAATAAGTACATTGGCGAATTGTCCCATGGCTTGCGGGTGGATATCCATCGGCCCGGGGGCGGGCCTCACACGGTACCTGACCCCCTGTGGGAGCGGCGCCCTCGCCGCGATGGTATTGGGTCAATACGGGTTGTCAAACCCCAGCCGCGCCATGATCTCGCTCTCGCGCAGTTCCATCACCTGGGCGTCTTCGTCTTCGTCGTGGTCCCAGCCCTGCGCGTGCAGGGCGCCGTGCACCAGCAGATGGGCGTAATGTTCTTCCAGGGTTTTGCCTTGTTCTTTTGCCTCGGCGGCCACCACCGGCGCGCACAGCACCAGGTCGGCGGTCACGATGGGCTCCTGCGTGTAGTCGAAGGTCAGCACGTTGGTGGCGTAGTCCATTTGGCGGTAGTCGCGGTTCAAGGCCTGGCCCTCGGCGGCGTCGACGATGCGCACGGTGAGCTCGGCGTCGTCTTGCAGCGCGGCACGCAGCCAGCGTGTGACCTTGTGGCGGGGCAGGGCGGCGCGGTGCAAGGCCACGTTTTCAAATTTGCCAAACTGCAGGGAGAGGGTGAGCTGGTTCATAGGTCAGAGCGTTTGAGGTTGCGGGCCGGGCGTTTGGCCGGCAGGGGGTCAGCGTCATCACGGCGCAAAATGCCGATGCGCCCGGGGGCGTCATAGGCGTCCACAATGCGCGCCACCAGTGGGTGGCGCACCACGTCCGCGCTGGTCAGGCGGCACATCGCTATGCCTTCCACCCCCTTGAGCACACGCTCGGCGTCAATCAGGCCGCTGAGCTGGGTGCTGGGCAGGTCGATCTGGCTGACGTCGCCGGTGACCACGGCCTTGGAGCCAAAACCGATGCGCGTCAAAAACATCTTCATCTGCTCGGGCGTGGTGTTTTGCGCCTCGTCCAGAATCACAAAAGCGGTGTTGAGCGTGCGCCCGCGCATGAAGGCCAGCGGCGCGATCTCGATGGTCTGGCGCTCAAAGGCCTTTTGCACCGCCTCAAAGCCCATCAGGTCGTAAAGCGCGTCGTAGAGCGGGCGCAAATACGGGTCGATTTTTTGCGCCAGGTCGCCCGGCAGGTAGCCCAGGCGCTCGCCGGCTTCCACCGCCGGGCGGGTCAGCACAATGCGCTGCACCGTGCTGCGCTGCAGCGCGTCCACGGCCATGGCCACCGCCAGGTAGGTCTTGCCGGTGCCGGCCGGGCCGATGCCGAAGGTGATGTCGTGGCTGACGATGCTGTCGAGGTAATGCGCCTGGTTCAGCGAGCGCGGTTTCAGGTCGGCGCGTTTGGTCTTGAGCAACGGGCCGTCTGCGCCGTGCGGGTCGCCGTCGCCCGCCAGCATCAGTTGCACGGTGCGCGGCTCAATCGGCCGCGCTGCCATCTCGTACAGCGCCTGCAGCATCTCCATGCCGCGCTTGGCATTGGCCTTGAGACCGTCGACCTTGAACTGCTCGTGGCGGTGCGCAATTTTGACCTGCAGCGCGCCCTCGATGGTGCGCAGGTGCTCGTCCATGGGCCCGCACAGGTGGCCCAGGCGGGTGTTGTTGGGCGGGGAAAAGATATGTCGGAGGATCAAAGTTGATAATTCTCGAAAACAAACTGAATGATAGGCACAAAATGATCGGTAAATTAACGGGCACCCTGGACGACAAGAATCCACCGATGGTCATCGTGGACTGCCACGGTGTGGGTTACGAGGTGTTTGTGCCCATGAGCACCTTCTACAACCTGCCCGAGTTGGGCGTCAAGGTGACGCTGCTGACACACTTTGTGGTGCGCGAAGACGCACAAATTTTGTACGGCTTTGCCACCACCGCTGAGCGCGCCGCGTTTCGCGAACTCATCAAGATCTCGGGCGTCGGGCCGCGCACGGCCTTGTCGGTGCTGTCGGGCATGAGCGTGACCGAGTTGTCGCAGGCCGTGACCTTGCAGGAGGGCGGCCGTCTGATGAAAGTACCCGGCATTGGCAAGAAGACCGCTGAGCGCCTGCTGCTGGAGCTCAAGGGCAAGCTCGGCCCCGACATTGGCGTGCCCACAACACTGGCCAGCGATGCCCAGGGCGATATTTTGCAGGCCCTGCTGGCGCTGGGTTACAGCGACAAGGAGGCCGCCGCTGCGCTGAAAGCCCTGCCGAACGACATTGGTGTGAGCGACGGCATCAAGCTGGCGTTGAAGGCGTTGGCAAAGTAGTTTGAAAGCTCCGCGACAATGGCGGCCTGAATTTCCCTTGGTCTCATGTTCGGTTCAACCCCTGATAGGATATTTCATGAAAACAATTGGTCCCAAATCCCTGCGCTTTACCCTGACCGCTGCCGCAGCCCTGCTTTGTCTGGCTGGTCCGGCACAAGCCGCCGACAAGGTCAAGGTGGGCATGCTGAGCACCTTGTCCGGTCCCGGCGCGGGCTTGGGCATTGACATTCGCGACGGCTTCAACCTGGCGCTCAAACACGCGGGCGGCAAGTTCGGAGGCCTGCCGGTCGAGGTGATCGTGGCCGACGACCAGGCCAAGCCCGATGCGGCGCGCCAGACCGCCGACCGGCTGGTGAAACAGGAAAAAGTGGATTTCATGACCGGCGTGGTGTTTTCCAACGTGATGCTGGCGGTCGGCAAGCCGATTTTTGACTCCAAAACCTTCTACATCAGCGCCAACGCCGGGCCGTCGCAATACGCCGGCGCGGATTGCAACCCGTATTTCTTCAACGTCGCCTGGCAAAACGACAACCTGCATGAAGCGGTGGGCAAGACGGTACAGGACAAGGGCTTCAAGAAAGTCGCCCTGCTGGCGCCCAACTACCCGGCAGGCAAGGACGCGCTGGCCGGTTTCAAGCGTTATTTCAAGGGTGAAATTGCCTCGGAAGCCTACACCCCGTTGAGCCAGCTGGACTATGGCTCCGAGTTGTCCAAAATGCGCGCCTCGGGTGCCGATGCGGTTTACATCTTTCTGCCGGGCGGCCTGGGCATCAACTTCATCAAGCAGTTTGTTGGCGCCGGTTTGTCCAAGGACATGACACTTTTCGGCCCGGGCTTTTCAGCCGATGAAGACGTGATTCGCGCCGTGGGTGAGCCCATGCTGGGCATGTTCAACAGTTCGCAGTGGGCGCACGACATGCAAAACCCGGCCAACAAGCGCTTTGTTGCCGACTTCCAGAAAGAGTATGGCCGCCTGCCCACGCTGTATGCGTCACAAGGCTACGATGCGGCCCGCCTGATGGATGCCGCTGTGCGTGACGTCAAAGGCAACCTGAGCGACAAAACCGCCTTGCGCAAGGCCATCGCAGCCGCCAAATTCGACTCGGTGCGCGGCAGCTTCAAGTTCAACACCAATGGCTACCCGATCCAGGACTATTACTTGCGCGTGATCACCAAGGACGCCCAGGGCCGCGTCACCAACCGCACCCTGAGCACCGTGTTCAAGAACCACGCCGATGCCTATGTGGGCGAATGCAAGATGCCCGCGCTCTGACGCTATGTCAGTCATTGCGAGCGGCGCTTTTTCCCCGCGTTGGCTGTCATTGCGAACGAAGTGCGGCAATCCATGACTTCCGGCTGCATGGACTGCCGCGCTACGCTCGCAGTGACGAAGTCTCTGTCATGGACCGCGTGCGGTACCAGGCCGGACTCGCACCGCTCGCGATGACGGTTCAAGGAGATCGCCCATGACCGGCATTCTGATCCTGGAGCAGTCGCTCAACGGCTTGCAGTTCGGCTTGATGCTGTTCCTGCTGGCCGCCGGGCTGACGCTGGTGTTCGGCATCATGGACATGATCAACCTGGCGCACGGCTCGCTCTACATGATCGGGGCTTACCTGATTGCCAGCATCGCGCTGGCCAGCGGCTCGTTCTGGACCGGTCTGGCGCTTGGCATTGTGGCCACGGCGGCCATCGGCGCCCTGCTGGAACTCACCGTGCTGCGCCGCCTGTACCAGCGCGACCACCTGTCGCAGGTGCTGGGCACCTTTGCCATTTTGCTGATGAGCAACGAGACCGTGCGCATGGTCTGGGGCTCGCAGCCCATCGCGCTCAACCCGCCCGCCGCCCTGGCCGGCCCGGTGGAACTGTTGCCGGGTTTCAGCTACCCCGCCTACCGCCTGTTCATCATTGCCGTGGGCCTGGCGGCCGCCGGCTTGTTGTACCTGCTGGTGACCCGCACCCGGCTGGGCATGCAGGTGCGCGCCGGCGCCTCGAACCGCGAGATGGCGCTGGCCATGGGGGTCGATGTGCGGCGCCTGTTCACCCTGGTGTTTGCTTTTGGAGCCGGCTTGTGCGCACTGGCCGGCGGCATGCTCGGGCCGCTGCTGGCGGTGCAGGTCGGCATGGGCGAGAGCATTTTGATTCTGGCTTTTGTGGTGATCGTGATCGGTGGCATCGGCTCGATCCGTGGCGCGCTGCTGGGCGCCCTGCTGGTGGGTGTGGTCGACACCGCCGGGCGCACCATGATCCCGTATGTCTTTGAGCGCGTGTTGGGGCCGGACCTGGCCGCCAACGCGGGCCCGGCGGTCGCCGCCATTTTGATTTACGTGCTGATGGCCGCGGTGTTGTTCTTCAAGCCGCAAGGCTTGTTTCCTGCCCATGGCTGAGCGCGAATCAAAACCCGGTCTGCTCGACCACCCCCTGCATTGGCGCACCGGGCTGGCTTTGCTGATCGCCCTGGTGTTGCTGCCCACCCTGGCGCAAGCCTGGGGGCAGGAGTTTTACGTGGGGGTGGCCAGCCGCATCCTGATCTTTGCGCTGGCGGCCACCAGCCTGAATCTGATCCTGGGTTTTGGCGGCATGGTCAGTTTTGGCCATGCGGCGTTTGTCGGCGTTGGGGCTTATACGGCGGGGATTTTGATGCAACACGGTTTTGCCTCCGCCTGGCTGGCACTGGCGCTGGCTTTTGTGGCGGCGGGCGCTTTTGCCTTGCTGATCGGGGCCATCAGCCTGCGCACCCGCGGCGTTTACTTCATCATGATCACGCTCGCCTTTGCCCAGATGCTGTACTTCATCATGGTGTCGCTCAAAACCTATGGTGGTGACGATGGCCTGTCGCTTAGCGGCCGTTTTGACTTGGGGTTTGGCCTGGACCTGAGCCAGGATGCCCCGTTCTACTACCTGGTGCTGGCCCTGGCCGTGGCGGTGTTTTTGGCGGTGCAGCGGCTGTTGAACTCCCGTTTTGGCCATGCGCTGCAGGCGATTCGCGACAACGAGACACGCATGGCGGCCATCGGTTTCCCGGTGTACCGCTACAAATTGGTGGCTTTTGTGCTGGCTGGCGCGCTGGCTGGCCTGGCCGGCGCCCTGCTGGCGCATCAGGGCGGTTTTGTCAGCCCGTCGATGATGCAGTGGAGCGAGTCCGGCATGTTGATGGTGATGGTGATTTTGGGCGGGGTCGGCCATCTGTACGGCGGCCTGGTCGGCGCGGTGGTGTTTTTGCTGCTCGAAGAGCTGTTGAACAGTTACACCATCCACTGGCAGTTTGGCCTGGGCGCGGTGCTGCTGGCTGTGGTGCTGCTGGCGCCCAACGGCCTGCTGAGCCTGCGCCGCCGAGGCAAAGCGCCATGAGCCACAGCACCTTGCTGCAGGTCGACGGTCTGGTCAAATCCTATGGCGGCCTGCGCGCCACCGACCACGCCAGCCTGAATGTGCGGACGGGCGAAATCCATGCCCTGATCGGCCCCAACGGCGCCGGTAAAACCACCCTGATCCAGCTGATTTCAGGCGCGCTGGCCCCCAGCGCCGGGCGCATCGAGTTTGACGGCATGGACATCACCCGCATGCCCATCCACGCGCGGGTGGCGCACGGGCTGGCACGCTCGTTCCAGATCACCAGCATCTTCCATCGCCTGTCGGTGCTGGACAACCTGGCGCTGGCGGTGCAGGCGCATGCCGGCCACAGCCTGAACTTCTGGCGCCCGGCACGGCGTGATGCCGGGCGTTACGCCCAGGCCTTTGAGGTGGCCCAGCGGGTCGGCCTGGCTTTGCAAGTCGATCGGCTTGGCGGCGCCTTGTCGCACGGCGAGCAGCGTCAGCTGGAAGTCGGCCTGGCGCTGGCCACCCGACCCAAATTGTTGCTGCTCGACGAGCCCATGGCCGGTATGGGGCCGGATGAATCGGAGCGCATGCTGAGCCTGCTGCAAAGTCTGCGCGGTGAGACCACGCTGTTGCTGGTGGAGCATGACATGAACGCGGTGTTCCGGCTGGCAGACCGCATCTCGACGCTGGTGTCTGGCCGGGTCATTGCCTGCGGCACACCTGAAGAAATTCGCCAGCACCCCGAGGTGCGGCTGGCCTACTTGGGCGACGATGAAGAGGCCACCGCATGAGCGCGCTGCTGGAAGTCGAGCAGCTGGAAACCGCCTATGGCGCCAGCCAGGTGCTGTTTGGCGTGAGTTTTTCTGTGCAACCCGGTGAAGTCGCCACGCTGCTGGGGCGCAACGGCATGGGAAAAACCACCACGGTGCGCGCCATCCTGGGTCTGACGCCGGCGCTGCGGGGCAGTGTGCGGTTTCGCGGTGAGCGCATCGATCGTTTCACACCTGACCGCATTGCCCGCATGGGGCTGGCGCTGGTGCCCGAGGGCAGGCAGATTTTTCCGAACCTGTCGGTCAGGGAAAACCTGCTGGCGTTTGCCGCCAACCGCAATGGCGCATCAGACCCGTGGACGCTGGAGTCGGTGTTCGATTTGTTCCCGCCCCTGGCTGAGCGTGTGCGCCACATGGGCAACCAACTCTCGGGCGGCGAGCAGCAAATGCTGGCGATTGGCCGCGCTCTCATGACCAACCCCTACCTGCTGATTTTGGACGAGGCCACCGAGGGCCTGGCGCCGCTGGTGCGCGAAGACATCTGGCAATGCCTGCACCAGTTGAGCCGACGCGGCCAGACCATTCTGGTGATCGACAAATACGTGCAGCGGCTGATCAAACTGGCGCATCACCACAGCATTCTGGAGCGCGGCCAGGTGGTGTGGCAGGGCGACTCGGAACAACTGGCGGCCGAGCCGGGCCTGTGGCAGCGGTATATTGGGGTGTAGTTCCTTCTCCGTTGAGCCTCAAGCCATGACACCTCTTTACCGCGAATTTGAAACCCAGGCGCAGATCGATGCGCAGTACAACCCCGCCATCAAGTTGCCAGACCCTTTGGTGCCGGCCAAGCACTACATCGCGCAGTCGGCGCTGGCCAGGCAAACCTTGCGCTGCGTGCTGGATGTGCCCTACGGCCCGACGCTGGCCGAGACACTCGACATTTTTCCGGCGGCTGTGCCCAATGCGCCGGTCTTCGTGTTCCTTCACGGTGGCTACTGGCGCGCGTTTTCCAGCAAGGAGTTCAGCTGTGTGGCGCTGGGCTTGCAGCCGCAGGGCATCACCACCGTGGTCGTCAATTACGCCCTTTGCCCTTTTGTCACTTTGGATGAAATCACGCGCCAGGTGCGCGCGGCCGTGGCCTGGACGCATCGCCACATTGCCGACTACGGTGGCGACCCGGCGCGGGTGGCGTTGGGCGGGCACTCGGCAGGCGCACATTTGACCGCCATGTGTCTGCAAACGCGCTGGGTCGAAGATTACGGCTTGCCCGCCGACCCCCTGGCGGCTGCGGTGCTGGTGAGCGGCATCTACGACATTGCGCCGCTGCGCTACAGCTACTTGCAGCCCATGATCCAGCTCGATGAGGGCATCATCCGGCGCAATTCACCGATGTTTGGTGTGCGGCCTTGCAAAACGCCGCTCTGGGTGAACTGGGGTAGCGAAGAAAGCCCAGAATTTGCGCGCCAGGCTGGCAGCTTTCTGGCGGCCTGGCAAGCTGCGGGCAATGCTGGCGAACTCAGCGCGCTGCCCGGCGCCGACCATTACATCGGCATCCATGGCTTTGAAGATCCCGCCAGTTCCTTGAGTCAGTGGCTGGCGACCCGGCTGGCGCTATAGTGCAGCAGTGCTTCCGTCACTGCGAGCGAAGCGCGGCAGTCCATGCAGCCGGACGCCATGGATTGCCGCGCTGCGCTCGCAATGACTACCGGTACGCAATGACGACTTTCTCTCTTGTTAAATTGAGCCTGCCTTGAGTATTCAAACCGACGACTTTGCCCCGGCGCCGCCCAAGCGGGTGGTGTCCAACGCGCCTGCCTCGCCCAACGAAGAGGCGGTTGAGCGCGCGCTGCGGCCCAAGCTGATGCAGGAGTACGTGGGCCAGACCAAGGCGCGCGAACAGCTCGAGATTTTCATCAGCGCCGCCAAAATGCGCGACGAGGCGCTCGACCATGTGCTGCTGTTTGGCCCGCCAGGCCTGGGCAAGACCACCTTGAGCCACATCATCGCCCACGAGCTCGGTGTGAACCTGCGCCAGACCAGCGGTCCGGTGCTGGAAAAGCCCAAGGACCTGGCCGCGCTGCTGACCAACCTGGAAAAAAACGATGTGCTGTTCATCGACGAAATTCACCGCCTGAGCCCGGTGGTCGAAGAAATTCTGTACCCCGCGCTGGAAGACTACAAGATCGACATCATGATTGGCGAAGGCCCGGCGGCGCGCTCCATCAAGCTCGACCTGCAGCCATTCACCCTGGTGGGCGCCACCACCCGCGCCGGCATGCTGACCAACCCGTTGCGCGACCGCTTTGGCATTGTGGCGCGGCTGGAGTTTTACACCCCCGAGGAATTGGCGCGCATCGTCAAGCGCAGTGCCGGCCTGCTCAAGGTGACCACCGATGAGCGCGGCGGCTTTGAGATTGCCAGGCGTTCACGCGGCACACCGCGCATTGCCAACCGCCTGTTGCGCCGGGTGCGCGACTACGCCGATGTGAAGGGGGTGGGCGAGATCACGCTCGACATCGCCAACCGCGCGCTGGCCATGCTCGACGTGGACCCGCAGGGTTTTGATCTGATGGACCGCAAATTGCTGGAGGCCGTGATCCACCGCTTCGACGGCGGCCCGGTCGGTCTGGACAACATTGCCGCCAGCATTGGCGAGGAGCGCGAAACCATCGAGGACGTGATCGAGCCCTATTTGATTCAGCAGGGTTATCTGCAGCGCACGCCGCGCGGGCGCATCGCCACGCTGGCCGCCTACCGCCACCTGGGCGTGACACCCCCGGCCGATCAGGCCGGCGGGGAACTGTTCGGAGCGTGATTTCAACAAAAAAATGGTCGTCATTGCGAGCGAAGCGCGGCAATCCATGTCTTCATGGGTCATGGATTGCCGCGTCGCTGCGCTCCTCGCAATGACGGTGGCTGCATTAAAGTAAGTCACCTGACCTGAAGGGACAGCCACTTGAAATACACCAGCAACAGCCGCGCTTTTGCCCACATTGCCGCTTTCCATCCCGAGTTGACCTCCTTGCGGCGTGACCTGCACGCGCACCCGGAATTGGGGTTTGAAGAGGTTTACACCGCCCACCGCGTCGAGCAGGCGCTGAAGGTTTGCGGCGTGGACGCCATCCACACCGGCATCGGCAAGACCGGCCTGGTGGCCGTGATCCGGGGCCAGCGCCACAGCAGCGGCAAGATGATCGGGCTGCGCGCCGACATGGACGCGCTGCCCATGACCGAGCACAACGACTTTGCCTGGAAGTCTGCGCGTCCTGGCCTGATGCACGGCTGCGGCCACGATGGCCACACCGCCATGCTGGTGGGCGCGGCGCGTTACCTGGCCGAGACGCGCAACTTCGACGGCACCGCCGTGCTGATTTTTCAACCCGGTGAAGAGGGCTACGCCGGTGCCCAGGCCATGATCGACGACGGCCTGTTTGAGCGTTTTCCGGTGCAGTCGGTCTATGGCATGCACAACTGGCCCGCCATGCGCCCGGGCACCATCGGGCTTAATTCGGGCCCGATGATGGCCGCAGCCGACCGCATCACCATTGAAATCACCGGCAAGGGCGGCCATGGCGCGCACCCCTACCAAACCGTCGACCCGGTGCTGGTGGCCGGGCATATCATCACCGCGGTGCAAAGCATTGTGTCGCGCAACGTCAAGCCAGTGGATAGCGCCGTGATCAGCCTGTGCGCGATGCAGGCGGGCGAATTGAATGCCATGAGTGTGGTGCCGGGCAGCGCCACCCTGGTCGGCACGGTGCGCACCTTCAAGACCGAGGTGCAGGCGCTGATCGAGCGGCGCCTTCATGCGTTGTGCGGCGCGGTGGCGCAGGCCTTTGGCGCCAGTGCCGTGGTGACTTACCAGCGCATGTACCCGGCCACCGTCAACACCGCCGTTGAGGCCCGCTTTGCCGGCGATGTGGCCCAAAGCCTGGTGGGCGCCACCAACGTGGTGCGCGACCTGGAGCCGAGCATGGGCGCCGAGGACTTTTCCTTCATGCTGCGCGTCAAACCGGGTGCCTACCTGCGCCTCGGCCAAGGGGCAGAGAACGGCCTGGGCGGTTGCCACCTGCACAACAACCGCTACGACTTCAACGACGAGGTGCTGCCCTTGGGCGCCGCATTACACGCCAGCCTGGCCGAGCAGGCGATGCCGCTCACGGACTAGCGGCAAATTCGCGCCAGCCCATGCTCCGGGCGGATTGAAGTCGGTCGGTGGATCAATCTTACAAATCCAAACTACAACTTTGGATTTGTAAGACCACAACTTCTAGCCCGGAGGACACCCCTTCAAGCCACGGCACCGGCCTGGCGCAGCGCCTGCACCGCATGCACATCCAGCCCCAGCGCACCTAACCTGAAGTTCCTATGAATTTTCGCCCCATAAATCGTATTTATTCACCCTTG
>CAZIGL010000045.1:0-11425 GCA_964538895.1 uncultured Rhodoferax sp.
ATCGGCGATCGAGGCGATAACTGCAAGCAGGCAGGATGGCGCAAAGAAGTTGGTAACCTGGTACAAGACGATAACTTTGGGTTCGAGACGGGGAGGGCGTATGCAGTGAAATGGTGTCATGCACATTGAGGCAACTCAGTTGCGACCGGCAAGTGACTTTCTGCAGCCTTCGAATTTGTTCTGTCGATATAGGCGCGCTTCACTAATCGAGGCCAATTCTGGTTTTGAACTGGCACCGGACTGGATAGCCGGATACAATTGCTGCACTGCAACAATTTTATTAAAGACCCTCCAATGTTTAAAAACACTCCCTTCGAAGCCATCGCAAAAACCATGTCGGAATCGGCACCAAAATTCAACGTCACTTCAATTCAAGACGCTATCAAGCCAGTGCAGGCTGACCTGCAGGCATGGGCTGACTTGGCTCAAAATCAGGCAAAAGAAGTGCAAGCTGCTATTGCTGAAACCGTGGCATCCATCAAGGACATCAAGGACCCACAGGCCGCTTTTGAAATCATGAAGGCCTCGTCTGAGGCTGGCATGGCCATGTTTGCAAAGAACCTCAAAGAAGCAACTTCCTTGAGCTTTGGCCAGTTTCATAGCACTGTTGATGCTGTCGAAAAAGCACATCCTGCACCTGAAGCCTTTGCTCCTGTAGCCAAAAATTTGAAAGCGGCTGCTACCACTGCGGAAAGCACGCTTGACTCGGTCTTGGAAAAAGGTGCGGCAGCTGTCGCATCCGTGGCACCTGCTTCCAAAGCAAAGAAAGCCCGCTAATTAGCGACCTTCAGGGTGATAGTTATCGGCCGTTTGAGGGTGGCTGATGGAGAAGATCGGTATCCACCGCATTCCTATTCACCCTGGCTTGTATTTTGAATGACCCAGCCTTCGTGCTGGGTTTTTGAATTGGAATCCAAAGAATGACGGGCTCTCCAAAGAGGATGCCCCAGTAGGAAACGTACGCATAAGGACACCACCACTATGGATACCCGGGAGGCCTACCAGGAGCTGGGCGTGGACCCCAGCGTCAGTGATGCTGAGCTCAAAGTGATTTGGCGCCGTCTTGTAGCCGCTTGGCATCCTGATCGCAATGCGACCGCCGATGCAAGTTGGCGCATGCAGCATATCAACAAGGCCTACCAGCACATTCGCCAATTGCGCGATGATCAAATCGTCTTTACAGACGAGGGCGGGAACACTGGTAAACAAGCAGACCATCCGTCTGCTTCGGCCGCCCCTCAACCGGATTGCCACAGCAGAACGCATGTCCGCAAAGTGTGTCTCTCGCTGGAGGATGCGATCCTGGGCTGCACCCGTACCTTGCAGGGCCGCCTTGCGCAAACCTGTGACGCCTGTGCCGGAAAAGGACAGCGTGTGTTGGCGCTGACTTGCATGACCTGTCGCGGTAGTGGTGCTGTGCGCAAGGCGGCCTTATTTGGCTGGTTGTGGAGCGATGAGTTGTGCGAGGACTGCGGCGGTGATGGACGCAATCGCGAGTCCTGTAGTGCTTGCGACGGCAGCGGTGAACTGACAGTTGCCTACCGGCGCCGGGTCCGCTTTCCCGCCGGTGTGCGCGATGGTCATGTTTTGAGCGTGCCGGCATCGCGGCATGGCGAACTGGAAATTAGCCTGGAACTGGAAGTGCAGATAGAACCTCACCCGTTCTTTACTTTGGATGGTGATGGCCTACTGCGCTGTGAAATGCCAGTGAACGGTTATGCCTGGATGGCCGGGCGTTGGGTGGAGGTGCCGACCCCCAACGGAATGCAGCAGATGCGCCTGAACCGTAATGCATTGACCTACAGGCTCAGCGCGCAGGGATCTCCGACTGCGCTACGCGGCCCCCGAGGTGACTACTTTGTGAAGGTCGTTCCGGTTTTTCCTGCTCAAGTTGATCCAGAGCAGGATGCCCTCTTGGACCAGTTGATAGCAAAATCGACTGACACGGTTCAAGCCGACCGATCCCAGCCGCTAGGGCAATGGCAGCGTCGGCTAAAACGCTGGAACTCAAAACAAAAAGAGTCCACCCAAAATTCTCAAAGCGTTTGAGGCTGTGCAAAAGGTCAATCAATTTGAGGACATTCTGCGTAAATATCGGTGAAAGTCCGCCTGTAGCCAAAACAGTGTCGGCGGCCGGTCTTCGCCATCGTTACCATGCAAGTTGCGCATGCGCGCGGCAATATGCCGGTCCGACCTCATTGACAACACTTCTGCACTGCTCCCATGACTACAAAAAATCAACTCAAAACGTTCGAGCGAACGATTGAAACTGCCATTTTCGCCAGCCGCTGGATCCTCGCGCCGTTCTTCATTGGCTTAATCATCGCCATGCTGGTGCTGCTGGTGAAGTTTGGCAAAGAACTGGTTATGCTGTTGATGGGAACGGTGGGCCTGTATGAGCATGACGCCATCATTTCCATCCTCACGCTGGTTGACACCGCGCTTATTGCGGTGCTGTTGCTCATCATCGTGTTCAGTGGCTACGAGAACTTCGTGTCCAAGCTAGGCATCGGTGACCACGAAGACCGACCCGGATGGATGGGCAAGGTGGGGTTTTCCGACCTGAAGATGAAGCTGATCGGTGCAATCGTGGCCATTTCGGCGGTGGAACTCCTGAAGGCGTTTCTGATCAGCGACACGCTCACGGGCGAACAGATAGGCTGGAAAATTGCCATCCACCTCACTTTCGTGATCTCCGGCCTGCTGTTTGCAACGTCCGACTGGATCAGCGACAGCCGCAAAAGTGCCTGAGGCTCATCTTAGGTGTTAGCCGTTTCCGTGGATGTGTGGGCCACTTGCCCGAAAACCCACCATGCCATGCGGCACTCGTTGCTAAGCCTGGTGTAGCGTCTGAGTCTTGAGTGAACCAATTGCCTTGCCTTCCTCCGCATAAGCGCAGCATGTACAGACACATGGAGGAGATGAAAGGTCAAATGGCGGGTATAGAGAAGATGAAGTAATGCGACCGGCTGACCTAGCCCCTGATGCTTGCCTCAGTATGCGAGCCAAGTAGGCGCGTGGTGAAAGGGCGGAACACAGGCTCTTTGGCGTGCTTGAGGAGCCAGTAGCGCAGGACTTGTAACTGCGAGCCCGGTACGGAACTTCTCTCGGGCGCGCGCCAGAAACATGCCACCAAAAACAGGTGGTATGGCAAAAGCAAGTAATGGGTAAGCACAGCCAAACCAGTTCTCTCAGTTGCCAGAGCCATGAGGGTCATGAACCCGGCAAGCACATTTAGTGCTGTACCAAATACAAGGATGTCCCTGAACAATAACGTCCGGGAATTTATGAATTGGGCATTGATCTGCGCCCACATCGAATAAGATTCACGCCGCTCAGGCCCCATGGCACTCAGCAACCTGCCTTCGAGGCATTGGAGCCTGGCTCCTCGTATGCGCCGACAGGTTTTCCCCACTATTCACGGAGTCTTCTATGAACACCGCACGTCGCACCCTCATCAAGGGCGCGGCAGCTTTGGGCGTGCTATCCACCGCGCCCACAGTTGCCATCGCCCAGCCGTTTCTCTTCTCCCCCAGCACGGAGCTGATGCCCAAAGGAAAGAAGCGCCGCGTGGTCATTCTTGGCGGTGGCTGGGGCGGCCTGTCCACCGCACGACACCTGCGCGAGTCGGCTCCCGAGTTAGAGGTCGTGCTTCTGGAAAAAAATCCAATCTTCTGGTCCTGCCCGCTGAGCAACAAATGGCTGGTGGATGTGGTGGACACGTCGTTCCTGGTGCACTCGTACACGGCAGCAGCCCAGCGCTTTGGCTACACCTATGTGCAGACCGAGATCACCGACATCGACCGCGACAAAAAGCGCGTGCAAACCGCACAAGGTTTTGTCGATTACGACTGGCTGGTGGTGTCGGCTGGCATCCGCGTGTCGTATGAGCCGTGGTTTGGCAACGACCGCCAGGCCATTGCCTACACAACCGCCCATTTTTCCAGCGCCTATGTTCCTAGTGCCGAGCACCTGTCACTGAAGCAAAAGATTCACGCCTTCAAGGGCGGCACCTTCGTCATGACCTTGCCGCCACCGCCGCACCGCTGCCCGCCTTCACCGTACGAACGCGCATGCCTGATGGCCGACCACTTTCAGCGCAACAAGATTCCGGCAAAGATCATCATCCTGGATCCAAAGCCCCGTATGGCACCGATTGGCGGTGGCTTTCGCCTGGCCTTTGATGACTTGTACTACGACACCATCACCCACGTGCCCAACGCCGGCATAAAGGAGTTCGACCCCTACAACAAGGTGATCAAAACTGCAGCAGGTGACTTCAAGTTTGACGAGGCCATTTTCATGGGCCACCACCAAGCGGCCGATCTGGTGTGGAAGTTGGGTGCAATAGGCAAGATGCCGGACGGAAAGCCCACCAATTGGGCGGCGGTGCACCCCGAGTTCTACAACATGAAGGACGACCCACAGGTGTTTGTGATTGGCGACAGTGTGGGTGCCGTGTCCCCACAATTCGGCCATTACCCCAAGAGCGGCCACGTCGCCAATCGCATGGGGTACAGCGTGGCGGGCTACATTGCCCAGCAGTCCAAAGGGCAAGCACTGACGCCCAAGATCATCGACAACCTGTGCTTCATGCTGGTCAGCACCGAGCCCCTTGAGGCCATCAGCGTGAAATTTGAATACAAGATGGGCCCAGATGGGCATCTGCTGCAGACCCTGACCGATGACAATGACCGCCGCCAGGAACTGTGGCAGGAAGACCTGCGCTGGTACGGCACCAAGATTCAGGATATGGTGGGAAGCTGAACAGTCAGACCGCCAAAGACCACGAAGACGGGTTCCAGTATTGGCGCAAATTTGACCAACAGAAGCGGTAGCTAGCGTGGGCCTTCGCAGCGCGCCTGTCTGGCAAATGGTCGGTGCTACGAAATTGTTTGCAAGATGGGTGTCCGCATCACCGCCGGGCTCTTGTCGCGCGACCACCAAGTGAAGAGCCATCAGAAGTTGTGAGTCGGCTACCAGCAACTGCAAAGACTCTTTGGCGCGAGTCATGGCAACGTAGGGCAACCGACGCTTATGTTCGATCGCTGCGACCGATCCGGTGTTGATTTCTGACGGGCTGCAGTTGGCTACCACGTCGAGCCCATAGAGCGAGGTCCATTCCTGGCCCTTGACGCCGCAGTGCCTTCATTTCACGTGCATCAGGTAAGCTCTGCGGTCGAAATCAGCGCCTCATAAGCGCCACTGACCAATAAACATTAATCCATGCAACACGAAACGATCACAGCCGACGATGGCGAGCAGCTTCACGTCCACCTGTCGGGGAGTGGGCCCCCCATCTTGCTGTTACACGGCTGGACCGCCAGCCATGCCGCTTGGTCGCCCCTGGTGGCGCCGCTGTCAAAGCACTATCGTCTGCTGCGCCCTGACGCGCGCGGTCATGGAGGCTACGCCCTCACCGTGAATCAAGAGCCTGATGTCAAGCGGCTCGCGCGTGACATCATTCATCTGCTGGACCATTTCGAGATCGAGCGTATTGCCGCCGTCGGACATTCGATGGGGGCGCTGACGCTGTGGCAGTGCATCCAGGATTTCGGAACGAAGCGTTTTTCTCACCTGGCCTTCATCGACCAGTCGCCCAAATTGATGACAGACGGTACGTGGCATGCGGGCATCTGCGGTGACTTCGACAGCACCCGGGCGCAGCGTCTCATTGTTGACCTGGAAGCTGACTTTGTCGAAGCGGTGCTGCGCCTGATCGCCTTCGGGCTGAACGACAAGGCCCGCGAGACCTATATACGCAACTCATCAGGCTGGCGTGCCGCGCGCGATGCGCTGCGCCACATCAACCCGCAACCCGCCATCGCCATCTGGAAGAGCCTGGTTGCCGCCGACTACCGCGACGTGCTGGAAACCATTGATGTTCCCACTTTGCTCGCCTATGGGACGTCAAGCAACTTCTACCCCGCAGAGGCAGCACAATTTGTGGCATCGCGCATACCGCAGGCACGTTTGAGTTTTTACGAGGGCGCTGACCACGGGCCACATCTCCTCCAACCGGATCGATTTGCCGGTGAACTCGTTGCATTGCTCAATGGTGAAGGCCAGTCGTTAACGCTCACAGGGACAATTGACGCCTCAACACGCGCCGCATAGGCAGACATTCATGGACAAAGCCAATTTGCTCTGCAACATTCCAGCGAACCGGCCCGTGGAACTTGTCCAAACCAGCGTTGCCGCTGACGGTATGAGTATTGAGCGGATCGTCTCCAAGGGGCATCAGTCGCCCGCTGACTTCTGGTACGAGCAGGATCACAACGGAAGTGCAGTGCAGTTCCGCAAGTGGGCAAGCCAGATCGTCAAGGATGACACGATTCAAGGCGTTTGCCCGGTAATTACTTGGCCTGGGCCGCAAAGCGTTCCGAAAAAGCCGTCATGCGTGACCGGTTTTTGCCAAAATCGTAATGACCCAGCAAGGATTTCGAGCGGTAGTGGATCTCGCCGGATTTGGCATCCAGCACAAAATCGACCTGGTCCCTGAATCCCAGTGTGGTGGTGAAGATGACTTCCAGCCAAAGCGGATCACTTTGCACAATGGTGGCCTCAGGGTAAGTAGCCAGCGTGGCGCGCAACAGCGCCATGCCCTGCCCGGAGTCCCCGCTGAACCGAAGTGGTGCAACGCCGCTGCCAGCCAGGGAGTTGACGCAGTTGCTGGTCCGTGGGCAGTTCAGGTCGGTGGGCCGGGCAGTGAGCGCCGATTTGCTCGCGGTGCCCGATTCCTGTGCCGCACAAGCACCCAGCGCGAGTGTGGTGAGCAGCGTCAATGCGCCGACTTTAAAGGCATGTGTTTGCATCAAGGGCTTTCTGTAGGGCGTCAGCAGGGATAAGTGTGGGCCAGCGCATTGGTCAGCATGCACGAGGTGTTGCCTGGGGCTGAATCGCGCTGCATAAGGCGTGCTTATTTGTAGCGCTCACGCATGACGCGGGAGTTCAGCAGCAACCCAGCCAGCAGCGTCAGCAGGGCGACTGCACCCAGAATGATGGCAGCCGTGGTCCAGGGGCGGCCAATTTGCTGTCGCATTTGGACCAGAAGCAGCGTGACCATCAACCAATTGGCAGCCGCGCTGTAAGCGGCCAGTTGCAGCAGCACCAGGCTCGCTGGTTTTCGATACAAAAATAGCAAAGGCGTCGCCAGGCTCAAGGCCACCATGCCATAGTTTTCAGCCCTGAAAAAATGGGCTGCGGTCAGTGCTGCCGCGATGATGAAAAGAACCAGTCGTAAAGCCATCGAAACCATCCGGCATAGGTAAAGCGGTGAAAAACGGGTGAATCGGAGAAACCCCGCGCTACGATACCAAAACCCGGCGCATTTGCTTTACTGTAATGCCATTTTTTCTGTCGATCGTCACCATGCAAGAAGCCAACAAAGCCAAACTCACACAGCAATTGCTAGACCTGTTTCAGCAGGAGCGCCAGCCATCGCCCCAGCCTGCGGACCCGGAGCGCTTGCGCTTGCAGATCGGACAAGTGATTGACGCAGCGCTGGTCAACACGCAGGAAGTGGACAGCAGGCGGGTCACCATTTTGCTGTCGGATTTACGCGGCTTTACCGCCATGGCCGAGCGGTTCACCGCGCTGGAGATGGTTGAGATCCTGAACCGCTACCTGAACCGCATGACCGAGATCATCATTGCGCACGGTGGCACCATCGACAAGTTCATAGGTGATGCCATCATGGCCCTGTTTGGCGCCCCGATCGGCCGTGAAGACGACCTTGAAGCGGCGCTGGCATGCGCCATTGAAATGCAGATTGCCATGAAGGACATCAACGCGCAGAACCTCGCCCATGGCATGGCGCCGCTTTACATGGGCATTGGCATCAACACCGGCGAGGTGGTGGCCGGGCATTTAGGCTCGGCCCTGCACAGCGAATACACGGTCATTGGTGACCAGGTCAATCTGGCCTCGCGCGTGGAAGCACACAGCCTGCGCGGGCAAATCTTGCTGAGCGAAAACAGTTACCGGCTGGCCGAAGATTTCATCGACATTGGCGATGTCAATGAAGTCAAGGTCAAAGGTAAGAAAACGGCGGTCCGTATGTACGAACTTTTGGCTACACGCCGTCCCCGCTTGATGTGTGCCCCCGCGCGTGAAACCCGCAACAGCCCGCGCGTTGATGTTGACATGCCGCTGAGCTTCCAGAGGCTCAGCGGCAAGGTGGTGCTGGATCAAGTCGTTGAGGGACGTGTGGTCGACCTCAGTTATGGCGGCATGTACATCGTCAGTTCGGTGGCGATGGAAGCCTTTGACGACATCAAGATCACGCTGTCTGTGTCTTTCATGGGGTCCGAACTGGCCGAGATTTATGCCAAGATTCTGCGCGTGTCCGAGGTCCCCGAGGGTTATGAATGCCGGGTTGAGTTCACCTCAATTGACGCCCGGGCTGCACTGGCGCTCAAGGAGTTCGTCGATGGCATCGTGGAGGTCACCCGGCTCTGATGGCTGTCGCGGTCTTCTGCTCTATTTCGTGTTGGTTCAGCTCGGGTTCAGGTGTGCGCGTGCAAACTGCAGGCCATACCAACCCAAGGAGCTTTCCATGAAACGTATCGTGATCACCAGCTTGTTTGTCGGCGCCTTGTTTGGTGCCCAGGCCCAGACCTTTACCGACAACGCGCGCGTTCGCAGTGCCGAGCCGCAGTATGAAAATGTCAGCGTGCCGCGCAATGAATGCAGCAGCCACTGGGTGCCAGAAAATGGCGGCCGCGTCAGCCCGCAGCGCCAGTCCAGCCAGGACCGCCAGTATGGTGGTGCCATTGTGGGCGGCCTGGCCGGCGGCATTCTGGGCCGTCAGGTGGGTGGCGGCAGCGGTCGGGATGCCGCCACGGCCTTGGGCGTGGTGCTGGGCGCCATGGCGGGCGACCAGCTCCAGAACCGTGACGCTCGGTCGCCGTACGACAACAGTGGTTACGAGACGGCGCAGCGCGAAGTCCAGCGCTGCCGTACCGTGTACGACGCGCAAACCCGCCTCACCGGCTACCGCGTCAACTACGACTACCGGGGCCAGAACTACACCACATTCATGCGCAGCAACCCGGGCAACAGCCTGCCCGTGCGCGTGACTGTTGAGCCAATCACGCAGTAATCAGGCTGAACCGGGTGGTAGTAACATTGCCTGACGCAAGTACCCCCCACCCACCGCACGCCATGAAACTGTTGAATACCCTGATCATTACCCTGATGCTGGCAATCAGCCTGCCAGCTTGGGCCGATGTAAGCCGTGATGATGCCGCAACCATGGCGCAGAAAGCCACGGGCGGTCGTGTTCTGTCGGTGGAGCAGGCCCAGCGTGAAGGCCAACCGGTCTGGCGAGTCAAGCTGCTCACGCCGCAGGGCGAGGTGGTCGTGGTGCTGATCGACGTTGCCAGCGGGCGCAGGCTCTAAGCACATGCGCCTGCTGCTGGTTGAAGACGATGCGGTGTTGCGGCTGAGCCTGAAACGCCAGCTGGAAGCCGATGGTTACCGCCTTGACCTGGCCGCTGACGGCGAAGACGGTTTGTTTCAGGCGCGCGAATACCCGCTTGACCTGGCCATTGTCGACCTCGGCCTGCCCAAGCTCAATGGACTCACGCTGGTGCAGACCCTGCGCGCCGAGGGCCGAAGCCTGCCGATTTTGATTCTGACTGCGCGCGGCAGTTGGCAAGACAAGGTGCTGGGGCTGGAGGCGGGCGCTGACGACTATCTGGTGAAACCCTTTGAATACCCCGAACTGGCGGCGCGCGTCAAGGCCCTGCTGCGGCGCGCCCACCAGGGGACGTCTGAAGTGCTGACGCTGGGCGAGTTGAGTGTCGACTTTTCGGCCCAGAGCGCTCGCTTGAAGGGCGAGGTGCTTGAGCTGACCCTGTTTGAGTACCGGGTGCTGGAATACCTGGTGCGCGCGCGCGCCAGGGTGGTGAGCAAGCAGGAGCTGTCCGACTACCTGTATCCGCACGACGAAGATCGTGACAGCAACGTGCTGGAGGTCCTGATCGGGCGGCTGCGGCGCAAGCTTGACCCCGACGGTCTTCTGGCACCCATCGAAACGCTGCGCGGTCGGGGTTACCGCTTCGTACTGCAGTGAGCGCGCCGCTGTCCATCCGTGCGCGCCTGATCTGGGGTGCTTTTATTGTGTTGCTGGTTTTTTTGGCGGGTGCCGGCTGGGCGGTGCAGCAGGCTTATGTGGACAGCGTGCGTGCCCAACGCTTTGCCCGCTTGCAGACCACCATTTACCTCTTGATGGCCGGGACCGAGCTGAACGCCCAGGGTGCGCTGGTCATGCCCGCCACATTGGCCGAACCCCGCTTGTCCCTGCCGGCCTCCGGCTTGTACGCCAACATCGCCAATCTGGACAAAAAAGAAGAATGGCAGTCGGCGTCCACGCTTGGTCTTAACCCGCCGTTTCAACGCACTCAGGCACCGGGTCTGTGGCAGTTCGACACCGTGACCGCGCCGCAGGCGCAGCTTGGCGCCTCATCCGGGTCAGCGCGCGCCTACTTGGCTGCCAGCTATGCGGTCAAGTGGTCGGTGAACGACCGGGTGGCGCCGCTGGTTTTTTCGGTGCTTGAAGACAAGACTGTTTTTGACCAGGAAGTTCAAGCCTTTGAGCGCACGCTGTGGAGCTGGCTGGGTGGCGCCGGGTTGCTTTTGTTGCTGACGCAAACGGCTCTGTTGCGCTGGGCGCTGGCCCCGCTTAGCCGCATGGCCCGGGAAGTTCAGCACATTGAAAAAGGCGAGCAGGCGCGGGTTGGCGGAACATATCCGGCTGAGCTGGCCGGTCTGACCCAAAGCCTCAATGGCTTGATGGACCAGGAACGGGCGCGGCAGACACGTTACAAAGATGCGCTGGACGATCTGGCCCACAGCCTTAAAACACCGCTGGCAGCACTGCGCGCCTCGCTCGATGAGCCAGCTGAATTGCCTGCCATGGTGGCGCTGCAAGTGGCCCGCATGGACGACATCGTGGTGCACCAGTTGGGCCGGGCTGGGGCCAGCGGTGCCGCACGTTTTGCGCCGCAATTGGCGCTGGCGCCCATCCTGGGCCGAATTTGCGACACCCTGGCCAAGGTCTACGTGGACAAGCAACTGGTGTTTGCGCTGGACTGTCCACACGATCTAAGCTGGCGCATGGATGAAGGCGACGCCTTCGAAATGCTGGGCAATGTGCTCGACAACGCGGCCAAGTGGGCACAGCGCAAGGTCTCTGTGCGGCTATGGGCTGAAGGCAAACGCTTGTTGGTGCGGGTTGGTGATGACGGTCCGGGCTTTGCTGACCCGCAAGCGCTGCTGGCGCGGCGTGTGCGCCTGGATGAGCGGGTGCCCGGCCATGGCATCGGCTTGGCCGTGGTCAAAGACCTGGTGGCCAGTCATCAGGGTGAACTGAAGGTGTCCCAATCCGACATGGGTGGCGCCCAGATAGACATTTTTCTGC
>CAZIGL010000045.1:11525-20168 GCA_964538895.1 uncultured Rhodoferax sp.
TGTTGGCCAAACCTTGCCAACTTGTCCTTGAGCCCCTGCATCTGAATTCCTGCGGCCCGCTCACCCTCCAGAATCGCCTGATGACGGTTGTCAAAATCCACTGAGCCGAGCCTTGAAATATTTGGTTGGATCATGACATCAGCCACCGGCCTCTCATAACGACGGAGCATCTGGCCCATGATGGCCAGCGTCTGAAACGCCACGTCCACGGTGCTGTTGATGCTGCCATTGGCAGGTTTGTCGGAAATATCCACGCCAATGACAAAGTTGGCGCCCATCTCATAGGCCAGCTTGACAGGTACCGGGCTCGTCAGGCCACCGTCCACGTACTGGCGGCCGCGAATCGTCACCGGCTGAAAGGCCAGTGGCACGCTGCTGGATGCCAGCACGGCAATGCCTGCATCGCCTGAGCGAAACACAATGGGCTCGCCCGACTGCAGGTCGGTGGCTACGGCGCCATATTTCTTGGGGAATTTTTCGATCGGGCGACCGCCCACAGCCGAATTCACGAACTTGGTCAGGGCTTCGCCCTTCATCAGGCCGCGGTTGGGCATGCCCCAGTCAATGAATTGCCATTTATCAAACGGGATTGCCATTTCCTGCAACTCAAATCCGCTTTTGCCGGAAGCGTAGAGGGCACCGACCAACGACCCTGCGCTGGTTCCGATAACCATGTCGGGCACGATGCCCTGCGCCTCCAGCGCCTTGATGACGCCAATGTGCGCAAAGCCCTTGGCGGCTCCACCGCCCAGGGCAAGTGCAATGACCGGCCTTGCTTTTGGGGGCGTTGCGGCAGATGGGGCAGGTGTGGGTGTTGTGCTGCAGCCAGTCAGGGCAAAAACCATGACCAGCAATGCACCTACGGCCGCCAGGCCGGTCTTGGAAAAATTCATCGAATGGCCCGTACGCTACTGGAAAGTCATTTCTTTTTTGCCTTGCAATGAAGCGGCGCACTTGCGCAGCGCATTGGAATCTGACGCTTCAGCCTGCGCCAGAAAATGTGCTGCGTAACCGGGATCATTGTGAAAACGCGACATGTCAATCCACAGGCCCATACCTGCCAACAGCCACTTGAAATTGACCTCTTCCAGCAGCAAAACCCGTTCATCAGCCTGACGGGCCGAGGTCTCTGCCCGCGCCTGGTGTTCGGTTTGACTTTGCATGTTGATCACTTTGTGCAGGTTCGAAAATACAAACGGCACCCTGAAGTGCCGCTTGTGTCATTCTTGCCAAATCAGGCAGCAGATCATGCGGTCTTGGTAGCCTTCTTGACAGCGTCAGTCGCTTGCTTGGTGGCAGTCGTGAAGTTGGCTTGGGCGGCGTCGACCGCTTGTTGGGCCGAAACTTGCGCTGTTTTGAATGCGTTCTGGCTGGCGCTCATGGCTTGGTTGAAAAAAGCCATGGCAGACTCGGAACCCGCAGGTGCGCCCTGGGTTGCGCTTTCCATCAGGGTTGCGAAGCCCTTTTGCACGTCGGCCATGTTGGCTTGAGCTGCGCTGGTGAATTCGGCGCTGGCACCAGCAACGATTTTCTGGAATTCCTGGACGTAAGCGCTGGTTTTTTCAGCCAGGGGCTTGGTCATGGAAGCCTGCAGGGCAGCCAGTGCTTGTGGGTCTTTGGCGCCCATAATGGCTTGAGCGTGCTCAAACGACTCGCTCACAGCAGCCTTGGAGGCGGCCAGGTTCAGGTCGACCAGCTTTTCCACGCCCGACTGTGCTTTGGCGGCCAGCGCTTGGGCGGCTTCCAGGTTGGCTTTGGCGGTGGCGGCGAATTTTTCAGCAGATTGGTTCATTTCAGTTTCCTTGTTGGGTGGACTGTAGTTGCTTCAGTGACCCGGCTGGGTCGTTATGTTGCAGTGCAGCATGGGTGAATTGTAGAGGCAATGTGCGTGAATGGTGAGAAATTGTTGCGTTGCAGCAATTATTAGTGACCCGTCACTAACTCCAGCCATTCAAGGGCAAGAGAAATCACGGAGATGGGCTGCCTTAGACTAACCAACCCATGCGTATCCAATTGCTGTCAGACCTTCACCTTGAGTTGCACCCCGAGTTCATGCCGCAGGCTGCCCCCGGCGTGGATGTGCTGGTGCTCGCAGGGGACATCGGCTCTTACCAGATCGGGTCGCTGCTCAAGGGGAATGATTTCGGCTTGGCGCGATTTTCACCTTTGCAGGCCCAATCCCCCTGGCCCCGAGTGCTTTTCACGCCGGGAAATCACGAGTTCGACGCGTTGGAATTTGCCGGCACTTATGCCAGGCTGCGCCAGATTTGCCAAAGCCTCGGGATCGAATGGCTTGAGCATGAAATTGTCACCATCGGCGCTGTCCGGTTTGTTGGAACGACCCTATGGAGTGATTTTGATGCCTTTGCCAAGGCCGAGAACAGTCTGACCAAGCAATTGCAGCGGCGTGAAAAAGCCTTTCGGGCAGCCAATTACTACCTGTCGAAAAACACCACCCTGACCCAAGGCTTGCCGATGCTGGCGGACGCCATGCGAGAAATGTCGCTGGAATGCCAGACCTGGCTGCGCGGCGCATTGCACAAGCCCTTTGAGGGCACCACCGTGGTTGTCACGCATTTCGCACCCACACTGCTCAGTGCTGACCCACGGTATGGCAAGCAACCGGGCACTGCAGGCTTTTGCAACGCCCTGGACGAACTGTTGCCGTTTGCGCAGGTCTGGATGCACGGCCATTTGCATTGCGCCAACAATTACACCGTGCGGGGCACCCACGACGGCCATGAATTTGCCTGTCAGGTGGTGGCTAACCCCATGGGCTACCTTCACAAAGGCGAGCAGAAAAGCTTTGTTGAGGGATTCGTCGTGGATCTGCCTGGTGAGCGCCAGGCGACGCTGCCGGCGGCCGGATCGTCTTAGCTCTGGGTTAGTGCTTCTTCAAACTCTGCCAACTCTTTGGCAATGGCGGCGTATTTTTTCGACTTGGCCCGGTTGTCAGCCCACAGGAGTGTGGCGGCTTCGAGGTCTTCCTTGAAATGGGCGAGCGCTGAAGCCTTGACGGTTTTTGTCGCCGTCTTTGAGGTGCTGGACCAAAGGTCAATCAGCTCTGACAGGCCGTTGTCAAAATCGTCGAAGGTTACGAGAGGTTTCCATTGGCCGCTTTGATCGAACATTTTTTCTTTCGGTAATTGCATGGCGTTTAGTTTAAGCGGCGATTGACCGATTCGGCATCAATAGATTGGCTCTCCTGCCAGTCGGGTGACGTCGCCGGCGCAACCCCCGTCACTATTTTCTTGAAATGGTTCAGCTTGTGTTCACACACTGGCGCGCAAGATGGGAACCTCATCAATCCAAGGAGTTCTCATGAAACAGCTCATTTCCAAAAAAGCGCTTGGCGCTGCGGTGCTTGCACTGGGCGCCTTTGCAGCGGCTTCGTCGGCGCATGCCCGCAGCGATGTGTATTTTTCTATCGGCGTGCAGACCCCGGGCTTCTATGTGCAGCCAGCGCCGGTGTATGTGCAGCCCCGCTCGTATTACACGCCCGCGCCCCGCTACTACCCGCGCCACGACAACGGCCGGCACTACGGCTGGCAGCAACGGCAACAGCCGCAGCAGTTGCACCGCGGAGCCTACGGTGATTTTGACCGCGACGGCATCAGGAACCAGCGGGACCGCGACCGTGACGGCGACGGTGTTCGCAACCGCTTTGACCGCTTTCCAAACAATCCAAACCGCAGATAAGCATGGATGCGCCCGGGCTTCAGGGCGCCACTTTGCGCCACACACTTGCCAGCCACGGCTGCTGCTCACGCGGCAGGCCTGGTGGCCGATAGTAATGATCCAGCGCCACAAACCCGGCCGAAGTCACGTAATTACGCCACGACGGCCAGTCGTGGAAGGCGCCATATCGGTCACCGTTGAAGCCTTCCTGCCCGTCGCCATGCGGGTTTGAGCAAAACAACACACCGCCAGGTTTTAACGCCGAATACAGTTCGCCGAGAACGCGCGGCAGTGCCTGACTGGGGATGTGGAACAGCACCGCGTTGGCGAACACGCCATCAAAACGCCCGCGCGGCAAGTCCAGGCTGAGAAAGTTCTGTTCCAGCACCTCGCAGCCACTGTGGGCTCGTGCCAGCGCGGCCAATTGGGCCGAGCCTTCAAGGCCCGTCACACGGTGCCCCAGCGCCGTGAAGCGCATGAGGTCGCGCCCCGGGCCGCAGCCGAAGTCGAGCAGTTCAAGCGGGCAAGCCGACTCGATGTGCTGCAGCATCGCATGGATGTTCTGGCTCACGTCGTGGTCGCGCGTGCCTTCCCAGAACTCCTGTGCATTCTGGTCGTAGTGCGCCAAGGTTTGCGCGGCGATGCGCTTCAGGTCTTCGGGTGTGAGTTGCATGGTGAACTATTTCGTGCGATTGGCAGTGCTGATGGGCCGTTCAAGCCAGCGCCTGCCGCCCACACGGACCAGCCAACCCAGCCACACGCCCGCACAATCCGCCACCCAGTCGAGCCAATCGCCATGCCGCCAGCCGCTGAGGTGTTGCGTCACCTCAATGGCGATGCCGAACACCACCAGACCCAGCACAACCCGGCGCGCAGCGCGTGCGTAGCCCGCCAGCCCGGAGTAGGCCAATGCTGCAAAGCCCAGCGCGTGCTGGGCTTTGTCCCAAAAATTGAAGGCCGATGGAATGTGCTCGACTGGCATCAGGGAAAGCCACAGCGTGGCGATGACCAGCGCCCAAAATGCCGCTTTCCAGGGCTTGTTATCAGTCATCATCATTGTCTGGCAGTACCACATCTGCCACCACGCCAACCGTCTTGGCGGCAATGGTGACGCCGGTGGCTACCACCGTGACAGCGGCGTCAGCCACAGCCACCACGGCGCAGGCTTGCAGGGTGATGAGGATGCAGGCCGTTGTGGCCAATTTGAAGCAGAAACTGAACATGGGCGGTCGAATAGGTTTTTGAAAAGCAGCTTGACGGGGGAGCACGAGGGTGATTATCTTGCCGTCGCGGTGCGGTGGCGTACAGACCTCTCGGGTGATCTGCCTGATCGGCTTGTTGGGTACAGGAAGAATATAAAGGCAAGGAGTGGCGATAACCGTTGCCTGCTTCAACGAACCGCATAAAATCTCGGCGCGCCTGCTTGGGAAGAGCGCATCTCAAAAAGCGGCGAACCCATCCATCGACACGGCTGTTTCGTGAGAAAGTCAGTTGTTTGGAGTTTTATCGGAATAAATTTATGAGGCAGGTAGCGTTTTGATATACACCACCGCAATCGTCGGAGTCGCGGTCCTGGTCGCACTGGGTGCCTTCTTCTGGAGTCTCATTGGTGCCGGTTCCGGTCGCGCTTTTGGAAATCGCGTTGCAGCGCACATCGGAATTTCGAATAGCCTGTTTCACTCGCTCTTGGTCAACGGCGCCAAAGGCTCGCCCCGTGACCTATTGGTATCACTTGAGAAGTCGACGCCAGATCTTGATCAGGCCAGCATCCAACTTGGCCCTCCACTTTCCAGAGGAATCCAACGGTTGGAGGCGCGCTTTGGCCCCCAGGAAATGATTGACAAGGTCAAGCCCATTGTGGCGAGACTTGTGTCAGAGTTTGAACACAAGCCATAACTTGCGTCAAAGTCCGTGATGACAATTTCATCACGGCTGCGGTTAAGCCAAACGCTGTGTCAGTAAAGTCGTTGACTCCAGAAAAAATAGGGAGCAAAATTTGCCCGTGACCGAGTCTTTATTCTCGGTGAAGGAGCCCCGTAGATGACCATGGACCACACTTACGCTCACATCTGACTGACGGCTTGCCGTCATGACGCTTCCCATACTTGAGGAAGCACCATAAAAGGTAGGGTTTGTTATGAACCCTGCCTTTTTTCATGTGACTGATCCGTAAAGAAAAAGTCCTGATCCGCAAGAAAACACCGGCCACTTCACCTATAAATCAAGGGGAAATTTTGATTTTTTGGTCCGGGCTTGGGTTGGGTCTTGGCATGATCGCCATTGCAGGCTGGCAACTTGCGCGCAGGGGCGACTTCATCATAAGTTCGCCCTCCATTGATCAATATCTGGATTAGTTCCCCTCATGGACACTGAACGCTCCCCCTGGCACACCCTTTCTGGCCGTGATGCGGCGCAAGCATTAGACACACACCCGGTCGAAGGCTTGAGGACATCGGAGGTCAATCAACGCCTGGCCAGCTACGGCGAGAACAAATTGGTCGAGGCAGCGGCGCGTCCGCTGTGGCTCAGATTTGTCGATCAGTTCAAGAACTTTCTGGTTATCGTCCTGCTGTTCGCTGCTGGTCTGGCCTGGGCCATTGGCGAGTTGAAGGATGCGGCCGTGATTCTCATCGTCGTGATCTTGAATGCCGGCCTCGGTTTTTGGCAGGAGTACCGGGCAGAACGCACCCTTGCGGCGCTCAAGGACATGCTGGCAGCCCACGCGCGAGTGCGCCGTGACGGGCAGGTAGCCGAAGTAGCCGCCAGCCAGTTGGTACCCGGTGACATTGTCCTGCTCGAAGCCGGCGACAGGGTGCCCGCCGATGGTCGCCTGCTGGTCGCCCACACCCTGGAGGCTGAAGAAGCGGCGTTAACCGGTGAATCCCACGCGGTGATCAAACATGTCGGCGCACTTGCGGGTGCTGACTTGCCGCTGGGTGACCGCCTCAACCTCTTGTTCATGAACACGGTGCTGACCCGTGGCCGCGCTGAACTGCTGGTAACCGAAACCGGCATGCGCACCGAAATGGGCAAGCTGGCCGGGATGATTGCCAGTGCCGAAGAAACGCAAACACCCTTGCAAAGGCAGTTGGACACCCTGGGCAAAAAGCTGGCCGCCATTGCCGGTGTCGTTGTCAGCACAATTTTCCTGCTCGACTTCATGCGTGGTGTGCCCTGGACCCAAGCCGCCATGACCGCCGTTGCGCTGGCTGTTGCCGCTATTCCAGAGGGGCTGCCGGCCGTGGTGACGGTGACCCTGGCGATCGGCATGTGGCGCATGGCAAAGAATCGCGCCATCCTCAAAAAGCTGTCCGCCGTCGAGACACTGGGCTCGACCACCGTGATCTGTTCCGACAAGACCGGCACCCTGACCCTGAACCAGATGACAGCGCGCGCTGGCTGGTTTGCTGACCAGTGTTTCACGGTCAACGGTGAGGGTTACCAGGCGGACGGCACCATCGAGGCCGCGCCCGACACAAATCTGCGCCCCTACCTGTTACCCATGGCCTTATGCAATGACTCGGCTGTGAGGGACGGACTGTCGATTGGTGACCCAACCGAAAGCGCGCTGTGGGTGCTGGCGCAAAAAGGGGGCATTGATCCGGAAGCAGAGCAGGGGCATCGCCCGCGCATTGCCGAAATCCCCTTCGATTCGGCCCACAAATTCATGGCCACGTTCCACCATGCGGGTGAGGTGGTGGAGATGTTCATCAAGGGCGCGCCAGACATCTTGTTGGAGCGCGCCACCCTTTACCTCAGCCCGGCTGGCGAGCAGCCCATCGACAGCATTGCCCGCCTGCGTATCGAGCAAGAAAACCTGGCCCTGGCTGATCGGGCCTTGCGCGTTCTGGCCGTGGCTCGCCGCATCATTCCCGCCCGTGATTTTGATCCGGCCGGTGACCTGATGGTGTGGACCCAGGCGTTGACTTTTCTCGGGCTTGCCGGCTTGATGGACCCGCCGCGCACCGAGGCCAAAGAGGCAATCGCCTTGTGCGTCGAGGCTGGCATCCAGGTCAAGATGATCACCGGCGACCACAAGGCCACGGCTGCGGCCATTGCCCGTGAGCTCGGGCTGCATGGTGACGTGGTCAGCGGCGTGGAACTTGACGCGTTGGACGACGCGGCCCTGGCGGCTCGCGTCAACGACACGGCCGTTTTCGCCCGGGTCTCGCCCACCCACAAGGTGCGCATTGTTCGTGCGCTGAAGGCGCTGGGCCACGTGGTCGCCATGACGGGCGATGGCGTCAACGATGCCCCGGCCTTGAAAGCAGCCGACATCGGGGTGGCCATGGGCATCACGGGAACAGCGGTTACCCGGGAGGCCGCCACGCTGGTGCTGACCGACGACAACTTCGCCACCATCGTGCGCGCCGTCAAAGAGGGGCGGGTGGTGTACGACAACATCATCAAGTTCGTTCGGTTTCAGTTGTCCACCAATATTGGCGCGATTCTGACGGTGCTCGCTGCCACGCTGCTTGGCTGGCCTGCGCCGTTTACCGCCATTCACCTGCTGTGGATCAACATCATCATGGACGGGCCACCCGCCATGACCTTGGGGATCGAGCCGGCGCGCCCCGGCATCATGGGCGACAAGCCCCGCTCGCAACGCACGCAAATACTTGACATGAGGCGCCTGCTGCGTCTGACACTCTACGGCCTGACCATGATGGTCGGAACACTCTTCATGTTCCAGTACGGCCTTGCCAGGCACGGACAGTCTTATGCCTTGACGCTGGCTTTCACCACCTTCGTGCTGTTCCAGTTCTTCAATGTTTTCAACGCCCGCTCGGAACACAGCACGGTGTTCAACAAGAATTTTTTCAGCAACGGCAAACTCTGGCTTGCCCTGGGCTCGGTCCTGGCAATGCAGGTGTTGGCCGTCCACTGGGCGCCGGCACAGGCCATCTTCGACACCGTTGGCCTGACATCGCAGGACTGGCTGCTGGCCATCGCTGTAGCGTCCTC
>CAZIGL010000046.1:0-13653 GCA_964538895.1 uncultured Rhodoferax sp.
CTCGCAATGACGGCTGGCTTGTAGGAGGCCCGCCCTCGGGCCGAAGGAGTTCCTTTTTGGTCCTTTGAGGGCTAAAATGGAGCCATTCAATGGAGGTTCCATGGCCATCAACGTCAAACTGTCCGAGGCGCTGGTCGAAAACGCCAAGCGCTACGGCAACATCGAGCATCGCTCGGTACCCAAGCAAATTGAATACTGGTCACAGATCGGCAGAATCGCCGCCGAAAACCCCGATTTGCCGTTCAGCGTTATCCGCGACATCTTGATCGCTGACCAAGAAGAGCCCGTGGGTGAGTACCAGTTCGGCTGATGCGCATCCTTGTCACGCCGACCTTTGAGCGCGTCGTCAAAAAGCTGCACCGGCAGCATAAGGCCGCACTCGACGAGGCTGTGCGCACCATCGCCAGCCAGCCCGAAGTGGGTGAAGCCAAAGTGGGTGACCTGGCCGGCGTGCAGGTCTACAAATTCCGCATGGACAACTTGCTGTGTTTGTTGGCTTACCGCGTGTTGGATGAGAGCACGCTCAAACTTGTGATGGTCGGCCCGCACGAGAATTTTTACCGCGATCTCAAGCGCACAGAACACTGACCAGTTCCGCAATGATCGGGTTCGGTTTTTTTGCAGCTTGTGGCATATTTGTCTATGGTTTAAGGAAAGGCCGGCCCGTCTTTGTCACCCATCAAAATCTCTAGCCCGGCGACTTGGGAGAAGTCACGGTCGTGGGTAACAAAAGCAGCAGCGCCGATGTCCAGGGCGCTTGCCAGTTGAATCGCGTCGGGCAGCCTCAGGTGATATTGGGCGCGTAACTGTGCTGCCAATACTGCAATTGGCGTCGAAACTGGAATCACGGTGAAGTTAGACAGACTTTTCTCATAGCGTTTGGCCAATGCTGTTTGCCCTGCCTTGAATGGACCCGTCAAAATTTCAGCCAGCGTGATGGTTGAAAGGGCAAGGGTCAAGTCACCCTTGGCCGCAGCTTCAAACAAACCGGTAAATTGATCGGCAAATTGGGGATGTGATTCCAGCACATAAATAAACGGCGCTGTATCCACCATGACTGTGGCGCCCTGTGGCAGGTTGGACCATAGGCGTGGCGCTTTGACTTTCATTCAAGCATCACGCCATTCGTCACGCAAGTCAGATACGGTCTGGCCAACATGGGCACCCCAAAGCCCTCGGCCGGTGCCACGCAACGCCAATATGCCAGAGGTCAAATCGGAATCGGTGGATGCTTGTTGGATGTCTTGAATGGGCACGATGGCTGCATAAGGTTTTCCGTGCCTGGTAATGATGCTTCGAACACCAGCATGGGCATTCGCAACAATGGTCGGCAATTGAATGCGCGCTTGCTCTAGCCCATAGTTAGCAAAGGTTGGCATGATTGGCTCCAAAAAAGTACAGTCTGTACAGTATATGGCAACTTTCGGACCGACGGTTGTTGGAATTTAATCGCGGCGAGGGCGCAGCTCCCACAAGATGCTGCTGGCTCTGACTTTGTGGGAGGCCCGCCTCGGGCCGATGGCTGGCGCTTCGCAATGTCGCAACACGCTTTTCAGTTCGGCAGCGTGTGCAACGGAATGTCGTGTTGGTGCGCCAGTGCCTCCAATTCCTGGCAACTGCGCCGCGCTACAAACCCGGCAATGGCCTGGCGGGTTGCCGCCTCCATCATCATGGCTGGCGTGGTCCAGGCCAGCCCCGCTGCCAAGCACAATGACTTGGCAAAATGCGGCTCCAGCGCGGCCATGGCCACCCGGCCGTCCAGGCAGGGGTAAAGCCGGTAGCCCGCGTGCCCGCCGCCAATGGGTGTGCCGGGCAAGGTCAGGCCCCAGTTGCGCGGCAGGGCCAGGTGGGCCGCCGCTTCTGACAAGGCCACCTCGAAACGATGGCCTTGCTGTGTTTGTTGTTGCAGCAGTACCGCCTGCAGCACGGCCTCCACGGCCATCAGCGCACCACCCATGTCGGCATACAGCGTGGCGGGTAAATCGAGCCCGGTGACAAGGTCGTTTTCAGCCAGATAGGTGAGGTCATGGCCGGGTAATTCGGCCTGTGGGCCGGGTGCGCCGACGATGGCCACCAGCGACAGCGCCGGGTGGTTCTGGTGCAGGCGAGGCCAGTCCAGGCCCAACTTGCTCAAGGCGCTGGGTCGAAACGAGGTCAGCAGCACGTCGGTCTTGGCCAGTTCGCGCTGCAAGGTTTTTTGGCCCGCCCCGGTTTTGAGGTCGACCACCTCAACCCGGATGCCGGGGTGCAGGGCGTCATAAGCGGTGCGACTGTAGGCGCTCATCGGGTCGCCGGTGATGCCGCTGGCGGCGTTGGCGGGGGCAGGGGGTTCGAATTTGATGCAACTGGCCCCCATTTGCTCAAGCCGCAACAACGCGGCCGGACCAGGCAGGTTCAGGCTCAGGCTCAGGATGTGCACGCCTTTGAGGGCTTGTGGGGTCTGGGGAGCGGTGGTCATGGCGTCACGAATCAGTCTTGAAGGGCGTTGATTGTCAAGCACGTGAGGCTGTCATGGGTAAACCGGGGCTGCTGTTTTTCAGAGGGTGGGGTGGTTAGAATTGCACGTCAGCAAGATCATTTCGTCTTGCCATTTTTTTGCCGTTGGATATGCATTTGCATCGGTCTGACGGAGCCTCTAGAAGCGAATGATTCGCTCAAGGATTTTCATGAAACGTGTTGATGATTTTCGCCTGAAGTTTGGTCAAAAAGAGTATGTGCCGATCATGGTCGGTGGCATGGGTGTGGACATTTCAACCGCTGAACTGGCGCTGGAAGCGGCCCGGCTTGGCGGTATTGGGCATATTTCGGATGCCATGGTCAATGACGTGTCGGACCGGCGTTTTGACACCAGTTTTGTCAAGGACAAGACCAAGCTGTACAAAGCCAACATCAACAACGCCGACAAGTCGGGTGTCAAGTTCGATCTGGATGTGCTGGCCGATGCCACCCGACGCCATGTGGGCGCCACCATGGAGGCCAAAAAGGGTGACGGCCTGATTTTTGTCAACTGCATGGAAAAGCTCACCATGAACGGCCCGCGCGAGACGCTACAGGTGCGCATGGCCTCGGCGCTGGATGCCGGCATTGACGGCATCACCATGAGCGCGGGCCTGCATTTGGGCTCGTTTGGCCTGATTGCCGACCACCCGCGTTTTCGCGATGCCAAGCTGGGCATCATCGTTTCCAGCGTGCGCGCCCTGCAACTGTTCCTGCGCAAGAACGCCCGCCTGAATCGCCTGCCCGACTATGTGATCGTCGAAGGCCCGCTGGCCGGTGGTCACCTGGGCTTTGGCCTGGACTGGGCGCAATACGACCTGGCCACCATCATTGCCGAGGTGATCAAGTATGTGAAGGACGAGCAGCTCAACATTCCGGTGATTGCCGCGGGTGGCATTTTTACCGGCAGCGATGCCGTGTCGTATCTTGAAACCGGCTCGGCGGCGGTGCAGGTGGCCACGCGTTTTACCGTGGCCAACGAGTGTGGTTTGCCGACCGATGTCAAGCAGGATTACTACCTGGCCAGCGAAGCCGACATCATCGTCAACACCATTTCACCCACGGGTTACCCGATGCGCATGCTCAAGGGCTCACCGGCCATTGGCGACGGCATCCGGCCCGGTTGTGAGTCTTATGGGTATTTGCTCGACGGCAATGGCAATTGCGCCTACATCACGTCCTACAACCGGGAACTCGCCCTGCACCCCGATGGCAAGAACATCTCGGTGCTGGACAAGACCTGCCTGTGCACGCAGATGCGCAACTTCAAATTATGGACTTGCGGGCACTACACCTATCGCCTCAAGGACACCACCACGCGCAATGCGGATGGCAGCTACAACACGCTCAGCGCCGAGCATATTTTCAAGGACTACCAGTTCAGCGTCGACCACCAGATCGCGCTGCCGGTCTGACTAGAACTGGATGCCCGCCGGGTTGCTGGGCCTGACCTTGAGGTCAGTCACCGGGGGCAGCGCCGGAGCTGCAGGTTCGGGGGCGCTGGCGGGCGTGGCGGGTTTTTCCGGGGCGACCAGAGGCGCAGCCTGGGGCGCACGGTAGTTGGCCGGTAATCTGCTGCGCTCAGGGTAGCCCGCCGCCATCAAATAGCCGGTCCATTCGGAAGCCGAGAAGCCCGACACCTGTTGCGCGCCAATGGTCAGCAAGGGCAAGGAGTTGCTTCCGCTCAATTTCTGCAAAGCTTCAGAGTCTTGGGTTGTCGTGATGGTTTTCTCTGAAAAGGGCACGCCTCTTGTCGTGAGCAGCTTGCGGCCAGTGTCGCAGGGCGCGCAATTGTTGGTGGTGTAAAGCGTCACCGGGTATTTGCCTACGACCTGGCGCAACTCATAGGGCAGTGCAGGACCACTTGGAGCCGCTACCGCAGCGGTGGCCGTGTTGTCCACCGGGCTCAACTTGCTGGCAGGTGCGCCGCCTGGCATGTCCGAAAAAGTCACCTGGCCGTCGGGTCCGACGATGCGGTACACCGTTTGCGCCTGCAGCTGGCCCGACCCCAGCAGGACGATGCTACACACCCCGGCCCATAGCCAGCGCGGCGCGCTCGGTGCGCCCGGACACGGCGCGTGACCTGCAGAAATAAGTGCTCGCATCTCTTTTCTCCTTAAGCAGTTTGCGTCATCCCCTGGTGGCGAAGCAAGGCATCGAGCGTGGGTTCGCGACCACGAAACGCCTTGAATGATTCAATGGCCGGGCGACTGCCGCCGGCTTCCAGAATGGCCTGGCGGTATTTTTGCCCAGTTTGCACATTGGGTAAACCATCCGGCCCCATGGTTTCCTCAAAAGCGGCGTAAGCGTCGCTGCTGAGCACCTCGGCCCATTTGTAGCTGTAATAGCCGGCGGCGTAACCACCGGCAAATATGTGGCTGAAGGTGTGCGCGGTGCGTGACCAGCTTGGGGGCAGCAGCACGGCCACCTCCATGCGCACCTGTTGCAGCAGTGGCATGATGTCGCGGGCCGGGTCATGTGAGGTGTGCAGCAACATGTCAAACAACGAAAACTCGATCTGGCGCAGTGTCTGCATGCCGCTCTGATAGTTTTTGGCGGCCAGCATCTTGTCGAACAGCGCGCGGGGCAGTGGCGCATCGGTGTCGACATGGGCCGTCATGTTTTTGATGACGTCCCATTCCCAGCAGAAGTTTTCCATGAACTGGCTTGGCAGTTCCACTGCGTCCCATTCCACGCCGCTGATGCCCGACACATCGCGCTCATTGACCTGGGTCAGCATGTGATGCAAACCGTGGCCGAACTCGTGGAACAGGGTGGTGACGTCGTCATGCGTCAACAAGGCAGGTTTGCCGTTGACGCCACTGGCGAAGTTGCACACCAGGTGCGCCACGGGGGTCTGCAATTGCTGCGTGTCGGGGCGCAGCCAGCGCGCGCGCACGTCGTCCATCCAGGCGCCGCCGCGTTTGCCGTTGCGCGCCTGCGGGTCCAGGTAAAACTGGCCCACCAGTTCGGGGCCGCCTTGAACGGTGGCGCGCTCGATGCGGAAAAAGCGCACCGACTCGTGCCACACTGGCGCATGGTCCTCACGGATGCTCACTTCAAACAGGGTCTGCACGATGTTAAAGAGGCCGGCCAGCACACGCGGCAGGGGAAAGTACTGTTTGACTTCCTGCTCGTTGAAGGCGTAGCGCGCTTCCTTGAGCTTTTCGCTGATGAAGGGCCAGTCCCAGGCTTGCGGCTCGGTCAGGTTCAGCTGGGCTTTGGCAAAAGTGCGCAGGTCGGCCAGGTCCCGTTCGGCAAAGGGGCGGGCGCGTTGGGCCAGGTCACGCAAAAACGTCACCACCTGCTCAGGCGAGTCGGCCATTTTGGGCACCACCGACAGCGTGCCGAAATTGGGGTAGCCCAACAACTTGGCTTCTTCCAGGCGCAGGGCCAGCAGCTCGTTGATGGTGTCGGTGTTGTCAAACCGGCTCAGGTCAGTGCCCGCCTGCTCGGAGGCGCGGGTGACATAGGCGCGGTACAGCGTCTGGCGCAGCGCGCTGCTGCTGGCAAACTGCATCACCGGCAGGTAGCACGGCATTTTCAGAGTGAGCTTGTAACCCTCTTTGCCGTCCGCCTGGGCGGCGTTGCGGGCGGTTTGCTTGACATCGTCGGGCAGGCCATCAAGCTCGGCTTCTGATCCGTAGTAGGCAAAGGCATCGGTGGCGTCGAGGGCGTTTTCGCTGAATTTTTGACCCAGGGTGGCCTGGCGCTCGGCAATGGCCGCATAGCGCTCGCGGTCTGCGCCCTGCAGGTCGGCGCCGCCGAGCACAAAGTTGCGCAGCGCGTTCTTGAGTGCCTGGCGCTGTTCGCTGTTGAGTGTTTCCGGGCTGATGGCACGGTATTTGGCGTACAAGCGCTCGTCGGCACCCAGGCGGGTGTAGAACTCGGTGACCTTGGGCAGGGCTGCGTTGTAGGCCGCGCGCAGTTCGGGCGTGTCTGCCACGCTGTTGAGGTGGTTGACGCTGCCCCAGGCACGCGACAGCCGCTCGGTGGCCACGTCAAGCACCACAGCGATGCCAGTCCAGCTGGGTTCAAAGTCAGGCGCCGTCACGGCTTCGAGTGCCGTGTTGGCCTCTGCCAGCAATTGCGCGATGGCCGACTCGACGTGCTCCGGACCAATCAGGTCGAAGTGCGGCAGACCTTCAAAAGAGAGCAGGGGATTGTTCATGGTGTGTTAGATGGCGGCGCGTTCAGCGGCTTCAAGGGTGTTGACCAGCAGCATGGTAATGGTCATGGGGCCAACCCCGCCCGGCACCGGGGTTATGGCGCTGGCCACCTGGCGCACGCCTTCAAAATCGACGTCGCCGCAGAGCTTGCCTTCATCATTGCGGTTCATGCCCACGTCCAGCACCACGGCACCGGGTTTGACCATGTCTTGGGTCAGCACATTGCGCTTGCCCACCGCCGCCACAATCAGGTCGGCTTGCAGCGTGAAGGCTTTCAGGTTGGGCGTGGCGCTGTGGCAAATCGTGACGGTGGCATTTTTTTGCAGCAGCATCAGGGCCATCGGCTTGCCCACGATGTTGGAGCGGCCGATCACGACCGCGTGTTTGCCACGCAGGTCATAGTTGATGGATTCGAGCATTTTCATGCAGCCGTAGGGCGTGCAGGGCCAAAAACCCGGCATGCCGGTCATCAGGGCGCCAGCGCTGGCCACATGAAAACCGTCAACGTCTTTCAGTGGTGAAATGGCTTCGATCACCTTGGTGGCGTCGATGTGTTTGGGCACCGGCAACTGCACCAGGATGCCGTGAATGGCGGGGTCGGCGTTCAGGGCTGCAATACGCGCCAGCAACTCTGCCTCGGTCATGCTGGCGTCGAATTTGTCCAGCACCGAATGAAAGCCGCAGTCTTCGCAGCCCTTGACCTTGTTGCGCACGTAGACCTGGCTGGCCGGGTTGTCACCCACCAGAATCACCGCCAAACCGGGCGTGACGCCGCGGGCCTTGAGGGCCTGGACCCGGGTCACCAGGTCGGCGCGGAGCTTTTTGGAGAGCGCGATGCCGTCGATGATGTGGGCGCTGTGGGTGTTTGTCGTCATGTCAATTTCATCGATAAAAAAGCCCGCTTGTTTGGGCGGGCGTTTGGGTTTGGTTCAGTGCAATGCAGCGGTCAGGCCTTGACGGCGTTGGGCCCCAGTGCAATTTTGAGCAGGTCGGCCACGGTGTTGGCGCCTAGCTTTTCCATGATGTTTGCGCGGTGCGCCTCCACCGTTTTGATGCTGATGCCGAGGTCGTCGGCGATCTGTTTGTTCAGGCGCCCCGCCACAATGCGCTCCAGCACCTGGGACTCGCGCAGCGTCAGGCGGCCCATCAGGGCGTCACGGTTGATGGCATTTTGAAATTCTGCAAAAGAATCCTTGGCTTGCTCCAGCATGCGCTCGACCAGCGGCAGCAATTGCTCTTCGTTGAAGGGCTTCTGGATGAAGTCCATGGCACCTTTTTTCATGGTTTCAACCGCCATGGGCACGTCGCCATGGCCGGTGATGAAGGCCAGCGGCAGCGGCGAACCGGTCTCGATCAGGCGGTTTTGCAACTCCAGGCCGGTCATGCCGCCCATGCGGATGTCAACAATGAGGCACGCTACCTCGCGCGCATCAAAACGGCTCAAAAAAGACTCGGCGGAGTCAAAGCAGCGCACGCGATAGTCTTTGCCTTCAAGCAGCCATTGCAAGGAATCGCGCACCGCTTCGTCGTCGTCGATGACGTAAACAGTGCCTTTTTTTGGAATCAAACTCATGGTGATATCTGCAAGGTGGGTTGGGCGAAACGCTTTGTGGGCGCTGTCGGCAGGGGCTCGGCTACCGGAATCCAGAAGGTAAAACAGCAGCCCGTCACGATGTCGCCATTGTAAAGGTTCTCGGCTTTCATTCTTCCCATGTGAGATTCCACAATGGAGCGGCACAAACTCAGGCCAATACCCATGCCCTCGGCCTTGGTGGAATAAAACGCCTCGTAGAGGTGTTCCATCATGTCGGGCGAAATGCCCGAGCCTGAATCGACCACCTTGAATTCGATCACCGGCTTGTCACTGACGTAGGCAGGCGCCACGGTCAGCTTGATCAGCCGTAGCGCGGTCGGTCGTTGTGCCGCATCGACCGACTCGGCTGCGTTTTTCAGCAAGTTCAGCAAGACTTGTTCAATCAGAATCGGGTCAACCAGCACCATGGGCAGCCTGGGCACCAGGTATTGACTGAGCTTGACGTTGCGCCGGCGCAGTTCAATTTCTGCCAGTTCCACAGCCTCGGTGACCATGGTGGTCACATTGGAGAGGGTGCGGTTGGGTTCGCTGCGTTTCACGAACGCGCGAATGTGGTGGATGATCTGGCCCGCCCGGTGTGCCTGCTTGGCTGTTTTTTCAAGCGCGCCAAGCAGATCTTCCTCATTGATCTGCTTGCTTTTGATGCGCGAGACCATGCCATGGCAATAGTTGTTGATGGCGGTGAGTGGCTGGTTGAGCTCATGGGCCACACTGGACGCCATTTCCCCCATGGTGATGAGTCGGCTAGCGGTTTGGGCGCGCTCGGCTTGCACCTGAGCCTGTTGTTCGGCATAGCGCCGTGCCGTGATGTCGGTGGCAATGACCATTTGCGCCAGGCGGCCGTCGACCCAGCTCAGGTAACGGGTGCGGACCTCCAGCCAGCGGTTCAAGTTGTCGAGGTAAATTTCTGCACTTTCGGCATCTTTGTCGGCCAGTTGGTTGGTCGGTAAACCGGCAAAGGCATCCACCTCATCCTGTGTTTCATCACTTGCCAAGGGTGGCGGGACGCCTGCTTCAGCCACCAATTGCACGTGTCCCTCGGCCTGGGCGCCAAACCATTGGCGGTAGAGTTTGTTGGCAAACAGCAGCTCGCTGCTGCCCATGGGGGCAACTGAAATGGAGGCGTCCAGCGCTTCCAGCACCGTGGTGAAGCGCTCGTAAGAGGCCGCCAACTGTTCGCGCACACGGGTTGGCTCCGTGATGTCGATCATCGAGGTCATCCAGCCGGTTTGCTGGCCAAAGGCATCGATCAGGGGCGACACGTAGAGGCGGGCGTCGATGAGGGCGCCATCTTTGCGCTTGACCCGAAAGCGGATGCCACTGGGCAGAATATTGCCCGACAGTTCATCGCCGAGACGCTGCATGAGCAATTCATAATCTTCCTTCGGCCAATAGGGAAAAGGCGCAGTTTGCCCCACCAGTTCTTCTTCGCTCCAGCCAGTCATCTGGCAAAAAGCGGCATTCACGTAGGTGATGCGGCCCTGCAGGTCCATGGCACGCATACCGGTCAAAATGGAATTTTCCATGGCGCGACGAAAGGCGGTTTCGTTGACCAGGGCTTCCTGTGCCCGAATGCGCCTGCGGGTGTGGCTCCAGTTGGCCAGCAGCAGCCAGGCGGTAATGGCGCTGAGCACCATCACCAGCCAGAACAGGCCACTGCCCACCACACCCAAGGACGTGCGGTAGGCTTGCCCCTGAATGGTCAAGCCATTGCCAATGGGAGACACCGGCATTTCATAGGCATTGATCGGGCTGGCCCAGGGCAACAACTGGCGTTTGATCCTGCTTTTGGACATGGTGGTTCCCGCCAGTAATTTGCCCTGCGCGTCATGGAGCGATATGGCGTATTTGGCGTTGATTTCGTTGGGTATGCCGTAGCGGAACATGGCATCCACCGAATACAGCGCCAGCAGGGTGCCCTTGAATTTGGCTTTATCGATCAAGGGCAGGTACAGCTCCAGCAAGCTGTCCTGTCCGGGCCCGGCTTGGGGCGTTGAATAAATCGGTACCAGCAATTCACGCGCCAGTAAAAAATTGTCGACCGCTTGCGGGCTGCCATCGGCTGTCTCTCCGGTTCTTTGCGGTGGCGTCGGCAGATTGGCCGTGTGGTAGTCCACCCGCACATTGCGTCGCTCGTCGATCCAGGTGAGCCCCTGCACTTCCGGGTAGAAGTTGACCAGCGATTCGGCACGGCTCAAAAAATCTTGGTGACTGATCTCGCGGCTGCCTACTTCACGCGCGAAACGCCCCAGTTGCTCTTGTTGTTCGAGCAGACGCAGGCGCAGGCGCTGCTGGGTGTACTCCACATCCCGGCTGATGGCTTCGCTCTCGCGTGAAATCTCTTCAAGTCGCAGATAGGCAAAGGCTGACAGGATGGCAACCAGAAAAAGCACCACTGCAGCCAGCGGTGCCAGCATGGCAAAACGGTCCTGGCGCTGCGGTGTCAGGCGCGTCCACCAGGATTGCAGATGCTGCTTGGGGGAGGCCGGCAAGGCCTTGGTGGTGAATGAGTTTTCAGTCAACGACATGTCGCGAGTGTAGAAGAGGTGAGGATGCTAATTTATTTCACATTACAAAAACATAAAACACTATTTGAAATTTTTAATAAAGTCCGCTAAAATTTATTCAGGTCTCAAACTGGTAAATTCCAATACCATTCATGGGCAAACAATACAGGAGACAACACATGTCAGTAGCACCCGAGAACGTAGCCGGCATCACCGCACCAGATGCCGATGCCCAAGAAACCCGCGAATGGATGGACGCTTTAAGCGCCGTCATTCAGAGTGAGGGCCCAGAGCGTGCCCATTACCTTCTGGAGCAATTGCTGGAGCATGCGCGTCAAAGCAGCCTTGACATGCCGTTCTCGGCCAACACCGGCTACGTCAACACCATCGAGACCGACCAGGAGGAGCGTTGCCCCGGCAACATCGAAATCGAAGAGCGCCTGCGCGCCTACATGCGCTGGAACGCCATGGCCATGGTGGTCAAGGCCAACCGCCACTATCCGGCAGACGGCGGGGACCTGGGCGGCCACATTGGCTCGTTTGCCTCGCTGGCGCACATGTTTGGTGCCGGGTTCAACCATTTCTGGCACGCGGAATCCGAAAACCACGGTGGCGACTGCCTCTACATTCAGGGTCATGTGGCGCCTGGTGTGTATGCCCGCGCCTACATGGAAGGCCGTTTGACCGAAGAGCAACTGCTGCACTTCCGCCAGGAAACCGACGGCAAGGGCTTGTCGAGCTACCCGCACCCCAAGCTCATGCCCGAGTTCTGGCAGTTCCCCACCGTCTCCATGGGCCTGGGGCCGCTGATGGCGATTTACCAGGCGCGATTCCTCAAGTACCTGCATGCCCGTGGCATTGCCAACACCGAAAACCGCAAGGTCTGGGTGTTCTGCGGTGACGGTGAAATGGACGAGGTCGAAAGCCTGGGCGCCATCGGCCTGGCGGCTCGTGAAAAACTCGACAACCTGGTGTTTGTCATCAATTGCAACCTGCAGCGCCTGGACGGCCCGGTGCGCGGCAACGGCAAGATCGTTCAGGAACTTGAAGGCACTTTCCGCGGTGCCGGCTGGAACGTGATCAAGCTGCTGTGGGGCAGCAACTGGGACCCGCTGCTGGCGCGTGACAAGGACGGCGCGCTGCGCAAGGTCATGATGGACACGCTGGACGGCGACTACCAGACCTTCAAGTCCAACGACGGCGCCTATGTGCGCAAGCATTTCTTCGGCCGTGATCCCAAGACCCTGGAGATGGTGGCCAAGATGAGCGATGACGACATCTGGAACCTGCGCCGTGGTGGCCATGACCCGCAAAAGGTGTATGCGGCTTACCACTCTGCGGTGAATCACAAAGGCCAGCCAAGCGTGCTGCTGATCAAGACCGTCAAGGGTTTTGGCATGGGCAAGAGCGGCGAGGGCAAGAACAACGTGCACCAGACCAAGAAGCTCACCGACGAAGACATCAAGATCTTCCGTGACCGTTTCAACATCCCGATCCCGGACAGCCAGATTGCCGACATTCCGTTCTACAAACCGGCTGACGACACCCCCGAGATGAAGTACCTGCACGAGCGCCGCAAGGCACTGGGTGGCTACCTGCCGCACCGCCGCACCAAGGCCGACGAGCAGTTCACCGTGCCGGCACTGGAGACCTTCAAGACTGTGATCGAGCCCACGGCAGAGGGCCGCGAAATTTCCACCACGCAAGCCTATGTGCGCTTTTTGACGCAGTTGCTGCGTGACCAGGCACTGGGCCCGCGTGTGGTGCCGATCCTGGTGGACGAAGGCCGCACCTTCGGCATGGAAGGGCTGTTCCGCCAAATCGGCATCTACAACCCGGAAGGCCAGAAGTACACCCCGGTCGACAAAGACCAGGTGATGTATTACAAGGAAGATGTCAAGGGCCAGGTGCTGCAGGAGGGCATCAACGAGGCCGGCGGCATGGCCAGCTGGATCGCGGCGGCCACCAGCTACTCCACCAGCAACCGCATCATGGTGCCGTTTTACGTGTATTACTCCATGTTCGGCTTCCAGCGCATTGGCGACCTGGCCTGGGCTGCGGGCGACATGCAGGCGCGCGGCTTTTTGCTGGGCGGCACCTCGGGGCGCACCACGCTCAACGGCGAGGGCTTGCAGCACGAAGACGGCCACAGCCATATTCTGGCGGGCACGATTCCGAATTGCATCAGCTACGACCCGACCTTTGCCCACGAGGTCGGCGTGATCCTGCACCACGGCTTGAAGCGCATGGTGGAGAAGCAGGAAAACGTGTATTACTATGTGACCCTGCTCAATGAGAACTACGCCATGCCCGGCCTTACTCCGGGTACTGAGGAACAAATCATCAAGGGCATGTACCTGTGCAAACCCGGTGATGCTGGCGCTACCGGACCGCGCGTGCAGTTGCTGGGTTCGGGCACCATCTTGCGTGAGAGTTTTGTGGCGCAGGAACTGTTGGCTCAGGACTGGGGCGTGACCGCCGACGTCTGGAGCTGCCCCAGCTTCAACGAGCTGGCGCGTGACGGCCAGGCTTGCGAGCGTGTCAGCCTGCTGCACCCCACCGACCCGGCGCAGGTGTCGTTTGTGGCACAACAGCTCGAAGGCCATGACGGCCCGGTGGTGGCGTCGACCGACTACATGAAGGCTTTCGCCGAGCAGATTCGCCCGTTCCTGCCGAAGGGCCGCACCTACAAGGTGCTGGGCACCGACGGCTTTGGCCGCAGTGACTTCCGCTCCAAACTGCGCGAGCACTTCGAGATCAACCGCCACTACATCGTGGTTGCTGCTCTCAAGGCGCTCAGCGAAGACGGCAAGATGCCGGTCGCCAAGGTGGCCGAGGCCATTGCCAAGTACGGTATCAACACCGAAAAAGTTAATCCGCTCTACGC
>CAZIGL010000046.1:13753-19667 GCA_964538895.1 uncultured Rhodoferax sp.
CCGAGGCCATTGCCAAGTACGGTATCAACACCGAAAAAGTTAATCCGCTCTACGCGTAACCACCGTCATTGCGAGGAGTGCAGCGACGCGGCAATCCATGAAACCCTGGACTGCCGCGCTGCGCTCGCAGTGACAAAAACACATTTGGAGACACCAACATGGCAATCATAGAAGTGACAGTTCCCGACATTGGGGACTTTGATGAAGTAGCCGTCATTGAATTGATGGTCAAGCCCGGCGACTCTGTCCAGGCCGAGCAAAGCCTGATCACCGTCGAGTCTGACAAGGCCTCAATGGAAATCCCGTCCAGCCACAGCGGCGTGGTCAAGGAACTCAAGGTGGCCCTGGGAGACAAGGTCAAGCAAGGCTCGCTGGTCCTGATGCTCGAAGTGGCTGGCGACGTGGCAGCTTCGGCACCCGCAGCGGTAGCGGCACCTGCAGCAGCGCCCGCTGCGGCAGTGGCTGCGGCTGCACCCGCGACAGCGGCTGCGAGCGGCCCGGTCGAAGTGCATGTGCCCGACATTGGCGACTTCAAGGATGTGACCGTGATCGAGGTCATGGTCAAGGTGGGCGACAGCGTCAAGCTTGAGCAAAGCCTGATCACGGTCGAATCCGACAAGGCCTCGATGGAAATCCCGAGCAGCGCAGCGGGCGTGCTCAAGGAGCTCAAGGTCAAGCTCGGCGACAAGGTCAATATTGGCGACCTGCTGGCGATTCTGGAAGGCGCGGCTGCTGCAGCGCCCGCACCTGCGGCATCAGTTGCTCCGGCTGTGGCAGCTGCTGCACCCGCGCAAACTGCAGTGGCAAGCGCCGTTGCTGCGCCCGCCCATGTGCCCACCGCAACACCTGCGCTGGGCTTGCCCCATGCCTCACCCTCGGTACGCAAGTTCGCTCGCGAACTCGGTGTGCCTTTGAGTGAGGTCAAGGGAAGCGGCCACAAGGGCCGTATCACCGATGCCGATGTGAAGTCTTTCACCCGCTCGGTCATGGGTGGCGCGGTGCAAACCCAAGCCATCTCGGCGCAGCAAGCGGCCAAGCCGGCACAAGGCGGCGGTGGCTCCGAACTCGGCCTGATCCCCTGGCCCAAGGTCGACTTTGCCAAGTTCGGCCCCATCGAGCGCAAGGAAATGTCGCGCATCAAAAAGATCAGCGGCGCCAACCTGTTGCGCAACGCCATCATGATTCCGGCTGTGACCAACCATGACGACTGCGACATCACCGACCTGGAAGCCTTCCGGGTGTCGACCAACAAGGAAAACGAAAAGAGTGGCGTCAAGGTCACGATGCTGGCTTTCCTGATCAAGGCCTGCGTGGCTGCGCTCAAGAAATACCCCGAGTTCAACAGCAGCCTGGACGGTGACGCGCTCATTTACAAGCAGTATTTCCACATCGGGTTTGCCGCCGATACGCCCAACGGCCTGATGGTGCCGGTGATCAAGGATGCCGACAAGAAAGGCATCTTCCAGATCAGCACCGAGATGGGTGACCTGGCCAAGAAGGCCCGCGACGGCAAGCTAAGCCCGGCCGAGATGTCGGGCGCCAGCTTCACCATCAGCAGCCTGGGTGGCATTGGCGGGCGTTATTTCACGCCCATCATCAATGCGCCCGAGGTGGCCATTCTGGGCGTGTGCAAGAGCCAGATCGAGCCCAAGTGGGACGGCAAGGCCTTCCAGCCGCGCCTGATGTTGCCGCTGTCGCTGACCTGGGATCACCGCGTGATTGATGGTGCCGCTGCGGCTCGCTTCAACGTCTATCTGGGCCAGATCCTCGGCGATTTCCGTCGCGTTCTGCTCTGATTCTTTTCGTCATTGCGAGCGAAGCGCGGCAATCCATGGCCCCCCGATGCATGGATCGCCGCGTCGCTTCGCTCCTCGCGATGACGAGCTCAAATAGCTTCCAATCAATTAGGAATTAGAAATGGCACTTATCGACATCAAGGTCCCCGACATTGGCGACTTCGCTGAAGTCACCGTCATTGAACTGCTGGTCAAGCCCGGCGACACCGTCAAGGCCGAACAAAGTTTGATCACCGTGGAGTCTGACAAGGCGTCCATGGAAATCCCGTGCAGCCACGCCGGGGTGGTCAAAGAACTCAAGGTGGCACTGGGTGGCAAAGTGAGCGAAGGCTCCGTGCTGCTGGTGCTGGAATCTGCTGACGCAGCTGACGCAGCTGCCGCCGCGCCAATGCCTGCTGCACCTGCCGCTGCAGTCGCCGCACCACAAGCAGCAGCACCTGTCAATGCGCCCACGGCGGCCAGCTTTGCCGGCAGTGCCGACCTGGACTGCGACCTGCTGGTGCTCGGCGCCGGTCCCGGCGGTTATTCGGCCGCCTTCCGCGCCGCCGACCTCGGCCTCAAGGTGATTCTGGTCGAGCGCTACGCCCAACTCGGCGGGGTTTGCCTGAACGTGGGTTGCATTCCCAGCAAGGCGCTGTTGCACGTGGCCGCTGTGATCGACGAGGTGAGTCACATGTCCGCACTGGGCGTGGACTTTGGGGCGCCCAAGATCAACGTGGACATGCTGCGCAGCCACAAGGAAAAGGTCATCACCAAGCTCACCGGTGGTCTGGCCGCCATGGCCAAGATGCGCAAGGTCACCATCGTGCGTGGCTACGGCGCCTTTGTCGGCGCCAACCATGTGCAGGTCGAAGAGACCACGGGTACCTCGCAAGAAAAAACCGGCAAGACACAAACCATTGCGTTCAAGAAGTGCATCATCGCCGCAGGCTCCCAAGCGGTGCGCCTGCCCTTCATGCCCGATGACCCGCGCGTGGTCGACTCCACCGGTGCCTTGGCCCTGAAAGAAGTCCCCAAGCGCATGCTGATCCTGGGCGGCGGCATCATCGGTTTGGAGATGGGCACGGTCTACAGCACGCTGGGCGCACGCCTGGACGTCGTTGAAATGCTCGACGGCCTGATGCAAGGTGCCGACCGCGACCTGGTCAAGATCTGGCAAAAAATGAACGCGCCGCGTTTCGACAACATCATGCTCAAGACCAAAACGGTAGGCGCGCGCGCCTTGCCTGAAGGCATCGAAGTGACCTTTGCCTCGGCAGAGGAGGGTGGTACCGCCCCCGTGCCACAGGTCTACGACCTGGTGCTGCAAGCCGTGGGTCGTACACCCAACGGCAAGAAGATTGCCGCCGACAAGGCCGGTGTGGCCGTCACAGACCGTGGCTTCATCAACGTCGACATCCAGATGCGCACCAACGTCTCCCACATCTTCGCCATTGGCGACATCGTGGGCCAGCCCATGCTGGCGCACAAGGCGGTTCACGAGGCGCATGTGGCGGCCGAAGTGATTGCCGGTGAATTGCAAGGCAACAAGGAATTGGCAGCAGCCGCCTTCAACGCCCGCGTGATCCCGAGCGTGGCCTACACCGACCCCGAAGTGGCCTGGGTGGGACTCACTGAAGACCAGGCCAAGGCGCAGGGCATCAAGGTCAAAAAGGGCTTGTTCCCCTGGAACGCCTCGGGGCGCGCCATTGCCAACGGTCGCGACGAAGGTGTCACCAAGTTGCTGTTTGATGACTCGCCCGAGGCCCACGGCCATGGCAAGATCCTGGGCGGCGGCATGGTCGGCACGCATGCGGGCGACATGATTGGCGAGATTGCGCTGGCCATTGAGATGGGTGCCGACGCCATCGACATCGGCAAGACGATTCACCCGCATCCAACGCTGGGCGAGAGCATTGGCATGGCGGCCGAAGTGGCGCATGGCAGTTGTACGGATGTGCCGCCGGTACGAAAGTAAAGCTGGATAGTTACCAAATTGTTACGCTGATTCAGTAGCTGGCCGCGCAGTTCCTATAAGGGCTGCGCGGTTTTTTTATGTTTAATCACTGGCTCCATTTATCGTCAGTCATTGCGGCATTGGAACCCACCTTGTCCCAAGCCGCTTGGGCAGCGCCAGCGTTGCCCGCCGCAGCGCGATGCTCAAATAATCTGGCTGTCTCCATGGCACTGATCTTTTCAGCAATGGCCACCACAAAGAATTGGTTCATGGTGGTGTCGTCAGCGGCTGCAATGCGCTTGGCGGCTTGTTTAAGCGATTCGGGCAGGCGTAGGGCATAGCTGCTCATGGCTCGGTACTCCTTGTGACGGTTAGGCGGAAGTGTTGAAAAGTTTGCTCCGGGTTGAGCGCTGGGATACCGAAAAGCTTTGCAGGACCAAAGTCCCGCAGGTTGTAAGTCACGATGGCGTGCGCCTGAGCATTGGCGGCGGCTTCCAGCACCATTTCATCCGCAGGGTCGCGTAACTGTGGTCTCCATTGGTAATGCGTGGTGACCGGCTCAATGATTCCCGCCAATTCGGTCAAAATCGCGTCGATGTCGCTGGCTAAAAGACCTGATGCTGTCAACTGGCTAGCCCGCTTGAGGACATCTTCGTACTCCAAAAATAGTGCAGGGCTGTAACACATCTTGACCTGCCCCAACCGAATGATTTGCATCAGTGCGAACGATGGCCCATGACGGTTGCGTGTGGCAGCCACCAGAATATTGGTATCGATGACAAGTTTATGTGTGTTATTCATATCGCCGGTGATGTGATTGTTCGTATTGATTGGAAAAGTGTCAATCAGCTACTTGCTTCAATGCCGGCGACATCCCCGGCGTGGCCTTCAGCGACCCCGAGGTGGCCTGGGTCGGTTTGACCGAAGACCAGGCCAAGGCACAGGGCATCAAGGTTTAAAAAGGTTTGTTCCCCTGGAAGGCTTCTGGTCGCGCCATCGCCAACGGTCGCGACGAAGGTGTCACCAAACTGCTGTTCGACGACTCGCCCGAGGCGCATGGCCATGGCAAGATCCTTGGCGGCAGCATGGCAGCTGAGGTGGCGCACGGGTCTTGCACCGACTTGCCTCCGACGCGCAAGTAAGCCTAGTACTTTGACACCTAATTAACGACACATAAATATACTGCGCCTGTCGCCTGCCGGCATACCTGGGGGTAGACATGCGTCAGATAGATCTGACCATGAGCAGTGAAACCGTTCGACGCATGCTCAAAAAAATGATCTCAAGCCTGACGCCGGGTAATGTGGTGCATTGGGACGCTGACTGATGAGTATCGCGCTCGGATGTACGCCCTCCTCGAACTGTGCGCCCGCCCGAAACCGCAACGAGGAAAAACGAACCATCGAGAGGAACTTTACCCGGCAAGATGCAGATAAGAAGTTATCCTGGAAGGAGGTGGCCCTGTCGTTTCGAACATCGTGGGACAAGGTCTGCCAGGCGGTCGAGGTGGTGGTGGCGTGGGGACTTGGGCACCGGCTGCTGTGGGTTGGCAAGGAGCGCACGGTCAAGACGTTCGAGGGATTCTTTGACATGATTGGTGCGGACTTGTCGAGCAAGATTGAATTCGTCTGCTCCGACATGTGGAAGCCGTACCTGCGGGTGATCCGTGAGCGCTGCAGCAATGCGCTGAACATTCTGAATCGTTTTCACATTGTGGCCAAGATGAATGACGCCCTCAATGATGTGCGTGCCGCCGATTCCAGGCGACTGCTCCAAGACGGCTTCGAGCCGGTGCTCACGTAAACCCGATGGTGCGTTCTCAAGAGCAAGGAGAACCTTACGGAGCCGCAACGCGTACGCTTGAGCGACTTGTTGAAATACAACCTGCAGACGCCAAGATGCTGCGCAACCACCGCGAGTTGATCCTGAACTATTTCCGGGCCAAAAAGCAGTTATCTAGCGGCGTTGTCGAGGGTTTAAACAACAAGGTCAAAGTGACCATGAGAAAATCGTATGGGTTTCGCACCTTCAGAATCACGGAACTCATCCACAGATTTTACTGACGAAGCGAAAATTTATGGGGATCGCTCCACCATGCCGTCAGATCGAACAATACCACTCACCATCACTCCCCCCTGGGTCTTGACCTGAAGCAAGGCGCCCGCCGCCGCCTGGGTCATGG
>CAZIGL010000047.1:0-19494 GCA_964538895.1 uncultured Rhodoferax sp.
CAGAGCCATCTGAATTTTGTGGGAGCGGCGCCCTCGCCGCGATTGACTTCCAACAACCATCGGGCCGGGGCGGCCCTCCTACACGTTACCGAAAGCCATCGTCATTGCGAGGCGCGCTAGCAGAAGTCGTCATTGCGAACGAAGTGAAGCAATCCATGAATTCCAACTGCCTGGATTGCCACGCTTCGCTCGCAATGACGATTCAAATACCCGTCATTGCGAGGAACGCAGTGACGTGGCAATCCATGAAGTCCTGGATTGCCACGCTTCGCTCGCAATGACGATTTTGGTCGTGCCTGGACGTTTAACCGCCGGTGCCGGCGCCGCCAGTTGGCAACACCACGACAGCATCGTTTGATGCAGCAATGTCAAGTGCAGTGATTGCGGCAGAAAGACCCACGACACCGGGGGCAGTACAAGACCAACTCAAACAGTGTGGCCGCGTTTGACGAAAACGGTGTGCTGACCACTTTGCTGCTCATTCAGGCGGGTTACGCCCAACGGGCAACCCTGGCTGGTGTTCTTCCTGCGGTCATTGACCGAACAGGTCCGGCGACTGGAAAAGAAGGTTGAACGCGAAAGAATAGTGCTGGCGGCCTTGCCAGAGCTTTCATTGCAAATCGTCGACTTCTTTCGTGTAACACGTCGGCTTACTCGCGACCAACGAGAGCTAAAAAAAGCCGTTCAGCGCTGCGCCTTCAACATCCTCATGAACAACCGCGATGACCACGCCAAAAACTTGTCGTTTCTGCTCCAAGCCAACGGCAGTTGGCAACTTGCTTTACTTGCCTTCGCGTGAATGGCGCAGCATCACATCCAGAAATCTGTCAAAACGCCCAGCTTGTTTTTGGTCGGTATGGCTTCACCAGTCGCTCGGGCGTCCACTGGGCCTGGTGCTGATGGCGCTGGGTAAGTGTTCGATCACCGCGGTAAAGCCGCCTTTGTGGGCGCACCGTATGGTGAACTTTGGCCTACAGGTGGTTCGCAGGACCGAATAAGCTGTTTTCGAGTAAACAACTCATATCAAAAACTCTTGATATTTTATCGATTATTGAATATGATTTGACGGATGTCATCTCTTGAACAATTTGCTGATGACCGGCTTGCACACGGTCGCTCGTACTTTACGCGGGAAGAGGTGCAGGCCTCACTTGTCCTAAAGCAGCCAGCGCTGGCAGCATCCATCACGCGCATGATCAACAAGCGTAAGCTGGCCAACCCGCGTCACGGTTTTTATCTCATTGTGCGCCCTGAAGACCAGATTGCAGGGGCACCTGATCCCATCCGCTGGATCGATGCGCTGATGAAATACCAAGGCATTGACTACCGCATTGCCTTGTTACGAGCGGCGGCGTTTCATGGTTCATCTCACCAGGCGGCGATGGTCTTTCAAGTGATCGTGCCCCGTCAATTGCGTGATTTTGAAATGGGTCGTCATCGCCTTGAGTTTATTTATCAAGTCCCAAAGGTCTTTGCGCTGGCCAACCAGGCGTACGCACTCGGCCATATCAAAAGTGACACCGGTTTTGCCAACGTCGCCGGGGCCGAACTGACGCTGCTTGATTGCACGCGGTATTTTCACCAAGCGGGTGGTATCAATGGGGTCGCGCAAATTGCCAAGGACATCGGTGCAAAGGCCAACCCACGCCTGCTTGCCAAATTGGCCACCCTGTATGAGAACTCAACGGTAAGTCGCTTGGGTTATCTCTTGGACGCCGTGGGTAACACACGCTTGGCGAATGCACTGGAGCCGCTTGTCAAAAAGACCAAAACAATGGTGCCGCTAGACCCCGCCATCAAACCCCTGGTCGCCTCCCTGGGGGAAGTGGGTGAAAAAAACACCAAGTGGAAAATCATCGTTAACGAAAATATCGAGGTGGACTTTTGATTCCCAGTTCATTCATACAAGCCTGGAGTGCCAAGACGCCCTGGCCTGAGTCCCGTCAAGTAGAACAAGACCTGATCATCAGTCGGGCGCTGTGCGACTTGTTCAACGCGCCAGCCCTGAAAGGCAAATTGGCCTTTCGGGGCGGCACTGCCATCAACAAGTTAGCGTTCAAGCAGCCTTTTCGCTACTCAGAAGACATTGACTTGGTACAGACAAATGCTGAGCCCATCGGCGCAACCGTCGACGCCATCCGCAAAGCACTGTCCTGGCTGGGTAAGTGCAGCACCGAGCACGCCGGTCATTCCATGCACCTGGTGTACAAATTCACGCCAGAAGCCGATTCGCAAGCCATTTTGAAATTGAAGGTTGAGATCAATACCAGAGAGCACGGCACTCTTTTGGGTTACAAGACCTATCCATTTTTTATGGAGAGCGATTGGCACCAAAGTAGTACCGAGATTGTCTCTTTCCATTACGAAGAATTGTTTGGAACCAAGTTACGTGCGCTGCTACAGCGGCGGAAAAACCGTGACTTGTTTGACATGCACCAGGGCTTATACCAACTCAACTTGGACTTAGAGAAATTGATTTCGTGCTTTGAGCATTACCTGGCACTGGAAGGCAAACCGATTTCCCGAGCCATTGCGGAACAGCGCATGCTGGAAAAGCTCACCCGCAACTTGACTGAAGATATCGCTCCACTGCTCCCTACAGGGATTCGATTTAACGATGACGATGCCTTGCAGGCCTTTGAACATGTGTGGACGAAATTGATCGCGCTCATCAAGGGCGATGCATGGAAGCTGACAGATCAAGCCATCGCGGAATTGCGTTCCAAAAAGTACCCGGAATTGCTGATCAAATAAGGTAATGGGCCGGATACAGGAAGGTCGCAGTCACGATACTGGCGCGCCTCGTAATGACGGTGTTATGTGCGTCATCGCGAGGCCGTAGGTCGTGGCGATCCCAATCCAAGATCCAGCCGTTTGTGGTTGACACCGATCAACTCGGCTCCCCTGTTGCTGTGGCCCGTCCTGCGCCGGTAGCCAAGGCTGATTTGGACAAGCGGCCGATGGTGGCCCAACTGGTACCTAGGCGGATCATCGGATCATCAGGAAGTGGGGCAAAACGTGGTGAATCGTTTCGCAGACGCCGCGTAACCGTGAGCGGTCAGGGCGTTTGCATCGCCGAAGACATTCAACCTTTTTTGGGTGGCACATTGTTGAGGCCAAAGGCACCCAACATTTGGCCGGCCTGCTTTTGCATTTGATCTTGCATTTGCGCCAGCCAGGACTTGGACTGATCCAGGCTGCCGCCCAGTATGGCCTGCATGACCGGTGGCTGCATGGCCGTGTACTGTGTCCACATCTCGGGCGTGAAGCCCTTGGTTTGCTCGGCAAAACGGGTTTGCGTGTCAATGAGCGTCTCGATGTTTTTTTCCAGGTAGCCGCCCAAAAAGCCCTGCATGGCATGGCCGTAGAAACGGATCAGGCTTTCCAGCACGGGCGCGGTGAACATGGGCGAACCACTGGTCTCGGCTTCCAGAATGATCTGCAAAAGAATGCTGCGCGTGAGGTTGTCGCCGGTCTTGGCGTCCAGCACTTCGAAGGGTTCACTTTTCATCACCAGTTCCTTCACCTCTGCCAGGGTGATGTAGGTGGATGTGGTGGTGTCGTAGAGGCGCCGGTTGGGGTACTTCTTGATCACGCGATGGGCTGCTTGCGTCTCGGGGGTTTTGTTTTCCATGTTGGATCAATCGTGAGCAGTCAAGCTCGTATTTTCAAGGGCAATGCCCCATTTGGCCAGTGCCGCATCATCACTGACACGGGCATCCACCCAGCGTGCGCCGGTGGGCGTTTGTTCTTTTTTCCAGAAGGGTGCCTGGGTTTTAAGGTAATCCATCAAAAATTCACAGGCTTGAAAGCTCTCGCCGCGGTGCGCCGACGTCACCGCCACCAGCACAATTTGGTCCAGTGGCGCGAGCAGACCCACACGGTGGATGACACGGGCACCAAAAATATTGAAACGCTGGTGTGCAGCATCGATCATGGCCTCAATCGACTTCTCGGTCATGCCCGGGTAATGCTCCAGTTCCATGCTGGCAATGCGGCCGGGCTCACCCGCTGTGCGGTCACGCACCGTGCCGATAAAGCTGCAGACTGCACCCACGCGCGGGTCCTGGGCACGCAACGCAGCGACCTCGGTGCTGAGGTCAAAGTCGGCCGCCTGAATGGTGACCCGGGGCGTGTTGCTGGCTGGCATGGTCCTTAGCCTCCGGTGACGGGCGGGAAGAACGCCACTTCGGCGCCGTCGGCCAAAGCGGCAGATTCCTGACACATGACTTGATTGAGCGCCAGGCGCACCGCCTTGCCGCGTGCCAGGCTGTCGGCATGTGCGCCGCCCAGGGCAATCAGTTCGTCACGCAGTGCGCCCAGCGTGACCGCACCGGTCTCGCGCTGCTCGCTCGCCAGACCCATTGCTTCGCGAATGGATGCGAAATATTTCACCGTGACCTTCATGCCAGCAACTCCGAAAAGGGAATAAAACGCACCACATCACCGGGCGCAAGGGTGCTGCCGGCTGGGTTGTCGACCAATCCGTCACCCCAGACCGCCGAAGTCAGCACACCCGAACTCTGATTGGCAAACAAGTCCAGGCCGCCACTCGGATTGCGCTTGACGCGCAGGAATTCGCGGCGTTTGTCGGCTCGGGGCCAGCTGAAGTCGGCGCGCACGGCCACTGGCGCTGGCGCCAACTGGGTCACTCCCTGCAATTTCAGCAGGAACGGGCGCACCAGCAGCAAAAAAGTCACGAAGCTTGACACCGGGTTACCCGGCAATCCGATGAAGTGGGCATCCGCCACCCGGCCATAGGCAAAGGGTTTGCCCGGCTTGATGGCAATTTGCCACAAATCCAGTTGGCCCAGGCTCTGCACGGCCGGCTTGATGTGGTCCTCCTCACCCACCGAGACACCGCCACTGGTCAGAATCAGATCGTGGTGTTCGGCGGCGCCACGCAAGGCCGCGATGGTGGCTTCACGCTGGTCAGGCACGATGCCCAGGTCACTGACCTCACAGCCCAGCCGTTTCAGCAGGGCTTTCAGGAAGAACCGGTTCGAGTTGTAGATGGCGCCGGGCGGCATGTCTTGTGGCGCCACCGCGCCCGGCATGACCAGCTCGTCGCCGGTTGAAAACAGCGCCACCCGGGGACGACGCGCCACGGCCAAAACAGCCATGCCGATGCTGGCCGCCAGACCGAGTTCGGCCGGTGTCAGGCGCGCACCTTTGGCCAGCACCACCGCGCCCCGGGTTACGTCCTCACCCGCACGGCGGATCCACTGGCCCGGCTTGGGCTGTGCCGTGATGCGCACGGTGCCATCGGGTTGAACCTCGCAGTCCTCCTGCATCACCACGGCGTCAGCGCCCGCAGGGATCGGCGCGCCGGTAAAAATACGCGCCACGGTCATGGGCGCAAGGCTCGTGCCAGCGCTCCCCGCCGGAATGCGCTGGGACACTGGCAATGCCAGGGTCAGATCAGCCAGGTCAGCGCAACGCAGCGCATAACCATCCATGGAGCTGTTGTCTTGCGGGGGCACCTGCAAATGCGACACCAGGTCTTGCGCCAGCACCCGGCCGTCTGCATCAAAGGTGGCAAGCTGCTCCACCCCATCCAGCACGAGGGCATGACCCAGCAACTGGGCCAGCGCGTCGTCGAGCGACTTCATGGCTTTGGCAGCGGGGCGCTCAGCAGTCATGCGACATTCTCAAAGTCATAGTCAAAACGTGGGCCTTGCGCCATCAGCCAATCGACCACGGTATCGGGTTCATTGAGGTCAAGCACCGGCAGTTGGGTCGGCACGGGCAGCAGGCTTGGCGAATCCGTGGCAATGGCCGTGATGAAGTCGTCTTCCGCGTAGCGGGCGGGTTTGCCGGTGCTGGCACGCCAGACTTCGATTTTCAGCAGGTCAGACTCCTTGAAGCCTTCCACCAGCACCCAGTCGACGCCCTCGTACAGTTCGGCCAGCAGCTGGTGCACGGTTGGCCGCTTGGGCACTTCAAATTCACGCATCAAGGCCAGGCGTTTGTCTGAAGCCACCACCACTTCAAAGGCACCGGCCTCGCGATGGCGGTAGGTGTCTTTGCCTTCGTGGTCAATGTCGAAGCGATGGTGGGCGTGTTTGACCACCGACACGCGCAGGCCCCGCAGGCGCAGCGCCGGGATCAAACGCTCCACCAGCGTGGTCTTGCCGGAACCAGAAAACCCTGCAAAGCCAACCACTTTCATGCGCAGTGCTCGGCGATAAAGGTTTTGATGGCCTGGGCATCTGCGGCCATGTCGACCACACGCTTGGGCAAGGCTTCGATGCCGTTGAATTTGGGCGGCCGGTCAGGTTCGCGGCCAGTGGCCTCGACGATGGTTTGGGCAAATTTGATCGGCAAAGCGGTTTCCAGCACGATCATCGGCACGCCTGCCTGCACGTGTTCGCGCGCCACCTTGACGCCGTCAGCGGTATGGGTGTCGATCATGGTGCCGTGGCGCTCCCAGGTGTCCTTGATGGTGGCCAGGCGGTCCGCATGGGTGCTTTTGCCGCTGTCAAAGCCGTAGCGCGTGGCGGCCTGGCTGAATGCGGGATGCGCTTCAAGGTCAAAGAAACCGACACGCGCCAGGGCATCACCGAACAGTGACTTGATGCGCGCACCGTCACGCCCAAGCAGGTCAAACACAAAGCGCTCGAAATTGCTCGCCTTGGAAATGTCCATTGACGGGCTGGAGGTCTCGTGGGTGTCGGCACTGCCGCGCACCCGGTAGACGCCGGTTTTGAAAAATTCGTCGAGCACGTCGTTTTCGTTGGTGGCGACCACCAGGCGGGCAATGGGCAGGCCCATCATGCGCGCCACATGGCCGGCACAGACGTTGCCAAAATTGCCACTCGGTACCGTGAAACTGACTTTTTCGGTGTTCTGTTGCGTGGCCTGAAAGTAGCCGGCAAAGTAGTACACCACCTGCGCCAGCAAGCGTGCCCAGTTGATCGAATTGACGGTGCCTATTCGGTACTTGCGCTTGAAGGTCAGGTCGTTGCTGACGGCCTTGACCATGTCCTGGCAGTCGTCAAACACGCCATCGACGGCGATATTGAAAATGTTGTCGTCCATCAGGCTGAACATTTGCGCCTGCTGGAACGGGCTCATGCGGCCCTGTGGGCTGGTCATGAAAACACGCACGCCCTTTTTGCCGCGCATGGCGTATTCGGCGGCACTGCCGGTATCGCCGCTGGTTGCGCCCAAAATGTTGAGTTCTTCGCCACGACGCGCCAGTTCATACTCGAACAGGTTGCCCAGCAATTGCATGGCCATGTCCTTGAAGGCCAACGTCGGGCCGTTGGACAGGGCTTCGAGCCAGATGCCGTTCTCGAGTGCCCTCAGCGGCACGATCTCTTTTGAGCCAAACACCTCGGCGGTATAGGTTTTTTGGCACAAGGCTTTCAGGTCGGCGGCGGGAATATCGTCAATGTAGAGCGACAGCACTTCAAACGCCAATTCGGCATAGCCCTGGTTCTGATAAGCGCTGCGCCAACGGCTCAAGGTGGCATCGTCCACCTTGGGGTAATGCGCAGGCAAATACAAGCCGCCATCTGGCGCCAGGCCTTCGAGCAGGATGTCGCAAAAATGTTTGGGACTGGTGTCACCGCGGGTGGAGAGGTAAAGCATAGGAAACTGTTGTTAGTGAAAAGTCTCAGGCGTGATCAGTTTGACTGAAGAAAAATAGGTTTTGTAGCGCGCCTTGTCACGGGTCAATAGCTCCCAGCCTTGCGCTTGAGCGTGCGCACCAATGAAGAAATCAGGCAGTGTGGATGGTTTGGCGCCTTTGTTTTGCCGGTACAGCGTAAAGGCCTGTGCAGCCAGGAAAGCGGTCGACTGCGACAGTGGCGCATACACCAAATGCACGAGATCAAGCGCACTTTGCATGGCCTGCAGGCTCTCAAACGAAGGGGCTATTTCAGCACAGATCAGGGCATTGACCGCCAGCCCCTGCGCGTGATGCGCCTGCAAGGCGTCCAGCGACCATTGCTGCCACGTTGGGTCGGCATCAAACACGTCAATCAGCACGCAACTGTCAACCAAAATCATTGGTTCCAGTCCTCGCCACGCGTTTCACGCATGATCTCATCGGTGGGACGCTTGCGCCGCCCCACACCCAGCAGTTGCTTGAACGGGTTGTCTGCTGCAGCATCACGGCGGACCGGAAAAATCACCACACGACCATCAGCCAAGGCTTCGTAGTCAATCTCTTGCCCGGGCGACACGCCCAAAAACTCGCGAATCGCCTTGGGCAAGGTGACCTGACTTTTACTCGTTAACGCATAGCCCATGACCACCTCCAAAAGTAATACCGGTTAGTGTAATACCAAGGCGAGCGTCGCATGGACCACAGCGCCCCGTGATCAAGCCAACTCTTCCTTGCGAATGCGGGTAATGGGCTCGAGCACCGTGGGCAACGCCTGCATTTTGCCAATCGCGGCATTCATGTCGGCTTCCAGGCAGTCGTGGGTCAGGATGATCACATCGGTTTGCGGTACTTGCACTTGCCCGGCTGCTGCCTCGGATCCGATCTCATCGGCCTCACGTTGCAGCACCGCGTCGATGCTGATCCCGGCATCGGCCAAAATGCCGGTGACTTTGGCCAGCACACCGGTTTCGTCCGCCACGCGCAAACGCAGGTAGTAACTGGTGACGACCTCACCCATGGGTATCACGTGCAGGTCACTCATGGCATTGGGCTGGAATGCCAGGTGTGGCACGCGCTGCGCGGCGTCGGCGGTGTGCAGGCGCGTGATGTCCACCAAATCGGCAATCACCGCGCTGGCCGTGGGCTCGGAACCCGCGCCTTTGCCGTAGTACAGCGTGGTACCCACGGCGTCGCCCTGCACCACCACGGCGTTCATGGCACCTTCGACGTTGGCGATCAGGCGCTTGGCTGGAATCAGGCAAGGGTGCACGCGCAACTCAATGCCCTTGGGTGTGCGTTTGGTGATGCCCAGCAGCTTGATGCGGTAGCCCAGTTGCTCGGCGTATTTGATGTCGGCAGCACCCAACTTGGAGATGCCCTCGACGTAGGCTTTGTTAAATTGCACCGGAATGCCAAAAGCGATGGCCGACATGATGGTGGCCTTGTGCGCCGCATCAACGCCCTCGATGTCAAAGGTTGGGTCGGCCTCGGCGTAGCCCAGGGCCTGCGCCTGCTTGAGCGCCACCGCGAAGTCCAGCCCCTTGTCGCGCATTTCGCTCAGGATGAAGTTGGTGGTGCCGTTGATGATGCCGGCAATCCACTGAATGCTGTTGGCGGTCAGGCCTTCACGCAGCGCCTTGATGATCGGGATGCCACCGGCCACGGCTGCTTCAAAAGCCACCATCACGCCCTTGGCGGATGCGGCCGCGAAAATCTCGGTGCCATGCACGGCCAGCAGGGCCTTGTTGGCCGTGACCACATGTTTGCCCGCCGCGATGGCCTCCATCACCAGGGTTTTGGCAATGCCGTAGCCGCCAATGAGTTCGATCACGATGTCGATGTCGGGGTTGGCAATGATGGCGCGCGCGTCACTGACCACGGTCACATCCGGACCCACCAGTTCCCGGGCGCGCGCCACATTGAGGTCGGCCACCATCGTGATCTGGATGCCACGGCCGGCGCGGCGTTTGATTTCTTCCTGGTTGCGAAGCAGCACATTGAAAGTGCCTGATCCGACAACGCCGATGCCCAACAGGCCAACTTGAATAGGTTTCATAAAAATTTTATTAGGGAATGAATGAATTGCTGTGCCGCTTGCGGTAGCCTTCGAGAAATTTGGCAACGCGGCCAATGGCCTCGCGCAAATCGTCCTCATGCGGCAAAAATACCATGCGGAAATGGTCTGGCGCCGGCCAGTTAAAGCCGGTGCCCTGCACCAGCATGACCTTGGTCTCCTGCAGCAGTTCCAGAAAAAACTGCTGGTCGTCCGTGATCGGGTACATCACCGGGTCGAGCTTCGGGAACATGTAAAGCGCTGCGACCGGCTTGACACAACTCACGCCCGGAATGGCCGTGATGAGTTCATAGGCCAAATCGCGCTGACGCCGCAAGCGCCCGCCTTCACACACCAGATCATTGATGCTTTGGTACCCGCCCAAGGCCGTTTGAATGGCCCATTGACCAGGCACGTTGGAGCACAAGCGCATGTTCGAGAGCATGTTGAGCCCCTCGATGTAGTCCTTGGCGGGCTTTTTGTCGCCAGAGACAATCATCCAGCCCGCGCGGTAACCGCATGAACGGTAGCTCTTGGACAAAGAGTTGAAGGTCAGCGTCAATACATCATCGCTCAGCGACGCCATGGCCGTGTGCTTGACCCCGTCGTACAGCACTTTGTCATAGACCTCGTCCGCAAAAATCACCAGGCCATGCTCACGCGCGATCTGCACCAGGCCTTTCAGCAACTCATCGGAGTACATGGCGCCAGTCGGGTTGTTGGGGTTGATCACCACCAGGCCCTTGGTGCGCGGCGTGATCCTGGCGCGAATATCGTTGAGCTCAGGCATCCAGCCGTTGGCTTCATCGCACAGGTAATGCACCGGCGTGCCGCCCGACAGGCTGGCGGCAGCCGTCCACAAGGGGTAGTCTGGGGACGGCAGCAAAAGCTCATCGCCATCGTCGAGCAAGGCGTTGGTGGCCATCACAATGAGTTCACTGGCGCCATTGCCCAGGTAAATATCGTCCAGCACCACGCCCTTGATGCCCTGTTTCTGGGTCTCGTGCATGACCGCCTTGCGCGCCGCAAAAATGCCCTTGCTGTCCGAGTAGGCCGCCGAATTGGGCAGGTTGCGGATCATGTCCTGCTGGATTTCCTCTGGGGAATCAAAGCCGAAAACGGCCAGGTTGCCAATGTTGAGCTTGATGATCTTGTGGCCTTCTTCCTCCATCTGGCGCGCCGCGTCCATGATGGGGCCGCGAATGTCATAACAAACGTTGGCCAGTTTGGCTGATTTACGTATGGTTTTCAAAGTCCCTCCGGGCGTGGTCGCTGAATGGCGAAACCTATAATTTGACCACAAGTTTTACAAGCTTCGTTTTAGCCTAATTTCGTTCCCATACCAGTTCTGCCACATGAAAATTCACCCCGACATCATCAGCGTGCCATCTATCAGCGCCTATGGCAAGGGCTGGGTCCGGGTGGCTGGCGAGCAACTGACCCGCAGTGTGGTTCTATCGTCTGACGGCAAACGGTTTGAGTGGCAATGCGCGCGCTTCGAGGATTTGACGGCGACACACTTTGAACAATTGGCACAACTCAAAACCGAACTGGTGATTTTTGGCAGCGGCGAACGCCTGCGCTTTCCGGCTGCAGCCTTGACCCGCAGCCTGATCGAAGGCCAAATTGGCATTGAAACCATGGACACCCATGCCGCTTGCCGCACATACAACGTTTTGGCAGGAGAAGGCCGCCATGTGGCTGTAGCCTTGTTGATGGAGTCTTTAAGCGACTGATGTCAATAGGCACATGCTCTCACCGTGGATGAGATTGGCCCACGTAAGCGCGCCTCAAATCATAGTAAAATACGGGCCTTGCAGTCGAGGGCGCACAAGCGCACTAGAGGATAGTGTCCACGACTTGAGAGACCGACGCATCCTGTCACACGAGATCGAAAAAACATGGCGATAGTTGTCAATAAACCCATCCCTGAATTTGAATCTAATGCTACTGGCGGTATTCGGGTCACCAATACCACTCACTTGGGACACGTTGTCATTTTGTACTTTTACCCAAAAGACAACACACCCGGTTGTACCACCGAAGCCATGCAGTTTCGTGACAAATACAAAGATTTTGTCAAGGCTGGCGCCACTGTTTTTGGTGTCTCACGCGACAACATGCGGTCCCACGAAGAATTTAAAACAAAACTCGAACTGCCCTTCGAATTGATCGCCGACACCGAAGAAAAAATGTGTCACATGTTTGGCGTGGTCAAAAACAAGATCATGTACGGCAAGAAGGTCAAGGGCATCGAGCGCAGCACCTTCCTCATTGGCGCCGACGGCCTGCTCAAAGAAGAGTGGCGTGGCCTCAAGGTGCCGGGCCATGTGGACGACGTGCTGCATGCCGTCAAGGAACTTCAAAAAGCGCCGGCACTCGCCTGAGCCACTCCGGGGTTGTTATGACCCCCATTGCACCCATCCAGAAACACTGTCACGAGGCTCATGCATAATCAATTGCATGTCGAAGACCACATTCTGTACTTTGAAGAAGCCGCCCGGTTGACTTGGCGGCTTTTTCGTTTTTGAACGCACAACTTTCCCAACGCGCAGGAGTTTTAAATGCCTTTGCCCACTGCCCCAGCCAAACGAGCCGCCTTGTTGTCGCAACAGGACTTCAACATACCAGCCCGTCCCAAAGCCAAGAGCAGCGTGCAAAAAACAGAGCCGCCCCAAATCACTCTGCCCGCACCTGCCCTGCAAATAACGGCACCCGCAGCAACGCCGCTCCCCCCTGCCAAGCGCCGGCGTGAGCCAGCCCCAGTTACTCAGGCCGCCAGCCGTTCCAAACGCCGCGTGGAAGGCCCGAGCAAGCTCTTTGTGCTTGATACCAATGTGCTGCTGCACGACCCAAGTTGCCTGTTCCGCTTTGAAGAACACGATGTCTTTTTGCCCATGATCGTGCTTGAAGAGCTTGATGGACACAAAAAAGGCATGACCGAGGTGGCGCGCAATGGTCGTCAAACCAGCCGCTCACTCGATGCCCTGGCCGAGCATCAGGGCTCAGACATCCAAATTGGTTTGCTCTTGAATTCCACAGGTCACAAGGAAGCGCGCGGACGCTTGTTCTTTCAAACCCAACTTCTTGACTACGAACTGCCCACCAGTCTGCCACAAGGTAAAGCTGACAATCAAATCTTGGGCGTTGTTGAAGCCCTGCGCAAGCAACATGCGCCGCGCGACGTGGTGCTGGTCTCCAAAGACATCAACATGCGCGTCAAAGCCCGCGCGCTGGGTTTGAGTGCTGAAGATTATCAAAATGACAAAACCCTTGAAGACGGCGACTTGCTGTACAGCGGTGCCTATGCGTTGCCCACCGATTTTTGGAACACCCATGGCAGCACGGTTGAAAGTTGGCAACAAGGCGCCCACACCTTCTACCGCGTCAGTGGCCCGGTGGTACCGCAACTGCTGATCAATCAGTTTGTTTATTTTGAAGCCCCAGGCGAACCCAGCCTGTATGCCAAGGTCACAGAGATCCGCGACAAAACGGCCGTGTTCAGAACCCTCAAAGACTTCACCCATTTGAAAAATGCAGTCTGGGGCATTTCGACCCGCAACCGCGAACAGAACTTTGCCATGAACCTGTTGATGGACCCCGAAATTGACTTCGTCACGCTTACCGGCACGGCGGGTACCGGCAAGACCTTGATGGCGCTGGCTTCGGGCTTGACGCAGGTGCTCGATGAACGGCGTTACACCGAAATCATTGTCACCCGCGCCACCGTGAGCGTGGGAGAAGACATCGGTTTCCTGCCCGGCACCGAAGAGGAAAAAATGGGCCCCTGGATGGGCGCACTCGATGACAACCTGGAAGTGCTGGGCAAGACTGACACCACCGCAGGTGACTGGGGTCGCGCCGCCACCAACGAACTCATTCGCAGCCGCATCAAGATCAAGAGCATGAACTTCATGCGCGGACGCACCTTTTTGAACAAGTACGTGATCATTGACGAGGCGCAAAATTTAACGCCCAAACAAATGAAAACGCTCATCACCCGCGCCGGGCCAGGTACCAAAATCATCTGCATGGGCAATATCGCGCAGATCGACACGCCCTACCTGACCGAAGGCTCATCAGGCCTGACCTATGCCGTGGACAAGTTCAAGGGCTGGCAGCACAGCGGCCACATCACGCTGGCACGCGGTGAGCGCTCAAGGCTGGCTGACTTTGCGAGTGAAGTGCTCTAAACAACGTGAAAGAATATCGTCATTGCGAACGAAGTGAAGCAATCCATGACTTCCGGACTGCATGGACTGCCGCGCTACGCTCGCAGTGACTAAAAGTCCCCGCTGGCCCCATTCGCCAGCGACTCGAACTTGGTGATCTTGTTCATGAACGCCAGTTTGACCACCCCTGTGGGGCCGTTGCGCTGCTTGGCAATGATGATCTCGGCTACGCCGGGCTCCTTGCAGGCGTCTTTGGTGTAGTACTCGTCGCGGTAAATGAACATGATGATGTCAGCGTCCTGCTCGATGGCGCCAGACTCACGCAAGTCACTCATCATGGGGCGTTTGTCCGGGCGCTGCTCCACGCTTCGGTTCAACTGCGACAAGGCGATCACCGGGCATTTCAGTTCTTTGGCCAACATCTTCAAGCCACGTGAGATCTCACCCAGCTCGGTGGCCCGGTTTTCACCCTCGCTGCTGCTGGAGCCACTCATCAACTGCAGATAGTCCACCACAATCAGGCCCAACTGCCCGCATTGGCGCGACAACCTGCGGGCATTGGCGCGCAACTCACTGGAAGTGAGTCCGGCTGATTCATCAATGTGCAGCGAGATGGTCCGCAGTTTTTCGATGGCTTCCGACAAGCGCGGCCATTCGTCGTCAGTTAGCTTGCCGGTTCGCAAATGGCCCTGGTCGATGCGGCCAATCGAGCCCACAATACGCACCGCCAGTTGTGCCGCGCCCATTTCCATGGAAAACACGGCCACAGGCAAACCTTCATTCAGGGCCACATGCTCGGCAATGTTGATGGCCAGCGCCGTCTTGCCCATTGACGGACGCGCCGCCAACACCACCAGGTCACCCCCTTGCAGGCCTGCTGTCATGCGATCCAGGTCGTAGAAGCCTGTGGGCACACCAGTGACGTCATTGGGGTTGTCGGCCATTTCCTGCACGCGGTCCAGTAACTCAACGACCAGCGTGTCCATGGTCTGGAAGCCCTGCTTGGTGCGGGCGCCCTCCTCGCCAATGTTAAAAATCTTTTGTTCAGCTTCGTCCAGAATCGCCGCCACAGGACGGCCCTTGGGGTTGAAGGCGTTGGCTGAGATTTCTTCGCTGGTGGAGACAAGTTTTCGCAAAATGGAGCGATCCCGCACGATCTCGGCGTAACGGCGAATATTGCCAGTGCTCGGCACATACTGCGCCAGCGCATTGAGGTAATGCAGGCCGCCCACTTCTTCGGCCTTGCCCGAGCTTTGCAACTGCTCGTAGACGGTGATGACATCTGCAGGTTTGCCACCGTTGATCAGCAAACTCAAGGCAGCAAACACCTGGCGGTGCTCAAAACGGTAAAAATCGTTCTCTGTCAGCACATCACTAACCCGGTCCCAGGCGGCATTGTCGAGCAGCAAACTCCCCAGCACGCTGGACTCTGCCTCGATGGAATGCGGCGGAATACGCAACTGGGCGACCTGGCGGTCGGCGACCAAGTCATCGTTCAGGGAGGAGAGAATGGCAGACATGGTGTTTCCTTGAGACCCTGGATATTACGACTTGAAGAGTAATCTTGTGCGCATGGGAAGCAACAAATTTCCCGGAAGAAATAAAAAAAGCCCGACCATCGAAGATCGGGCTTTTTGAAAATATGGTGGGATGTGCGGGGGTCGAACCCACGACAAACGGATTAAAAGTCCGCTGCTCTACCAACTGAGCTAACATCCCATACGCTTCTTAACGTTACGTTCTGGCAAGCCTCAAATTATAAACAAATTCTGGGCGCTTATTGGCTTGACGAACTCAATTTATTCAAAATCACACCCGCTGCGCACATACCAAAGCTGGCCGTGACCGTGACCACAGAGCCAAAACCACTGCAGTTCAAGCTGCCGTCACCTTCTACTTCGCATGACGCATCTGGCGGGGCCACGGCTTCCGGGCTGTAAACGCAGGCAATGCCCAGTTTTTTGCCAGCCCGCAATGCCGGGAACGCTTTGCGCAACTGGTAGCGCACTTTGGCTAGTAACGGGTCGTGGGTCACGTCCAGCACATCGGCTACCGCAGCCTTGTCGGCGTGGCGCTTGCCACCTGCGGCGCCCACCATCACATGCAGCGCCCCGGTATTTTTGGCCCAGACCGCCATGGCAATTTTGGCTCTGGCCTGATCGCAGGCATCGACCACAGCATTCACGCCCGCAGGCAAAATACCCGGCCAGTTGTCGGGCTCGGCAAACGCCTCAATGCAGGTCACCTGGCATTCAGGAAAAAACGACTGTATGCGCGCGCGCATGGCGTCGACTTTGGCCTGGCCCACACTGGCGTTGACCGCCTGAATTTGACGATTGATGTTGGATTCGGCCACCTGGTCAAAATCGATCAGCGTGATGTGGCCCACACCGCTGCGCGCCAGAGCCTCCGCAACCCAGGAACCCACGCCTCCAATCCCCACAACGGCCACATGCGCGTTGCGAATACGTTGCGCGCCAGACCGACCATACAAGCGCTCGAGGCCCCCAAAACGACGATCTGACAAGCCCGTCATTTAAGAGTTGCGAGTCGTTCTTTGGCGGCGACAGCTGCTTCTGATCGCGGATACGCGCTGATCAGGTCGGTCAGTGTCTTGCGCGCACCTTTGCTGTCTTTCAACTCCAACTGGCAATTGGCCACTGACAGCACAGCCTCCGGCGCACGCACGTGCTCGGGGTCCTTGGCGATCAGCAAACGGAAATTAACCATGGCCTCCTTGTAATCCCGCGTGGCATATTGGGCATTGCCCAACCAGAACAGCGCTGGCACAACATACCCACTGGCAGGATGACGGGCAACAAAGGCAGAAAAAAGACGTTGTGCATTGACAAAATCGCCATTTCTGAACACTGACAAGGCCGCTTGGTAATCGCGTGTTTCGGCCTGGTCCGCCTGAAACTCGACGCCATCGAGCTGAACCGTCACAGGCTCCAGTTTGCTAAAACGCGATTGAATCGCCTGCAACTGGTCTTTTTGTTGGCGCTGGATTTCTGACAGCTCGCGCGTCATCTGCTCGTTGCTGCCACGCAGCGTGGCAATATCTGCTTTCAGGAGCTCAATCTGGCGCTTCAAGTCAAGCAGGCTATTACCCAACACAGAGATTTCAGCAGCCAACGCCTGGCGAGCTTGATCCGATTCCCCGCGCAAGACTTCCACGCGCTGGCGCAAATCAATAATCGCCTTGCGCGCATCACTGTCTTCAAACAGGGAAGCGTGGGAAGTCCCCACAGACGCCACTAAAAACAAAAGAACGGCGACGGTCTTCAGAAACAAGGATGACATGGCTGGCACAGGTGTTATAGGTAACGGATTTCGGTACGACGATTCTTGGCAAGTGCGGCCTCTTCATCGCCGGCCACCACAGGCTTTTCCTTACCAAAGCTCACCGCCTCCATCTGGCCGGATGGCACACCCAAAATAGCCAGGGCATCACGCACGGCCTCGGCCCGTTTCTGGCCCAAAGCCAGGTTGTACTCGCGCCCACCGCGTTCATCGGTATGGCCTTCTACAGCCACTTTACGGGACGGCTGGGCTCGCAAAAACCGGGCATGTGCTGCAATCACCGCTTGAAACTCCGGCCTGATGACAAAACTGTCATAGTCGAAATAGACCAGGCGCGAATCGGCAGGTACCGCTGTTTGATCGACCGTGCGACCCAAATCAACCGGCGCAACCCCGCCACCCTGGACCCCGGAACCCGCCGCACCAGCACCGGCGCCAGCCGTGACAGCTTTACCCGTTGCGTCTTCGACAGGCACGTCATTCAAGGGAACCGAGGTACCACAAGCAATCAACAAGGTCGAAACCAGACCAGCCAAAACATAATTTTTCATTCTGAATCACTCCAAACTGCTATTTAAAAAATGGGCCCCAGTGCGGCTCCCTGATGTCCCCTTGCTGCCCACTCAGCCTGGCCTTGACCTTGCCATCCAGCGTGCTCGTCATCAAAGCCTCTCGGCCCTGCTGCTGAGTCGCGTACACCAACATCTTGCCATTGGGGGAAAAACTGGGGCTTTCATCTGCAGCCGAGTCGGTGATGAGGCTCACTGTTCCATCAGCAAGACTCATCAAATGCAGCTTGTAAGCGCCGCCAACCCTCGAAATGTAGGCGAGCCAGCGACCGTCTTGGCTGATGGTTGGTGAAATATTGTAGGAACCCGTAAATGTGATGCGCTCGACGCCCTGTCCGCCCGACGAGACCCGGTAAACCTGGGGTGAACCACCACGGTCACTGACAAAATAAATGTGTTGCCCGTTTGGCGAAAAGACGGGTTCGGTGTCGATGCTGCTCGACTGAATCAGCCGACGCGGTTCACCACCGGCAGCAGACAGCAAAAACAACTGGGAGCCGCCATCGCGGCTCAGCGTCAGGGCCAGCGTGTTGCCATCTGGCGACCACGCAGGGGCGCTGTTGGAACCCTTGAAGTTGGCGATCAGGCGGCGCTTGCCGGTGCTCACGTTGTGCACATAAACCACGGGTTTGCGCGACTCGAAAGACACATAGGCCAACTGGTTGCCATCGGGTGACCAGGCAGGAGAAATGATGGGTTCAGGGCTGGCCAGCGCCGACTGGGCGTTTTCACCATCGGCATCTGCCACCCACAGCTGGTAACGCTGACCCGCCTTGGTGACGTAGGCAATGCGGGTTGAAAAAACCCCCTTGTCACCAGTCAATTTTTCATAAATTTCGTCGGCGACGCGGTGCGCTGCAAGGCGCAAGTCAGGCGCGGTAACGGCAAAACTGCGGCCACCCAAATCCTGCCCTTTCACCACATCCCAAAGGCGAAAACGCACATCAAAACGGCCATCGGCCAACCTCGAAACGCTGCCAGAGGCAAAAGCGTCGGCACCGGCCTGGCGCAAAGAGGAAAGCTCGGGAAGCGAAGACTCATCAAAAACGCCTGCAGGTGGAGCAATCACCCGAAATTGCCCACTGCGCTCCAGGTCGGCCTTGATGATTTCCGAGATTTTTTGCGGCAGCGGCTCCTGGCCCCTGAATGGCGCGATCACCACGGGCACTTGCGTCAAGCCCACACCGGAGACTTCGATGCGGAATTGGGCGAGGGCTGGACTACAAATTAAGCAGGTCAGGAAATAACAGAAATAGCGTTTGATCATCGGTTGATTATTACAGTCTAGTGATCTGCACATTGTCATTGAGTCGCTTCTGCGAATAGCCTAAGGTGGCTCGAATCAACCTACTTTTAACACGCTCTTTGACTCGTTGCGCGTTCTGTGACGCCTTGTTACGATTTGCCTCTTCATGCCAAAGATGAAAGACCTCGGTTGCGCAAAACCCGTTCTTGCGCATCACCCCACTGTGATAGAGGCGCAAAACGAAATCGGCGTCTTCATGCCCCCAACCGACAAACGACTCATCAAACCCATCGATCTGCTCAAAATCGGCCTTCCATACAGCCATATTGCAGCTCCGAATACCTTTCCAGGAAAACGCGCGCTCCAAGCGACGAGACGCAACGTGCAGACGCAGCAGGTGCGTGAGTTTGCTGGCATGACCGAGAATTCGTTGCTTGAGCCAAAAAAGCCTGGAACGACCACAGATTTGCTCTGAACCTGCAAGCACGCGCTGCGTTAGGTCAGGTGACAACAAAACCCGACTGCCGTTGACAAAA
>CAZIGL010000048.1:0-19423 GCA_964538895.1 uncultured Rhodoferax sp.
ATAAAGGGAGGAAATACCGTGAAAAAGTGCAAATTCTCCCGAAATCGCCGTGAAATCGCCTATTTTTTAAGCAAGGTCAAAATCGTTCGGATTTTGAAAATTCTGTGTCCGACAGGCTGCTAGGAGCAGCAACTGCGCCACGGGCGTTATCAAGGTCCCTGTGCGGCCCCGGGCATTCGCGCAGGTATTGCCAAACGGCCAGTGTCACCATCAAAGGAAGCCCCAACTCCATGCTCTCCTCCAGCGCAGCCACCAGAGCCCGAATAGAGGGAGCTGCCACAATGCCGTGGTCTTGTATCAGCAGATTGATGGAGCGGTCCAGCACCTTGGTGATGGCCGTCGTCACCAGCAGGGTGGCCACCGTCACCGCGACCGGCTCTCGAGCGCGCAGGTCGCGCCACAGACTCAGGGCATGACGACGCACCAGATAAATGACGCCCGCAGCCACCAGCATCACCAGGGCACCAGCCAGCAGCTTTTGATGCGCCGGTGCGGGTCCAAGATAAAAGCTGAGCTTGAGCACACTTTTTCCGGTCCAAACCTTGTGCCAGTCCATTTCGCGTGCACCAGCGGCCGCACACAGCGTGACCATGGCCAACCAACTGCGACGGTCATCTAGCTTCGGACGCAAGCCATAGAGAACCAGTGCCAGGAGAAAAAACAGTGCCGAGGTAGCGGTTTCGACTGGGCCTTCTTCTCGCATCAGCCACAAAACCGACTCTGTCGGCTGCACCAGCCAGACAGCAATGGCGAAGGCCATTGTGACGGCCATGATTGTCAGTGCTGCCCAGGGTTGAGGTGAAACGGGGGGATAAGCGGTGGTCATATGGTATGTAGAGGGAAGGCGGGCGCGCAATATGGTGTGACTCGCCTAAGCTGCTTGATGATAAAGCAACATCTATTCTGAAAATTTCGATTTTTGGTTTCGTGATTGTTGCGCGAGCGCGTCGAGTCAAGGTTTCATGTTCAGGTAGATTTTGGCGGTCAGCCACTCCTCATCTTGTTCGGCCAGCAGTGCGCTGACCAGGCGCAAGCAGCTATCGGGGTTGGGAAACAGGGTGGCCACGCGCGTGCGTCGCTTGAGCTCCTTGTTCAAACGCTCTAGCCCGTTGGTGGTGCGCATGCGCACACGGTGGGCCTCGGGCAGACCAAAGACAGCAAAGCCTTCTGGCAAATTGGTCTCGGCCCAGGTGGCTAACTGGGGATGGCTTGTGTGCCAGTCCTTGAGGGCCATGTTGAGCAAGCGCTGGGCCTCATTGGCATCAGGCGCATAGAAGATGCCACGTATTTGACGAGCCACCGGCACACGCTGATCGATGCGACTGACATAGGCCTGCGCATTGTGTTGCAAGTGAAACTGGCAACGCTGCCAAGGCACACCTGGAAACATGGCTTTACGCGCGGCCTTCATGCCCCTGTGGTCGTCGCTGGCGATGTACTTGACCCCACGCAAGCCGCGCTGGATCAGGCTGTCAAGGAAGGCGCGCCAATGCACCTCAGCCTCAGACAGTGCCACCGATACGCCCAGCACCCGGCGATGCCCGCTGGCGGTCACGCCAATAGCCACCAGCACCGCACAGTCCACCAGGCGGCCTGCCTCGCGCACACGCTCATAGCGGGCATCCAGGATCAGATACGGTGTCTAGTCCAGAGGTCGGGTAAGCCAAACCTTCAAGCCCTCATCGGGCAGCGCTGTACAGCGGCTGATCTGGGTGGAGGAGATGCTGATCTCTGGTCCGACAAGTTTCTGCAAAACGGTGATCACCTTGCTGGTGGAGACGCCTTGCACATACATCTCGGCCAGCGCCAGATTCATGGCCTGCTCGGAGCGGCTGCCACGCTCCAGGGCGCTGGGGTAAAAACCACCGGAGCGCACCTGCGGCACCTCGAAGGTGACCTCGCCCATGCAGGTCAGGACGGTCTTGGGCTTGTAGCCGTTGGCATAGTCCTGGCGTTGTGCCGAGCGCTCATAGGGCATGGCCTGAAGGTGTTGGGCGCGTTCGATGCGCGAGGCTTCGTTGACCAGAATGCGCAGTGCTTCGGCTGCGCCATCAAGGCCGTTTTGCAGCAGGCAGGCATAAGCCTCGTGCATTTGGTCGTTGCTGTCGTCGAGTTGAGTTCGTTGGGCCATAAAAATATCTGTTCCGTCATCGCACCCTGCAGGCCTGCCGGCGGCCCTGGCAGGGGCCTATTTCAAAAAAATACCAAAATGCAGTTGGCTGAGTCTACAGATTGCACTGCTTAAAATTACAGAACAGATTTTGCACTAACTTGACCTCGGCATGGATGGCCTTGATGTGTACCAGCAGGGCTTCGTCACTGATGCGCTTGCGCGCCCCCGGCTTGCTGGGCTTATCCGTGTCCCTGCGACGCCAGTGCTCGAAGTAGCCGCTGGGGCTCACACCCAGCACTTCGCACGTCAAGGTGATCGGCCAATGGGCCTTGTGCCGGGCAATCCAGGCGTACTTCACAGCGATTCCCGCGCGAAGTACGCCGTCGCTTTTTTAAGATGTCGCGCTCCATCTTGACCCTGGACAACTCTGCTCGTAGTCGGGCCAGTTCCATTTGCTCCTGATTGACAGGCTTGTCGCCTGCGCCCGCGAGTTGTCCTTTCTCACTGAGTCGGACCCAGTTGCCCAGCGTCTGTGACGGCACGCCCAGTATCTTGGCTGTCACTGGTACTGCCTGGCCACCTTTGACCAGTCTGACAGCCTCAATCTTGTATTCCAGCGTGTATTGACCACGCGCTTGTCCATCTTTCCTTTTGCTCATTTCGTAACCTCCAATGTCTGAATTTAACCATCAGCTATGGAGTCCGTTTTTCAGGGGCAAGATCAGGATTTCTGGCGTATGCAGGGCGCGGCGCTGTGCCTTACTTTCGCGAGTACTGACTGTCCAACGGCGGGAGTGAAACAATGGAGGCAATCGGGCCCCTTCGGGACTGGCGAGGCCGTCCGATCGGTTAGGATTTGGATCATGCATATCCACCTACCCCTCATGATTCGCCATGGGCCTCTTGATGTGGCGTTCGCGCCACATCTGCCAAAATCGATTCAATCTGCCGTTTTGGCTTCGCTCCCCGATCCAGCGCATCCCATAATAAGGGACGATGCGGAAGTTCTGAAATGCGCACGCCAGCGCCTTGTCCTGCGCCTGCCCGTTGCTGATCTTCCGGGTGGCAGTTGCATCGCCAAATTATTTCCCCTTCGCAATCCAATTAGTCGGCTCAAGCACCGTAAATACGCGCTCTGCGAGTACCAGAACTACTTGGCGGCTCACACGCTTCGAATGGATGCGCCTATGGTATGGGCTTTTTTTCAGCATCGTCGATTCGGTTTCGTGGCAGGGTCCGGTCTTTTGGTCGAGGATTTGCGTCATTATCATGATGTCGTGGCGCTAGCCGCCGAGTCCGGCGATTATCCAGCTTCGGCGCTGGCGGCCATCCCAGCCCTGAAAAAGCTTTACTCACTTGGCATTAACCATGTTGATGCGCGGGATGAGAATATTCTGATCGCTCTTGGCTCGGAGGACGGCTGCGACTTCAGGGTGATTGATTGGCAGTATGCGGCTTTTTGTGAGCCGCGTGCTGACTGGCTTCTAGAGCACCTCGCCGCGTATTTCATCCGTATGGCCCCCAGTTGTGAGCGCAAGCGTCTGCTGTGCGAGTGGCTCGCAGCCCTTCACTTAGCGGCAGCTCCCCCCATCTTGTCGTTGACGGCCCTGACCAACCGTGTCGTTAGGCTTCTGACTACTCGCCCATCGACCCGCGCGCGCCTCGCCTTGGCGGCGGCGTGAGCACAAGCCTATATCTACGACGCAATTCAACCAGGTCACGCCACTCGAACCCATCGCTATCGGTGCCTATCGCAGCCTCATCGGCGAAGGTCCCGCGGCCTCCCTGCGCGTGCAACTGGGCGCTCGGGAGGCAACGGAATTGGCCGCGGCGTCGGCGGTGCAGCTCGACGTGCAATTGGATACCCAGTTGGACGTTGGCGGAGCCGAGACAACGCCGAGATGATCGACCTGCTGCATCTTTTCGCGCCGGCGGTACGGGCGATTCACGACTCAGGCTTCATGCACGGCGACATACGCAACAAGAACATCCTTCGGCCGCGTGACGCCGCCGGCGAGTGGGAGCAGCCGCAGTTCATCGACCTTAACCGCTGCACAATCGCCGCGCCACACAAGGCACTCACCGCGCGCCAGCGCGGCTACCATCTGTCTCAAATCGCGCTGCCGGGCGACTATCTGCACATCTTCAAGACGATTTACTGCGGCCACCAGCCGGTACCCGCCGACCTGCACCGCCACGAGCAGCATTTCCGCCACCGCTTTTTCTGGCCCCAGACGACGCATCAACTGCGCCACCCGCTGCGCTCGCTGCGGCAGCGCGATCGCACCTCCGATCGCGTTGCAGATCGCTCTCCCGCTCGTCCTCCGCCACCGCGACCGATCTATCTGCCGTACCAGGACATCTGGCTGTGGGACGAAAAATCGGCGCAGCCGATGGTGACGCTGTCGCGCCAAGAGAAACATCGCTTCCGCGACAAGCGGCAGACGCTGGCTGCTTACTTGCAGGCGCTGCGCCACGCGCCGCAGATCCTGCGCGCCTATCGCGTGCTGTTCGAGGCCAGCTACCGGCAGCGAATCGACCTCGCCGGGCGGATCGGCGTGGCGCTGCACACGCATGCAGACTACATTGAGCGCGATCTGCAACTGCACGCGGCGCTGGGTAAGCCGCCGGTGCTGATCCGCTTTTGCTACCACGAAACGCCGCAGCACTGGGCCACCGGGCTGGCGCTGGTCGACAGCCTGCACGCCGACAGCGTGGCTATCATGTGGTCGCCATACTGCAGGATCGGCAGGCGCTTCTCGAACCCGAGCGCTGGCGGCCTTTCTCGCGCAGGTGATCGCTGGTGTTGCCGGCACTTCCTGCGAAGTCGAGATCACGCAAGCCGGCAATCACGTCAAGTGGGGGATATGGGGCGCCGCCGAATACCGTCGGCTGCTCGATCCGGTTCAGGTCCTGCGTTGCCGTTATCCGCAGCTACGAATCATCGGGTCGGCGTGCATCGACTTTGATACCACGCGGTGATCGCGGCGCTGCGCGAGCTTCCCGCCGGCGAGCACCTGTTTGCGCTGTCGCATCTTCTCTGCGTCGATCGGCGCGGCCCGCCGGAAGGACGGCAGAGCGGCTATTCGACGCTGGAGAAGGAGGCGCTGCTGCGCGCCATCACCCGCTGCGCGGATAACTGTGACGAGCGGGTGATCGTCTCTGAAGTCAATTGGCCTTTGCACGGGACCAGCATCTGGTCGCCGATCGGCTGTACTTACGAAATCCCCGAGTGGCGCGAAAACCAGCCGGGCGAGAGCGAGGACGATTACGCCAACTACAAGCTGCGTTATCTGGCGATCACCTTGTGTTCGGGGCACGTCGACCGTGTCTTCTGGTGGCGGCTGTCGGCGCACGGCTACGATCTCGTCGACGACCGCGATGACTTCCGTCCGCGGCCGGCGTTTCACGCGCTGGCGTTCTTCCTCACGCTGCTTGGCGCCACCACCTTTGTTGGCAAATGGCAGACGCCGCCTGGCGCACACGCGTTGGTGTTTGACGCAGCGGCCGGAAGGGTACTGATGGCGTGGACCGAGTCGGGGCAAAGCGCGCCGTTGCCGTCGGGGCGCTTCATGCAGTTCTTCGACCGCGGTGGCAGTGTCCTGACGCAGCCGGTGCTCCACGGCGCGCCGCTTTACGCGCTTGTCGACGACGCGCCGCAAAGCAGCGCCGACGGGACGTGCGATACTACGCGAGACGTTTTATGACCCCAATCTGACCCCGATCAAGCGCTTGTTTCGTGCCCCCATGCCAGTTCTTCCAACCGACCCGGAAATCATCGTGACCTGCCTGAAGCGGCGCTTCACCGGCGTTTCCGGAACCATAAGCGCGTTGCTGCCGGTGCAGGCGCGTCGCTTTGCGCTGGGCTACGTCGGTGTCGATCTGCCGGGTTCGCAGGCGGCGGCGCGCGAAAGTCCCGCCTGCTTCCGGCCGCTGTTGCTGTGGCAGGCGATGGCCCTGAGCATGCGCCGGATCGGCGACGGCCGGCGGCGAATCTGGCACGTGCGGCGCAACCACGAAATGCTGCTGGCGATCGTGCTGCGCGACCTGCTGCGGTTGCCGATTCGTGTACTGTTCACCTCGGCGGCGATCCGCCGGCACTCGGCGCTTCCGCGCTGGCTGATCGGGCGCATGGACGGCGTTATCGCGACGACGCCAGCGGCGGCGCGGTGCCTCGATCAGGGTGCAGCAAATCAGGTCGCCACAATCCAGGGTCACGGCGTCGACACCGCGCGTTTTGTGCCGCCGCCATCGCGGGCCGCGGCTTGGGCGGCGAGCGGTCTGCCGGGGCACTACGGCGTCGGCGTTTTCGGACGCGTGCGCGCCGAAAAGGGCATCCATATCTTCGTCGCTGCGATGCTGGAACTGCTCCCCGATTTTCCGCAGTGGACGGCGGTGATCGGTGGCCTGTGCCAGCCCGAAGACCGCGCTTTCGCCGAGCAACTCAAAGCACAGGCCGCTGCCGCCGGGCTGGCGGAGCGCATAGTCTGGCTGGGCGAAATCGACGCCGCTGCAATGCCACAGTGGTATCAACGCATGACGGTCACCGTCGCCTGCCCGCTCTACGAGGGCTACGGCCTGACGCCGATCGAGGCGATGGCCAGCGGTTCGGCGGTGGTCGCCAGCCGCACCGGAGCCTTCGCCGAAATGGTCGAGGCCGGCGCCAGCGGTGAGCTGGTTGCAGTCGGCGACGCGCCAGCCCTCGCCGCAGCCTTGCGGCCGCTGCTCGCCGACCCCGAAGCCGCCGAAGCGATGGGGCGGGTGGGTCGCGAACGCGCGCAGCGTCATTTTTCGATCGACAGTGAGGCCGCCGGCATCGCCGCCGTCTATCAGCGCCTCTGGGCTGCGGATGCGCGGGGCGGCAACATTGGGGCAGGTGGCGCCGAAGCGAGCAACGCAGGAAACGGCGCAGGGAAGCGCGACTTGGGAGGTGGTGCATGAACACGCTGCTGTTCGGCCGGCAAGCGAGTCATACCGCGCCCGGGCGCGAATCGCGCCCGCTGCTGACGGTAACGGTCTTATGGGGTGTGGCGACCTGGTTTCCGGTAGGCCTCGCTTACCTGGCGCTGCTGCTGACCACGATTGCGTTGCTATTCGCGCCCGACCGACGGGCGCGCTGGCAGCACGCCAGAAAATCGGGACTGCTGCTCTTCCCGGGGCTGTTTTTCGTCTGGATTCTGCTCGCATTCATCGCCGCGCCGCATGGCGAGATGGTCGCAAAAATACTCTTCCACACTGGCCGTTTCGTGTTGACCATCGTTCTTGGGCTGATGCTCTGGCCGCGCGAGGCGAAATTCGGCATTGCCGCCTTTGCCGCCGTCGGGGCGCTGATGCTGCTGGCGTTGCTCACCGAAGTCACCGTCGGTGGTGTGGTGCGCTGGCCCGGCCTGCTCAGCGTCCTCGACTACCAAGGCAACAAGTCGATACGCGCCGGAATCCTGCTTTGCTGCCTCGCCGCGGCGGCCGGCTGCTGGGCGTTGTGGCGCCACGCCGGTGACCGCAAAACACCGACTGCGCTGGCGCTGCTGATTCTTGGTGGCGCCTTGCTTGCGGTCATGTTCTACGTCAAGACCCGCTCCGCGATGCTGATCCTGCCGCTGGTGCTGGCGGGAATCGCCCTGCATCGCCTGCGCTCGCCGCGCGCCGCGCTGGCCATCGTGCTGATTGTCCTCGCCACCGGCGGGGTACTCCACGCGACCTCGGAAAACCTGCGCTCGAGAATCAGCGAGGGCGTCACGCTGCTGCAGGCCGACATCGCCAGCGACCGCGCAGATTCGTCGTGGGGCAAGCGCTACCGTTTCTATGTCTTTTCGCTGGCACGAATCGCCGAGCACCCGCTGCTCGGAGCTGGCCCAGGGACTTGGGGGACGGCGTGGCAGGCCGCGAACGCCGGCACGCCCTGGGACGGATTCGGTAATCCACACAGCGACTATCTGCTTTTCGGCAGTGAAGCCGGCCTGCCGGCGTTGGCCTTCCTGCTGCTCACCTACCTGCATTTCCTGCGCCGCGGCTGGCGGCAAAAAAGGGTCTGGGGCGGCATCGCGCTGGCATTCGCGGTGACAGCGCTGCTGACCGGAGCAATCAACGCCGGTATGCGCGATGCGGCCTTCGGCTTGAGCCTGGTGTGGCTGATGGCGGCGACAATGGCGGCAACACGGAACGAACGGGACGACCAAAGGGGAGAACGATGAACAACGCGACTGACGCTGCAAGCGGGCATCTCGCGACTCTTGTCATCTGGCACTGCGCGTCGCCCTGAAAGTTGGGACGTTATGCAGCAACGTTTTTGATTTTAATCAACTGATGATCACTTTTTTTAGCACTTTGCAAGTTTCATGCTGAGCCGCAGCGGCATTGTTTTCATGCGCCTGCTGGGGCGCCTGCCCTTGGGCTGGGTGCGCGCGCTGGGTTGGGCGCTGGGCTGTGTGTTGTACGTGCTGGCGGTGCCACGGCGGCGGATTGCCAGCACCAATTTACGCCTGTGTTTTGCACACAAATCCCCGCACCAGATTCGGGTGTTGACATTTCGGACCTTTGTGCATTTCGCTCAGGCCTGGCTGGACCGGGGCTGGCTCTGGCATGGCGCCCCCACGTTGTTGCGGCAACGGTTGGTTTTGTCAGGGGCCGTGGGCGAGTTGCAGGGCCCGGCGCCAGTGGTTATTTTTGCCCCCCATTTTGTCGGCCTGGATGCGGGCTGGACCGCCCTGACCCAACAGTTGCCGCGTCACTTCACCACCATTTACACCCACCAGTCCAACAAAATCCTGGACGCCTGGATTCTGGCCGGGCGTCAGCGTTTTGGTTGCGCCCGCTTGTTTGATCGCATTGGGGGCGTGAAAACCATTGTGACGGCGCTGCGGGGGGGCGACCCGCTGTACTTGCTTCCTGACATGAACTTTAGTGTGGAAGACTCGGTGTTCGTGCCGTTTTATGGCGTATCAGCCGCGACGGTGCCGAGCCTGTCCCGCTTTGCCAGGCTCGGGCGCGCCAAGGTGGTGCCGGTCATCACGCGCATGACGCCTGGCGGCTATGAAGTTCAGGTCATGCCGACCTGGCCTGGGTTTCCGTCGAATGATCAAGTGGCTGATACGGCGCGAATGAACGAGCACCTGCAGTCCTATATTGACTCCATGCCCGACCAGTACTTTTGGGTTCACAAGCGTTTCAAGGTCCGGCCACCGGGTGTTGCCGGCGTGTATTGATTTTTATGTCTTCTGGCTGCAGCCCCGTGCAGTAAGCGTTAGCAGATTTTATTTATATAGCGATCCACTCTTTAGCCTGGATCGCTGCCCTGGCGGAAATGGGGCATGCAAGCGCGTGCGATACTTTGGCCGAGGGCCTTGATACGGGGTATTCCTTTAGTGGCCTGACGACGGTTGCGTGTGAACGGCTGATCAATCTTGCACGTTCAAAGCAACACAATGTCATATTGCTCCTGCCCCATCGCGCTTTCGCTTTGCAGCGACACCGGCTTGCCGATGAACTCGCTCAGGCCCGCCAGATGCTGGCTTTCTTCGTCCAGGAACAATTCAATCACCTTGGGTGACGCCACCACGCGAAACTCCTTGGGGTTGAACTGGCGTGCCTCGCGCAATATCTCGCGAAAAATGTCGTAGGCCACGCTGCGGGCAGTTTTGACAATGCCCTTGCCCGCGCACACCGGGCAGGGCTCGCACAACATGTGCGCCAGCGATTCGCGGGTGCGCTTGCGCGTCATCTCCACCAGGCCCAGTTGCGAAAAGCTGCCACACATGGTTTTGACGCGGTCGCGCGCCAGTTGTTTGCGAATTTCCGCCAGCACCGCCGCTCGATGCTCCTCGGGTGCCATGTCGATGAAATCAACAATGATGATGCCACCCAGGTTGCGCAGGCGCAATTGCCGGGCGATGGCCTGGGCCGCCTCCAGGTTGGTCTTGAAAATGGTGTCGTCAAAATTGCGCGCGCCAACAAAACCGCCGGTGTTCACATCCACCGTGGTCAGCGCTTCGGTCTGGTCCACCATCAAGTAGCCGCCCGACTTCAAATCGACGCGTCGTCCCAGCGCCTTGGCAATTTCTTCGTCGATGGCGTAGAGGTCAAAAATGGGCCGCTCGCCCTTGTAGTGCACCAGCTTTTGCGCGGCGGCCGGCATGAACTCCTGGCCAAAGGTCTTCATCACGCCAAACTGCTCCAGCGAATCCACCTTGATGAATTGGGTGAATTCGGTGGTCAGGTCGCGCAGCACACGCTGCAGCAAGCTCAGATCCTGATGCAACAGTGAGGTGGCGGGCAGCTTGGTGGCTGCCTGGCGGATGCGCGCCCAGGACTTGCGCAGGTAAGCGATGTCGTCCGCCAGTTCCTGGTCTGTGGCCTCTTCGCCGTTGGTGCGCAAAATAAAGCCGCCGCCCTGCGCGCCTACCAGCACTTCCAACCGGCGGCGCAACTCATCGCGCTGCTCGGGCGGGATTTTTTGCGACACACCCAGGTGGTCGTCCTGCGGCAAAAACACCAGCATGCGCCCTGCGATGCTGATCTGGGTGGACAGCCGCGCACCCTTGGTGCCAATGGGGTCCTTGATGACCTGCACCACCAGGCTCTGGCCCTCGAACACCTGCTTTTCGATCGGGATCTGGGTGGCGGCATTGCGCGCTGACGAAATCGTCTCACCCTCAAGCGGCGGATGCCAGACGTCTGCCACATGCAAAAACGCCGCCCGCTCCAGCCCGACGTCAATGAACGCCGACTGCATGCCTGGCAACACGCGTGCCACCTTGCCCAGATACACGTTGCCCACCAGCCCACGCTCCAGCGTGCGCTCCACGTGCAACTCTTGCAACACCCCGTTTTCCACCACCGCCACGCGGGTTTCCTGGGGCGACCAGTTGATCAAAATATCTTCTTGCATGGGCTTGGTTTTTCTTAAACTTTATTTGCTGAAGCCAAAAGCCCGCAGCAGTTGGGCTGTCTCAAACATCGGTAACCCCATGATGCCCGAATAACTTCCGCTCAGATGCGAAATGTACGCCGCCGCCCTGCCCTGCACCGCGTAGGCGCCGGCTTTGCCCATGGGTTCGCCAGTGGCGGCGTAAGCGTGGATCTGTTCGGGCGTCATGGATGCAAAGGTCACTCTGGAGATGGACACCGCCTGATGGCGTGCCTGCGATGTGCCGAGTGCGACTGCGGTCAAGACACGGTGCGTTTTACCCGACAACACGGCCAGCATGCGCTCGGCATCTGCGGCATCAGCAGGCTTGCCCAAAATGCTGCGGCCCAGCGCCACGGTGGTGTCCGAGCACAGAATTGGCGCCAGTGGCAAGTTGCGGTTCTGCAGGCGCTGCAACGCGGCATCAAGTTTGAGTTGCGTCACACGCTGCACATAGCTGCTGGGCGCTTCATTGGGAAGTGTGGCTTCCAGCGCCTCGGCGTCTTCGTCGGCAGCAGGCAACAGCAACTCGTAAGCCACGCCCAACTGCTCCAGCAATTGTCTGCGGCGCGGGCTTTGGGAAGCAAGATAAACAAAATTTGACTTGGAATCGTCATCGCGAGCGAAGCGCGGCGATCCATGGATTTTGGGGTCATGGTTTGCTTCACTGCGTTTGCCATGACGCACCTCTGTCGCAACGACGGTGTTGATGTTATTCACGATGGTACGGGTGATTCGCATTGATCGACCAGGCCCGGTACAGCTGCTCGATCAGCAGCACGCGCACCATGGCATGGGGCAGCGTCAGGTCAGACAAGCGCACCCGCTCGTGCGCAGCCTGCCGGAAAGCGGGGTCAAGGCCGTCGGGGCCGCCAATCACCAGCGCCACATCGTCACCTGACAACTGCCAGTTTTCCAGTTTTTGTGCCAGCGCCATGGTGGTCAAGGCGGTGCCGCGTTCGTCCAGCGCAACGACCCTGAAGCCTTTGGGAATGGCCGCTTCGATGCGGGCGCGCTCGGCCGCCAGCAAAGTTTCGAGGGACTTCGAGGCCCGTGGCTCGGTTTTGACCGCCTTGAGCTCGACCTTGAGCTCAAACGGAAAGCGCTTGACGTAGTCGTCCCAGGCTGTTTGCGCCCAGTCGGGCACGCGTTGACCGACAGCAACAATCAGCAGACGCACAGCGCGGGATCAGGCTTTGCGCACAGTGGCTTTTTTGGCGGGCGCCTTCTTGGCAACCGTTTTGGCGGCGACTTTTTTGGCAGCCGGCTTGACCGGTGCATTTACCACCAGGGTTTTCAGACGGGGCTTGGCCACGACGTCAGCACCTGCCACTTTGCGTTTCGGCGCGGCAGCGCTCTTGACGGCGGCTTTTTTGGCTGCGGCGGCGTCTGCTGCCGCTGTTTTTGCCATTTGCGCGCGGGACGGGAAGGCTTCCTGCACGCCCTGCTTGGCGGCACTGGAGCGGCGCAAACTGGCCGCTGGCTTGGCTGCGTCCTTGGCCGCCTTGACCTGTGCTGGGCTGGGCTCAGTCGCCGCCACCGGCTTGGCAGCGCCAAACTTCAGGCGCACCGGCTTTTCGCCCCACAATTCTTCCAGGTTGTAATAGGTACGGTAGGTGGGCTGCATCACATGCACCACGGCCTGGCCGCAGTCCACAATGATCCATTCGCCATTGGCCTCACCTTCCACGCGTGGCTTGGGAAAACCGGCTTCGCGCACGGCGTCGATCACGCTCATGGCCAGTGCCTTGGTTTGGCGGTTGGACGTGCCCGAGGCCACAATCACCCGCTCAAACAAGGACGACAGGTGCTCGGTGTCAAACACCACAATGTCTTGTGCCTTGACATCTTCGAGCCCGTCCACAATGGCGCGCTGCAATTTCTGCACGTCTTTTTTCTCTACCGCGGCCGTGGCAGGCTTGGCAACAGGTTTTGTCGTGGCTTTGCTTGCCGTGGGCGCAGCCGACTTGGCGGCCGCTTTTGTTGTTTTTGCAGCTGCCGTGGCAGGTTTTTTGGCAGTGCTGGAGGCAGTAGTTTTGGTAGTCATCAATGTGAAAGGTAGAGGTGATGGTCGGCAATATAACGCGCAACGGGCTCAGACACCAGTGTTTGCACTGGTTGCCCGTTGGCAATGTTGCTGCGAATCTGGGTGGCGCTGACGTGCAGAGGGGGCAAGCCCAGGTGCAAAAACCGCTTGGGGAACAGTTTTTCAGCCTCAATCGAGTCAGTGGTTTTGGGCGAATGGGCGCGGACAGCTACACAAATTATAGCTAGTTGAACAATCGCCTGCCATTCGCGCCAGCTCGTCAAGGCGGTGGCCTGGTCTGCACCCATGATCAAAAACAACTCGGCCCCGGGTGCCTCTGCGGCCAGTTGACGCAAGGTGTCAATGGTGTAGCTCGGACCGGAACGGTCAATTTCGCGGCGGTCGATACAGAGCTTGGGAACATCCCCAAAAGCCAATTGCGTCATGGCCAGACGGTGTATGGCTGGCGTCAGCTGGCGCGGTTTATGCCAGGCATCGCCGGTGGGGATCACATGCAGCCGGTCGAGCTTGAGCTCACGCAAAGCCGTTTCCAGTAAGGCCCGGTGCGCCAGGTGCGGCGGATCAAAAGCACCACCAAACACCCCAATGCGTGGCGCCAGAGGTATGTGCGGCATGGGCGGCATCAAACCCAATCCCGGCGCACCAAAAAATCGCTGTACAGCGCGGCCTCTGGCGTGCCGGCGGCTGGCACCTGCTGGTAGGCCCAGCTCACCAACGGCGGCATCGACAGCAATATCGACTCGCTGCGGCCACCCGACTGCAGACCAAAATGGGTGCCGCGGTCCCAGACCAGGTTGAATTCCACATAGCGACCGCGCCGGTACAACTGAAAATTGCGCTCACGTTCGCCATACGGCGTGTCTTTGCGGCGCAGCACAATGGGCAGGTAGGCCGTTAAAAATGAATCTCCCACGGCCTGCATCATGGCCAGGCTGGGCTCAAAGCCAAGTTCCGAGAAATCATCGAAAAACACGCCGCCCACACCGCGCTGCTCGTGGCGGTGCTTCAAATAAAAATACTCGTCGCACCAGGTCTTGAAACGTGGGTACTTGTCGTCGCCAAAGGGCTGCAACGCGGCCTGGCACGTCTGGTGAAAATGCACTGCATCGTCTGCAAAGCCGTAATACGGCGTCAGGTCCATGCCACCGCCAAACCAGCACACCTCACGGCCATCGGGCGTCTTGGCAGAAATCATGCGCACATTCATGTGCACCGTAGGCACATAAGGGTTGCGCGGATGAAACACCAGCGACACGCCCATGGCCTCAAACGGCGCACCCGAGAGCTCCGGGCGATGCTGCGTGGCCGATGGCGGCAATTTGGGACCGGTCACATGTGAAAACCCGCAACCGGCGCGCTCAAAAATAGCACCGCCTTCCAGAATCTGTGTGATGCCGTGGCCTTGCAAGGTCTCGCCCGCCGGTTTCTGCCAGGGGTCGGTCAGAAACGCAGTGCCGTCCAGCGCTGCGATGGCCCCGGTGATGCGGGCCTGCAAAGCGCGCAAATGCGCGCTTACCCGCTCGCTTGGCAAAACCTGGACCGTCGTCATGCTTGCGGCCCTTTGATGGCGCGGTGGCCAATGTCACGGCGGTACTGCATGCCGTCAAAGCGAATGCCCATGGTCACTTCGTAGGCGCGCTGTTGGGCCAACCGTGCGTTGTCGGCCAGCACCGTCACGCACAACACGCGTCCGCCGGCCGTGACCAGTTCACCGTCTTTTAAGGCCGTGCCGGCATGGAACACACAGGCGTCTTCGGCCTCGGCGGGGATGCCGGAAATGGCATCGCCCTTGCGCGGATGCATCGGGTAACCGTGCGCTGCCAGCACCACACCCAGGGCGGTGCGGCGGTCCCATTCCAGTTCGACCTGATCGAGCCGCCCATGCGGACCCGGCTCGGTGGCGGCCATCATCACATCGACCAAGTCGGTTTTGAGCCGCATCATGATCGGCTGGGTTTCGGGGTCACCCATGCGGCAGTTGAATTCGAGCGTCTTGGGGCGCCCCTGGGCGTCGATCATCAACCCGGCGTACAGAAAACCGGTGAAAGGAATGCCATCTTTTTCCATGCCGCGCACGGTCGGCAAAATGATGTCGCGCATGGCGCGGGCATGCACATCGGGCGTGACCACCGGGGCTGGTGAATAAGCGCCCATGCCGCCGGTGTTGGGACCCTGATCGCCATCGAGCAGGCGTTTGTGGTCCTGGCTGGTGGCCAATGGCAGCACATTCTTGCCATCCACCATGACGATAAAACTGGCTTCCTCACCCTGCAAAAATTCTTCAATCACCACCCGTGGCACCGCCGCGCCATCGGCACCGGCGTTGTGCACCACGCCCAAAGTGTTGTCCAGCAGCATGAAATCCACCGCCTCGTGGGCCTCGGCCAGGGTGACAGCCACCACCACGCCCTTGCCGGCCGCCAAGCCGTCGGCCTTGACCACAATCGGCGCGCCCTTCTGGTCGATATAGGCGTGGGCCGCTGCCGCGTCGGTAAAGGTCTCGAACTCGGCGGTCGGAATGTTGTGGCGCTGCATGAAGGCCTTGGAAAAAGCCTTGGAGCTCTCCAGCTGGGCCGCCGCTTGCGTGGGGCCAAAAATACGCAAACCCTGCTTGCGAAACACATCCACCACGCCTGCCGCCAGCGGCACCTCCGGCCCCACCACGGTGAGCCCGACTTTTTGTTCCACAGCCCAGGCGCACAGCAGGTTCACATCGGTGATGGGCACGTGTTCAAACCGGGCGTCCTGAATGGTGCCGCCGTTACCGGGTGCGATGCAAATTTTGTGACCCTTGGGCGATTGCGCCAGGCGCCATGCCAGCGCGTGTTCGCGGCCACCGCCGCCAATGACCAATATCTTCATTCGGTGTCCAGTTCGGCGTTGTGGTAGACGCCTTGCACGTCGTCCAGGTCTTCAATGGCATCCAGCAGCTTCTGCATGCGAATGGCCTCGTCGCCACTGAGCGCGATCGGGTTTTCCGGGCGCATGGTGACTTCGGCTACCTCGGGCGTCAGGCCGGCGGCTTCCAGTGCGTTTTTGACGGCTTCAAAATCAGCGACCGCCGTGGTCACCTCAATGGCGCCATCGTCGTCACGAATCACATCTTGGGCGCCAGACTCCAGCGCCACGTCCATCACCTTGTCTTCCGAGGTGCCGGGCGCAAAAATGATCTGGCCACAATGCTTGAACTGGAACGCCACCGAACCCTCGGTGCCCATGTTGCCGCCGTATTTGGAGAACGCGTGGCGCACCTCGGCCACGGTGCGCACCTTGTTGTCGGTCATGGTGTCGACAATGATGGCCGCGCCGCCAATGCCGTAGCCTTCATAGCGGATTTCCTCGTAGGTAATGCCTTCAACGCTGCCGGTGGCCTTGTCGATGTTGTACTTGACGCGGTCAGCCGGCATGTTGGCGGCCTTGGCCCGGTCCACCGCCAGGCGCAAGCGCGGGTTGATGCCCAGGTCGCCGCCACCGGCACGCGCGGCCACGGTGATTTCACGGATGATGCGGGTCCAGATCTTGCCGCGCTTTTCGTCCTGACGGCCTTTGCGGTGCTGAATATTGGCCCATTTACTGTGTCCTGCCACGTGAAATCCTTCAAAAGTTCGTTACGCTACCGGCTCCATTGTACTTTTTGAGGTTGACATGATTGAGCCCATCCTGATTGCCCAGCACGGCCAGACACAATGTTTTCTGCAAGCTGACAAAGCCAACCGCCACGGCCTGATCACGGGCGCCACCGGCACTGGTAAAACCATCACCCTGCAGACTTTGGCCGAAGGTTTTTCCAAACTCGGCGTACCGGTTTTCATGGCCGACATCAAGGGTGACCTGACCGGTATTTCCCAAGCCGGCGCGGCCAGCCCCAAGCTGGCCAAGGTGATTGCCGAGCGCGGCCTCGATACGCCCGAATTTGCCGCTTTTCCCACCACGCTGTGGGACGTTTTTGGCGAGCAGGGCCACCCGGTGCGGGCCACCGTGAGCGACCTCGGGCCGCTGCTGCTGGCCCGCATGCTCAACCTCAACGAGACCCAGGCCGGCGTGCTGCAACTGGTGTTCAAAATCGCCGACGACGACGGCCTGCTGCTGCTCGACATGAAAGACCTGCGCGCCATGTGCCAGACGGTAGGTGACAACGCTCGCGAATTCACCACCGAGTACGGCAACATCAGCGCCGCCAGCATTGGCGCCATCCAGCGCGGCCTGATGCAGATCGAGGCGCAGGGTGGTGACAAATTCTTTGGCGAGCCCATGCTCAACATCGATGACTTCATGCAAACCGACAGCGCAGGGCGCGGCATGGTCAACATCCTGGCCGCCGACAAACTGATGAACTCGCCGCGCCTGTACAGCACGTTTTTGCTCTGGATGCTCAGCGAACTGTTCGAGAACCTGCCCGAAGTGGGCGACCTGGACAAACCAAAAATAGTATTCTTTTTTGACGAGGCCCACCTGCTCTTCAATGACGCGCCCAAGGTGTTGATCGAGCGCATCGAACTCGTGGTGCGGCTGGTGCGCTCCAAAGGCGTGGGCGTTTATTTTGTAACCCAAAACCCGCTGGATATTCCCGACAGCGTGCTGGCCCAGTTGGGCAACCGGGTGCAACACGCGCTGCGCGCCTTCACTCCGCGCGACCAAAAGGCGGTCAAGGCGGCCGCCGACACCATGCGCCCCAACCCCGGGCTAGACGTGGGTGCGGCCATCACCGAGCTCGGTGTGGGCGAAGCTCTGGTGAGTTTTCTGGATACCAAAGGTCGCCCCTGCCCCACCGAGCGCGTCTTTGTGCTGCCACCGGCCAGCCAGATCGGCCCCATCACGCCGGCACAACGCCAAACCCTGCTGAATGAGTCGATCGTTGCCGGCGTTTATGAAAAAACCCTCGACCGTGATTCGGCTTATGAAAAACTCAAAGGCCATGCCGCAGCGCGCGCGGCCCAAGCCGACAGCAAGGCGGCCAGCGCCCCTGAGGCACCCGCAGCATCCGGTGGCGGCATGTTCGACAGCATCAGCTCGGGCCTGGGCGGCCTGCTGGGCGGTGGCGGGGGCCGACGCACCTCGGCGGGCGAACAGCTCTTTAAAAGCGCCGCCAGTTCGATCGGCCGTGAAGTAGGCCGCCAGATCATCCGCGGCGTGCTGGGCGGCATTTTTGGTGGCGCCAAGCGCTAATTCCTAACTTAAAGAAAGAAATCCCATGACCACCTCCCAAGACCCGATGGTCCACCTCATCGACCACCCATTGGTGCAGCACAAACTCACGCTGATGCGCGACAAGGACGCCAGCACCACCAGCTTTCGCACGCTGCTTAACGAGCTGTCCATGCTGATGGCCTACGAGGTCACGCGTGACATGCCGATGCAGGACGTGCAGATCGAAACCCCGCTGGAAACCATGACCGCCAAAGTGATTGACGGCAAAAAACTGGCGCTGGTGTCCATATTGCGTGCCGGCACCGGCATTCTGGACGGCTTCTTGAGCGTGGTGCCGGGCGCGCGGGTTGGCCACATCGGCCTGTACCGTGACCCTGCCACGCTAAAAGCGGTGGAGTATTACTTCAAGATGCCCAAGGAAATGCCCGAGCGCGACGTGGTGGTGGTCGACCCGATGCTGGCCACTGGCCACTCGGCCATTGCCGCCATCACCCGCATCAAGGTGCTGAACCCAAAATCGATCAAGTTCGTCTGCCTGCTGACCTGCCCCGAGGGCATCAAGGCCCTGCGCGAGGCGCACCCGGATGTGGCCATCTTCACTGCCGCCATCGACCGCCAACTCAACAGCCACGGCTATATCCTGCCGGGGCTCGGTGATGCGGGCGATCGGATTTTTGGAACGCAGTAGTGTTTTACGCTAGTTCAGCTTGTCGCATGGGCATCCCCTGTCAAAGGCAGGATGGGCTGCGACAAAACCCGGTTGACAAATGAGTCGGGCTCAGCCCGGCGGCGCTCAAACTCTTGGGGGGAATAACAGCTTGGGTTGATTTTTCGGCCAAGTTGGGCCTCGGCGGGTTCCAGGCTGGCCAAACCCTGGCTGAGCAGCAAGTCATTGCCCACCAGCATCACATCGATGTCGCGGCGGGCGGCGTCGGTTTGTTTGGCGACCGAACCATAGACCCAGGCGGACATCAGGCCAGGCTGCAATTGCCCACCGCTTGCGCAATAACCAGGCCCGCTGTTACCAGGCGGTTAAGTTCCCGCTGCAATGAGGCACTGCCCAGGCCCGTGAGTCGGCGCAACTCGTTGAGGTGATAGGCCCGCTCGGGTTGACCAAAGAGCCATACATACAACCGCGCCTGGCTGTCGGTAAAAAGTGCGGAACTGATAGACATGCCAAATATTTGCACGAATGGGCTATAAATTGGCACAA
>CAZIGL010000049.1:0-19219 GCA_964538895.1 uncultured Rhodoferax sp.
ATGGTGCCCACATTGACGTGGGGCTTGGTTCGTGCGAATTTTTCTTTACCCATTTCGATTCCTTAAAAGAGCAATGCCCGTGAGTTGGTTTAATGTTTGCAGTTCGTCACTGGGTCCCTGGCCACGGGCAGCCGGGGGTGCGAAATCGCAGACAGGTTTCATCTATTCAGATGGGGTCAGAGCACGTCGCTGCGCGAGTGGTCTGCCCCCAAAAGATTATTACTTCGCTCGCGCTGCCATGATGGCTTCGGAGACATTGCGCGGGGCTTCCGTGTAATGCTTGAATTCCATCGTGTAAGTGGCACGACCTTGCGACATCGAGCGCAATGTGGTGGAGTAACCAAACATTTCCGACAGGGGCACTTCGGCCTTGATGGCTTTGCCGCCACCGACCATGTCTTCCATGCCTTGCACCATGCCACGACGTGAGGCCAGATCGCCCATCACGTTGCCGGCGTAGTCTTCCGGGGTTTCCACTTCCACCGCCATCATCGGCTCAAGAATCACCGGGCCAGCCTTGCGGCAGCCTTCCTTGAAGCCAAAAATCGCGGCCATCTTGAACGCCAATTCGTTGGAGTCAACATCGTGGTAGGAACCAAAGTGCAGTGTGACCTTGACGTCAACCACGGGGTAGCCAGCCAGCACGCCTTGCGTGACCGCTTCATTGATACCCTTTTCCACCGCAGGGATGTACTCGCGGGGAACCGTTCCGCCTTTGATGGCGTCCACAAACTCAATGCCCTTGCCGGCCTCATTGGGTTCAATCTTCAGCACCACGTGACCATACTGGCCCTTGCCGCCAGACTGGCGCACAAACTTGCCTTCGGCGTCTTCCACAGTCTTGCGAATGGTTTCGCGGTAGGACACTTGCGGTTTGCCAACGTTGGCTTCCACGCCGAATTCGCGCCGCATGCGGTCCACAATGATTTCCAAGTGAAGCTCACCCATACCGGCAATCAGGGTTTGACCGGATTCTTCGTCGGTCTTGACGCGGAACGAGGGATCTTCTTGCGCCAGACGCTGCAAGGCAATGCCCATTTTTTCCTGGTCAGCCTTGGTCTTGGGCTCAACCGCCTGGGTAATCACAGGCTCAGGGAAGATCATGCGCTCAAGCATGATGACGGCGCTTGGATCACACAGGGTTTCGCCGGTGGTGACGTCTTTCAAGCCGATGCAAGCCGCGATGTCGCCGGCGACAATTTCGCTCACTTCTTCACGCTTGTTGGCGTGCATCTGCACGATACGGCCGATGCGTTCTTTTTTGCCGCGAATCGGGTTGTAGACGGTGTCACCCTTGTTCAACACGCCCGAGTACACGCGCACAAACGTCAACTGACCCACGAACGGATCGGTCATCAATTTGAAGGCCAAGGCAGAGAATTTTTCTGTGTCGCTGGCTTGACGCACAACCGGCGCTTCGTCTTCATCCATGCCCTTCACTGGCGGAATGTCCACTGGCGACGGCATGAATTCAATCACGGCGTCCAGCATGCGCTGCACGCCTTTGTTCTTGAAGGCCGAGCCGCAGTACATCGGCTGGATTTCACTCGCAATGGTGCGCGTGCGGATACCAAACTTGACCTCTTCCTCGGACAAGTCACCTTCTTCAAGGTACTTGTTCATCAATTCCTCATTGGCTTCTGCAGCGGCCTCAACCATTTTCTCGCGCCACTCTTTGGCCAGCTCAACCAGCTCTGCCGGAATTTCACGGTAGTCAAACAACATGCCTTGTGAGGCTTCATCCCAGATGATGGCCTTCATCTTGATCAGATCAACCACACCGGTGAAGTTTTCTTCAGCACCGATCGGGATCACCATGGGCACAGGGCTGGCCTTCAGGCGCAGTTTCATTTGCTCCACGACCTTGAAGAAGTTGGCACCGGTACGGTCCATCTTGTTGACAAAGGCCAGACGCGGCACCTTGTATTTGTTGGCTTGGCGCCAAACAGTCTCGGACTGAGGCTGTACGCCACCCACGGCGCAGTACACCATGCAGGCGCCGTCGAGCACGCGCATGGAGCGCTCGACTTCAATCGTGAAGTCCACGTGGCCGGGGGTGTCAATGATGTTGATGCGGTGCTCAGGCAAGGACTTGTCCATACCCTTCCAGAAGCAGGTGGTGGCGGCCGACGTGATCGTGATGCCACGCTCTTGCTCTTGCTCCATCCAGTCCATGGTGGCCGCGCCATCATGCACTTCACCAATCTTGTGGTTCACACCGGTGTAAAAAAGAACGCGCTCGGTGGTGGTGGTTTTACCGGCGTCGATGTGCGCAGAGATACCGATATTGCGGTAGCGCTCAATGGGGGTATGGCGAGCCATGGTGGATCCTTGGTTGATCTGTAAATTTCAAACTACGACGCCGCAGGGGCTTATGACCGCTGCGGCGTAGCGAGAAGGCTTCAGGCTAGGCGCAAACCCGCTGGCAGTGCAATCAGCACGACAAGGGTTTGCAACGACGCATGAAGCCTTCGCAGTAGCCGCCCTTTTTAGAAGCGGAAGTGGGAGAAGGCCTTGTTCGCCTCAGCCATGCGGTGAACTTCGTCACGCTTTTTCATGGCACCGCCACGGCCTTCGGTGGCTTCCATCAGTTCGTTGGCCAAACGCAGGGCCATGGATTTTTCACCACGCTTGCGGGCGGCTTCCTTGATCCAGCGCATGGACAAGGCCAGACGACGGACCGGGCGAACTTCAACTGGCACTTGGTAGTTGGCACCACCGACACGGCGGGACTTGACTTCGACCAGCGGTTTGACGTTGTTGATGGCCATGGTGAAGGCCTCAACCGGGTCTTTGCCGGGGTTTTTCTTTTCGATTTGCTCAAGCGCGCCATAAATGATGCGCTCGGCGATCGCTTTTTTGCCGCCTTCCATGATCACGTTCATGAATTTGGACAGCTCGACATTGCCGAATTTAGGATCCGGCAGGATTTCACGTTTAGGGACTTCGCGACGACGTGGCATTTTTTCACCTCTATTGCTTCAGTTGGCATCTTTGCAGACACCGCGAGAGTTAAAAAATAAGACTCTCACTTACTCGACCCGAACATTGGGTCACTACGTTCGTTTCCTGCGCCACGCAGCAAACAAACACCATTTAATTAAAACGAACCAGCGGTTTATTTGACCTTGGGACGCTTGGCACCGTACTTGGAACGCGACTGCTTGCGATCTTTCACGCCTTGCAAGTCGAGCGAGCCGCGCACGATGTGGTAACGCACACCAGGCAAGTCCTTGACACGACCGCCACGAACCAGCACCACGCTGTGTTCCTGCAGGTTGTGGCCTTCACCGCCGATGTAAGAAATCACCTCAAAGCCGTTGGTCAGGCGAACCTTGGCAACTTTACGCAAAGCCGAGTTGGGCTTCTTTGGCGTGGTGGTGTAAACGCGGGTGCAAACACCACGGCGCTGGGGAGAATTTTCCATCGCCGGGCTCTTGGACTTGACGGTCTCAACCGCACGCCCCTGACGGATTAACTGATTGATGGTTGGCATTAAGCCTCCTAAAAAACTAAACGTCCCTAAACGTTTTAAATACAAAAAAACAAAAACGTGAATCCCTTCGGAACTTCCGAAAAGCCCACTACTATATCAGGTCACGCTCGATCTCGCGGTTTTCACTTGATCCACAAGCGCAACCCGTCCCAGGCACGACCGATCACTCCAGCCTGCCCCACAGCCTGAAGCGCCTCCAGCGGCACCTCAGCCACCACCTGGCCGGCACTGCTGACGATCAACTTGCCCACCTGCTGACCTTTGACAAACGGTGCCACCAAGGGCTCCGGCCGCGCCACCTGGGTCGTCAGTTTGGCGCCCATCCCGGCTGGCACCACCACCACAATGGCGCGGGTCTGACCCAGCGCCACCGTGGCCTCTTTGCCCTTCCAGACCGCCGGAGTCACTACCGGCTGATTGGCATCAAACAACTTGACCGCATCGAATGCGGTGTAACCCCAGTTCAACAATTTTTGCGACTCGTTGGCTCGCGCGTTTTCGCTGGAAGTGCCCAGCACAATCGACAGCAACCGACGGCTTCCCAAAGCACTGGGTGAGCCGGCTGCTGCGCCCGCCTGACCCAAACCTGGCACGTCGCGTTGGGCTGTGGCAATCAGACAGTAGCCCGCCGCATCGGTGTACCCGGTTTTCAAGCCATCCACAGTCGGATCGCGAAACAACAACACATTGCGGTTGCTGTCATTGGCTGCGGGTGTGCCTTCATAGCGGTATTTCTTGATGGCGTAATAGCTCACATAGTCGGGAAAATCGCGCATCAGGCGGGTGGCCAGGATGCTCAGGTCGCGCGCTGTGGTGGTGTGACCCGGCTCGGTCAGCCCCTCCGGGTTTTTGTAGCCGGTTGCCTTCATGCCCAGCGCCTGAGCCTGTGCATTCATCAATTGAACAAAACGCTCGACCGACCCAGCCACGCCTTCGGCCAGTGCCACGGTGGCGTCGTTGCCGCTTTGCACGATCATGCCCTTGATCAGGTCTTCCACCGGCACCTTCATTTTGGGATCGATGAACATGCGCGAACCCGGCATTTTCCAGGCACGTTCGCTCACCGACAGGGTTTGCCGCAGGTCAATCTTTTTGCTGCGCAGCGCGTCAAACACCAAATAGGCTGTCATCAGCTTGGTCAGGGACGCTGGCTCCACCGGCGAATCAATGTCTTTTTGCGCCAGGATCTGATCGGCAGTGACATCCACAAGCAAATAGGAACGTGCCGCAATTTCAGGCGCTTGTGGCGTTTGCGCAGCGGCAGAAAGGCAAATCACCGCAGCCAGGGATAAAAGTATTTTTTTCATGAATGTGTCGCCGCTTGTCAATCAAGGGGCAAATAAAGAGTGCTTTAAATTAAAAAATGAAACGGCCCATGACTTTCGATGGCATGGACCGCCGCGCTACGCATGCAGTGACGAAGTCATCTTTCATGCCCCGTATGCTGCACCAGCTTAGCGCCCCAGATGCTCGGGCGTCAGCAAGCGCTGCACCACTTGGCCGTTTTTGAGGTGCGACTCGACGATCTCGTCGATGTCGCTGGCATCCACATAGCTGTACCACACAGCTTCGGGGTAGACCACGACCACCGGGCCAGCGGCGCAGCGGTCCAGACAACCTGCCTTGTTGACGCGCACCTGCCCCGGTCCGGCCAGACCCGCCGCCTTGACTTGCGACTTGCAGCGCTCAAATGCGGCCATTGCATCGTGCTGGGCACAACAAGCCTCGCCATTGCTGCGTTCATTCAAACAGAAAAAGATGTGCCGCTGGTAATAACTGACTGCTGGCACTGAGGCGCTGCCAGACTGCGTATTTGGATTGGATGGGATGGGATGTGACATGTTTCTGATTTTAGTTTTGCGGCTCTTTGTCCCACAGCAAGCTCAGCACATAAACCAAAGTTGCAAAAGGCCAAAGCCAGCCCAGCCACTGCGCCAAACCATGAAACCGAATGAAACGCCCCTGCTCCCACAAAAACAGGGTTTGCTCAAAATAAGGGTTTACCGGAGTCTGGTTGAGCAGGCTCAGATGCACCCCCAATGCCAGCAACGCCAGCGCCGCACTGGCACGCCGCGGCACCCACAGCAACACCAGCGCCAGCACCATGGCGCTCGCCAAGGCCGCCTTGACTGGCACACTGAGCCAGGCCCAGGCATGCGCGGGACCCACACTCAGGGCGGCACTGAGTGCCGATGCCCAGACCGCAAAAAAACACACCCAAAGCAAAAACCAGGCACGCTTGCCAGCCCGGCGAATGATGCAAAAACCCAGCAGACATGGAATCAGCAAACCCAACAGCACGCACAGCCACTCCATGGCCGGCGACAAGGGTTGCAACACCGCCTCGCGCATGGGCAACCATGCCAAAAAAGGAGTGTCTGCCAACGCGGCGGACATCTTGGCCTGCAACCGTTCAAACACCTGACCCAAGCCCAGCGGGATCGAGGTGGGAAACAGCAAGGCCAATGGCCACAGTGCCAGCAGCACCAGGCCGCCACGCGAATCCGCCACAAACCAATCAGCCCGAAAACGGCTCCAGCGCTGCAGCACACCCAACCGCTCCAGACTCCAGGCGCTGAGTGCACCTAGGCCACCACCCGCCATGTTCAGCATCAAATCAAGATTGGACGGCACCCGGTTGGGCAGATAGACCTGGAGTGACTCCATCAGCAGCGACAGCACCGACGCCATCAACACGCCCAGGCGCAAGGCATAGCGTGAGCGTCCGGTGCGCAAGGCGCTCAACACCAGAAAAAACCCCAGCGGCATGTAGCCCACCAGATTGGCCACCACATCAAACCCGGTCCAGTATTTGGGCAGCGGCGCAGCCAGGAAAAACCAGGGCATGACCCCCTGGTCACGCCAGCCCGCAAAAGGGAAGAGGCTGGCGTAAATGATCAGGCCGGCATACACCAGCGCCAAGGGCCAGGCCGAAGTCTTGTGCATCGGCATGGCGCTCTCAGAAAGGCTTTAAAACGACCAGGCAAACGATGATCAGCATCAGAATCACCGGCGCCTCGTTAAACCAGCGGTACCAGACGTGGCCATGGCGTTGCTGGCCGCGTACAAACCGCTTCAGCATCACACTGCAAGCATGGTGGTAACCCATCACCAGCAACACCCCCAGCAGCTTGGCATGCATCCAGGCATTACCCGGGCCCCATCCAACGCCGTAAACCACCCACAGCCAGATGCCAAAAACCAGCGCCGGAATGGCGATGATGGTCATGAAACGCAGCAACTTGCGCGCCATCAACAGCAAACGGTCGCGCTCGGCCACAGAATCTGCAGGCACCATCGCCAGGTTGACAAAAATGCGCGGCAGGTAAAACAGGCCGGCAAACCAGCTGGCAACAAAAACAATATGGAGAGACTTGATCCAGAGCATAAAGACCGATCTGAATTGGGATTCACGCAAAAAAAACCCCAGCACAAGGGCTGGGGTGATAAGCCTATTTGCTGTCACACATCAAGGCCCCGCTCAGGGAGGAAAAGCGGGGAGCAGTAAACTGCCCGGGGTGTAATTTACCAAAAAATATTAACTTTTTCAAGCCGGGGACGAAAAAAACTTCGGTACGATGACAAAAATACTTTCACATGGATGTGTTCATGACCCACTTTGCCCCCTTTCCCCAAGGTCGACCACGCCGGCTGCGCCGCGACAGCTTCACCCGCAACCTGGTGCGAGAACACGCGCTCACCGCGCACGACCTGATTTACCCGGTGTTTGTGGTCGACGGCCAGCAACAGCGCCAGGTGGTGGCGTCCATGCCCGGCGTGGAGCGCCTGAGCCTGGACCTGTTGCTGCCAGTGGCTGAAGACTGCGTCAAACTGGGCATTCCGGTGATGGCTCTGTTCCCGGTGATTGAGCAGCACCTCAAAACCGCCGATGGCCGCGAAGCCTTCAACCCTGACGGACTGGTGCCCCGCGTGGTGCGCGCCCTCAAAAAAGAGTTCCCCGGCCTGGGCGTGATGACCGACGTGGCGCTCGACCCATTTACCAGCCACGGCCAAGACGGCCTACCCAGCCCCGACCCGGCTGAAGACGGCTACATCATGAACGATGAAACCGTGGAGGCGCTGGTCAAACAGGCGCTGACACAAGCCGCCGCCGGTGTCGACATGGTGGCGCCCAGCGACATGATGGACGGCCGCATTGGCGCCATTCGCCACGCGCTGGAGGCAAATCACTTCATCCACACCCGCATCATGGCCTACAGCGCCAAATACGCCAGCGCCTTTTACGGCCCGTTTCGTGATGCCGTGGGCTCGGCGGGCAACCTGGGCAAGAGCAACAAAAAGGTCTATCAGATGGACCCCGGCAACAGCGACGAAGCGCTGCGCGAAGTCGCACTGGACATTGCCGAGGGCGCCGACATGGTCATGGTCAAGCCCGGCATGCCCTACCTGGACGTGGTGCGCCGCGTCAAGGACACTTTCAAGGTGCCCACCTTCGCCTACCAGGTCTCGGGTGAATACGCCATGCTCAAGGCCGCCGCGCAAAATGGCTGGCTCGACCATGACGCGGTCATGATGGAAAGCCTGCTGGCCTTCAAGCGCGCCGGGGCTGATGGTGTGCTGACCTATTTCGCGCGGGATGCCGCCCGCTTGCTGCGCCTGTAAACCAGCCAGAAAACCCATGCGCAGCTTCGCCATCCACGCCGGTCATGTGGCTGAAATCGCTTCTGAGGCGCTGGCGCAGGGGCTGGCTGATCTGAAACTGCCGGAGCACGGCTACCTGTGGCTGTCGGTGACCCGTGCCGAACTTGAGAGCCTGCAACTACCGCTTCAGGTCGCTTTGCAAAACCTGTGCCAATTGCAATTGCTCGACCTCCACCTGTCAGACCTGCTGAACACCCAATTGCCTTCGCGCTTTGATTTCACCTCGCAATACGACCTGTTGGTGTTTCGCGGCCTCGCGATCAGTGGCGCTGAGGCGGCAAACCCCGGCAACCAGCCCCTGAACCATCTGCCCAAACGGGGTGGCCCACCCATTCTGCGGCGCATCGACACCAGCCCGGTCGGCTTTGTGGTGTTTGACCGCGTGCTGCTCACGGTCCACCCCAACGACCACCAACTGCGCGACACCTATGCCACACGTCTGCTGGCTGCCAGCGGCACGCAGGCCCATCCCACCGCAACACCTGGCGCGCCTGACGGCCGCTCCACCGGGGCGCGCGGCGTTCCCGCCAACCCGGCCGACCTGATGCTGCGCATCGTCAGCCAGATGGTGGACGCGTACCTGGCGCTGCGCCGCGAGTTGAGTCAACAACTTGACCACTGGCAAGCCGAACTGCTTAATCCCAAGACCCGCTTCAACAACTGGAACGCCCTGCTCAGGGCCCGCTTGTCCTTGCACCACCTGGACGAAATCTGCGAGGACCAGCGCGCCGCCATCCAAGACTGGATTGAGGCGCTAAAGAGCTGGCCAGAGCACGACGAACTGCTCAACAAACACCAGCGCGACCTGCTGCATGTGCGCAGCCGTGACGTGCTGGAGCACATCGAGCGTGTGTTGCACCATGTGCAACGGCTAGAACAAAACGCCGAAACCACGGTGCAAATGCACTTCAATGCGCAGAGCCACCGCACCAACGAAATCATGCGCACGCTCACGGTGCTGACCGCCATTTTTCTGCCGCTCAACCTGATTGCCGGCATTTTTGGCATGAACTTCGAGTTCATCCCGCTGCTGCACATGAGCAACGGTTTCTGGTGGGCCATGGTGTCAATGGGGCTCACCGCCGCCGGCCTGGTGCTGTTCTTCTGGCGCAAGCGCTATCTGGAACGTTCGTCGCGTTGAAGCCACGCACTTTGTGTTCCCCTACTTGCAAACAAGCAAACCACACCCCATCTCGTGCTTGCTCGCTTCATTTTTTTTGGAGGTATTTATGAAACGCTGGTTTTTGATCATGATCGCCGCCCTGTCCCTGACGGGCTGTGGCTACAACGACTTTCAGCGCCTGGACGAGCAAACCAAATCGGCCTGGAGCGAGGTGCTGAACCAGTACCAGCGCCGCGCCGACCTGGTGCCCAACATTGTGGCCACCGTCAAGGGCGAGGCTGCCTTCGAGCAAGAAACCCTGACCAAGGTGATCGAGGCGCGTTCCCGGGCGACGTCGATCCAGGTCACGCCAGAAACCCTCAACGACCCTGCGGCTTTCAACAAATTCCAGGCCGCCCAGGGCGAACTGAGCTCCGCCTTGAGCCGCCTGATGGTGGTGGCAGAACAATACCCCAACCTCAAGGCCAACCAGGGTTTCAGCGACCTGCGCGTGCAACTGGAAGGCACCGAGAACCGCGTCACGGTGGCGCGCAACCGCTACATCCAGGCGGTGCAGGAGTACAACGTGCTGGCGCGCAGCTTCCCCAGCAACCTGACGGCCATGGTGTTCAGCTACGCCCCCAAGGCCAACTTCACGGTACAAAACGAGGCGACCATTTCGGCCCCGCCGGTGGTTGATTTCAACAAAAAATGATCGCCCCGTTGCATCGCTTGTGCCCCAGGCTGCCGCTGAGTCGGTGGCTTGGGTCGCTTTTGCTGTTGTGTTTGATCGGTTTGAGCCCAGCCCGGGCCCAGCAGGCGGTGCCGGCCCTGACCGGCCATGTGATCGACAGCACCGGCACCCTGGCAGTCGCGCAGCGTGATGCGCTGGACGCCAGACTCAGCGAGTTCGAAAAAACCAGCGGCTCGCAAGTGGTGGTGTTGCTGGTGCCAAGCACCCAGCCCGAGGACATTGCCGCTTATGCCAACCGCGTGGCCAACAGCTGGAAAATCGGCCGCAAAACGATTGGCGACGGCCTGCTGCTGATTGTGGCGGTGCAAGACCGCAAACTGCGCATCGAGGTTGCCAAAACACTCGAAGGCGCCATTCCCGACCTGGCGGCCAAACGCATCATTGACGAAGCCATCACGCCGCGCTTCAAACAAGGCGACTACGCTGGCGGCATTGATGTCGGCGTCACGCGCATCATGGGGCTCATTCGCGGCGAGGCCTTGCCCGAACCGACCCGCGAAACCAGCCAGGGCGCTGGCGGTTTTGACTGGATGGAACTCGGCATCTTCCTTTTTGTTGCTGTGCCGGTGATCGGCGCTGTGACTAAGAGCATGTTGGGCAACCGGCTCGGTGCCGTGGCCACGGGCGGCGCAGCGGGCGGCATTGCCATGCTGCTGACCGCCAGCGTGCTGATTGCCGGGCTGGCGGGCGTGGCTGCCTTGATTTTTACCCTGATTCAAAACACGCCAGGTCTGCGCAGCAGCGGCGTGCACCGTGGTGGCCGCAACACCGGCTGGGGCCATGGCGGCGGCTTTGGCGGCGGTGGTGGTGGCTTTGGCGGCGGTGGCTTTGGTTCAGGTGGCGGGGGTGATTTTGGCGGCGGTGGCGCCTCAGGAGGCTGGTGATGTTGACACGTTTGACCCGGGTTTTGAAACACCGCTGGCAGAGCGACGACGCTGCCCAGCGCGCCATACCGCCGGCACTGCTTGACCGCCTGGCCACGCAGGTGGCCCGCAGCGAAGCAGGCCACAGCGGTGAAATACGCATCTACGTCGAGGCCGGCTTGCCCTTGAGCTACCTGTGGCAACCAGACAGCATGGCGCACATTGCGCACGAGCGGGCACTGGCCCTGTTTGGCAAGCTGCGGGTATGGGACACGGCGCACAACAACGGCGTGCTCATTTACCTGCTGCTGGCCGAGCACCGCATCGAAATTGTGGCCGACCGGGGTTTGAATGCGCTGGTAGCGCCCGACACCTGGCCACGATTGGTGGCGGGCATGAGCGCCGCTTTCAGGGCCGGCGATTACGAAGGCGGGCTGACTCACGCGGTGCAGCAGGTATCCCAACTTCTGCAACAACACTTTGCGCTGCAGCGCGGACAAAGCAACCCGAATGAACTGCCGGATACGCCGGTGCTGAAATAAGAACAGCCATCGGCCCGAGGCGGGCCTGCTACAAAATGGCTGTTAATTGGCGGGGGTTGCTGCCGGCTGCACCGTGACTTCGACGCGGCGGTTCTTGGCACGACCCTCGGCTGTGGCGTTATCGGCGACCGGCTCGGACTCACCCTTGCCCATCGCCCGCACACGTTTGACGTCCACACCATTGCTTACCAAATAAGCCTTGACCGATTCGGCGCGCGCCACAGACAAGCGCTGGTTGTAGGCGTCACTGCCCATGCTGTCGGTATGCCCGGTGGCAATCACCACATCGAGTTGCATGCCCTTGATCTTGGCCACCAAGTCATCAAGCTTGGCCACGCCACCCACCTTGAGCACCGACTTGTCAAAATCAAACAAGGCGTCGGCTGCCAAGCTCACCTTGGTGACAGCCGGAGCCGCAGGTGCCGGCGTTGCCGCGCGTGCCCGCGGCGGCACCACGGTTTCATTCTTGATTTTTTCCAGCGTGTCCACTGTTGTCTCTTCCAGCGGGCATAGTTCGGCCGGGTCAATACTCATACGGTCCTGTCCCACGTCCTGGGCGCTGGGCAAGTCCTGGCGCGGAACACCCAGCGCTGACACCAGGCGCCCCATGCCAGCCAACGTGCGCGCCTGCGCTGCGGCCTGGTTGTAACGGGCATTGATGTAAGAGCGGGTGGCCTCAAAGTACTCGTTCTGGCTGTCCAGCAAGTCAAGCAGGGTGCGCTGGCCAATGTCGAACTGCTGGCGGTAGGCCTCGCGCGACTTTTCTGTGGACAGGCGGTGCGCGTCCATGTAGCGCATTTGCTCGTCCAGACTGCGCACATCGCTGAAGGCAATCGACAGGGTCTGACGCACATCGCGGCAGGCTTTTTCCTGCAGGTCGCGCGCCTGGTCTTTCTGGTCTACCGCCTGGCGCTCTCGGGCCTTGTCGGCACCACCGCGAAACAGGTTGTAGTTCAGCACCAGTTCCACGCCATTGCTGCGCGTGTCGCCACGGACCCCCCCGGTATTGCCGGCATTGCTCTCGGTACTGGCATAGGCGCGAAAGTCGACCCGTGGCATGTAGGCCGCCTTGGCGGATTCAACCGCCGTTTTGTAGGCCCGCACATTTTCCACGGCAGCATTCAGCGTTGGGCTGCCCTGCAAGCCCTCATTCATCAAGACAGGTACGGACACCGGCATGGGCGCCAGTTTGAACGGTTCAGGCAAATACGGCAGGTTGGCAGGCGGCTTTTCCCCGACCACGCGCAGGTAACGTGCGCTCACATCGTGCAGGTTGGTCAATTCGGTCAGCAGGTTGGACTCGGCCAGCGCCAAGCGACCGTTGGCCTGTTCGACGTCCACCCGGCGCCCCACGCCGGCGTTGGCGCGTTCTTCGACCAGCTGGGTGGTTTGCTTGTGTTCCACATAGTTTTGGGTCGCGGCATCCACCAACTCACGGTAGCGCACCACGTCGGAGTAAGCCCGAATGGCCTCCAGGGCAGCCGACTCAGACACCTCAAGCAGTTCGTAATAACGCGTCAGCTTGGCATAGCCCAGGCGTTTTGCCTCGTTGGCGGTGAACATGCCATCGAACAGCATCTGGTTCAGGGTGATCTGCGCGGCATTGAAGTTGTAGGTGCCATAACTGCCACCCGGTGCCTGGGGGGAGTCTTTGGACTCACGCCCGGTGGTGGCCGTCAGGTCCACCCGCGGGAAAAACCCGCCACGCGCGACATCGCGCTCATTGCCGGCGGCATTGAAGCCGTTCCAGCGCGCCTGCACCTCAGGGTTGGTCGCTACCGCCTTGCGTGCTGCCTGCACCATCGGAGCGGGCAAACTCTGCGCCTGTGCAGCGCCCAGATACATCAGAACAGCAATTGCAACCAAGGAAAACTTTTTATCTTTAGAATTCATAACAGCTCCGGAAAAAATATATTTGTAACAACTTATTGCAACACATTTGAAAATTTAGTCTACAAATAATTATGGCGTATATTTTGATATTTCTCATGGTTCTATCGTGATTGTCATACCCACCCGCCTTACCCGGTTGCTCCGCCTGCGCGATTGGCACCGAAGTGCTTGGCTATTTTGCCTGGGTTTATTCCTGCTTTTTATCAGTTCGTTTGCGGCCCCGGACCTCGATAAAACCCAGGCCTTGGCGCAAGAGCGCTATGGTGCCCGCGCCGTCGAAACCGTGGTTGCCTGGCGTCGCCTTATAGAAGAGTCGCGCGGCCTGCCCGACCTGGACAAGCTCAACAAGGTCAACACGTTTTTCAATCGGCGCATCCTTTTTCAAGACGACATCGTGGTCTGGCAGCAGCCCGACTACTGGGCCTCTCCACTGGAGTTCATGGGGCGAGGCACTGGCGACTGTGAGGATTTCTCCATTGCCAAGTACACCACCCTGCAAATTCTGGGCGTTGGCAACGACAAACTGCGCATGGTTTACGTGCGCGCCAAAAGCGGATCAACCGCCTCGGTGGCGCACATGGTCCTGGGTTATTACCCTGAACCCACCGCTGAGCCGCTCATTCTGGACAACCTGATCAGCAGCGTGCGCCCGGCCTCCATGCGCTCCGACCTGACACCTGTTTTCAGCTTCAACAGCGATGGCTTGTGGGTTGGTGGTGCCACCGCATCTTCTGCCGACCCCACCGCCCGACTGTCGCGCTGGCGCGACGTTCTGGACCGCATGCGCCAAGACGGCATGTAATTTCACCAGTTTTAAAATTTACCCAACGAGCCCACCATGTCACTCATCAAACAACTCTGGATAGCCATCATCCTGGTCATGACCATCGCATTTGGTGGCAGCATGATTGTCAGCGTGTTGTCTGCGCGGCATTACCTGGAGCAGCAACTGCAGGTTAAAAACATCGACAACGCCACGGCGCTGGCCTTGTCACTGACGCAGCTTGAAAAGGATGAGGTCACCGTCGGCCTGCAAGTGGCAGCGCAGTTCGACGCCGGCCACTACCGCTTTATCCGCATCATTTCGCCCACCGGGCAGACCCTGGTGGAACGTGTGGCCGCCAACCAAGAACTGGGCGCACCCGACTGGTTCGTCAAGCTGTTCCCCATCCACACCACCCCCGGGCAAGCGTTGATCCAGGACGGCTGGATCCAGTACGGCACGCTCACGCTGGCCAGTCAGGACAGCTACGCCTACAAGAGCCTGTGGGAAGGTACCGTCGAGTTGCTGCTGTGGTTCGTGCTGGGTGCAGCGCTTGCCGGCGTGGTGGGCTCCCTGGCCATGCGCATCATCACCCGCCCGCTTGGCCAGGTGGTGGACCAGGCCCAGGCCATTGCCGAGCGCCGCTTCCTGACCATTGACGAGCCCCGCACACCCGAGCTCAAAAGTGTGGCACGCGCCATGAACGACATGGTGGGTCGCCTCAAAGCCATGTTCAACGAAGAAGCGGCGCGGCTTGAGACCCTGCGCAAAAAGGTCAACCGCGACGCAGTCACCGGCTTGTCAAGCCGCGACTACTTCATGTCCCACCTGCGTGAGGCAGTGCAGGGTGACCAGTTTGGTTCCGCAGGCAACCTGGTGATGGTGCGCCTGCTTGACCTCAACGAGCTCAACACCCGCCTGGGCCACCAAAAAGCCGACGCCTTGCTGAAAGACGTGGGCACCGAGCTCTACAAGAGCGGTGACGGCCACATAGGCCAGCGCGCCGGTCGCGTCAAGGGTGCCGAATTCGCCGTGGTCTGCCCCACCTTCGCCACCGCCGCCGAAGCGGCGCAAGACATCCACGCGCGACTCATCCAAAACGTGCTGCCCAAGTGGCAGGACAAGGTGCCAGAGATGTTCCACCTCAGCGCGGTGCGTTACCAGCACGACCAGAACATCGGCCAACTGCTGGCCCGCGCCGACGAAATGCTGGCCCAGGCGGCCAACAAGGGCGCCAACACCTGGGCGGCAGACGAAGGCGGCTCAAGCAAAACTGCCGTGCCGGCCGAGCAATGGCGCACCCTGCTGACCGAGGCCGTCAGCGGTGGCCGCCTGGCACTGAGCTTCTTCCCTGTGATGTCGGGCGCCGGCGGCAACCCGCTGCATCAGGAAGGCGTGATCCGGTTGCAGGTGGACGCCGAGGGCACCTTGCTGACGGCGGGCGACTTCATGCCCATGGCAGCCCAGCTCAACCTGACCGCCCCGATCGACCTCGGCGTGGTCAAGCTGGCCATCGACCACTTGCGCGCAACCGCAGGCGACGTCGCCGTCAACCTGTCGGCAGAAACCCTTGGCAACTTCGAGTTCCGCAACGATCTCACGCAACTGCTCAAGGCCTACCCCGATGTCTGCAAACGCCTGCTGTTTGAAGTGCCAGAGTACGGCGTGTTCCGCCAGTTTGAAGCCTTCCGTGACCTGGCGCGCAACCTCAAGCAACTCGGGTGCCGCGTCGGTGTGGAGTACTTTGGTCAGCGTTTTGCCGAAAGCGACAAGCTGGCCGACCTGGGGCTGGACTACATCAAAGTGCACCCCAGCTATGTTCGCGGCATCGCCAGCAACGAAGGCAACCAGGAATTCCTCAGAGGCCTGTGCAAAATGGCGCACGCCTTTGGCATCACGGTGGTGGCGCTGGGCGTGGAAAGCCAGGCCGACCTGCCGCTGCTGGCTGAACTTGGCTTTGACGGGGTGACCGGGCCTGGGGTCAAGTGAAGCGCCTGATCTGCCTGTTGTGGCTGACATGCGCATTCACAGGCACAGCGCTGGCACAGGCTACCAGCTATGCGCCGCCGTCAGCGGCCGTGATGGAAGAAGCACCCCCGTTAGTGCGCAGGCTGCTGAAGGAAGCCAGCGCACTGGAGTCGGCGCCCGAAAGCGCTGATACCACTGACAAACTTTGGCAGGCCGCCGTGAACTACTGCCAGGCGTCACGCTGGGGCAGCGCCGAGGGCCAGTACCGCCTGGGCATGCTCTATGCATTTGGCCAGGGTGTTCCTGCCAACCAGGCATTTGCCGCCAGCCTGTTTTCATTGGCGGCCGCGCTGGGCCACGCCCAGGCGCACCAGATGCTCGACACCATTCAAATCACATCGTCAGGCTTGCCAACCTGTGTCAACCAAGACCAGTTACCCGAAAAGGCGCCACGACCACCACCTTTCTACCACGACCTGCCCGCCGACCTGCACCCCGGCAACGGCCTGTCGATCGAGAAATACCTGCTGACCCTGCCCAGCCACAAACGCTGGCTCATTCCACTGGCCACCACCATGAGCGAGTGGTATGCGCTCGACCCCAAGCTGGTGCTGTCAATCATTGCGGTGGAATCCAACTTCAACACCAGCGCCCAGTCGCCCAAAGAGGCCATGGGGCTGATGCAGCTTATTCCCGACACCGCTGAGCGTTTTAACGTGCGCAACGCCTACGATGCCACCCAAAACCTGCGCGGCGGCATGCGCTACCTGCGCTGGCTGCTGTCGTATTACCGCGGCAACATCTCCTACGCCGCTGCCGCCTACAACGCCGGCGAAGGTCGCGTGGACCGCTACAAGGGCGTGCCACCTTTTCCTGAAACGCGCGCTTACGTCAAGCGGGTGCTGGGCTTGTATGGCAGCGCACGGCACAGCTTCGACGAGAACCTGACGCGGGCTTCACCCCTGCTGGCGGCTGGGGGGCGGTAAGAGGACAAGCGCGGCGAGGGTGCCGCTCCTGCAGGGCGTTGACAGCCTAAAAGTTGTCTTTTCCAGAACCAACAAATACATAAAAAATGTAAACTACGCATCATTACATTTTGTCTTGAGGTTCAAGCATGCAAACCATTAGCGCTACCGACCTGGCCAGAAATACCCGGGAGATCCTGGACAAGATTGCCAGCCGAGGAGAGACCGTGATCATCGAGCGCAATCACACCACAATCGCTCAAATCATGCCGCCGCCGCAAACCATGACGGCGTCTCAGGCGCTTGCTGGGCTGACGCTGCCCGTGTTAACGCTGGCGCAAGCAACCGCCTGGCTCAAGGACAGCAAGGGTGACTTTGGCGATGGGGTGCGTGACCCATGGGCATAATTTTCGACAGCTGCATCTGGGTGGGCCTTGCCGCCAACCAGGTGGACCCTCAAGCGGTCATCGACGCTGCAGGGGATGCACCCGTATTCACGTCCACAATCTCTTTGGGTGAGCTGAATTTTGGCGTGCAGTCATGCACAGACCCAACCGAGCGAGCCATGCGCGCAGCCTATTTGCGCCAAGTGGAAAGCCGCCCGGTACTTGGTGTGTCCAAACACACGGCTGCAGCTTTTGGCGTGCTGGCGGCTGCCATCAAACAAGCCGGCCGGTCACCCCGGCCTCGTTACAACGACCTTTGGATCGCGGCCCAAGCCATCGAAAATGGGTATGTACTATTGACACTCAACAGCAGCGATTTTGTCGACCTGCCAGGACTTCGGCTTGCAACACTCTAACTCAAGACATCCCACGGATTGATGAGGTTCAAGCCCATGCCGGCAAAGTCACGCACATTGCGGGTGACCAAACTCAGGTTGTGTTGCAGCGCTGTGGCGGCCAGCAAACTGTCGATGGCGGGCAATGGGCGGCGCGCCTGGGCTTGTGAATGGCCCCAGCGCTGGGTAACCGGTAAATCCACACTCAAGATCCGGCCCATAAAAAACATCGGCAGGTCCACCTCCAGCCAATCGCTCAAAGCCTGACGTCTGGCAGCATCGGCGCTGTTGTCCAGCGTTTCAATCCCTTTGCGAATTTCCCCCAAAGTGAGCACGCTCACAAACAGTGATTGAGTTGACCGTGCAGCAACCCATGCAACCACGTTGGGATCAGGCTGCTTGCGACGCAGCTCGGAAATCACGTTGGTGTCGATTAAATAGCTCATAGCTTGATGTCGCGAGTCAAGCTCTGGTCACGCTCAAACGTCAGGTCATCGAGCCCACGCAACGGGGACCGTTGCATAAACTCCACCAAAGACTGCGAATTACCGCTAAGTTGGTCAAACAAATCACGCGAAAGCACCACCGCCACTGATTTGCCATGCACGGTGATGTATTGCGGGCCGTCGCTCTTGGCGCTTCTGACCACATCAGAAAAACGCGCTTTTGCTGTTTGCATTTGCCAAGTTTGCATGATCGACTCCTATTCTGACCTTAATAGTCAGAATATAACCGTTTTTGCTCTTGGAAGACCATCTTGGCAAAGAGTGTGGCAATGACATAGAACGTTGCAAAAGGTTGCAAAAGGTTGCAAAAGGTTGCATATTAATTCATAATGCACCCCTTAAAACAGGGGTAAAACCATGGCAGTGGCATTGAAATTATCAGACGAACTGGTGGAAGACGCCAAGACCCACGCGGCGGCGGAGCATCGCTCAGTACCCAAACAGATTGAATACTGGGCCCGTATCGGCAAGACCGTTCTGGAGAACCCAGAACTGCCGTTGCGATTGATTCAAGACACAATTCTGTCGCGCGAAGAGGTGAAGGCTGGACTGTCCAAACCGTACCAGTTTGGATAGCCAGATGCCATTAAACGTCCGTGCATCCCCGTCGTTTGCCCGCGTTGCCAAAAAATTGCATGCCAAAGACAAGAAGGTACTGGACCAAGCTGTACAAAATATTGCCAGTGACCCTGCTATTGGCGAAGAAAAGCGTGGAGATTTGGCGGGTGTTTTTGTCCATAGATTCAAACTCAACAACCAGGAAACTTTGCTTGCATATGAATTGAGCCCAAACAAACAAGCACCTGATGCAGTGGTCTTGTTGGGTGTGGGGCCGCACGAGAATTTTTACGCGCAGTTGAAGCGCTGAGTGCGTATTCCGGCGATCGTGACCGTTGATTCCGGTCGATCGTGACCGGTTGCGCA
>CAZIGL010000050.1:0-17779 GCA_964538895.1 uncultured Rhodoferax sp.
AAATGGTCCACCTTGAGGCTGCCCACGCCATGTTCGGCAGAAATGGAGCCGCCATACGCCTGCACCGCGTCGAACACGATTTTGTTGACGCGTGCTTCCTGCTCACGCAAAAAGACCGCCGCATCTTGCCCCTCGGGGGCCTGCACGTTGTAGTGCAGATTGCCGTCGCCCAGATGGCCAAAGTTGACCAGCCGCACGCCAGGGATGGCCTGTGCCAGCAGAGCATCGGTCCCGGCGACAAAGGCCGCCATGCCAGACACTGGTATGGCGATGTCATGCTTGATGTTGAGCCCTTCCAGCGCTTGCGCCAGCGGGATGCTTTCGCGGATATGCCACAGGCTTTGCGCCTGCGCGAGGTTCTCTGCCACCACCGCGTCGGTCACACAGCCGTCTTCCATGGCGGCTTCGAGCAAGCCCTCCAACTGTGCCCGGGCATGGGCCTCGGATTCGGCATCGGCGTTTTCCAGCAGCACGCAAAAGGCGCTGCTCTGAAACAGCGGCACCCGCAAATTGTCAAAGTGCCGGGCCACCAGGCTCAGGGCAAACTGGCCCATCATCTCAAAGCCGGTCAGGCTGGCGCCCAGGTGCTGGTGCGCCAGCCCCAGCAGGTGCACCGCCGCCTCAACGGACGGCACGGCAGCCCAGGCGGTGAGCTGTGCCTTGGGTTGCGGATACAGCTTGAGCGTGGCGGCGGTGATGATGCCCAGCGTGCCTTCGGCGCCGATGTAGAGATTTTTGAGGTCGTAACCGGTGTTGTCCTTGCGCAGGCCGCTTAAGCCCTGCCAGACCTCGCCCTGCGGCGTCACCACTTCGAGCCCCAGGCACAGGTCGCGTGCATTGCCAAAGCGCAGCACCTGCGTGCCGCCGGCGTTGGTGCCCAGATTGCCGCCAATGGTGCATGAGCCCTCGGCCGCCAGGCTCAGCGGAAACCAGAAACCCGCAGCCTCGGCCCGCTCCTGCACCGTTTGCAAAATGCAACCGGCTTCCACCGTCATGGTCAGGTTGGCCGCATCGACGCTGCGCACCGCGTTCAGGCGCTGCAGGCTCAGCACAATTTGCTGGCCTGACTCGTCGGGCGTGGAGCCCACCACCAGGCCGGTGTTGCCGCCTTGCGGCACGATGCTCAGGCCGCTGTCCGGGTGCTGCGTCAAAAAGTGGGCGCAGGCTATTACCACTTGGGCCACTTCATCGGTAGAAGCGGGGCGTACCACGGCCAGCGCCTTGCCCGAGCTGCGTTTGCGCCAGTCCTGGGTCCAGGCGCTCAGATCGCCTTCGGTCAGCACATGGGCGGCACCGACGATGGCTTGCAGATCAGAGAGCAGTTTTTGCATGGCTGGCGGCAACCGTATCAGTGGTCCCAGGCGTCGACTTGGCTGCCTCTGCGGCGTTTCTCAGGCGCAGGCGCACATGCAGCGCGCAGGCGGTAAAGAGGATCAGGCACAGGGCAACTTCCACCATGGCCAGGTAATTGCCAGGCGCGGCGTCGCTGTAGGCGCGCACGACACCTTCGGTAAAGTACAGCCACACCAGCAAGCTGACCCAGCGGTAGGTGTACATGCGGTTTTTGAGCAAACCCGCCAGCGGCAGGCACAGCGGCAGCACCTTGAGCGCCAGCCAGGAGCCGCCCGGGCGCAGTGGCGCCAGCAGCAGTTCCCAGGCCAGGCCCAGCACGATGAGGCCCAGCAGGCTGCCCACCGCGAGAATTCGGGTCAGGGCCACGCTGGGGGTGGCAGGTGTTGGGGGAGTGTTGGGAATTGTGTTCATGACGGTGGCATCATAGCGGCCATGAGCGCACCACCCACAACACGCATGAGCTGGCCCCAGAGGCTGGATGTCTTTTTAAATGACCTGTCCAATTTCCCCTGGAAAAACACCGCGCACACGCTGCGCGAGCGCTTTCGGGAAGACCGTTTGGGGCTCACTGCCAGCAGCCTGACCTTCACCACCACAATTGCGCTGGTGCCGCTGGTGACGGTGCTGCTGGCCGTGTTCACCGCGTTTCCGATGTTTGCCAAGTTTCAGGGCGTGCTGCAGCAGTGGCTGATCCAGAGCCTGATTCCGGACACCATTGCGCGCCAGGTGCTGGGCTATCTGACGCAATTTGCCGGCAAGGCCAGCAAGCTCGGTGGTGTCGGGCTGGTGGTGTTGTTTGTTACTGCGCTGGCCTTGATTTTGACGATTGACCGCACCTTGAACGCCATTTGGCGGGTGCGCAAACCGCGCCGGCTGGGGCAGCGCGTGCTGATCTATTGGGCAGTCATCACACTTGGCCCCATCTTGCTGGCGCTTAGCCTGAGCCTGACCTCGTATGCTTTGACGTCTTCAAAAGGGCTGGTGGGCGTGCTGCCCGGCAGTATCGAATTGCTGCTGGAGGGTCTGCAGTTTGTGCTGTTGGCCTGGGGCATGGCCGCGCTTTACTGCTATGTGCCCAATACCCGGGTGCACTGGGGTCATGCCTGGGCAGGCGGGCTGTTTGTGGCGGTGGGTTTTGAGGCGGCCAAGAAGCTGTTGGTGATCTACCTGGGCAAGGTTCCCACCTATTCGGTACTGTACGGCGCCTTTGCCACCCTGCCTATTTTGCTGATCTGGATTTACGTGGGCTGGGTGATCGTGCTGCTGGGCGCGGTGATTGCCGCTTATTTGCCAAGCCTGCTCAGCGGCGTGCAGCGCCGCGCCAATGCCCAGGGTTGGCAGTTTTTGCTGGCCATTGAGGTGCTGCAGCAGTTGGCGCCGCAAAGGACGAGCCCGGACAAGGGCTTGACCATGAGCGATTTGACGCAGGCGCTCAGGGTCGATGCGCTGCAGCTCGAGCCCGTGCTGGAGACCCTGGTGGAACTGGATTGGGTGGGCCAGTTGCAGGAAGATCGCGCCGATGGCGAAGCCCGTTACGTGCTGCTGGCCGACCCCGACAGCACGCTGCTGCAACCGCTGCTGCACACCTTGCTTTTGCCTTATGAGCCCGGTACCCTGAATTTATGGGGCAACGGGCGCTGGCATGAAATGACCATGCGCCAGGCGCTGTGAGCAGCCCGACAACGGCCCTGGCCGGATGTTGGAAAATCGACACCTTTCACATTGATCCCAACCTAAGAACACCATGACCGATACCCCACAAAAACCCGAGCTTCCTGACCACCTGTCCAGCGATGCCCGCAGCCCGCACCACGTGGCGGCCGTGTTCGAGCATGACATCGGGATTCGGCTCAACGACAAGGAACTGTTCAACGTGGAGGAATACTGCGTCAGCGAAGGCTGGGTCAAGGTACCCGCTGGCAAAACCCGCGACCGCAAGGGCAATCCGCTGCTGATCAAGCTCAAGGGCAAGGTGGAGGCGTTTTACAAGTGAAAGCCTCAAGTAGCTGAATCATGCGTGTCGTATCAGACTTTTGCAGCAAGTCACCAAGGCTTGAACGCGACAAGCTCAGTTGACAGTCGAGGTTTCAGCGAGCGTCGGGTTTGTTGCCGTTTGGCGCGCGACGACGAATCTGCCAAGCACCGATGTGCTCAACAATGGTCTGCCAGGGCAGGTCGAGCAGGCTGTCAAACCGGCTGTGTGCCAACTGCACCATGGCGTGCACATCGGTGGTGGGCGCTGCCAATGCCGCCTGCAGTCCGTGCAAGCCGCCACAGCTCAGCTTCATTGCGGTCTGGTGCGGAATTTCGGTGGCCGGTCGCGGCAGCCGCAGCACAAAGGTGGCGCGCTCGTAAAACAGGTCCCTCAATGTGTTGCAGTTGATGTGCGCCACGGGCAGGGTGCAGGACACCACTTCACGCTCGGCCAAGGCATGGCGCTGGGACAGGCTGCAACTGGCGCAGCCGGCAAGGAGCGCCTTGGAAAAAACACAAGGGGTGGGATTGAGGCGCACGCGTGAGGCGTGAAAGGCGGCTTCATCCACCATGTGTCGGTACCTTAGTCGTCGCCCTTGGGGCCGGCCGTGCGCACCTGGCACAACAGGTCTTCGGCCTGCAAGGGAGAGTCAGCAAAAATCACCTTGATTTTGTCCGTGGCCGGCAAATCCGGCTGCAGGCGCAGCGACTTGGCCTGGCTGGAGGCCTCGGCAAAGGTGTCATGGGCGCTGAGTTGGTCCAACTGGGTAAAGGGTTTGACGCGGTAGATGTAATAAGGCATGGCAAGGGCAGGTGAGTGGCTGGCGGGTGGCGTCAGACGTAATGTTTGGAGGCGCGGCGACGGCCGGGCAGGGCCTTTTGAATGATGACACCGTGGATGGATGACAGGTCAGGAATGGCGGCATCGGGAAAGGCCGGGTTCAGCGGGTGCAGCAACCAGCCTTCTGAGGTGCGCAGCAGTTGCCGAAAGGTCCATTCCTGCGCATGCATGGCCAGCACATAGGAGCCGTCTTTGGCCAGGCCTTCGGGTTCGATCAGGATGATTTCGCCCTCCAGGAATTCCGGCGCCATGCTGAAGCCCTGCACCATCAGCGCAAAAGCCTCGCCGCCAGCACATTCCGGCAAAGTGGCGTCAAAGGCGGATTGGGTCGCTTCAACATAGGTCTTGCTGACATCAGGGGCTTCGGTTTGCATGGGTTTTTGGGATTGTGAGAAGGGTCAAAGCACCAGGATGGCGATCTGGGATTCGGCCACGCCGGAGGTGCGCAATTCGTCATGCAGGGCGCGCACGAATTCCACCGGGCCGGCCAGGTAAAAGTCGCAGTCGATGTCAAACAGGTCGGCACGCATGGCCTGGGCAATCTGCCAGGCGCCCAGGGCGGCGTCGGGGTGGGAGTCGAGTTCGTACTCGAACTGGTCCAGCGCTTCCGACCAGGCCCGGCACTGGTTGCTGTAAAAGTGGCCGTCCGGGCGTGTCGCCAGCCAGAACAGCGACAGCGACGGTGCAGCGTCAAGCGACAAGGCGTGTTCGATCAGGCTTTTGATCGGGCCAAAGCCGGCGTCGCAGGCGGCAAACACCAGCGGGCGGTGGCCTTCTGCCAGCACAAATTCACCGCTCGGGCCCAGCACGGTGATAGTGGCGCCAGGCTTGATGTCGCCGGTAAACAGGCGCTGGGAAAAGCTGTCTGCGGCATGACGGGTGATAAAAAACAGCAGATTGCGTTCGTCGCAGGGGCAACTGGCCAGCGGGTAGCTGCTTGACGCATCCTCGTGCCCGGCCAGTGTCCAGCCCAACTGCACCGACTGGCCCGCCAGAAAGCGCAAGCGGTGGCTGCGCGGGGTTTGCAGGTGCAGCATCACAGTGTCGGGTGCCAGCTTGGTGATGGCGCGCACCTGGGTGGCAATCATCTGCTCGGGAATGTCACGCGGGTTGCAGGCTTCGAGCAACTCCAGCGTCAACTCGCTGCTGGCGGCGGTGTGGCAGCACATCAGGGTGTAGCCCTGGGCCTTTTCGGCCTCGGACAGCGCATAGTCAAAGTGCTGGGTTCTGGCCACGTCGCCCGAGATCACACGCACCTTGCACATGCCGCAACTGCCGTTGCCACAACCGTAATTGAGTTTGAGTCCGGCGTGCAAGCCTGCTTGCAACAGGTTGGCGCGCCCCTCCACCGGGAATTGGTGGCCGCTGGGGCGCACCGTGACCTGGGCCGTCATGATTTTGAGCATATCGTCCATCACCTCCAGCAGGTCCACCGGCTCGGTGGCCAGCGCCTGGGCCAGCCCCTGCGTGATCTGTTGTTCCAGCGCCAGCCAACTGGCGGCAGCGGGCTGCTGGCTCAGTTGCTGGCGAATGTCGTGCTGCAGGCCCACCACCAGTTCGTGGTAGCGCTGCAGGTGCTTGCGCACGTCGGCGAGTTCCTGGCTTTGCGCGAACAGGCGCTGGGCCAGCACTTCCTGGCTGGGCAGCAGGCGTTCGCGCACGCGCTTGCCAAAGGCTTCATCACGGATTTGCGAGACCCGTTCCAGCAGGCCCGACTCTTCCAGTTGGGCATCCGGGTACAGCTGCAGCAACACGTCGGTCGAGACCCAGCCGTCGTTCAGCACCAGGCTGCCTTCGCGTACCTTTTGTTGCAGCACGCCACGCGCCACACCCAGTAACTGGGCGGCGCGCCAAACGCTGACTTGGTGGCTCATGGTGTGGTGGCTCCGGTGGCTGGCCGGGCAACGCGGTCCAGGTAGCGCGCCCGGTACAACAGGCGCGGCGCTTGCGGGTCGTCGTCAAAGCCGGCGCGGTCATGCAGCACGTTGTTGCATACCAGGCCCATGCCGGCCTCCAGGCGCAAACGAAAAATATGGGGGCTGTCGCTGGCGAGGAAATCAGCCAGAAACGCCACTGCGTCTTGGGTGGCAGCATCGTCTTTCCAGGCAATGCTGCGCGTGCGTGCGGTGTAGCGCATGTGCAATTTACCGCTCAGCGCGTCGACCATGAACACCGGCCCGGCTTGTTCGGGGCGCGCCAGGCCGTCGTCGTCAAGCCGCGCGGGGATGGTCATGGCGTCCATCGCCATCAGGGCGCGCACCCAGTCGGGGTTGGCCTCCCGCAGGGCGATATAGGCCATCTCGTGGTTCATCAGTGCCGTGTCCCCGCCTTGGCGCGCCGGGCGCACGCAATGCAGCACCATGCCTCTGATGGGGCGGGTCTCGGGGTGGTAATAACCGTCGGTATGCCACTTGATCGGGCGGTTGGTGTAGGGGATGAACGCGGTGCGCTCACCCGTGGGTGCCGCCACCGCTATTGGCGAAATACCGTCTTCGTCAGCCAGCCAGTTGCCATCGAGCTGGAGCAGGCCGAGTTGGCGTGCCAACTGGATCGGAATGGCTTTGTCCTCGGAAACCACCGGGCTGCGGTAGATGGCCATGTTGGCCACAGCGCAGCGCTGCAAAAGAGCCTCGCGCTCGGGCTCGGTCAAGGCCCGGGGGTCGGCCACGTCGACGATCAGGTCGCTCGCTTGGCGCGGCTGACTGGCCAATTTGGCGTCGCGCCAGGCCTGGTAGGCGCTGGCTTGTGAAAGGTCAAACGGGTCGGTCATGACGCACTGCATCAGTCGCCCGAAACACCCGCGCGCGAGGCGCGCTTGGGCCGGGGTTCGGTGGACAACACACCGTCCATGCCGCGCTGGATCATGTCCAGTGCATCGGGCACCTCGCTGGCCATGATCTGGTCCACCACCCAGCGCTGGTCTTTTTGCGGCATCAGTGCCTCGATGCGGTGCCCGAGGTAGCGCACAAAGGCAAAGTCAGGGCCCTTGGCATCAAAGCCAAAGTCGGCGTAGTGCTCGGACAATTCGTTGAACAGGTCAATGAACTGCGCGTAGTGACTGGCTTGTCCGGCGGCTGGCACGCCCATCAGGCGGTCTTCGTTGTCCTGCAGGATTTCCGCCACGCGCTGCACCAGGGCGTTCATGAACTCGGCCCGCTCGGCATCCTCCATGCGGGCGTGGGCCATGCGGTCGATCACCTGGGTCAGAAACACCAGCACCTCATGGGTGAATGCAAAATACTGCGGCCCGATCTCGATATCAAAACGCGCCGTGCGCATTTGATGGAGCGTGTTTTGCGCCACGCGCCAGGTGATGAAGGCCATGGCGCTGGCGTTTTGCTGCGGCGTCTTGGCGCCGCTGTCGCGAAACCACTGGCTCTTGATTCTCAGCTTGGCCATAGGTTGCCCCGACGGTGGCAGGGCCGCAAGACGGGCAAACGCAGGGGCATGTCAGTACCCGCCCTTGCCCAGTGGCTGCGGCAAGGCCGCCACCTTGGGGCCCTGTTTGGCCGGGCCAATCGGGAACAGGTCGTAGAGGTACTTGCTGTCCACACCGGGGTGAACTTCACCAAAACTCTTGAGCATGTTGCGAAAATTGGGGGTGTGGCCATGTTCGCGGTACTGCTCGCGCAGGTAGTTGATGACTTCCCAGTGCGCATCGGTCAGGCTGATGCCTTCAGCGTCGGCAATCACCCGAACGGCGTCATCTTCATACAGTGGCTCCAATAAAAAACCTTGTTCGTCGGCTTCGTACTCGGTGCCATTGATGGTGTAGCTCATTGTGTCTCTCCTTGTTTCAGTTGATAAATTCAGTCAAACAGCGGCAGCAGATTTGTGCGGGATGAAAATGCCACAGCCCAGCAGCCGGTGCGGGCCGATGCCGTGCTGCTGCAGGTGCAGCGAAGGCTCAGGGGCCAGGCCGTGCAGCATCAGGCTGAAGGTGGTCACCGTGCCGCTGGCCAGTGCCAGCTGCTGGCGTTTGCCGCAGACGCGTTCGCCGCCGACACCCAGTTCGGCCAGCGCGCGAGTGACCTCGGCCATGAAAGACAGCTCATCGCTGTCAGCCGCGGCCACATGGTAGGCATACAGCGTGGTGTGGGCAACGAGTTCGCGCACGTGCGGCACGTCCACCTGCAGGGCGTGGCCCGCCACCTGCAGGTTGATGGCCGACCCGCTGAGCAATTCAGTGGCACGCTGGCGTGACAGACGCAGCAACAGCTTGGCCCGGCGCGACAGCATCGCCTGCGCATCAAGGCCTGGCACCAGCTTGATGCCCTGCACGCCGGCCAATGGCTCGGCCTCCAGCCAGGGCCAGGTGTGGCACAAGGCATCCTTGAGCGGCTGGGCATGGTCGCGTGGCAAAAATTGCCCGCTGATGGGAAACAGCAGGTCGACCGTCGGGCACGGCTCGGTCGCGGCTGTCATGTCGGCTCCTCGGGCACGATCTGGTTGTCGGGCTGCTCGGCAGCCCAGCGCAGCAAGGCCTCGCCCCACAGCCGGGCCGACTGGGCGTCGATGTCAAACACGGTAAAGCGGCTTTTCTCGCGGATCCGGGTGCGCAGCAGGCGCATGCTGCCACCTTCGAAGTCGACTTGTTGCAGCTCAACGACCTGCAAACCCACGGGAATGGTGAATTTGGCCAGTGGTGTCAGGGTGGTCATGGTGTGGATAGTTATCGAAAAAAGAAGCCAAAGGCAAAAAATCAGGGCCTGTTGTCAGGGGTCAAGGGGTCCTGTTTGCCCTGCAACACATAAGACGGTATTGGGCGCAAAGTCGGGCCCGGTCGTCTATTACCGGGACGGGTGGGGGCATATAGCCCATATGGGTAGCCCCAAATACCCAACGAGGGGGATAGCAGACACCCGCTTGCGGCTCGTACTATTTGCCCTGCCTAGACACACCCGGTTCGATGAATCAGCGCAAGATGTGCGCACCCATGACAGGAGACACCCAATGAGCATTAAGCAACACGACACCCCCATGCTTGACCAGCTGGAAAGCGGTCCATGGCCCAGTTTTGTCACCGGTCTGAAACGCCTGGCCAAAGACAGCGACTACATGACCGACCTGGTGGGCCAGTTGGAGCACTCCTACAAAACCCGCAAGGGCTACTGGAAGGGTGGCACGGTCGGTGTGTTCGGATATGGCGGCGGCGTGATTCCGCGCTTTTCTGAAGTGGCTGAGATGTTCCCGGCCTCCAAGGAATTCCACACTCTGCGTGTGCAGCCACCGGCCGGCATGCACTACACCACCGACGTGCTGCGCAAGATGTGTGACATCTGGGAGCGTCATGGTTCCGGCCTGATCGCCTTCCACGGCCAGTCGGGCGACATCATGTTCCAGGGCGCCAGCACCGCCAACGTGCAAGGTGCTTTCGATGAAATCAACGAACTGGGCTTTGACCTCGGCGGTGCCGGCCCGGCCGTGCGCACCAGCATGTCCTGCGTCGGTGCCGCGCGCTGCGAGCAGTCCTGCTTCGACGAGGCGCGTGCCCATCGTCAGGTGCTCAACACCTTCCTCGACGACATGCACCGCCCGGCCTTGCCTTACAAGTTCAAGTTCAAGTTCTCGGGCTGCCCCAACGACTGCATGAACTCGATCCAGCGCGCTGACATGGCCGTGATCGGCACCTGGCGCGACAACATCCGCACCGACGAAGCCCTGGCGCGCAAATGGTATGAAAAACACGGCATGACCGAACTGGTCAACGACGTGGTCAGCCGCTGCCCGACCAAGGCCATCATGCTCAAGGAAGTCAAGGACGTGGCCAGCGGCGACAAGATTTCCAGCGTCAAGCTCAGCGACAGCCATTGCCTTGAAATCGACAACAGCAACTGCGTGCGTTGCATGCACTGCATCAACGTCATGACCGGCGCGCTGGCCACTGGCGTCGACAAGGGCGTCACGGTGCTGATGGGCGGCAAGCGCACGCTCAAGATCGGCGACCTGATGGGCACCGTGGTCATGCCTTTCATGCCCATGAAGACCGATGAAGACTACCAGGCACTGGTCGAGCTGGGTCAGAAAACGATCGACTTCTTCGCCGAAAACGCCCTTGAGCACGAGCGCACCGGCGAGATGATCGAGCGCATTGGCCTGATCAACTTCCTGGAGGGCATTGAGGTCGAGATCGATCCCAACATGGTCTCCACGCCACGCACCAACCCCTACGTCCGCACCGACGGCTGGGACGACGAAGTGGCCAAGATCAACGCCCGCAAAGCGGCCTGAAGCCGGCTTGTCCTCAACTGATTAAGAAAGATCACCATGGCAACTATGCGCACCCCCATTGAGAGCGGCGTACCCGATAACAAGCCGTTCCTGCACCCCCTGATGGCCAAGAACTATGGCAACTGGAAATACCACGACCGGCCCCGTCCGGGCGTGCTGCACCACGTCGCCCACAGCGGCGACCAGATCTGGACCGTGCGTGCCGGCACGCAGCGCCAGATGGACCTGTTTACCATCCGCAAACTGTGCGACATTGCCGACGAATATGCCGACGGCCATGTGCGCTTCACGATTCGCTCCAACATCGAGTACATGGTGTCGGACCCGGCGCGCGTCGAGCCACTGGTGGAGGCGCTAACCAACAACGGTTTTCCGGTCGGCGGCACCGGCAACTCGGTGTCGGCCATTGCCCACACCCAGGGTTGGCTGCACTGCGACATTCCGGGCACCGACGCGTCAGGCGCCGTGAAAGCCCTGATGGATGACCTGCACGCCGAGTTCATCAAGGAAGACATGCCCAACCGCGTGCACCTGTCCACCTCCTGCTGCGAGATCAACTGCGGCGGCCAGGCCGACATTGCCATCGTGATGCAGCACACCAAGCCGCCCAAGATCAACCATGACCTGGTGGCCAACATGTGCGAGCGCCCCACCGTGGTGGCGCGTTGCCCGGTGGCGGCCATCCGCCCCGCCATGGTCAACGGCCGGCCTTCGCTGGAGATTGACGAGTCCAAGTGCATGTGCTGCGGCGCCTGCTTCCCGCCCTGCCCACCGATGCAGATCAACGACCCCGAGCACAGCAAGCTGGCGATCTGGGTGGGTGGCAAGAACTCCAATGCGCGCGGCAAGCCCACCTTCATGAAAATGGTGGCCTCAGGCCTGCCCAACAACCCGCCACGCTGGCCCGAAGTGTCGGCCATGGTCAAGAAGATCCTCTACACCTACAAGGCCGACGCACGGTCGTGGGAGCGGGTGTCGGACTGGATCGAGCGCATCGGCTGGCCCGCATTCTTCGAGAAATGCGACCTGCCGTTCACCAAGTACCTGATCGACGACTGGCGTGGTTCCCGCTCCAGCCTGAATGCATCAACCCATATCCGGTTCTAATCATCCGACAAACAGTTGAGGACAGAGCCAAAGATCTGTCCCGCAAAGTATCAGGAAACAACATGAAATTCGGCATCCTCGTCAACGAAGGTCCCTACACGCACCAGGCGTCCGACAGCGCCTACCAGTTTGCCGTGGCCGCTTTGGCCAAGGGCCACACCATCCAGCGCGTGTTTTTCTACCATGATGGCGTGAACAACGCGACCCGGCTCACCGAGCCGCCGCAGGACGACCGCCATGTGGTCAACCGCTGGTCGGCGCTGGCGACCGACCACAAGGTCGACCTGGTGGTGTGTGTGGCCGCCGCCTTGCGCCGCGGCATCAAGGACGAAGTGCTGGCCCCTGGTTTTCGTATTTCGGGCCTGGGCCAGTTGGTGGACAGCGGCATCAAGGCGGACCGCCTGGTCACGTTCGGCGATTAACCCGTTTAAGAGAAACACACCATGAGCGAACAACAAAGCACTGCGCCCAGCGGCCCCAAAGTGAAGAAATTCATGTTTGTCAACCGCAAGGCGCCCTACGGCACCATCTACGCCCTCGAAAGCCTGGAAGTGGTGCTGATCACCGCCACCTTCGATCAGGACGTGAGCCTGGTGTTCATGGACGATGGCGTCTACGAGTTGGCCAAGGGCCAGCAGACCAAGGGCATCGGTATCAAGAACTTTTCGCCCAGTTACCGTGCCCTCGAAGGCTACGACGTCGAAAAGCTGTACGTGGATCAGGCGTCGCTGACTCAGCGCGGCCTGACCGAAGCCGACCTGCTGGTGCCGGTCGAAGTCCTCGACGACCAGCAAATGGGTGAACTGATGGCGCAGCAAGACGTCGTTCTGAGCTTCTAAAAATAGGAATGAGCCATGTTGCACATTGTTAATAAATCACCCTTTGCCACCAACGCGCTCGACACCTGCCTGCGCATGGCGCAAGCCGGCCACGCCGTGCTGTTGATCGAAGACGGCGTTTACGCCGCCACGCAAGGCATCGCCACGGCCGAGCGCATGCGCCAGGCCAGCGCCAAAGTCAGCCTGTTTGTGCTGCAGCCCGACCTCGATGCCCGTGGCATGACAGCCAAACTGCTGGACGGCATCACCCCGGTGGACTACGCCGGCTTTGTCGATCTGGTCGAGAAATACCCCACTTCGCAGTCGTGGCTGTAAGCCAGCCCTTGCCCCCTTACATATTTTTAACTGGAGAACACCATGAGTTTTGAAATCAACGGCCAAACCTACGAAACCGACGAAGAAGGTTACTTGCTGAACCTGGCCGAATGGACGCCTGAGGCCGCCGTCCACCTCGCCGAAGAAGAAAAAGTGCCGCTCAGCGACAACCACTGGGAAGTCATCAACTTTCTGCGCGAGTATTACAACGAGTACCAGATCGCCCCGGCCGTGCGCGTGCTGACCAAGGCCATCGGCAAGAAATTCGGCGAGGAAAAAGGCAACAGCAAGTACCTGTACGACCTGTTCCCTTACGGCCCGGCCAAACAGGCCTGCAAGATCGCCGGTTTGCCCAAGCCCACCGGTTGCATCTGATTCTTGACTTGAAGACAGCGAACTTTCAGGCTTGCCCATGTCCCTGCTGACCATCATTTATGCGCTGCTGTTTTATGTCGCGACCGCAGTGTTGGTGTTGGGCGTGGCCAACAAGATTCGTTCGTATGCCAAAACTCCGGCACCTCTGAAAATTCCCACCACACCCGCGCCCACCACGGCCGCTGGCGTGCGCTGGCGCATGACGCGCGAGGTGGTGTTGTTCGAGAGCCTGTTCAAGTCCAGCAAATGGACCTGGATTTTTGGCTGGCTGTTTCACGTGACCCTGTTGCTGGTCACCCTGCGCCATCTGCGCTACTTTCAGGACCCGGTCTGGCTGCCCGTGGTGCTGGTGCAACCTTTCGGTACCTATGCCGGCTTTGTCATGGTTGCCGCTTTGGGCGGGCTGTGGGCGCGGCGCTGGCTGGTGGACCGGGTGCGCTATATCTCTACCCCGTCCGACCACCTGATGCTGGCGCTGCTGTTGGCCATTGGCCTGACGGGTCTGGCCATGCGTTTTGTGACGCACACCGACATCGTCGCACTCAAGGCCTTCATGCTGGGCCTGATGCGTTTTAACTGGCAGCCGCTGCCGGCTGACCCGGTGCTGCTGGTGCACTTGGCGCTGGTGGCCCTGCTCATGATCATTTTCCCGATCAGCAAACTGCTGCATGCGCCCGGTCTGTTCTTCAGCCCGACCCGCAACCAGGCTGACAATGCCCGCGAAGTTCGCCATATATCGGCCTGGGCCGCCGCGCTGGACAAAAAAGCCTGAGCACCCACACCATGGCAACTGCTAAGTTCGACACCCCCAAGCTCAAGAGCTACCCCGTGATTCCCCTGGTGCAAGTCGGGGCGATGTCGCACATCAAGTCGTTCCCGGCTTCGGGCCCGATTCAAAAAGCCCTGGGCTTTCCGGAAGAATTGGCGGAAGACTGGCAAGAAAAAGCCATTGCCAAAATGGGCGACATGCTGGGCAAATACCGCTCGCTGCAGGTCTATATGGACGCCTGCGTGCATTGCGGTGCCTGCTCCGACAAATGTCATTACTTTTTAGGCTCGGGCGACCCTAAAAACATGCCGGTGGCACGCCAGGACCTGATGCGCAAGGTGTATCGCCGCTACTTCACTTTTGCCGGCAAGCATTTCCCCAAACTGGTAGGCGCAGTCGATCTGACCCGCGAGGTGCTGGACGAGTGGTACAGCTATTTCAACCAGTGCTCTGAGTGCCGCCGCTGCTCTGTGTTTTGCCCCTACGGCATCGACACCGCCGAGGTCACCATGGCGGCACGCGAGATCATGGACTCGATCGGCCTGGGCCAAAAGTACTCGAACGAAATCATCGGCAAGGTGCACCGCATCGGCAACAACCTCGGTCTGCCCGGCCCGGCGCTGATCAACACGCTGGAAGGCCTGGAAGAAGACACCAAGGACGAAACCGGGCTTGATGTCAAGTTCCCGATCGACGTCAAGGGTGCCGAGGTGCTGCTGATCACGCCGTCGGCCGACTTTTTCTCCGAGCCGCATGTGGAAAGCCTGATTGGTTACGCCAAGGTGTTTCACGCCGCCGGCATCAGCTGGACGCTGAGCTCGCACGCGTCGGAAGCCGGCAACTTTGGCATGTTCATCGGCAACTACGAGCAGATGCGCAACATTTCGATGCGTGTCAAGGAAGCGGCTCTTGAGTTGGGCGTGAAACGCATTGTGGTGGGCGAATGCGGCCATGCCTGGCGCGTGGCCTACAGCTTCTGGAACACCTTGATTGGCCCGTTTGATTACCTCGATCAGCGCTATCCGGTGCCGCAGCACATCTGCGAACTCACCGACGACCTGATTCAGCGCGGCGCCATTCAGTTCGACAAAGAAGCCAACGACAACCGCATCATCACCTTCCACGATTCGTGCAATGTGGCGCGCGGTTCACGCATGGGCAACACGGCGGGCGGTCAGTTTGTCATTCCGCGGCGCATCATCACCTCGGTGGCCAACCATTTTCACGACATGGCGCCCGAGACCATCCATGAGAGCACCTTCTGCTGCGGTGGCGGTGGCGGTCTGCTGACCGACGACCTGATGGAACTGCGGGTCAAGGGTGCCTTGCCCCGCATGGAAGCCCTGAAATATGTGGTGGACGAGCACCAGGTGAATTTCATGGCCACCATTTGCGCCATTTGCAAAGCCCAGTTCACCAAGGTGCTGCCTTATTACGGTTTCAACATGAGCATGGTGGGCGGTGTTCACCAGTTGGTCAGCAAGGCGATCCGCCTGGGCGACAAATAGCCTTGTCCCGCCAAGCGCTGCATTCAAACTTTCAAGCATAAAACCAGGAGACTCCGACATGTCTGCGACCCTCGAAACCATTGCTGCCAAGCCCCTGAACTTTCGTCGTTACAAAGACGGCGACACCAAGGTCAAGACCTGGCAGGCCAAGATTTTTGACGCCGGCCATTCGCACAAATGCCCGACCTACATCCAGAGCACGCCACCCTGCCAAGGCAGTTGCCCGGCCGGCGAAGATATTCGTGGTTACCTCAATATCGTGCGTGGCATCGAGAAGCCGCCAGCCGGCATGGTCTGGCAAGAGTACGCGTTTCGCCGCCTGACCGAAGCCAACCCTTTCCCGTCGGTCATGGGTCGGGTTTGCCCGGCGCCTTGCGAGTCCGGCTGCAACCGCAACCAGCTGGAGGACTTTGTCGGCATCAACTCGGTTGAGCATTTCCTGGGCGACTACGCCATCACCAACAAGCTGGCCTACCACAAGCCGGCGCAATTGACCGGCAAAACTGTTGCTGTGATTGGCGGCGGCCCGGCCGGCATGTCGACGGCTTACCAGTTGGCGCTCAAAGGCCATTCGGTCACTATTTTTGACGAGCGCGCTGAGCTCGGCGGCATGATGCGTTACGGCATTCCGGGCTTCCGCACACCGCGCGATGTGCTCGACGCTGAAATTCAACGCATTCTGGACCTGGGGGTCGATGTGCGCATGAACTGCCGCATTGGCACCGACATCACCATGGCGCAGATCCGTGAGCAGTTTGATGCTGTGTTCTTGGGGCTGGGCGCACAGGCGGGTCGGGCTTTGCCGGTGGAGGGCGCCGATGCGCCCAACTGCGTCACCGCCACCTCGTTCCTGAAGGCGTTCAACGACGGTCGTCTGCGCCATGTGGGCAAGCGCGTGGTGGTGATTGGCGGTGGTGACACCTCGATCGACGTCGCCACCGTGGCGCGCCGCCTGGGTCACATCGACAAGGTCCATGAGTCGGACCGCCCCGAGCACGCCATTGCCGGCCATGTGGCCCACGATGTGGCCGCCGCTTCGGTGCGCCAGGGCGCCGAGGTCACGCTGACCACCATTTTCGACATCGAGAAAATGCAGGCTTCCAAGCACGAGGTCGAGCACGCCTTGTCCGAGGGCATCACCATCCGTGGCGGCATGGCCCCGGTGGCCGTGATCCGTAGCGAAGATGGCCGCGCCATCGCACTGCGCATCATGCGCTGCGAAGCCAAGATGATCGGTGGTCGGCTCGACATCAAGAACATCGAAGGCACCGAGGAAGACATTCCGGCCGATCTGATCGTGTCGGCCATCGGCCAGTCAGTCGACTTTACCGGCCTGGAAGAATTCAACAACGGCAAGGGTGCCATCAATTCCGACAAAAATTACCAGGTGGCGGGCCAGCCCGGCTTCTTTGTCGGCGGCGACGTGGTGCGCCCGCATTTGCTGACCACGGCCATTGGCCACGGCGCCATCGCGGCCGACGGCATTGACCGCTTCCTGCAAAACGAGGCCCCGGAAAAGCGCCCCAAGATCGACGTGCACACCTTTGACCTGACGCGCAAGCTGATCGAAAAGGGCCTGACCCTGACCGAGGTCCACGAACCCACCCGTGGCACCGACAAGAGCACCGCGGCGATTCACAATTTTGACAACCGCTCGGATCGTTATGTGATCTCGCACAAGGAATTGTTCCTCGGGCACTTCGGCTTTGCGCCGCGTAACAAGCGGGGCATTGTGTCGCTCACTGCCGAGGAAGCGCTGGACAACTTCGAGGAACGTCTGCAACCTCTGTTGGAAGCGCAGGCGGTGACCGAGGCCAAGCGCTGCATGAGCTGCGGCCAGTGTTTTGAGTGCGACAACTGCGTGGTGTATTGCCCGCAGGTGGCGGTGTTCAAGGTGCCCAAAGCCAAGTCCACCATCGGCCGTTATGTCGACACCGACTACAGCAAGTGCATTGGTTGCCACATTTGTGCCGACGTCTGCCCCACCGGTTACATCCAGATGGGCCTGGGGGAGTAATGAATTCCCCCTGTGTCGCCTTCGGCGCCTCCCCCCGTGGGGGGGCGACACCAGCGGCCCGGCAAAGCCGGCTCCACGGTGTCCTGGGTTTTATGCGTCTGCTGGCACTGGTTGTAGGTCTGTTACTGTCCGCTTCTCTACCTGCTGCGGCACAAACCGTGGCCGGCGCCAGCCAGGGGCTGGGGCCGCTGGTGACGAAGGCACGCGGGGGCCAGTGTGTGGATGATCCGGCGTTCATGCGCCGCAACCACATGGCACTGCTCAATCACCAGCGCGATGACACCGTGCATGGCGGCATTCGCAACAACAAGTACTCGCTCAAAGCCTGCGTGGCCTGCCATGCCAGCCAGACCAGCCAAAGTGTCAGCGCCGAGGCAGGTGATTTTTGCCAGAGTTGCCACACCTTTGCCGCCGTCAAGATCGATTGCTTCGGCTGTCATGCCAGCAAGC
>CAZIGL010000051.1:0-16913 GCA_964538895.1 uncultured Rhodoferax sp.
TGGCCAAACTGAACCAGAAGCCGGAATGACCGGACCGGAGAAATCGACAGATATTCCTGGATTCTGGCGACCGTCGGGTAACGCTGCACCCCTGCCAAAAGAATACAGGGACTGCGCATAACCACAACCCCTTCAACAACAGCGCCAAGTGGCGCGCAAGCCTCACGCCTGCCAAACACCGTAGCCACCTTCACGCAGATCAATGCCCAGTTCGACTTCGAGGCTTCTGGCTTCGTCATAGGTCAACGGGTTGTACAGCGCATACAGCTCCGGCAATAAGCGCAGGCCGAACTCTTGAACAAAGCGGTTGGCCTGAATGCCAGCCTTGTGCTTGTCAAAACGTACATCCGGATCCAAGCCTGTCATGCCGACATAGACACATGGCTTTCCTGGCTTGTAACCCGGATTGGAGCGCATGAACCGGGCATTGAGCAAGACGTCACTGGACAACTCAACGACATAGACGTGATAGTGCTTGCGCCGCGCCATGGTTGATTTGGTCCCAGGTTCAGGCAAGGAGCGAGCGCTGTGCCGGTGCCTCTGCGCCAGCTATCAGTTGCTCTGCCGGGTACTGCCGCATGAACGCCATGCACTGCTGCGGTGTTGCTTTCAGCCAAGGGTCATAACTGTCCGGTGGCAGGATGACCACCATGCGCTTTTCATCCACTGGCTTGTGGAACTGACACATCAGGTCATGACTTTGTGCATTGATGGTCAGCATCGTGAAGCTGTAAACCAGGCCTTTGGGCGACTTCCACGACGACCAAAGTCCGGCAATTCCAAGCGGTTCCCCGTCAGTGCTGGAAATCCGGGTTGGAATGGCCTTGCCACTGCGCCAATCCGGCTCAAAAATGGCGTTTACCGGAATGATGCAGTGCTGCGCGTTCTTCCAGGCATCCCTGAAGCTGGGCTTGGTTGCAACTGTTTCGGTGCGTGCGTTGTAGGTTTGACGACCGATATTGGTATCGGTCGCCCAGTGTGGGATCATGCCAAACAGTCCGGGCAAAGCTTCTCGCTCGGGCACCGCCTCGTCGCCCACATCAGCTTCCCTGGGTCTGCGAATGAAAGTGGCCGGGTAGCAAGGCCAGACATCGTGCTTGCCTGCGTCGGCGGGTGGTTCAACGCCAAAGTGTCTGGCGTAGCGTTCGCGTTCCTTGATGGCTTGGTAGTGACTGCACATTGCGCCATGGTAGCGGCTGATTTCGGGGGCCATCTCAGACCGCACACACCACCGCTGCGTTCAAGGCGACCATTCTTGTCAAAATCCCAACTTCCCACCGACCGTTCTACCAAGGCAGACAAATCATGGTAAATCTTGACCCCATTGAATACGAACAAGCCTCACCCGCCGTGCGCGCCATCTATGACGACATCATGGCCACCCGCAAGACCGACTGGGTGAACAATTTCTGGAAAGTCCTGGCTCATCATCCTGAGAACTTGCAACGCATCTGGAGCAACATCAAGCAGGTCATGGGCAACGGTGCCCTTGATCCGCTGACCAAGGAAATGATTTACGTGGCAATCAGCATCACCAACAACTGCGGATACTGCATCGCGTCCCATTCAGCCGGTGCACGGGCCAAAGGCATGAGCGAAGCGCAATTCGGTGAGTTGATGGCCGTGATTGGCCTGGCCAACGAGACCAACCGTCTGGCCGTTGGTTATGGCGTTCCCATTGACGAGGCCTTCCTGCCGAAATAGACCAGAGATTCTTATTTGCCGGATTTCAACGCTTCCATCAAGGGATCGGGCTGGCCACCTTCTGCCAGGTGGATTTTGTACCAAATCGTCAGGATGCTGGTGACCACCGGACCAGGGTTTTGACACACTTTTTCAAAATCCAGACCATTGAGGTTGCAGATCACCTTGACGAGGTTCATGTCCAGATCAATGGCATCCGTCTCGCAGCGGCGAATTTTGAGGTCAGAAAAGGTGTAGCCCTCAGGCAGTTTGAGCGTCAGGAGTGAATCTGTTGGCATGGTCCACAGGAGAATAACCAAAGACCGTCGTTCTTCGGTTCGGTTCTGCCCGCGATGGCGCTGATTTTTGGCCTGCGGCGTCAGCAAACTCACCAACAATTTTGATCAGGCCACACGATTGCTTTTTTCCAGCAGGTTCAAGACCTGTTTGCGCAGGGCATCATTTTCTTTTTCCAGCAGAGCCACACGGCTCTTCAGTGCCTTGATCTCATCGGTTGGCGAGGCGGATTCGGAGGCTGCCGCACCCTCCTGATCCTTGAGTTCATCAGAGCTAACAGGCACTTTTCGCTTGGCCTCCCGCACCCGTTTGGCCGCTTGCCTGAGTTCATCATGGCCAGCGGCAGCGGCTGCCACCTGTTCATCAAATGGCAAACCAGCCACGGCGGCGGCGGCGTTGAGGGAAATTGCCCCGGATTTCACTGCAGCCACCACTTCAGGCGCAGCCTGTTTCTGGATTTTTTCAATCATCCCCACCTGGTTACTGCTCAGCCGGGCAGCCTTGGCGATGTCTTGGCGGCTTGCCAGTGGCACGTTCGCATTTGAGGCCGATTCATTGGTGCCGGCGATGTTCTCCCAGGGTGGCACCTCGGCCGCATCGCCTGTGGCCTGTGTGTCGACATCCGAGTGCTCTGGTGCCTGTGTTCTGGCGCGCCGCGCCACAATGATTTCACGCCTTCTCAGGGCCAGGACACCGCGCTGAAAATCAGACACGCTGCGCCGTCCAAGGTGCTGCTCAATCATCCACAAGTGGACATCGTCCATGGTCTTGAACAACTTGCTCTGCACGGTCTGAAACGGCAGGCCATGTGCCTGACAAATGGCGTAACGGTTGTGTCCGTCAATCAGCACCTCTCCCCACAACACCAGGGCATCCCGGCATCCTTCGGCCAGAATGCTGCGCGTCAGTGAGTCGAATTCTTCAGGGGTCAACGGGTCAATGTACGCTTTCAGTTCTTCGTTGACGATGATGTTCATAAATGGGCAAGCAGGACCTGGTTCGTTAAAGAGTGGGCGCGCATTGTAGGCACGGCACCGGATTGCGACAGACAGCTGGCTTTGACCCATTTTGGTTTTACCAACGCCAAATGTCATCGGGTAGAGTCAACACGTCCGCGCGTTCGCGGCAAGACCATCCCAAAACCAAGCCATGAACAGACTGCAAACTGAACTGCAACGCCTCTACCTTGCAGACAACATTCGGTCAGAACACCATGACACCGCATGCACCGACTTCGATCTGATGGATGGCAACGGTCAGGTCAGAGCAATGGTCCTGGAAGTGGCCCAACCAGCCCGTTGCGACTGGATGGCCACGCTGTGGCAAGGCATTCAGGAGGAACTTGAGCTGCCCACCCCCGCAATCGCCGTGTCAGGCAGCCAGGGCTACCAGGTCTGGTTCTCTTTGGCTGAGCCAGTGTCAGTTGCTCAGGCACACAATTTTCTAGAATCACTTCGCCTGCGTTATCTGGGTCAGGTCGCAGCAAGACACATCAGCATGAAACCCGTTGCAGACGCTTGCGCACCAGGAAAGGCCCTACACACCAGACTGGTGCCAGCCCTGCAAGCCGACACCGGTCGATGGTCGGCGTTTGTGGTACCAGGCCTGACCAGCATGTTTGCGGATGAACCCTGGCTTGACGTGCAACCCGGCTTTGACGCCCAGGCAAACCTTTTGTCGAATGTCAAGAGCATCCAGCCGGCAGACTTTCGGCGGGCACAGGACCAACTCCGACCAGCCGCTGCACCAGTCGCCCAGAAGTCGGGATCGGGGTGTGTAGACACGGCTACCGGCGGCCACGATCAGCCGGACACAAAGCGGGAAAAAGTGCGCGCAGGCTCTGACCCACAGCGCTTTCTGCTCTCGGTGATGAACGACTCCACCACTGAGCTTCACCTGCGCATTGAGGCGGCCAAGGCACTTTTGCCCTATTTTTGAAGGCGAATGCGGCGGCTGATGTCACCGACAAGGTAGCTACGCCATCACCTTGACCTGTGCTCCCAAGTTGCCGCTTGTCAGACCCGCCATCCCGGTGGGTTAGCGGTCGATGTCGTCAAAAAGTCAAAACTCCTCCATGCATCTTTTGCATAAAGCAATAGATTGTGCTCGGATGACGACCCCTAACCTAGGGTAACTACCTAGAATTTTGACCAGAAACCAGACCAATCAACCCATGATGGAGAACCTGATGACCTACCGAATCGAAAAAGACTTTCTTGGTGAAAAGCAGCTGCCAGACACCGCGTATTACGGCGTGCAAACCTTGCGTGGCAAAGAAAACTTTCATATCACGGGCATTTCGATGTCAACCGAGCCCTACTTCGTGAAAGCATTTGGTTATGTCAAAAAGGCGGCCGCATTGGCCAACCGTGATCTGGGTGTCCTTGAAGCGGACATTGCCAATGCCATCGCGATCGCGTGTGACCGAGTGATTGCGGGCGAGATGGGCGATCAGTTTGTGACCGACTTCATCCAGGGCGGTGCTGGCACTTCCACCAACATGAACGCCAACGAGGTGATCGCCAATCTTGCGCTGGAGCAGATGGGCCACAAAAAGGGCGACTACCACATCGTCAATCCCAACGACCACGTGAATTTTGGCCAATCCACCAACGATGTTTACCCCACCGCCTTTCGACTGGCGTTGATCATGCGGCTTGAAAGCTATATGGAGGCATTGACCCGGTTACAGGCAGCTTTCTTCGCCAAAGGCAAGGAATTCGAGAAAGTTCTGAAGATGGGTCGCACGCATCTGCAAGATGCCGTTCCGATGTCGCTGGGCCAGGAATTCCACGGCTGGGGCACCACCATGGGTGAAGAAGTACAGCGCATCGCCGAAGTTCGCCAGTTCCTGCACGAAATCAATCTGGGTGCCACGGCGATTGGCACCATGGTCACCGCAGCGCCTGGCTACCCGGAATTGGCGACCAAATACCTGTCCGAACTGACCGGCGCCGAATTCATACTTGCCGGCGACCTGATCGAAGCGACCTCCGACACAGGTGCTTACGTGCTGCTGTCCGGTGTCCTCAAACGCACGTCATCCAAGCTGACCAAAATCTGCAACGACATTCGCCTGTTGGCCTCGGGGCCGCGCTGTGGCTTCAACGAGATTCACCTGCCCCAAATGCAGCCAGGCAGTTCCATCATGCCGGGCAAGGTCAACCCGGTGATCCCGGAAGTGGTCAACCAGACCAGCTTTCTGGTCATCGGCCTGGACCTGACCGTCACCCTGGCCGCCTCGGCGGGGCAATTGCAGTTGAATGTGATGGAACCGGTCATTACCTTCGCGCTGTTCACCTCCATTTCAACGATGGAGAACGCGGTCAACAGCCTGAACGTCAATTGCATCCAGGGCATCACTGCCAATGCGGAACACACCCGTGACATGGTGCTCAACTCGCTGGGCATCATCACCGTGCTCAAACCGTCTCTTGGCTACAAGCAATGTGCCGAGATCGCCCGCGAAGGCTACGAGACCGGCAAATCATTGCACGACATCGTGGTCAATGAGCGTCAGCTGATGACCCAGCAACACTGGGACGAGGTGTTCTCGTTTGAGAATTTGATCAGCCCGAAGTTTGAGCAATGACCATGACCCAGGCGGGTTTGCGCCCGCTATAAAAGAAAAGAGGAAAAGAAAATGACTTTATCGATTGTTCTGCAATTCATGGTTGTGCTTGCCGCCATCTGGATGGGCGCTCGGTCATCAGGCATCGGCCTGGGCCTCTGGGGCGCAGTAGGCCTGATGGTGCTGATTGGCGCCTTTGGCATCACGCCGACATCCCCGCCAATCGACGTCATGCTGATCATCCTGGCGGTGATCATGGCCGCTTCGGTCATGGAGGCGGCAGGTGGCATCGACTTTCTGGTCGGGATCGCCGAGCGCATTATTCGGGCCAACCCCAAATACGTGACGATCGTGGCACCGCTGACCACCTGGACATTCACCTTCCTCGCCGGCACCGGCCACATCGTTTACCCCCTGCTGCCCGTGATTTATGAAACAGCACACCGCAGTGGCATTCGCCCGGAGCGGCCCATGGCCGTGGCCACCATTGCCTCGCAGCAGGCCATCACAGCCAGCCCGGTGGCCGCAGCAACCGCAGCCATGATCGGGCTGTTTGCTGAAAAAGGCATGACCGAGTGGGGACTGAGGGAGATCCTGATGATCTGCGTACCCGCCACCCTGATCGGGGTGGTTGCGGCGGCCATCGTTTCCATGTTCATCGGCAAGGACCTCAAGGACGACAAGGTTTACCAGGCGCGCCTTGCCGCTGGTGAAATTCCCGCTCCGCAACCAGCCTCTGAACGCCCGCCCCTCAAGCCTGCAGCGAAACTTGCGGCATTCATTTTTCTGACCGGTGTCGCCTTGGTCGTGCTTTTCGGATTCTTCCCCGAGTTGAGAAAACTACCGGGTGCGAAAGCACCACTGTCGATGCCCATCGTCATCGAAATCGTCATGATGTCCATCGCTGCGATCATGCTGCTGGTCACAAAAGTGCCCGTCGACGAGGTACCAAAAACAGCCACGCTGCGTGCAGGTGTGGTGGCAGTGATCGGTATTTTTGGTCTGGCCTGGCTCGGCGACAGTTTCATCTCGGCCAATAAAGACTTGATCATTCCCGCCATTGGCGAATGGGCAAAAGTGGTGCCCTGGACATTTGCCTTTGGTTTGTTCTTTGCGTCAGTGCTGCTCTACAGCCAGGCGGCCACCACCCGGGCGCTGATGCCGCTGGGCGTTGTGTTGGGCATCCCGCCGCAGTTTCTGATCGGCATGTTTCCGGCTGTCAATGGCTACTTCTTTATTCCGACGTACGGCTCACTGATCGCCGCCATCAACTTTGACCTGTCGGGCACGACAAAAATCGGACGTTACGTGCTGAACCACTCGTTCATGATTCCAGGTCTGGTGGCCACGATCGTGTCGGTTGCCTCCGGGTTGGCTATCGCCAACATGATTTTTTGAGCAGGCATTCTCACGCTGGGCCGCGCTTTGCCACAACAACACGGACAAGTCGGCATCTGGTTCAGCTGGAACAAGTCCGAGGTCCTTTCAAACTATTGCCATTGAAGTTAAACAGCTGATTTAAAACAAGAAAAAGGCCGCTAAGTTTAAATCCTTAGCGGCCTTTGTCATGGGTGATGGTGGCAGTTTTAAATATGAAACCGCGTCCGAAACCACCCCAAAAGGAATCGAACTTTTCTCGATCAAGATAGGCACGCCATTATTGTTTGGGGCTCGATGCGGCTGACTTGGCAACACCCAGATCAGCGCCTGCACTCGCTTTAGACCCGTTGCTGTCGCTCACGACAGGCAGCTTACGGGTTGCCCAATAGACAAAGTGAAAGAATGGTGTTTGCCGTTTTCCTCTTGCACTCAAGCCGCCTTCATGTACATATCGATATGCATCGACGAATAGGGGCAAATCAGACCACCACCTTCTGTACGTTCCAACAACCCAAGCTCGGCAAGAATCACCACGTCTTCGTGCACCCGCTTGACATCGCGCCCGACTGCACGGGCCAGCTCACGCACTGACAACTCGCCCTTGCCCTGTGCGGCACGAACAATCTCCCAACGCTTTTCAGTCAGTTGTCCAAAAAAACGGCCGGGGCTTTCAAAATTGAGCACTTCACCTTGGTAGGTGTCTGCCTCGGCTACTTTGGCCATGGCGCGCAACGCACCCTTCCAGTCGGACTGCATGGTAATGGTGAGGTAACGATCTGTCATGGTTCTCTCCGGGCGGCGACTGCCGCAATAAAGTCTTCAATCAACTGCGCCACACTGACAAACGTGTAGGGCATTTCCACACCGTCCAAATGACAGTGATCGCCCTTGCCACGTTCGTTGTCAAAACCCACCACGCGAATTCCATCAAGCACATAAACCGCGCTGTATTTGTAGCCGTGTTCTGTCGGTGGCACCGGCACGGGTACTTTCCACACCACCACTTCAAGAATGGCGCCCTCAGACGTAACGTCTTTGAAGCGTGTGATCAATTGGGCTTGCATGTTGGCGATTATGCCAACATAAGTTGCTCTGTCAAGCCGAGTCGCATTTGAGTCTAGCGCGTCATTTTTCTCAATTGATTGGCCACCAGTCCAGTGCCTATGCATCCCTTGAGTTCGAATAATTTTCGGAAGACATTCCTATATCAGCGTCCGGTATCCGGCGGGCAATTTGAACTTTTGAAGACCCGCTCCCGCTGCGGACTTGACTTACAAAATTTCTCCGTGGCCGGCGCAAAGGGTCTTCCGCGGTATTCAGAACCGCTGCCCCATTGACCGCCCACATCGGATCGTCCAGCAATACAAGTCGGAATGAGGCTCGCAGACAAAAAAGGCACCCGAAGGTGCCGTTTTTACTGTGCTTGAAACTACTCAAGGAGCAGTCAGCGCTGCCGCCTTCACCTTCAGCCGCCAGCCATGCAGCAGCGGCTCGGTGTAACCGCTGGGCTGCGCCAGGCCCTTGAAGACCAGATCGCAAGCCGCCTGGTAGGCCATCGAGGTGTCGAAGTGGCCGGCCATCGGCTGGTACAGGGGGTCACCCGCGTTTTGGGTGTCGACCACGGCGGCCATGCGCTCGAAGGTTTCCTTGATCTGCGCGGGTGTCACCACACCGTGGTGCAGCCAGTTGGCCATGTGCTGGCTGGAGATGCGCAGCGTGGCGCGGTCCTCCATCAAAGCCACGTTGTGGATGTCAGGCACCTTGGAGCAACCCACGCCCTGGTCAACCCAGCGCACCACGTAGCCCAGAATGCCCTGCGCGTTGTTGTCGAGTTCCTGCTGCTTTTCGGCGGCGCTCCAGTGCGGTGTGGCAGTCACTGGAATGGTCAGCAGGCCATTGAGCAACACATCGCGTTCCTTGTCGGCGTTGATTTTTTCCAGTTCCTTTTGCACATCGCTCACCAACACCTGGTGGTAATGCAGCGCGTGTAAGGTGGCACCGGTCGGGCTGGGCACCCAGGCGGTATTGGCACCGGCTTTGGGGTGGCCAATTTTTTGCTCCAGCATGGCCTTCATGAGGTCGGGCATGGCCCACATGCCCTTGCCGATCTGCGCCTTGCCACGCAGGCCGCAGCTCAGGCCGACCAGCACGTTGTTGCGCTCGTAGGAGGCAATCCAGGCGCTGCTCTTCATGTCACCCTTGCGGATCATCGGGCCGGCCTGCATGGCGCTGTGCATTTCGTCGCCAGTGCGGTCCAGGAAGCCGGTGTTGATGAAGGCGACGCGGCTGGCCGCGGCGGCAATACAGGCTTTCAGGTTGACGCTGGTGCGGCGCTCTTCGTCCATGATGCCGAGCTTGACCGTGCTCTCAGGCAGGCCCAGCATGGCCTCGACACGGCCAAACAGTTCGCCGGCAAAAGCCACTTCAAACGGACCGTGCATCTTGGGTTTGACGATGTAGACCGAACCCTTGCGCGAGTTGCGGATGGCGTCCTTTTTGGTCTTGGCGAGGTCGTGCATGGCGATCGTGGTGGTGACCACAGCGTCCAGAATGCCCTCGGGAATTTCGCGCACTGTGCCGGACTTGTCGGTGTACAAAATGGCCGGGTTGGTCATCAGGTGGCCAACGTTGCGCACAAACATCAGCGAGCGCCCGTGCAGACGCACTGGCTTTGTGCCGTCGGGCGCCGTGTACAGGCGATCAGCATTGAGGCCACGGGTGAAGGTTTTTTCGCCCTTGGCAACTTCTTCGGTCAGCGTGCCTTTAAGTATGCCCAGCCAGTTGCTGTAGGCCAGCACCTTGTCGTCGGCGTCGACGGCAGCCACCGAATCTTCGAGGTCGAGGATGGTCGACAGCGCGGCTTCGAGCACCAGGTCAGACACGCCGGCCGGGTCGCTGGCACCAATGGTGGTGGCGCGGTTGATGATCAGGTCCAGGTGCAGGCCGTTGTGCGCCAACAGCACGCTGGAGGGCGCCTTGGCGTCACCCTGGTAACCCACCAGCTGGCTGGCATCCGCCAGGCTGGTGTTGCTGCCGTCAGCCAGTTTGATGGCCAGCTTGCCGGCCTTGATACGGTACTCGACCGAGTCCACATGCGAGCCCTTGCGCAGCGGGGCGCAGCGGTCAAGAACGTTGCGCGCATAGGCAATCACCTTGGCGCCGCGCTTGGGGTTGTAGCCGCCTTTTTTGCCGGCTTTTTCGCAGCCCTTGGCTTCATCAATGGCGTCGGTGCCATACAGCGCGTCGTACAAAGAGCCCCAGCGCGAGTTGGCGGCATTCAACGCATAACGCGCGTTCAAAATGGGCACCACCAGCTGTGGGCCGGCCTGCTTGGCCAGTTCGGCGTCGACATTGGAGGTGGTGATGCGGGCCTTCTTGGGGGCTTCGACCAGGTAGCCAATGCCTTGCAAAAAGCTGCGGTAGGCCTGCATATCGCTGATCGGGCCGGGGTGGGCCTTGTGCCAGCCATCCAACTCGGTCTGCAAACGGTCGCGCTCGGCCAGCAGGGCGATGTTCTTTGGCGCCAGGTCGGCGACGATGGCGCCAAAACCTTTCCAGAATTTGGCAGGCGCCACGCCGGTGCCGGGCAAGACCTGGGTTTCAATGAATTGGCACAGCTTGCTGGCAATTTGCAGGCCGTTCTTGGTGATGCGTTCAGTCATGGTGGTAAGGCTCAGGGTTAAAAATCAGGGGTAAAAAAATCGAGCACAGCGCGCAGGTCGGCGCCGGTACGGGTGGGTTGGGTGCCCAGCTCTTCAAAAGGCAGATGGTAACGGTTGACCCACAGCGTGGTGTAGCCATACCAGGTGGCACCCAGCGCGTCCCAGGCATTGCAGCTGACAAACAGGATGTCACGCGCGGCAAGGCCGGTGGCCTGTTCGCCCAGCGCATAGGCGGCGGGGTGAGTTTTGAATTTGCGAATCGGGTCGACGCTGATGACGTGATCAAGCAAGCCGTCAAAACCGGCCGAGTGCACGGCGGCCTGCAGCATGGCAGCGTCGCCATTGCTCAGAATGCCGATCGGAATACCCTGGGCTTTAAGCTGCTGCAACACCGCCAGGTTTTCCGGGAAGGCATCCAGGTGCTGGTACTGGGCCAGCAGTTTCTCGATGGCGGGCTCGTGCGCCAGCAGAAAATCAGCTTCAGACAGCGCCGTGCCATGGCCGACCACCAGTTTTTTGATGGCAAAGACCAGTGCGGCGCGGGTCAGCACGCTGAAGGGCTGGTAGTGCGCGCCATGGTTGCTGGTGGTGACCAGCCGGGTGTATTCAATCTGCTTGTCGCGCCACAGCACACTCAGGGCCTGGCCGTGGCCGGGGAACAGTTCCTCGGCCAGTTGCGCCACGCTGTACACATCAAACAGCGTGCCGTAGGCATCAAACAGCACGGCGCACGGCGGCTTGCGGCCGGGCGGCACGGGTTGCGCGGGCGGGGATGGGGGCAAGCTTGGCATTTTTGTATTTTAAGGAATGATGCTGACAGCAGCCTTTGCAACAACGCGCAACAGCTTTGACCAAAACGAAGGCAATGTCGTCAACAAGCGAGCTGATCCACGGCAGGACTGTTTTAATGAGTGTAATAAAAATATATATTTGTATATAAAATGAGCCATGGCAATCGAAAAGATTCTTGAGTGGGCAGGCGCCTCAAAACGTGAATTGATGGACTTTCCCGAGGATGTGCGGCGTGCCATGGGGTACGCATTGGGTGTGGCTCAATTGGGATCCAAGCATCCATCAGCCAAGCCTTGGAAGGGTGAAGGCCCGGGCGTACTGGAAGTGGTGGAGTCTGACGAAGGCAATGCTTACCGCGCGGTTTACACCGTTCGATTTGCGCAGGTGGTGTACGTGTTGCATTGCTTTCAGAAGAAGTCGCCTGACGGCATTCGCACGGCCAAGACAGACATTGAACTGGTTCACCAAAGGCTGAAAACTGCACAACAACATTACGAGGAACACTATGGCACACTTGGCAAAAACCACCATTAACGGCACCGAGTTCGAGCGCAGCAGCGGTAATGTGTTTGCAGACCTAGGTCTGCCCCAGCCAGAAGAACTCAAAACCAAACTGGTATTGGCCGTACGCTTGAATGAACGCATCAAGGCACTGCACTTGAAGCAATCAGAAATAGGCGTCCGACTGGGGCTGGCTCAACCCAATGTTTCCGCCTTGCTGAACTATCGGTTAGACAATTTTTCTTCTGAAAAACTGTTGGAATTCTTCAACGCCCTTGGCTACGACGTCGATTTTCTGATTCGACCAACCCGCGACGCGCAGCGGGGCACGACGCAAGTGCTGGTGACGGTCTAACGCCGATTTTCAACTGCATTGTTTTCAGAAGAAGACCGAAGCCACCGCCAAGCACGACAAAGACATTGCCCAACCACGTTATCGCCACGTGTTGAACGACAAAAAGTAAGCCAAATGACCTCCAAATGGATTGTTGACAACCACTTGAAGCAGGCGCAGGCCGCAGAGATTTTTATGGTGTCCCACCCCTGGGTGTCTGACGCGGTCCACATGAAGGTGAGCAAATTCACCATCGATACTTTGGTGGGCATGCTCCGCCGAATAGGTAAACCTGTGCGCTTGATCGTGAACTAATTTTGGTAGTTTCCTTGAAGTTAGAGACTGAATTCTCATAGCAAACCAAGCCCAACGCAAAAATACCGGCTGACGGCCAAAGTTCAAACCAACAGCCGCCCCAGCTGAATCGCCGCCTCTTTCACGTCGCCCGACATCGGCACCGCCAGTAGCGCCACCTCCACTTGCCGAAGTCCGTGGCGAACCGTGGCGCGTGACAACACACGACCTTCACGGCTGAGCCGGCCCCATTGGTCATCCGGGCAAGGGTAAGCCAGGCAGGCCACCACTCTGGGCGTATCAAACAGACTGGTGTAGGCCAGGCACTGCAACAAATCTTCGCGATGCCGCGCTTGCCAGTCGTGATCGCCGGCACCATACAAGCCGAAACTCACCAACTGCGCGTGGCGCTTGTATTTGGCGTCGATCACCACGGTGACACCCGGCCGGTGCAAAACCACATCGGGAATCAATGCGCGTTGAGTGCCGTATTTGGCGGGCTCCCAATGCAGGCGAACCGTGGTCTCTTGTTGCCGGCCAGTGGTAAGTGTGGCGCCCTGCAGGCGCGCCGCCTGGTCGGCGATGGCCTCCACCCAGGCTTCAAAAAATGGCGCCATGTCCATGCGCCACGGCAAACCTGCCAAATCGCTGGTGCCCCCAAAACCGCGCTCGTCCACCGTCCAATGAATAGCCTCCAACCCTCGGCGGAACACTTCCGCTACGGCTGCACCAGCCTGCGGTTGCCAGCCAGGTGCGGGGCGCATGGGCGAAAAATGCCGCAGGCTTGTCAACATCGCATCACAGTGCTGCAACAATTGATAGACCACCTTGTGTCGCCCCAACTGGATTCGTAAGGCATCCTGATGCCGCAGCACTGTCCAGTGCAGGGCCGCGCCAAGTTTGGCATCTGGCAGCAAATCCGGGAAACGGCAGGGAACCGAGAGCCATTGGCCACGCGCGATATGTTGGTTTACGTAACGCGCCCACAGCACTTGGCCTTTGGGTGCTGACAACACGTCCTCAAAGTGTTCAAAGCGCCGTTGGCTTTGTTTAAGCAATGCTGCAATCCGCATCAGTACCGTGGCACTCAACACCCAGGCGGGGATCATCCGGTCTGATTGCGCCACCATGCGTTGAATTGGCAATATCTCGGGTGTTACCCGAAAACCTGTGCCTGCCAGCATGTCACCCGCACTTCGCCAAGTAAAGCGGGGATCCAGAACCAAGCCCAAATCAGCTTTGGCGGTAGCCGGAGAAAGCAAGGGCATGGCCCCAATCTGAGTGTCGGTTTCTAGCCATAAGCCAATGTCGCCATTGGAAGTGCCAACCTGTCCCCGCACGCCGAAGTCGCGCAGCAGGCCGTGGTTCATGCGCAAAAAATCTTCACTGCGCCGCTGTGATAACTCCTGAGCTTTTTTCTTGTCGGTTTTAGCGTCCATGAACCAGGATGCAGCCGCCACAAAGCTGCGGGCGCTGTCTGGCAGCCGCCGAATGGCTTGCTGGGTCAGCGTTTTGGTCACAACTGCTCTGGCAAGCTGTCGATAAACGCGTGTATTTCATCGCGAAAACCGCTCACATGGCCCTGCGCAATGTATTCCAGCAACAAGGGTTTGAGTTCAGTTTGCAGCTTGACCTTGGCCCGAGCCTCGTCTGGCTCCAAAAAGTAGGCGTGCCCTGGCAAGAGCTGAAATCCGTCGTCGGCGGCAAGGGCCACAAAAATTTCCAACAATTGAGTAAAACTCTGCTGCATCAGGGTGCAGGCCAATGCCGAGCTGGCCAGCACTTGCAGGTCTGGCCACATAGTCACAAACGCAAAACGGCGACGCACGGCCACATCCATTAACGCGATGCTGCGGTCAGCCGTGTTCATGGTGCCCAACACAAACAGGTTGGGCGGCAAGCGCAAGTCATGCCCACCGAGTTCCGCAAAATCATGTTCCAGTTCGACTTGTCGGTCTGGGGCACCCGGTTCAAACAGGTACAGACATTCGCCGAGAACCTTGGCCAGGTCAGCACGGTTGATTTCGTCGATGACCAGCAAATACGGCAGCTCAGGCTTGGCTTTGGCCTGTGCCACCGCTCGAAGCAAATGACCGCCAGACGCTACAAACCGAAACCCCTGCACACCGGTATCGGTAACTGGCCGCAGGCCACCCACAAAAGATTCATAGGTGGTGCCAGCGTGAAATTGAATCACCTGCCCGTGACTTTGAAAATCAGTGTTGAGCAAGTCTGTCGCCAGGCGAGTTTTACCGGTGCCGGGCGGCCCTTCCAACACCACGAAGCGGCGGGTTCGCAATAGAGCAGCCACGCCTTTGGCCTGTATGGGTGGCATCAAATGCGCCATCCACTGCGCCTTGACCAGCTGCGCTGTGGACTCGGCGGCACTCTTCCGGTCGATGCCACGCTCGTCCATGAATAAATCAATGAACACAGTCAACGCCAGGTCACGCACTTTTTGTTCGGCTGCAGCTTCTGCGCTACCCGGCGCGTAACAGGCGTAAAGGACCTGGCCATACTTTTCGAGCGAGTTGCCCCAAAGACGGAAACGCTCTTTGACAGCAATAGGCAATTTTTCATCGGTATTGACCGGGTCACGCTTGGCCCAGGCAAAGCCGTCACCCGGCATGGCCGCCAACCAGCGGGTGATGGCACGGCATTGCCTAGCGTGCCCCGGTCGACCGAGTGCCCTATCGTCTGGCGCAATGGATTGGGTGCCGACCACCATGCCAATCAACGGCGGGCCGGTGTCGTCCGCCGGGAACACCACAAAACTCATGCCGCCGTAAGGGCCAGAGGTGTCCTGGTCGGGCGCTATCAGTGCAATATAGGGCACGGCCCCTGCCTTGGTGTCGGCGTTGACCCGCAGTTGAAAGCGCGACTCCTCGGGCTGCTTTTTGTTTTCAAAATCCTTGATGCGTGCGTAACGGTCTTTGATGTCTTGGCAGAACGCCTTGCGAATGGCTTGTTCGTCCCATTGCGTGCGTGGCACGTTCACCACGTGAAGAATATTTTGCATAACAAGCCTGCTCCCAGGAAAAATTGATCATTGACTGTGAATCAGTTTACGCCATGCAATAGAAAGCGACGGCATGAACAGCGAACCCTTTGGCAGAACTCGTCGTGCCAGAAGCAGATAATGCGGCGCTACCCATTTTGGCCAGAAATTCACCCATACAGAACAGCTTCCCGCCATGAACACCACCCCCGACAGCGCTCCAAAACGCCTCCCCCTGGCCGGTCTGCGCGTGGTCGAGTTCACCCACATGGTCATGGGCCCCACCTGCGGCATGGTGCTGGCCGACATGGGCGCCGAGGTGATCAAGGTCGAACCCATCGAGGGCGACCGCACCCGGCATTTGCTCGGCGCCGGGGCTGGCTTTTTCCCCATGTTCAACCGCAACAAGAGAAGCATCGCCATCGACCTGCACAAACCCGAAGGCGCGGCCATTGCGCGCCAACTGGCGGCCAGCGCCGACGTGGTGCTGGAGAACTTCAAGCCCGACACCATGGCCAAGTACGGACTCGATTACGTTGCACTGTCCCAGGTCAATCCCAAGCTGATTTACGTCAGCCACAAGGGCTTTTTGCCCGGCCCCTACGAGCACCGCACGGCCCTGGACGAAGTGGTGCAGATGATGGGCGGCCTGGCCTATATGACCGGGCGCCCCGGCGACCCGCTGCGCGCGGGCACCAGCGTCAACGACATCATGGGCGGCATGTTTGGCGCCATTGGCACTTTGGGCGCGTTGATCCAGCGCGGCATCACCGGCCGCGGCCAGGAAGTGCAAAGCGCCCTATTTGAGAACAACGTGTTTCTGGTGGGCCAGCACATGCTGCAGTACGCCATGACGGGTCAGCCCGCCGCACCCATGCCGGCGCGCATCTCGCCCTGGGCGGTGTACGACGTGTTCACCGTGAAAGACGGTGAGCAGATTTTTATCTCGGCGGTGAGCGACGCGCAATGGACCACTTTTTGCGACGTGTTTGACTTTGCCGACCTGAAATCTGACCCGCGTTATGCATCCAACAACGACCGCGTGCGCGAGCGTACGACGCTGATGCCGATCCTGCGCGAGCGCCTGGGCCACTACAGCGCCGCTGAGCTGGGCCATCTGATGGAAACCAACAAACTGCCCTACGCGCCGATCCGCAGGCCAGAAGAGTTGTTTGACGACGAACACCTGCTGGCCACCGGCGGCCTGGCCGACATCACCCTGCCCGACGGCGAGCGCGCGGGCCAGACCAGCAAAGCCACTTTATTCCCCTTCACCATGGACGGCCAGCGCCTGGGCGTGCGCCTGAGCCCGCCAAAGCTGGGCGCGCATACCGATGAATTGTTAGGCTGAAGTTCCACCCCCAAAAAGCCGAGTTTCCCCAATGAAACCTGCGGTAAATC
>CAZIGL010000052.1:0-16203 GCA_964538895.1 uncultured Rhodoferax sp.
CGCACGCACGGTTCGGAGGGAGGGGAGGCTTCGGCCTTCTCTACCCCTATCAAGGAGTCCGATGCACCTGTAGCAGGAGGTCCGCCCTCGGGCCGATGGATGTCTGGCCATGACCGAACCCCTGCACGTACCAGAAGCCGAGGTTGAGCTCAGTGCCATTCGGGCCCAGGGCGCGGGCGGCCAGAACGTCAACAAGGTGTCGAGCGCCATCCATTTGCGCTTTGACATCGTGGCTTCCAGCTTGCCCGACGATGTCAAGGCGCGGCTGCTGGCACTGCACGACAGCCGGATCACCCGGGACGGTGTGCTGGTGCTCAAGGCGCAGCAGCACCGCACCCAGGAAATGAACCGTTTTGACGCGCTGATTCGTCTGCACGAACTGGTCAACAGCGTGGCCGAGCCGCCCAAAGCGCGCAAAGCCACCAAGCCTACGCGGGCTTCGGTCAGGCGGGTGCGTCAGGCCAAAACGCAGCGTTCCGAGGTCAAGGCCACCCGTGCGCGTATTCAACATGAAAACTGATTTTTTGCAGCCCCGACTGGATTGACAAGACATGGCGATTCAATGGTTCCCAGGGCACATGCACCTGACGCAAAAGGCGATTGCCGAGCGCATCAAAAACATCGATGTGGTGATCGAATTGCTTGACGCGCGCCTGCCCGGCTCCAGTGCCAACCCGATGCTGGCCGAGCTCACAATGGGCAAGCCGACGCTCAAGGTGCTCAACAAGCAGGACCTGGCCGACCCCCAGCGCACGGCGCAATGGCTGGCGCACTACAACAGCCAGAGCGGCACCCGCGCCATCGGCCTGGACGCCAGCATGGCAGCGCCCGCCAAGGCGCTGATCAAGGCCTGTTTTGAGCTGGCCCCCAACCGAGGGGGCATGGTCAAGCCCATGCGGGTGCTGATCTGCGGCATTCCGAACGTGGGCAAATCGACCTTGATCAACACGCTCACCGCCAAGCGCTCGGCCAAAACCGGCGACGAGGCCGGCGTCACCAAACTGGAGCAGCGTATCAGTCTGGCCGATGACTTTTACCTGTACGACACGCCAGGCATGTTGTGGCCGCGCATCATTGTGGCCAAGAGCGGCTACAACCTGGCCGCCAGCGGCGCGGTGGGCCGCAACGCGTTTGATGAGCAAGAAGTGGCGCTGGAACTGCTGGACTATTCAAAGACGCACTATCCGGCGCTGCTGGAGGCGCGCTACAAGCTGGCCGGCGTGACCGACATGACCGACGAGCAGTTGCTGGAGGCCATTGGGCGCCAACGCGGTGCTTTGCAGGGTGGCAAAAAGGTCAATTTGCAGAAAGCCGCCGAGATTGCAATTTACGACTTTCGCTCGGGGGTGATGGGTTGCATGACGCTGGAGACACCGGAAGAGTTCGCCCAGTGGCTGGCATTGGGTCAAACGCTGGATGCCCAGCGCCAGGTCAAAAAGGATGCGATCGAGTTGGACCGGAAAATCAGGTTCAAGAAAATACCGCGCCCCGATTTGCGCTCCCAGCGATGATGTCAAAAACCCTCATGCCGCAACACAACGTCCGTGCAGGGGTAGGCGACGCAGGGCAGCACATAGCCTTCTTCCTTTTCTTCGGCACTCAAGCCTGGCCAGTCGATTTCGTAGCGCACCCCGCCACGCTCAAGCTTGCTGAAGCAGGTTCGGCAGGTGCCATTGCGGCAGGAGCTGGGCCAGTCAATGCCGCCTTGCTCGATGGACACCAGCAGTGGCTGATGCGACCAGGCATCAAACTGGCGCGAATCGGGCTCGGCGATACCAATGAAAATTTCCGGATGTTTGTCAGCAGTCATTTTTCAATTATATTTAGCCCATGAAATCCATACTGCCTCTGAACTTGCTGGTCAAGCCTGATCATGACGACCCCCGGCCACTCGTTATTTACCATGGTCATACTTGCCCGGATGGCTTTGCTGCGGCGCTGGCGGCCTGGATCTATTACCAGGGCAGGGCGGATTTTCTGTCGCTGGACCATGGGGATGTCAAGTCTGTGGACGACTTGCCTGAGCTGCATGGGCGCGCGGTCTATATCCTGGACTTTTCTTTTGGTAAAGACATCTTGCGGGCCATGGAAGAACGCGCTGCCAAGCTGGTCATGCTGGACCACCATTTGAGTGCGGCCGAAAAACTCACCGGCTTTGTCTGTCGCTGTGGGGTGGTGCACTTCGACATGAAAAAGTCGGGAGCGCGGCTGGCTTGGGAGTTTTTTCATCCGGACCAGCCGGTGCCCGACCTGGTGCGTTTTGTCGAGGACCGCGACATCTGGGTATGGCAATACCCTCAAAGCGCCAGTTTTTTGGCTGCCTTGGACATGGAACCCTTTGATTTTGCCCGCTGGGAGCAAATTACCCAGATGGATGCCGTGCATTTGGCTGCCTTCATTGAACGCGGCCACGCCATGGATGTGAAGTTTGCCAAGCTTGCCGACTTGATTGCCGAGGCTGCAAGCCCCGTGGTTTTCAACGGTGTGACGGGTTTGATGGTTAATGCGCCCGGCGTGTTTCACAGCCTGGTGGGTGATTTGCTGTCACAGAAATCGGGCACATTCGCCTTGCTCTGGAGCGTAGACAAAAACGTGGCGGTCAAGTGCGGTTTGCGCTCCAGGTCCGATTTCAATTGCATTCCTCTGGCCGCCAGCATGGGTGGCGGTGGTCATGCCCAAGCCAGTGGTTTCAAGATGCCGATGGAGCGCCTGCCTGAACTGCTTGGTGGGACCCTGACGGGAACTGCGACCAACGCACCGACCTGATCTGGAAAAAAATAGTATAAAAAAAGGGGCTGGTCTTGCGACCAGCCCCTAAGGAGTCCCTGAACCTGAAGGTTTCGAAAGGACCCGAGGAGACAACCAGTGGAAAACTTTCGTTTTCAATATTTCAAATCATACCAAGCAAGCAAGGGTTTACCCTTTGTTTTAAAGCGTAAGCTCTAAATTTATAAGTCTTTGCTTTGCCTGGCGTTAGTCATTTAACGCTTTTTAGCGGCAGGCTTGGCAGTGGCAGTGGATGCCACTGCGCTGAAGTTGGCTTCTGCCACTTCGGTGGCTTGCTTGACAGCCTTTTGCACTGACTCCAGAGCGTTGGTGGCAGCAGCCACCGAGCTTTTCATCATGGCCACAGCGGTCTCTGAACCGGCAGGTGCGTTTTTGGCAGCGGCTTCAACCAGACCGGCAAATTGTTGCTGGGCTTCAGCAGCCTGGCCTTCAAAAGCCTTGGTGAACTCGTTGGAAGCGCCAGTGGCGATTTCGTACAGGTGACGGCTGTAAGCAGCGGTCTTCTCAGCCAGGGGTTGCAGCAGGCCGGATTGCAGTGCCAGCAATTCCTGCGCGTCTTTGACGCTCAGCATGGCTTTGGCGGCATCGCCGGTTTCAGCCAGAGCGGCTTTGGAGGCGCTCAGGTTGAGTTCAACAATCTTTTCCACGCCTTCAAAGGCTTTGGCAGTCAGACCCAAGAGGGTTTCGACATTGGCTTTTTGTGAGGCCATCACTTGTTCTACGGTCAGCATATTCAATTCTCCAAATGGTTAGTAAAAAGGGTATCTGCGCCGAAACTGAGTGAGACCCGGTTTATGTTGCAGTGCAGCATGAGTTGAATTATAGGGTTATCCCGAGCCCACGCAAGCTTTTTTTGTTGCATTGCAGCAAATTAGATACGCATTTCTAATAATACAAATTTTTTACTTCCAGACAAAATAGTGTCATGCAAGCTTTTTACTCGGACCATTTTGTGTTGCCCCTGCCGCCGGGGCATCGTTTTCCGATGGCCAAATACGCCATGCTGCGGGAGGCTATTGCGCGGCAATTGCCTGAAGTGGCGTTGCTGGAGGCGCCGGTGGCCAGCGATGGCGAGCTGGCGCTGGTGCACACACCGGATTACATCGACATCTTGGCGAGTGGGCAGATCAGTGCTGCCGCCATGCGCGAGATTGGTTTCCCCTGGAGCGAATTCATGGTGGCGCGGGCGCGGCGCTCGGTGGGTGCTACGGTGGCGGCGGTACGCTCGGCGCTGCAAGCTGGTGTGGCGGCCAACCTGGCGGGTGGCACGCACCATGCCTACGCCGGCAAAGGGGGTGGATTTTGTGTGTTCAACGATGTGGCTGTGGCTGCCCGGTTGGCGCAAGCCGAGTGGCAGCGGCAACACCGGCATCCGCTGCAGGTGGCGGTGATCGACCTGGACGTGCACCAGGGCAATGGCACGGCCCATATTTTTCAAAAGGACGACAGTGTGTTCACACTGTCGCTGCACGGCGACAAGAACTTTCCGTTTCGCAAGGAGGCCAGTGACCTGGATGTCGCCCTGCCCGATGGCTGTAACGATGCGGATTACCTGGCTGCGCTGGAGCTGGCGCTGTTTGAGCTGAGCCAGCGCTTCGAGCCCGGTTTGGTGCTGTATCTGGCCGGTGCCGACCCCTACGCGGGGGACCGTTTGGGGCGTTTGGCCCTGACGCCGGACGGACTGGAAGCGCGCGACCGGCGGGTGTTTGACTGGTGCCATCAGCGCCGTATTCCGGTCGCCTTTGTCATGGCCGGCGGCTATGGTCGGCAGATTGAAGAAACCGTCCGGATTCAAAGTCGTACCTTCCAGTTGGGCCTGTCCTATGCCCGGCGCTGGCCTTGAAATTATTGAAAACCCAGCCGTACGAATATCACAATCAAAAAATGCTGAAATGTTTCACAATGCAAAGCTGCACGCCAAACGCGTGTCATAAAAAGGAGACTGATTCATGGCGTTGACCACTTTTGAAGCACGAAGCTACCCGGAAAAACCGACCGATGTGTACCTGTTTGCCACTTGCCTGATTGACCAGTTCACGCCCGAGGCCGGGCTGGACACGGTCAACCTGCTCGAGCGTGAGGGCATTCGGGTGCATTTTCTGGAACAACAAACCTGCTGCGGCCAGCCCGCCCACAGCAGCGGTTTTCCGGACGAGGCGCGCTCCGTTGCCTTGCAACAACTCAATCTGTTTGTCGAGCCCTGGCCGGTGGTGATTCCGTCGGGCTCATGCGGTGGCATGATCCGCAAGCATTACCCGCATCTGTTTGCTGATGATCCGGTCTTGCATGCCCAGGCCGTGGCACTGTCGGAGCGGGTTTATGAGCTCACTGAATTCCTGGTGCATGTGGTCAATTTCAGCCAACCCGACCTGGGCGCACCATGCACCATCGCACTGCACACCTCGTGCCATGCCCGCCGCGAAATGGGCGTGCACGAAACCAGCGTGGCGCTGCTGGACAGCCTGGCCCAGGTGAATGTGGTGGTGCAGGCGCGCATTGAAGAGTGCTGCGGTTTTGGTGGCACCTTTGCCATGCGCTACCCCGACATCTCCGAGGCCATCGTCAACGACAAGGTGACCGCGATCCGTGACACTGGCGCTGCGTCGCTGGTGAGCGCCGACTGCGGTTGCATGCTCAACATCACCGGCCGCGCTGCCAAGCAAGATGAACTGGCGGGCCTGCCCCAGGCCACGCTGCCAGGAGAACACATGGCCAGCTTTTTGTGGCGCCGCACCACCGCTCAAGCCCCTGCTGGAGATGCCGCATGAACGCCGCCCAAAGCCCCACCGCCGCCGCTGAATCCAACGCGCGCAGCAGCATTTTGGCGCGCCTGCGCGCCCCGGCCAAGCCAGCGCCAGTGCCACTGCCCGATGTCAGTGCCTGGTTTGAGTCGCACCAGCGCCACGAGGACAACGCCCAGCGTGTCAGCCGCATGCGCGCGGCACTCGAAGCCGTCAAAACCGAGGTGCATGACACCACTGCAGCCGATTGGCCCGACCTGTTGTTGCGCCTGTTGGCCGACAAAGGCCTGCGCAACCTGCTGATTGGCACCGACACACCACACGGCGCCCTGCTGGAGGCACGCCAGCCAGCCAATCTGGAGCTCAAGCGCTATGCCGAGTCCATTGATTCCTGGCGCGACGTGCTGTTTGACGAGGTAGACGCCTCGCTGACCCTGGCCAGAAGCGCCATTGCCGAGATTGGCAGCCTGATTGTCTGGCCCACGCCACAAGAGCCGCGGCTGATGTCGCTGGTGCCCTCGGTGCACTTTGTGCTGCTTGATGCCGCCAACATTCACGCTGACCTTTATTCCGCCATGACCACCGAGGGCTGGAAAGACAGTTTGCCCACCAATGCCTTGCTGATTTGCGGTCCCTCCAAGACTGCCGACATCCAGCAAACGCTGGCCTTTGGTGCCCACGGCCCGCGCGAACTGGTGCTACTGCTGTGCCACCCCGACCCCGTCAATACAGGAGCCTCCGCATGAGCCAGGTCATCAAAATCCATCCAATGGAAGACTTCAAGCAGCGCAGCCGTGACGTGCTCAACGATCCCGGGCAACGCAAGAATTTCCGCGGTGCCATGGACTTCTTGCAGGCCAAACGGCGCGCCCAGTTTCAGGACCAGGACGAGCTGCAAGGCCTGCGCGAACTGGGTTCGCAAATTCGCCGCTATAGCCTGGCCAACTTGCCAGATTTGCTGGAGCAGCTTGAGGCCCGGCTCACCGCCAACGGCGTGCAGGTGCACTGGGCGCAAAACTCCGAAGAGGCCAACGCCATTGCGCTGGGCATTGCCGCGCGGGTGAATGCCAAGCGCGTGATCAAGGGCAAGTCGATGGTGAGCGAAGAGGTGGGCTTCAACCATGCCATGGAGGCCGCCGGCATCGAGGCGCTGGAATCCGACATGGGCGAGTACATCGTGCAACTCGCCGGCGAGGCGCCGTCGCACATCATCATGCCGGCCATCCACAAGACCAAGCAGGCCATTGCCGAGCTGTTTGCCAAGGAAATTCCGGGCGTGGCCTACACCGAAGACGTCGATGCGCTGATCCGCATTGGCCGCCGGGTGCTGCGGCGCAAGTTTGCCGATGCCGACATTGGCCTCTCGGGCGTCAACTTTTGCGTGGCCGAAACCGGCACCCTGTGCCTGGTCGAAAACGAAGGCAACGGCCGCATGTGCACCACCGTGCCCAAGGTGCACATTGCCATCACCGGCATTGAAAAAGTGGTGGAAAAACTCGAACACGTGCCCCCGCTGTACAGCCTGCTGTCGCGCTCTGCCACCGGTCAGGCGGTCACCACCTATTTCAACCTGATCAGCGGCCCGCGCAAGCCCGGCGAAAAAGACGGTCCCGAGGAAGTGCACCTGATCCTGCTCGACAACGGCCGCACCCAGGCTTATGCCGACGAAGAACTGCGCGAAACCCTCAAATGCATCCGCTGTGGCGCCTGCATGAACCACTGCCCGGTGTATGCACGCATCGGCGGCCACGCTTACGGCACCACCTACCCGGGGCCGATCGGGGCCATCATTTCACCGCACATGCTGGGCCTGGATGCCACCTACCCGCTGGCCTTCGCTTCCACGCTGTGTGGCGCCTGCGTTGAGGTGTGTCCGGTCAAGATCCCGATCACCGACATTCTGGTGCGCCTGCGCAACGAGTCGCAAGCCAAACCCGAGAGCGAAGACGCCACCTTGCGCGGCAGCGGTGCCGGGCGCACCGTGGCCAGCAGTGCGGTCTGGAATGTGTGGGCCCAGGTGTATGGCCGCACCGGCCTGTACAAGCTGGCGTCGTGGTTCATGAGCCGCGGGCGCGCGCTGTCACCCTCCGATCAGGGCGCCTGGACACGCAGCCGCACGCCGCTGGTGCCTGCCCCCAAGCGTTTGCGCGACCTGCTGAAAGAGCGAAAATAAGAACGCACGCACCGGCCACCCGCTGAACTGCGCAGCACCTGCAAGCTGGCTGGCTGGTGCCCTGAATCCTTGAAACTGTTTTGGAGAAACTCTTTTGACTACTGAAAAATTGCCTGATGCAGACCTGCATGTCGCCACTGTCGACGCTGCCATCACCTCGCGCATGTCCACCCGTGCCTTTAGCCAACAAGCCGTGCCACACCAGACGCTGCATGACATTCTGCAGGTGGCAAGCCGGGCGCCGTCGGGCACCAACACCCAACCCTGGAAGGTCTATGTGCTGCAGGGCAACAGCCGTGACGGCTTGGTGGACAAGGTCTGTGCCGCCCATGATGCGCTGCGTGCCGACCCGTCGCTGGCCGCCCAGTACTGCGAAGAATACGACTATTACCCCGAGAAATGGGTCAGTCCTTACATCGACCGGCGTCGTGAGAATGGTTGGGGCCTGTACAACTTGCTGGGTATTGGCAAGGGTGACAAGGACAAGATGCACGCGCAGCACCAGCGCAATTACCGTTTTTTTGACGCACCGGTGGGTCTGATGTTCACCATTGACCGCGTCATGGGGCGCGGCTCGCTGCTCGACTACGGCATGTTTTTGCAAAACATCATGGTGGCGGCGCGCGCCCGTGGTCTGCACACCTGCCCGCAGGCCGCCTGGAACGGATTTACCAGCATCATCCTGCCGCACATCGGTGCGGGTGCCGATGAGATGCTGGTGTGCGGCATGTCGCTGGGTTACGCAGACGATGCGGAGCCGGTCAACGGCTTCCACACCCCGCGCGTGGCGGTGTCAGAGTTCACCCATTTTCTTACTTGAGGTCGTCCGCCAGCACTTTCATGATGCGCTGGGCGTCGGCGGCGGTCGCTGTGCTGCCGTCGGCATTTTGCACAGATACCGTGCTCGCGGCGCCCTGACTCACTACCAAAACCTTGAACTTCTGCGGTGCGCTGTCAGGCTTGGCAGCACCAAAGAGTTTGCCAAGGAAGCCCGGTTCAGCCTTGTCTGCGCTGGGCGCCACATAGCGCACAAAGTAAATGCCTTTGCTGCGGTCACGGTCTTCTACCGTGAAGTTGGTGCGGTCCAGCGCCAGACCAACCCGGCGCCAAGCGCGGTCAAACTCGTCATTGAGTCGCACCACCGGTTGGCCGTTGACCGTGTCAATTTGGACGCCTTGGCTCGCTGGTCCGGCGGCCACCAGCGCTTTGGACTGTTCCTCTGAAACACCCAGCCTGACCATCAGTCGGCGTAAAAATTCTGCTTCAAGCTCAGGGTCAGCAGCACGGGGTTGCCACACGGTTTGATCTTTGCTGGTGCTGCTGTAAACCTCGACCATGCCGCGGTGGCTGATGAAAATGTCTGTGCCGCCGCTGGCGTTACGCTCCAGGCGGGTGCGGAATTTGTCGCGCTCACCGGTGGAATAAAGCGAGTCAAACACCTTGCCAATGGTGCTGCGAATGATGTCTTGTGGCAGTTTTGCGCGATTTTCGGCCCAATCGGTTTCCATGATGCCCAGATTGGCCTGGTCCATCACCAGTAAAAAGCCGCTCTCGATCCAGAAGTCTTTCACCGGATCCCACAGCTTGTCGGCCGGGCGGCTGATGACCAGCCAACGCTGGGTGCCGGCGCGCTCGATGCGCACATCCCCCAGGGACGTGGCCGCCGTGGGTGTGGTTTGTGTCGCAAGCTGACCGATTTGAAAGCTCGATGCGGTGACGGCTGCACCCGGCACGGCATAACGTGTTTCGCGCGACAACTGGGTCAGGTCGGGCGGCACTTCAAGCGATGGCGCCTTGCCGGCGCTTTTGTAGTCCACCTTGTCGGTCTCCAGCACCGAGCAGGCGCCCAGTGTCAGGGTCAGGCCAAGGATTGCAAGTCTGGAAGTAGGGTTCACAAAAGTTCCTTCGGGTCAAAGATCGGGTGAGCAGGTGAAAAAAGGGTCGGTCTGGCGTCAAATCAGGCCAACATCGCGCAGGGCAGCTTCCACCACCGGTACGTTAGCCGGGGTCAGGTCCGTCATGGGCAGGCGCATGGTGCTGCCACACAGTTTCATGCGGGCCACGGCCCATTTCACCGGGATCGGATTGGCTTCGACAAACAGGTTTTTATGCAGTGGCATCAACTTGAATTGAATCTCCATGGCGCGTTTGACATCGCCGGCAAGAGCCGCCACGCACAGCTCATGCATCAGACGCGGCGCCACATTGGCCGTGACGCTGATGTTGCCGTGACCGCCGCACAGCATCAGGGCCACCGCGGTCGGGTCATCCCCTGAATAAATGGCAAAGTGTTCAGGGGCTTCGCGGATCAGCCATTGGGCGCGGTCGATGTTACCGGTGGCCTCCTTGATGCCCACAATGCCGGGCACCTGGGTCAGGCGCAGCACCGTTTCGAGCGTCATGTCGGCCACGGAGCGACCGGGCACGTTGTACAGCACCATCGGCAGGTCCACGGCTTCGGCAATGGCCTTGAAGTGCTGGTACTGGCCCTCCTGGGTGGGCTTGTTGTAATAGGGTACGACTTGCAACTGGCAATCGGCTCCCACCTTTTTGGCAAACCTGGTCAGTTCAATGGCCTCGGCGGTGCAATTGGAGCCGCAACCGGCCATGATCGGCACACGCTTGTTGGCCTGTTCCACCGCCACCCGGATGATTTCGCAGTGTTCCTGGACGCTCACCGTGGGCGACTCACCGGTGGTGCCGACCACGCCGATGCAATCCGTGCCCTCGGCAATGTGCCAGTCGATCAACTGGCGCAGCGCCGGATAATTCACACTGCCATCGGGGTGCATGGGGGTCACCAAGGCAACAATGCTGCCGGTAAGTTGGGGCTTTGAGTGTGGCATCTTGTCTTGTAGTAATTGGATTAACGCGTCATTTTAGCGAGAGCGGGTAGCGCGCGGGTGACTGTGCCGCGTCAAAGCCGTGCGGTGGCCTGAAAGCTGCAATGCGCTGCACAAAACGTTCGGGGTTCGGCAGATAGCCCTCTTCATAGGCCACGATGCGCAGGCCATGGCACAGCTGCAGCAATTCGCCGGTTTGCAGCAAGAAATCGGGCCGGGACGGTTTGCCCACGGTCTCATTGCCCTGGGCAAAAGTCTCATAAAGCAGCAAGCCACCGGGCGCCAGGCTTTGCAAAAGCACCGGAAACAAGGGCCGCCAGAGGTAATTGGCAACCAGAACCACGTCAAATTGTTGTGGCAGACCGTGTTGCATCAGGGGCCAGGGTCCGCCTTCGATGTCCGCCAAAACAGTGTCGCCATAACGGCTGGCCTCGGCCAGGGCCTCTGCCGAGCGGTCAATGCCGGTGCAATGGCAGCCTCTTGCGTTGAGCCATTGCATGTGGCGACCCGAACCACAAGCCACGTCAAGCACGCGCGCGCCTGACGGCATCAAATGCTGCCAGCGTTGGACCCAGCCGGAGGGCTCGCTCGAATGGTGGTGCAGCACTAAAAGCACCCCCAGACCTGGTTGGCCAGCGTCATGACGAAGTCGGGACGGGTGTACATGGCAAACACCAGCCCCAGCACCACCAGCAAACCGGCGTAGATCAGGGCTTTGTACAGCGGCTTCATGGCATCAGGCCCCCTGCGTCAAAGGCGTGCGCACGATAGCGGCTTCCTTGATGGGCAGATTGACCAGCGCCGCCAGCACCCCGAGCGCGATGGCGATGTACCAGACGATGTCGTAACTGCCGGTGCGGTCAAACAAATAGCCGCCCAGCCAGACCCCCAGAAACGAGCCGATCTGGTGGCTGAAAAACACAAAGCCACCCAGCATCGACAAATGCGCCACACCAAAAATTTGCGCCACCATGGCGTTGGTCGGCGGTACGGTGGATAACCAAAGCATGCCCATGACGGCAGAGAACACGTAAACGCTCATGGGTGACAAGGGCACCAGCAAAAACACGCTGATGACGACGGCGCGGGACAGGTAAATGAAGGCCAGAATATTCTTTTTTGGCATGCGCTGGCCCAGCACTCCGGCCGCATAGGTGCCAAACACGTTGAACAGGCCAATCAGCGCCAGCGAGGTACTTGCCACGTTTGCAGCGAGTCCCTGGTCTTTCAAATAGCTGGGCATGTGCACGCCAATGAATACCACCTGAAAGCCGCAGACAAAATAGCCCGCCATCAGCAGCTGAAAGCTGCGGTATTTGAAGGCCTCGCGCAGCGCCTGCATGATGGATTGCTCGCGAAAATGCCCGGCACCACCTCTGAAATCAGGCTCGCGCAAGCCCCAGGCCAGCGGCATGATCAAAAGCGCGGCCAGCGCCAGGGCCACCAGGGCCTGCTGCCAACCGAAAAAGTCAATCAGAAAACCTTCGGTCGGCACCATCAAAAATTGGCCAAACGAGCCCGCAGCAGCTGCCACGCCCATGGCCCATGAGCGTTTGCTGGCGCTGATGTTGCGCCCAATAACGCCATAAATAATGGCGTAAGTGGTGCCCGCCTGCGCCATGCCAATCAGCACACCGGCACTCAACGAAAGCTGCAGTGCGGTGGTGGCATAAGCCATGCCTACCAACCCCAAGGCGTAAAGAAGGGCGCCGCCCACGATCACGCGGAAGGCGCCAAAACGGTCGGCCAGCATGCCGGCGAAAATGCCAGTCACGCCCCAAGTCAGATTTTGAATGGCCAGCGCAAAAGCAAAGGTTTCGCGGTTCCAGTCCAGGCTCTGCGTCATGGGCTGCAGCCACAGTCCGAAGCCATGGCGGATCCCCATGGACAGTGTGACGATGGCGGCGCCGCACAACAGGACCTGGTTGATGGAGAGTTTTTTGGCGGAATGCGGCATGCGTGGAATATACCGAACTATGCCCGCGCTGCGCCCGCCAGACCTTGCGTCATCAGTTCATTTCAGCGCGCACATTGTTCTTGAACGAGTACAGCGTCACGGCTGGCACGGTCAACTCGCCTTTTGGGGTGAAGGAAATGTTGGCAGTGATGCCCTTGAACTTGGTTTTCCCGATGAACGGGACATAGACGACGGGGTCAACCGACTTGGCACGCTTCATGGCATCCACCAAAACGAAGGTCGCATCGTAGGCATAAGGGCTGTAAATCTGGAACTGGCCGGGGAAACGGGCATCGTACTTTTTCTTCCATGCCGCGCCGCCCTGCATTTTTTCGACGGAGGCACCGCCTGTGGCGCAGGTCACGTTTTTCAACGCGGCCGCCTTGCTGGCCAACTCGCCCAGCTTCTCGGTGCACAGGCCGTCGCCGCCAAAGAACTTGACATTGGCCATGCCCAGCTGTTCCATCTGGCGCAGCATGGGACCCGCCTGGGAGTCCAAGCCGCCATAAAAGATGGCATCTGGTTTCTTGCTCTTGATGTTGGTCAGGATAGCCATGAAATCGGTGGCCTTGTCCGTGGTGAATTCTTCGGCCAGGATCTGCATGCCCTTTTGTTTTGCCGTGGCCTTGAAGACGTTGGCCAAGCCCTGGCCATAGGCGGTGCGGTCATCAATCACGGCGACGGTTTTGAGTTTGAGCTTGTCATTGGCGTACAGGGCGAGGGCCGCACCCAAGGCGTTGTCGTCGGCAATCAGGCGGAAGGTGGTGGCATAACCGCGCTTGGTCACGTCGGGGTTGGTGGCGGCGACCGTGATGTGCGGCAAATCGCATTTGTTGTAGATCGAAGAAGCCGGGATGGTGGTGCCCGACTGGAGGTGACCGACCACACCGGCCACCTTGGAGTCACACAGCTTTTGCGCCACGGCGGTCGCTTGACGCGGATCACCTGCGTCGTCCTCGGCAGCCAGTTCGAATTTGATTTTTTTGCCGCCAATGACGATGCCCTGGGTGTTGATGTCGTCAATTGCCATACGCACGCCGTTTTCGGTGTCTTTGCCGATGTGGGCAATGCCGCCCGAGGTGGGGCCGGCGTGGGCGATGCGTACCGTTTGCACGTCCTGGGCACAGGCCAGCGCAGCGGTGAGCCCCAACAAGGCTGCGGCGGTGAGACGGAGCGAAACGAGATGGTTTTGGGTAGGTTGCATGGTCAAAGGTCCGGGTTTTAAATGAAAAAACAAAGCAGCTAAGGGTTTTCCCTTATTTGGTGATGTTACTCCTTGTCTTGTAACGCGGGCTCCGCAGGGGCTGGGTATTCATCCAGTTGTTTCAAAGCGGCCTGATTACAATGCGCCGCTATGGCAACCAAACCAATTCCCGAATATTCCGAAAACTCGATCCGCGTCCTCAAAGGGCTGGAGCCGGTCAAGCAGCGCCCCGGCATGTACACCCGCACCGACAGTCCGATGCACGTGATCCAGGAAGTGCTCGACAACGCGGCCGACGAAGCGCTGGCCGGGCACGGCAAAAAAATCAAGACCATCGTCCATGCCGACGGATCCATCACGGTGGAAGACGACGGCCGTGGCATCCCGTTCGGCATGCACCCCACCGAGCACGCGCCGGTGATCGAACTGGTGTTCACCCAGTTGCACGCGGGTGGCAAGTTCGACAAGGGCAAGGGCGGCGCCTACAGCTTTTCCGGCGGCCTGCACGGTGTGGGTGTGAGCGTGACCAACGCGCTGTCGCTGCGCCTGGAAGCCACCACCTACCGCGAGGGCCAGGTGGCGCGCCTGGTGTTTGCCGGCGGTGACGTGATCGAGCCGCTGGTGATTCGCCCGGCAGGCGAGGGCGATCGCAAGTCGGGCACCACGGTGCGGGTCTGGCCCGATGGCAAATATTTTGAATCGATGCTGTTGCCGATGGCGCATCTGGAGCACCTGTTGCGCAGCAAGGCGGTGCTGATGCCGGGCGTGTCGGTCACGTTGGTGCAGGAGAAAACCAAGGAGACCCAGACCTGGCAGTTCAAGGGCGGCCTGAGCGATTATTTGACGCAAACCCTGACCGGCGAGCCCGTCATTCCGCTGTTTGAAGGCGCGGGTTTTGCCGATGCCAACAACGACAGTTTTGCCGAGGGCGAGGGTGCTGCCTGGTGCGTGGCTTTTACCGAGGACGGCCAGCCGGTGCGCGAGAGTTATGTCAACCTGATTCCGACCCCGGCCGGTGGCACGCATGAGTCGGGCTTGCGTGATGGCCTGTACACGGCGGTCAAGAGTTTTGTGGAAATGCATTCGCTGCTGCCCAAGGGCGTCAAGCTGCTGCCCGACGATGTTTTTGCGCGCGCCAGCTACGTGCTGTCCACCAAGGTGCTGGACCCACAGTTTCAGGGTCAGATCAAGGAGCGCCTGAATTCGCGCGACGCGGTGCGGCTGGTGTCAGGTTTTGTCCGCCCGGCGCTTGAGCTGTGGCTGAACCAGAACGTCGAATACGGCAAGAAGCTGGCCGAGATCGCCATCAAGGCCGCGCAATCGCGCCAAAAAGCCGGCCAGAAGGTTGAAAAACGCAAGGGCTCGGGCGTGGCGGTGTTGCCGGGCAAACTGACCGACTGCGAAAGCCGCGACATTGCCGAGAACGAGGTGTTTCTGGTTGAGGGCGACTCGGCCGGCGGCAGCGCCAAAATGGGCCGCAACAAGGAAAGCCAGGCCGTGCTACCCCTGCGCGGCAAGGTGTTGAACACTTGGGAGGTCGAGCGTGACCGCCTCTTTGCCAACAACGAAATTCACGACATTGCGGTGGCCATTGGCGTTGATCCGCACGGCGTGGATGACACCCCGGACCTGAGCGGCCTGCGCTACGGCAAGATTTGCATCCTGAGTGACGCCGATGTCGATGGCTCACACATTCAGGTGTTGCTGTTAACGCTGTTTTTCAAGCACTTTCCCAAGCTTATCGACACCGGCCATGTCTTTGTGGCCCGCCCGCCCTTGTTTCGCGTCGATGCGCCGGCACGTGGCAAAAAGCCGGCGTCCAAGGCCTATGCGCTTGACGAGGGCGAACTCACCGCGATCCTGGACAAGCTGCGCAAGGAAGGCGTGCGCGAAGGCGCCTGGACCATCAGCCGCTTCAAGGGCTTGGGTGAGATGAATGCCGAGCAGTTGTGGGATACCACTTTGAACCCCGACACCCGTCGCTTGTTGCCGGTGCATTTGGGCAGCTTGAGTGTGTTGCAGACGTCGGAGCTGATGACCAAGCTGATGGGCAAGGGTGAGGCTGCGGCGCGCCGGGAACTGATGGAACTGCATGGCGATTCGGTGGAGATTGATGTTTGACTTGTCGTCATTGCGGTGAGCTTCGCAACGTGGCACTTAATTCGTCATAGCGAGGAGCTTAGCGACGCGGCAATCCATGGCTTTGGGGATTTTTGCGGTGTCTTTCTGCGCTGTGACTGGCATGGGCGGCCACCTCATACTGGAGTACCAGAAATCGGTGACCACCCATGCCAGTCACAGCGCTGATAGCTGGGTGCTTCACTGAGGTTTGAAAACTGGAAACCGAAGACCGAAAATCGCGAACTGGGTTTTGAGCGGTGTTTTGATTAACCAGGTGTGCACCGCCACTACGTCTAGCGAGGTAGGCCCTGTGGGGGGCTGACGATTTCTGGTACCCCAGTATGAGGAAGCCGCCCACAGGGCCTGCCTCGCGGGTT
>CAZIGL010000053.1:0-15823 GCA_964538895.1 uncultured Rhodoferax sp.
GGGCCTGACCACTGGCCAGCCCCGGCGCACCCACTCGCTCATGCCGCCCTGCACAAAGCGCACGTGCGGGTAGCCGCGTTCGCGCAGCGCTGACAGCGTTGAACTGGAACGGTTTTGCGTGTTGCAGATCAGCAGCACCGGCTTGTCGGCGGCGGTGGGTATTTCTGACAGGCGCGCACCCAGCTGGCGCATGGGCAGCAACTGCACGCCCTGGGCCACACCCGTGGCGTGCTCGTTGGGTTCACGAATATCAATCAGCACCACGCGACCCGCCTCAAACTCGGCACGGGCGAAATCCAGCGAGACTGAATCTGTGGCGGCTGCCTGCGGGCTGCAGGCGGTCAGCGTCAGGCTCAGGCCGATAACAAACAGCGACAGGCTGCGGCGCGTGCAGGTGAAGACGGGTTGACGGTGTGCCGTTGGAAAGCTCGGGATCGGTGGCATGGTTTGGGTCTGAAAATGGGTGTCAGGGTTTGATCAACGGCGAAGGATATCGGCAAGCGGTTTTTGGGGCGCGGTGTAAGGAATTATCACCCGGCCGTTGGCGCCGCCTTGCCCTATGATTCTTTCACCATGACCACCACCCACTTGCTTTACCTGCACGGTTTTCGCTCGTCGCCCGCCTCCAACAAGGCGCGCCTGATGGCCACCACCGTGGCCAGCCGCCACCCTGGGGTGGTCTGGTGGTGCCCGGCGCTGGCAGCTTCGCCCAAACAAGCCATGGAAGACGTGTTGCAGGGCATCGCCCACTGGCCCAGGGACCGCATGGCGGTGGTGGGCTCGTCTCTTGGCGGCTTTTATGCCACCTGGCTGGCCGAGCGCCTGGGCTGCAAGGCGGTGCTGTTGAACCCTGCGGTGCACCCGGCGCGCGACCTGACCGCCTACATTGGCGACAACGCGCTGTGGCACGACCCGGCGCAAAGCTTTTACTTTGACCCGACCTTTGTCGATGAGTTATTGGCGCAGGAAGTGGCCCGTATCAGCCGCCCGGAGCGCTACTATGCCGTGATTGCGCGGGGTGATGAGGTGCTGGACTGGCGCGAGATGACGGGCCATTACCCCGGTGCCACCATCAAGCTACTGCCCGCGGGTGACCACGCCCTGAGCGACTTTGCGTCGCATCTGGATGACATTCTGGCGTTTTTGACGCTGGCCTGAATGCCAACGCCAGGCTCAGTCTTCGACCACCCGCAATGACCAGGGTGTTTTTTGCCAGGCCACGCATTCCTCGCTGAGTAAATACGCCGACTGCGGGTACAAGCGGGCCCAGTCGCTGCTGAAGTTCAGCACAAATTGCCGTGCGTTTTTGGGGTCATGGCACAGGCTGATGCCCGTCACATCGGGATCACGCCGGGCGTGGCACAGCACCACGGCCAGGCGCAGCACCAGCAGTTGCTGGATGAGCAATTGGTCTTCAAAGTCGGCCTCCAACTTGCGCAATTTGCCGCGGTGCCCCAGCACCAGCAGGCTGAGCTTGTGCAACTCGGTCAGCGCAAAACCCATGGCGTCGGTGTTGTCCAGAATATAGGCGCCATGCTTGTGGTGGTCGCTGTGCGAGACATGGCTGCCGATTTCGTGCAATTGCGCGGCCCAGGTGAGCTTGCGGCTGGCGCGCTCTTCCACGACTGAATTGTTGAGCTGCAAGTACAGCGCATTGGCAACCTGGCCAACCCGCTTGCCATGCACCGGATCCGCGCCAAATTTGGCTGCCAGACGCTCCACCGAATGGTCGCGCAAGTCGGTTTGTTGCTGGCCTGACCCCAGCATGTCTTGCAGCAGCCCATGGCGCAAACCGCCCGTGGCTTGTTCCAGGCGCTCAATACCCAGCAGATCAAACAGGGCCCGCAACACGCTCAAGCCGCCGCCAATGATGGGTTTGCGGTCGTCACGCATACCGGCCAGGCGCAGTCGGTCGGTGCTTTGGGCCGCCAGCAGCTTGTCTTGCAACCAGTCCAGGCCGGGGCGGGTGACCAGGCCTGCCGGCCAGCCGGCAGCCACCAGCACATCGACCACCGCGTTTATGGTGCCGGCCGAGCCATAAGCCACGTCCCACTGGTCGGGGCTGTACAGGCCCAGCGCCTCGTCAAGCACCGCCTTGGCGGCAATTTCGGCCATCTGGAACGAGCGCTTGGTGAACTGGTTGTCCCCAAAATAGCGCATCGACCAGGCAATGCTGCCCACCCGGTAAGACTCCATCTGGATTGGCTCGCAGCCGTGGCCCAGAATGATCTCGGTGGAGCGCCCGCCAATGTCGATCACCAGGCGGCGTTCCGGCGCGCGCGGCAGCGCCTGGGCCACGCCCTGGTAGATCAGCCGGGCTTCTTCGCGGCCCGAAATGACGTCGATCGGGAAGCCCAGTTTTTCGGTTCCGATGGCCAGAAATTCGTCGCGGTTACGCGCTTCGCGCAGGGTTTGTGTGGCCACGGCACGCACTTCGGCCTCAGAAAAGCCCGCCAGGCGTTCGCCAAAGCGCGCCAGGCAGTCCCAGCCGCGCTGCATGGCAGCAGGCGTGAGGTTGCGGTTGTCGTCCAGGCCATTGCCCTGGCGTACGGTTTCCTTGAGGTATTCGGTGCGGTAGAACTGGCCGTGTTCAATGCGGCCAATTTCCAGCCGGAAGCTGTTCGAGCCCAGGTCGACAGCCGCCAGGCGCTTGGTGTTTTGCATGTTCAAAAATTCATTGTCATCAGAGTTGCCAGCATAGCATCAGAACTCGTGGTGCCAGCGCCCCCAAGCCTTCAGCGCGCGCAGCAGCGGCCGTTTTTTGGCCTGGTGGCCACCCATGCGTTGCAGGATGTCGTCGAGCGTGCGAATGGCCTGGGTGATGTAGGGGCCCTTGTTGAGCATGACGCACTCGGCGCGCACACCCAAACCCGCATCTGAAATCTCGGCGCGCGACGGCAAACCGGTCTTGGCCATGAATTCGAGCACCTGCGTGGCCCAGATCACCGGCATGTGGGCCGCTTCGGCGCACCACAAAATTTCTTCCTGCACTTCGGCCAGGCGTTCGTAGCCGCATTCCACCGCCAGATCGCCGCGCGCAATCATCACCCCCGACACGTTTGAGGCCATGGCTGAGAGCATCAGCTCGGGCAGGTTTTCGAAGCCCTGCAGGGTTTCGATCTTGAGCACAATGCCCATGTCGTCGCGGCCCAGGCGCTGCAAATGGCCGCGCAGCAGCGCAATGTCGGCAGGCTTTTGCACAAACGACAGGCCCACCATGTCGGCCTCGGCCGCCACGGTCCGCAGGTCCTCGATGTCCTTGTCACTGAGTGCGGGCAAGTTCAGCTTGCTGTCGGGCAAGTTGATGCCTTTGTCACCGGTGAGTTTTTCGCCTTCCGGGCGTGCCTGGGTGATTTCTATGTCGAGCCAGTCGTCAGTTTGCTGGCGAATCACGCCGCCAATGCGGCCATCGTCAAACCAGATGCGCTGGCCCACCCTGGCTTGGTCGATCACCTGCGGCAGGGTCACGGCCACGCGTGCGGGCTCCGGGCTGGGCGCGTCGGAGTCGTCTTCCATGGCGGCGGGCTGGCCGATCCCGTCGCGGGTCAGGCGCAAGTGGTCGCCCACATGCAGGCGCAGGGCGCCTTGCTGGCTGTCGATCTGGCACACCAGGGTGGCATGTTTTTTCTTGCCGCCCGAGCTACCGAGGGTCAACACGGTTTCCGGGGTCAGGTAAGCCGTTTGCAGGCTTTCTGCCACGGCGCCGGTGTCGTCGTTGTGGATCACCAGCAACTGGCGCCTGGCACCCCGGGCATCGGTGAAATGGATGTGGCTGCCCGCTTTCAAGCGCGCCAGCCAGACCTCCCAAACGCCGATGCTGGCATCGACATTGGGTACCTGCGCGGTGCTGTCAATGGGGCGCAGGTGCAGTCGGGCCGGGCGAACGACACGGCCCATGTCGTCTTTGCCCGGCTTGAGCTTGAGCACCGGTGGCCGGTCCGCCACCTGGCCGGTTCTGATTTTCGGGCCGCCCAGGTCCATCAGCAGCTTCACTGGCCGCTGGGCTGCTGCAGCAGCACCGCGCACGTTGGCGCACATGCGCTGCCAGTCGTCCGCGGCGTCATGGGCGCAGTTGATGCGGGCAATGTCCATGCCGGCCTCCACCAGTTCGCGCACCAGTTGGGCGTCAGTGGCGGCTTCGGAGGGCAGCGTGACCATGATCCGCACCGGACGCCCGGCGGGTGCATGGCCCAACAGCCTGAGGGTGTGTTTTTGAAGCAGCACGCGGCTGCTGATGCTGCCTGCGGGTTCTTCGGCTGACCTGTCTTGCCAGGCCTGGCCGGTGAGGCGGTGCAGCAGGCCCAGCACCTTGTCGAGGCTGGCCAGCACATGCGACTCGGAGCGCCCCAGCGAAGACAGACCGAGCCTGGAGAGCTGCTCTTGCAGCGGTCGCAGGTCGATGCTGCGCAGGGTCAGGTAGTGAATCAGGTTGCGGGCGCTCTGGCGGTATTCGGGCAATACCTTGTCGAGTTCTGGCGTCAGCGCTTTTTCGCGTTCGAGCATGGCCTGGCGCAGCGCCCACAGCTGCTCGATCAGCTTGAGGCAGATATCAAAGTCCTGCGGGGCGCCCCCGGTGGTTGGCGCTGCAGCAGTGGCGGAAGTCGTGGTGTGGTCTTGTTTACGCATGGCGCATTTATAGACGCCTTTCATGACACTGTCATGAAAATGGCATGAAAGCCGTACCGGTATCAGCGCCGCATCAACAAGCGGGATCGCTGCAAGCGGACCAGCTCGGCCAGTCCACCCAGCAGACAGGCGGAGATGACGAGGAGTCGAAAGAAATTGACTTTGAGTCGCATGGTCAGTCGCCTTGGGCAATGTTGCGGTTAGGCAAAGTTAAGCGTGCAACATGACACCAGTGTGTCAGGGCAGGGCCGTTGGGGCGTCAAAAAATTGTCATCGTTTTGACACTTGGGTACTTTACGCTCCGGCAACATGTTGTTCATTCCTTCTGCCTGTTGTTGCGGCCACTGTGACCCGCGCTGAGCTGCCCGAACTGGAGGCGCTGGCGCGCATCATCGAGCTGGGCGCCGGTTGGCTTGACGCCCGCGAGGTTTGCCAGGCGACGCTGCCCAATGGCACCACTTACCCGGTGCAGGTGATCACGCTGGGAAATCCGGCCAAACACGTTCCTGCCGTGGGTTATTTTGGCGGTATCCATGGCCTGGAGCGCATTGGTGCCGAGGTGGTGCTGGCCTATTTGCTCAACCTGGTCATGCGCTTGCAGTGGGACAGCAGCTTGCACCGGCAACTTGAAACCGTGCGCCTGGTGTTCATGCCCATCGTCAACCCTGGCGGCATGGCGCTGGGCACGCGCGCCAACCCGAACGGTGTCGACCTGATGCGCAACGCCCCCGTGCAAGCCACCGAGGCGGTGCCGTTCATGGTGGGCGGTCAGCGCTTCAGCGCCGGCCTGCCCTGGTACCGCGGCGCCAAAGACCAAGCGATGGAGCTGGAAAACCAGGCGGTCTGCGAGGTGGTGACGGCTGAATTGCTGAGCCGCGATTTCAGCCTGTCGGTGGACTGCCATTCGGGTTTTGGCAGCCGCGACCGCATTTGGTTCCCGTATGCGCACAAGCGTGCCCCGATTGCCCACCTGGCCGAAATGCAGGCGTTCAAAAACATTTTTGTTCAGTCGCACAGTCACCACCGCTATGTGATCGAGCCGCAAAGCCTGCAGTACCTGGCCCACGGCGACCTGTGGGACCATTTGTATCTGCAGGCCTGCACCCGGCCGCAGCGGGTGTTTTTGCCGCTGACCCTGGAGATGGGCTCCTGGCTGTGGGTCAAAAAGAACCCGCGTCAGCTGTTTTCGCGCCACGGCATGTTCAATCCGCTGATCGAACACCGCCAGCAGCGCGTGCTGCGCCAGCACCAGTTGCTGCTCGATTTTTTGTCGCGTGCCGCCTGCGGTCACCCCCTGTGGTTACCCACCCCGGAGAACCGGGCGCAGCACCACGCCCAGGCCTTGCAAGACTGGTACTGAACCATGCCCACCTGGATTTTTTTACGTGGACTGACCCGGGAAAGCCGGCACTGGGGTGAGTTTGTCGGGCAATTCCAGCAGGTTTTGCCGCATCAGACGGTGGTCACGCTCGACCTGGCCGGCAATGGTCGGCTCAACCACCTGCGCAGCGCCAGCCGGGTGCAAGACATGGTGGCAGATTGCCGCCTGCAACTGGCCTTGCGCCGCATTGCGCCGCCTTACCAGCTGTTGGCCATGTCGCTGGGCGCCATGGTGGCCGTGGCCTGGGCGCAGTCGCATCCCGATGAGGTGGCAGCCCAGGTGCTTATCAACACCAGCCTGCGCCCGTTCAGCGCGTTTTACCAGCGCCTGCGCCCGGCCAGTTACGCACCGCTGCTGCGCCTGCTGCTGCCGGGTGCCGCGCCGCAGGACTGGGAGCGCGCAGTTCTCCACCTGACCAGCCGGGGTGGCCGTGAGGCCGTGTTGCCACATTGGCTGGCGCTGCGCCGCATGCACCCGGTGTCCCGGTTGAACGCGTTGCGTCAATTGCTGGCGGCGGCCCGCTTTGCTGCGCCGCCGGACCCACCACACCCACCCACCTTGCTGCTGGCCAGCGCGCAGGACCAGCTGGTGTCGGTGCAGTGCACGCTGGCTTTGGCCCGGCAATGGGGCTGTGCGCCACGCATCCACCCTACAGCGGGCCATGATTTGCCACTGGATGATGGACCTTGGGTGGCCGAGCAAGTGCGAGAATGGCTTTTGACCTCCAGATGGAAAGGCCCCAAACCATGAAATCACGACCGCACAGCAGTGCACCGCAAGAGGTGGAGCTCAAGCTGAGTTTGCCGGGGTCCGATGTGGCCGACCTGGCCAAACGGCTGGCACGCTCATCCGCGCTGGCGCGGCGCAAACCGTCGCAGCAGTCTTTGATGAACATTTATTTCGACACACCCGACCAGGCATTGCGCCAGCGGGGTGTGGCCCTGCGTTTGCGCCGGGTTGGCAGCGAGGCCGACCCGCGCTGGTTGCAAACCCTCAAAACCAGCGGCTCAGGGCGCTCCGCCCTGAGCCAGCGCGGTGAATGGGAAAGCCCGGTGGCAGGCCCGGCGCTGGAGCTGGCTGCGCTGGCGGACACGGCCTGGTCTGGCATCGACCCCGGTGGCCGCCTGTTTGCCACCCTGGCACCATGTTTTGTCACCCGCTTTGAGCGCACCCTTTGGCTGCTGCGCCAACGCAGTGGCAGCGTGGTGGAAGTGGCGCTGGACATTGGCCAGGTCGAGGCCGACGGCAAACTGGCGCCCATTTGCGAGCTTGAACTTGAATTGAAGGCGGGCCCGCCCGCAGCGCTGTTTGACCTGGCGCGCCAGCTGGGCCGTGGCGTGGCCGTGTTGCCGGGCAACCGCAGCAAGGCCGAGCGCGGATTCTTGTTGGCGCAAGGCACGCTGAACCGGCCGCAGCGCGCCCAGCTGTCACCCATGGTTTTGCCCTTGAGCCGGCTTGAACTGGCGCAAGGGGTGCTGCGCGAGATGTTTGCCCATTTCAGCCAGAACCTGGACACCCTGCGCACCTCAAACGACCCCGAAGTCGTGCACCAGGCCCGTGTGGGCTGGCGCCGCTTCAGGTCGGGCGTGCGGCTGTTTGGCAAGACACTGGCCGTGGCCGGACCCCCGAGCTGGCTTGAACTGCAGCCGCTGCTGGCGGGCCTGGGTACGCAGCGCGATCTGGATGTGGCTGTGACCGAAACCCTGCCAGCCCTGGCCGACGGCTTTGTCATGGGCCAGGCCAACCAAGCGCAAGCCTGGCTGGCCATGTCAACCGCCTTGACGCACACCGCCAGTGTGCAGCGCCAACAGCTGGGCCAGACGCTGCAGACACCGGCCGTGGGTCTGTGCCTGCTGGCGCTGACCGAGTGGCTGGAAAACCTGACGGTATCGGACCCTGCCGGGCGGGTTAAAAAGGACGCGCTGCGGCGTTGGGCCAAGCGTCGAACCCGGCGTTTGCACCTGCGACTGGCGCAGGCGCAGGCGAGTGCCGACACACCAATGCAGCAACACCGTGTGCGCATTTTGGCCAAACGGTTGCGCTACGGGGTTGAGGCACTGCGCGAGCTGTTGCCCCGGCAGCTGGCAGAGGCTTGCAGCAAACAGGCAACGCAGCTTCAGAGCAGTCTGGGTTTGTCCCGCGACGTGGCGCGGGCCAGCGCGTTGGTGGCCGAGCATGACCAGGACCCGGTCATTCAGGCTTATTTGCAAGGCGTTGTGGTGGGATTTGAGCTGGCGGCCAAGTCATCAGGGTGAGGGTCTAGGGTTCTCTGTGTGTGTCATCAAAATGCCATGAATATGCCATGGTCGCGTCATTTTGCATAGTCATCATAGACGCCATCACCACAGGAGAAACACATGAGAGAACTGCCCAACCCCACGTTTGCATTGTCCCCACTGTCCCTGCCCAAAAGCTTGCGAAACCGGCCCGCAAGCTACTTTCAAGCGCCGCTGCAAACCACGGCGACTGCACCAGCGCCGGAGCGTGGTGCGCTGGTGGTGTCATGGGCCCGGCATCAAGATGAAGTTCGTGAGGTGCAGCGCCTGCGCTACCAGATTTTTGCGCAGGAAATGGGCGCCCGCCTGAGCAGCGCCATACCTGGCCATGATGTCGACCTGTTTGACAACTACTGCGAACATTTGCTGGTGCGCGACGAGCTCACGCGTGAAGTGGTGGGCACCTACCGGCTGCTCACGCCGGCACAGGCCAAGCGTGTGGGCAGCACCTACAGCGACCTTGAATTTGACCTGACCCGCCTGCGCAGTTTGCGTGAACGCATGGTGGAGCTGGGCCGCAGCTGCGTGCATCCGGACTACCGCCACGGTGGCGTCATCATGGCCTTGTGGGGCGCGCTGGCCGAATTCATGGTGCGCAACAAGCTCGACACCATGATCGGTTGCGCCAGCATCCCGATGCTGCACAACGGTGTCATCAGCGGCGATGTGGCAGCCAGCATATGGCAACAACTCAAGGCCACCCATCTGGCCCCCATTGAATACCATGTGCGACCGCGCCTGCCGTTGCCGGTAGAGCAGCTCGACGGCAACCTGGCGGTGGAGCCACCGGCGCTGATCAAAGGTTATCTGCGCCTGGGCGCCAAAATTTTGGGGGCACCCGCCTGGGACCCGGATTTCAACACGGCCGACCTGCCCATGCTGATGCGCATCAACGACCTGCCCGCGCGTTATCGCAAGCATTTTCTGGGGTAGTAAAACCAGCGGTTGGTGCCCTGGCAGCAGGGCGTCAGAGCAGTTCGGGTGACTGCACCGTGAGCACCAGCGTTTCCTGCTGGCGCTGGTGCAACCACCAGACCGCACCCTTTTTAACCGGGCATTCGTGCGCTTGGAGTCCGATCAATTCGGCAATGGTTTGACCCAGCGTGGGTTGATGCCCTATGACCAGCACAATGCCCTTGGCCTGAGGCCATTGCACCAGTTCGAGTAATTGGGCCGCCGAGGCGTCGGGCGCCAGCTCCGGTTTGAGCTTGAATTTTCTGTGGAGGGCGTTGGCAGTTTGCTCGGTGCGCACGGCCGGGCTGACGAAAATACGGGTGTTGTCTGGCAACTGGCGGTCTAGCCAGCCGGCCATGCGTTTGGCTTGTTTTTCGCCGCGCGCAGTCAAACGCCGGGCCATGTCGTCGCAGCCCTGCGTCCATTCCTGTGCTTCAGCGTGGCGCCACAAAATCAGATCCATGCGCACAATGTACGTCAAAAATATGTCAATTTGAAGACAACGCTGCCGCCCGACCGCGCTGCATGTTCACCGGAATCAGCAGCAACAGGCCCAGCACAAACAGCACCGAGGTGCTCAAAATGGCGGTGCGCTGGTCGCCGCCGGTGGTCCAGGTGATGAGGCCGTAGCTCAAGGGGCCAACAATGCTGGCCAGCCGGATGGCAAAGGTCCACAGGCCATAAAACTCGGCCACCTGGCGCTGCGGCGCAAACAGGCCGGCCATGGCGCGCCCGGCCGACTGGCTGCTGCCCATGCACAGCCCGGCAATCACGGCGGCATACCAAAATTCGCCCTTGCTGGCGCTCATGGCAGCCAGCACGCAGGTGACTATCCAGCCCACCAGGGTGATGGCCAGTGCAATCTTGTGACCGATGCGGTCTTGCAGGTAACCCCAGCTGAAGGCGCCCGCGGCGGCGGCGATGTTGAGCACAAAAATCAGCACCATGGTTTCCTGCTGCGCAAAGCCAATCACCTGCTCGGCATAAATGGCCGCCAGCGCAATCGCCACCGCCACACCGGCCTGGTAGCACACGGCGCAGGCCAACAGCCACATGAAGTCCTTGAACTGTCTGGCGTGCGCAAAGGTGCGGTGCAATTGCTGCATGGATGCCCTGAAGCCGCCTTGCCCGAGCGCTGCCGGGTTGGGCTGCGCCCGTTCTTTCAGCAGGGCAAAGGTGACCAGCGCGGCCGAGCCGTAGAGCGCTGCCGTGATCAGCATCGTGACCGGCACAAACTGCGCCGCGCTCTGGCCCTGGCCTTGCGCCCACAGCACATAGGCCAGGCACAGCCCAAGCGCCAGCATGCCGCCAAAGTAGCCAAAGCTCCAACCCCAACCGCTGACCTTGCCCAGCGACTCAGCACGTGCCAGTTCGGGCAAAAACGCCGCCGTCATCGACTCGCCCCAGGCGTAAAAGGTGTTGGACACCACGATCAGCACCACCGCCAGCGCCACGCTGCCGGGGCCCACCAGCGCCAGCGCCGCCGTGCCCAGCACACAGCCCGCCGTGAACAGGGTGAGCAGCCGTTTTTTGGCCGCGCGCAGGTCGGCATAGGCGCCCAGGCTGGGCATGGTGAGCATGACGATGGCGTTGGACAAGCTGAGTGCCGCCGTCCAGGCCAACGTGGCCCAGGGCGCGCCATCGGCCACCCCCCCAACAAAATAGGCGGCAAAGACGGCGGTGATGACCACCGTGGTGTAGCCCGAGTTGGCAAAGTCGTACATGGCCCAGCCAAAGACCTCGCGCTTGCGCACGCCGGGCTGGAGGGCTTGTTGGGAAAAAAGTGGCATGTTGGTCTGCAGTTTAAAACAGCCGCTCAAAGGGTTTTACTAAGCTGTTGGCCCAATAGATGCAGGGCGGTTTCGAGCGTAAAAAATTTTATATCCGCATTGCTGCGGACAGCAACCAATGCCAGCTTCCGGGTGAGTCAATTTCTTAACTTTGGAGACAGGTCAAACGGCATTCTTAGACTTCGAAAGGGACACATCAGCAGTGCGTTGTTAAGGCGAGCTCAGTTTTCACCAAGTTGACACAAAGCGTTTAAATAATAGGTTTTTTTAACCTTGGAGAAGACTTTGAAAAAAACGATGATTTCTTTGGCAGTGGGTGCCATGGTTGCAGGGTTGTTGGTAGGCTGTGGTGGCAGCGATGATCCACCGGCACCGTTGGTCGAAGCCACACCCACCACACTCACCCTGGCAAAAATCGGTTCCTACGAAACCAGCCAGTACGAAGTGAGTGCCGCTGAAATCCCCGCGTTTGATGCCGCCAGCAAGCGTGTGTTTGTGGTCAATGCCCTGGCCGGTGCCATCGACGTGATTGACCTCAGCGATCCCACGAAACCCAAATTCATCAGCCAGATCAATTCTTCAACAGTGCTGGCGGGCTCCTCCATCAACAGCGTAGCCGTGTTCAACGGCACCGTGGCCGTGGCCATTCAAGCCCCCGTCAAAACCGACGCTGGCCGCATGGCGCTCTACCGCGCCAGCGACCTGACCTTGCTCGGCTCTGCCAAGGTTGGCGCACTGCCCGACATGATCACCTTCACCCCCGACGGCAAGACCGTGCTCACCGCCAACGAAGGCGAACCCAGCGACGACTACCAGATCGACCCCGAAGGCAGCATCAGCATCATCGACATCAGCATCCCGGCCAAACCCGTGGTGCGCACCGCCGGCTTTGGTGCCTTCACCGGCCAGGAAGCGGCACTGCGCGCCAAGGGCATCCGCCTGTATGGCCCGGGCGCTTCGGCCTCGCAAGACTTCGAGCCGGAATACATTGCCCTTTCCGCCGACGGCAAAACCGCCTGGGTCACGCTGCAAGAGAACAACGCCCTGGCCAAGGTGGACATTGCCACCGCCACCGTCACCGACATCCTGCCGCTGGGCTTCAAGGACTATGGCGTTACCGGCAACGAACTCGATGCCTCAGACGGCGACGGCAAGACCATCAACATCAGAACCTGGCCTGGCGTGTACGGCATGTACCAGCCAGACAGCATGGTGTCGTACACCGTGGGCGGCAAAACCTACCTGGTGACCGCCAACGAAGGCGACGCGCGTGCCTGGGGTGAAGACAACCCCCTGTACTGGGGAACCAAAACACCTGTGGTTGCTGGCGACGCCAACAAAGGCTTTGTGGAAGAGTTCCGGGTCAAGCACCTGATCAACAGCAGCGGCTGGGCCGGCCGTGCTGGCGACGACCTGCCACCGCAGCTCAATGCACTGGCCGCCGGTGGCTTACTCAACCCCACCACGTTCGGCTACTGCGGCGCTATTGCGGGCAGCCCCGGTGCCTGCCGCGACGACGCCCAACTGGGCCGCCTGAACATTACTTGGACCATGGGCTACCAGACCAACGCCGACGGATCACCGAAAAAGTTCACAGCCGCAGGCGTGGCAGACCCAGCCGGTGACCGCCTGATGTACGACAAGCTTTACAGCTACGGCGCCCGCTCGTTCAGCATCTGGGGCGAAGACGGTGCGCTGGTGTGGGACTCGGGTTCGGAAATTGAAAAATTCTTGTCCAGCGCTGAGTGCAAGCTCGGCTCCACCCGCAACATCCCATGCGCCGACTTCTTCAACAGCGGCCATAACGAAGGCAACGCCAAAGACAGCCGCAGCGATGCCAAGGGCCCCGAGCCCGAAGGTGTGGCCATCGGCACCATCGGCAGCAAAACTTTCGCCTTCATTGGTCTGGAGCGCATCGGCGGCGTGCTGGTGTACGACATCACCAACCCCGCTGCGCCCACCCGCGTGGACTACCTGAACACCCGCGACGAGTGGGTGAACAACCCAAAAACCGAAGCCGAAGCCATCCCCAGCCGCCTGTCCGCCATCGGTGACCTCGGCCCCGAAGGCCTGGTGTTTGTGCCCGCCGCCCAGTCGCCCAACGGCAAACCATTGCTGATTGTGGGCAACGAAGTGAGCGGCACCACCGTGGTGATGCAGCTCAACCTGACTTACTGAAAGCCGTACACCAGAAACAGCAAGGGACCGGTCTCCAAGCTCTTGGAATTCGGTTCGTGCAGTGACTGCAAAGCGCAACTGGCAACCGCGTCAGGACTGGGCAGTTACAGATGCATACTTTGATGAAACGGATAGCACTTTAGTGGTTGTCGTTCTGTTCGCACGCATGCCCGGTTTGGAGGAGTGTGTTCGAGAAGTCGACGGTCGGCTCAGAGTCAAAACGTTCATCAGAAAATGATCCAAAGCCATGCCAGCATTGGGTTTTAAGAGATCGCTGGGTCAACAGCGTAGTAAAACAGCCGCTCAAAACAAAAAACCCGGTCCCCTTGCGGGGGCCGGGCAAAGCGGCAGGGCCGCGATTAACTTCGATTTTTTAGCTGAGGTGCTAACGCATCAGGTACCGATTTTTCCGCCGTCGTTCTTGGTGATCACGATGGTGGCGGAGCGCGGGCGCTTGCCGGCGCCGTAAGCGGCATTGCTGGGCCACTGGCTGGTGTATTTGGATGGGTCGGCAATGTTCGCCTGGGCCGTGGTTTCACCCGGGTGCTGGATGTTGACGAAGATGGCCTTGCCGTCGGGTGTTTCGCACAGACCGGTGATCTCGCTGCCCACGGGGCCCACCAGGAAGCGCTTGAGCTTGTCTTCGCCCGGTGCTTTGCCCACAAAGGTGTCCACGGTCAAGGTCGTCTTGTCGGCTTTGGTGTAGCGCAGCGTTTTCTTGCCGCCATCACCCACGCTGCCCGGCAGGGCGGCCAGCATCATGCAGTTGGTGACGTCGGTGTAGGCGCCGTCGTCGGTCTGGATCCACATGATGCCGGTGGATGGGCTGAACACCAGGCCGTCGGGGCTGGAGAAGTCCTGGTCATCGGTCAGGCTGGACAGGTTGACGGTGCCGGGCGCCGCGCTGGACTCGGCGCCAAAGACATACACGTCCCAGCTGAAGCTGGTGGCGGCGTTGCCGATACTGCCTTCTTTCAGGCGCAACACATGGCCGTTGGGGTTGCCGGTCTGGGTGCTGCTGCCGTTCTTGATGTCGCTGTAGACGCGCGGGTTGGCGCTGTCGGGTGTCACCTGGCTGCTGTTGGCGGGCTCAAGCCGGCGGTTGCTGTTGTTGGTCAGGGTGAAATAGATCTCGCCGTTCGCCACGTTGGTGGAGCACCACTCGGGGCGGTCCATCTTGGTGGCGCCCACCGCGTCGGCGGCGAGGCGTGAGTTCACACAGATATCCGCTTGATCTGCGAATGCGTAAGTGGCGAAGCCCGAGATCAGCGCGTTGCTGGTGGTCAGCTCGATCCAGCTCCCGGTGCCATCGTTGTTGAACTTGGCAACAAACAGCTTGCCGGCGTCCAGGTAGGTGTCGCCGGTGGTGATACGGTCGGCTGGATTGGCGTCTGCGGCGACCCAAGTCTTGGTCGACACGAACTTGTAGATGTACTCGCCGCGCGAGTCGTCACCCATGTAGACCGCCAGAGGCTGACCGACCACGGGCTTGCCGAAAGCAGCGCTTTCATGCGCAAAACGGCCCAGGGCGGTGCGCTTGCGCGCTGCCTTGGTCTTGTCGTAGGCGTCGAGTTCGACGATGTAGCCCTGTCCGTTCATCTCATTGCGGTAGTCGTCGGTGGCTGCACCGGCACCCTGGCTGATGTTCCAACGAACGTACTTGTCGTCGCTGCCACCCGTTTCCCAGCCATGACGGCTGTCAGCGCCGGCATTGCGGCCATATCGCTTCAGTGCAACCACGGATTTCGCCGTCGCGCCACCGCGCGTTGTGTCGTCTGCAGCATCGCGGAAGAAATAACCCGACCAGTTTTCCTCACCGGTCAAAAAGGTACCCCACGGTGTTTTTCCGGTGCCGCAGTTGTTCAGTGTGCCGCGGGTTTTTGTGCCGTCGGTCGAGTATTTGGTGACCATCAGCGCGTTGCCGCGGGCCGGGCCAGTGATCTGCATGTTGTCGCTCAAGGCCGTCAGGCGGAAGTTGAAGGCAGATGCTGGCACCGTGGCCCACTTGCCGCTGGTGCTTTTCACTTCGACCACCGAGATACCGTGGATCGCAGTTTCCTTGTCCACTTCAGCTGCAGGGCGGGGCAGGGTGGTCGTGCCACCGTCAGCGTGCAGGAAAAATGAACTGCGTGTTTCGTCGGTGGTGGCTTCATGGTTCACTGCCAGCAGGCCGCGGTCGACCGACGTCAGCGAGGGCTTGCCCGATGCGTCCAGGCCATACCACTCCATACCGTCATGGTGGTCGCCGGCACGGTTTTCATAAGCGGTGTCGGTGCCGTCGTTCTTGTAGGCAGCCGTGGTGCCTGTCAGTGGGTCGCCCAATGCGTAGAGTACGCTGGCGGTGTAGCCGGCGGGCACCACCACGGTGTCAGCCAGGCTTTTGGACACGGCAGTAAAGCCCAGCAGCGTGGATGAGGGCGCATCCGGTGCGGCCACAACGTCGTCGCTGCCACCGCAGGCGCTCAGGCCTACGCCGGCAAGCATCACTGTGCCCACGCTGCCCACGCTGCCGCGCAGCACGCCACGGCGGCTTAGGCGCGCTTGCAACACCGAATCAAAGCTTGGGTTGTTGCTGGTGTTGGAGTTTTCGTCGTTGAAGTCAATTTTTTGGGTCATTG
>CAZIGL010000054.1:0-14879 GCA_964538895.1 uncultured Rhodoferax sp.
CGCACGCACGGTTCGGAGGGAGGGGAGGCTTCGGCCTTCTCTACCCCTATCAAAAACACCCTGTTCGGGCGGGTAGCGGACTTCACTTTGCGTCAGCTACCTGCAGCCCGATGTCGGCGCACAGGCCGCCGTCGCTGGCGTTGCTGAGCTCGAGCGTGCCGCCCATTCGGGCGACAATTTTTTGCACAATCGCCAGCCCCAGCCCGGTGCCATTGGCCGCCGTGCGGGCCGCCTCGCCGCGAAAAAACGGCGTGGTCAGCTGCTTGAGCTGGTCTTCGGGCACGCCCAGGCCGTGGTCGCGCACATGCAGCAGCACGGTGTTGTCGACCCGTTTGGCAGACAGCTCCACCAGTGCCACGCCGGTATCGGCCGACTTGCCGTAGCGCGCCGCGTTTTCGATCAGGTTGGTGATCACGCGTTGCAGTTCCACGGCATCGGCATGCACCACCAGCCCGGGCTCCAAGGCCAGTTTCAGGTCCAGCTCAGGGCGCTTGCGCAATGTGACCAGGCACTGATCGAGCACTGGACTAAGGGCCACCGGGCTGAACTTGACGTAATCCGGTCGTGCGTAATCCAGAAACTTGTTGATGATGGCGTCCAGCTGCGCAATGTCATTGGCCATGTGCTCGCGGGCGGCGGGGTCGCTCACGCTGAGTTCGGTCTCCAGCCGCAGCCGCGCCAGCGGGGTGCGCAGGTCGTGTGAGATGCCGGCCAGCATCACGGCCCGCTCTTCTTCGATCTTGGCCAGTTTTTGTGTCATGCGGTTAAAACCGATGTTGACAGCGCGAATCTCGCTGGTGCTCACGGACTCATCGAGCCTGCTGGCCTCAAAGTCGCCCTCGCGCACCCGCCTGGCGGCAAAAGAAAGGTCTTGTAGTGGGCGGTTGATCAGCCCCGCGATCCAGGCTGCGCCCAGTAGCGAAAGCACGGCTGCAGTGCTCAGCCAGATCAGCCAGGTCTTGGCCTTGGGCCGGTCAAAGCGCGACAAATCGGTTTGCAGCCAGAAATGGTCTTTGTTGATGTCAAAGCCGATCCACAGGCCGCTCTCATCATTGACCCGTTCGGCCACCAGTGTGCCGGGCCCGAGCCGCTGCTTGAGCTCGGCAACGATGTAACGGTTGATCTCATCGGGCTTGAGGGCCTGAACCACATCATTGGGCTCGCGCGGCTTGATCACCACCGACTCCTGGTCCTTCATGGTCTTGAACAGCGAAACCTGGGTAATACCATCAGAGTGCATCACCGCAGCCCGGCTGATGTTGACCAGCGACGCAATCTGCTGCGCGGTCTGGAGGGCACGCGGTTCCGATTCAAGCGCGCTCAGCGAGCGTGTCCAGGCCAGCACACTGCCCAGCAGCAGCAGCGCCAGCAGCACAAAAGTGCGCCAGAACAGGCTCAGGCCCGATTTAGTAGCCATCATCGGGCACAAATACGTAGCCGACGCCCCACACGGTCTGGATGTAGCGCGGCACCGTGACATCAAGCTCGATCAGCTTGCGCAGCCGCGACACCTGCACATCCAGGCTGCGGTCAAACGGCTCAAAGTCGCGGCCGCGGGCCAACTGCGCCAGTTTTTCACGCGACAGCGGCTGGCGCGGATGCCTTACCAGCGCCTTCAACATGGCAAATTCACCGGTGGTCAGGTTGATCTCTTCTTTGTCCTTGCGCAAGCTGCGGGCGCCCAGGTCAAAGCTGAACGGACCAAAATTGATGGTCTCGTTGTCGGCTGATGGTGATCCTGGCGCCTCCACCTGCGGACGACGGCGCAGCACGGCATGAATACGGGCCAGCAATTCGCGCGGGTTAAAGGGCTTGCCCAGGTAATCATCAGCGCCCAGCTCCAGCCCCACAATGCGGTCAATGTCCTCGCCTTTGGCAGTCAGCATGATGATCGGCGTGCGGTCATTGCCACTGCGCAGGCGCCGGCAAATCGACAAGCCGTCTTCGCCCGGCATCATCAGGTCGAGCACTATCAGGTCCACCGGTTCGCGCAACAGCACCCGCGTCAGCGCCCTGCCATCTTCGGCCTGCAGCACCTCAAAACCTTCTTGCGTCAGGTATCGGCGCAGCAGGTCGCGAATGCGCGCGTCGTCATCCACCACCAGAATCTTGTCAACATGGTCAGAATTTCCAGACATATTTCCCCCGGGGCAATTTGTAATAAACGTGATTTTGCGTGTTGGAAAGCAGACATTCTTGATATTTTCAGGCACATTGACATGCTGTTACAAATTTCCAGCCGCTCATCCACACCCATCCACTAGGATAAAACCATGAAAAAACACATCCAATTTCTCATCGCAGGCGCCATGCTGGCAAGCACGCCAACTGTCTTTTCCCAAACCCAGGCCCTACCAAGCCAGCGCGTCACCCTGTCGTCCAGCGCCACCGTCCAGGTGCCGCAAGACGAACTCACCCTCACCCTCAGCACCCAGCGTGAGGGCAGCAGCGCCCCCGAACTGCAAAACCAGCTCAAAACTGCACTCGACAGCGCGCTGGCAATCGCCCGGCGCCAGGCGCAAAGCCCCCAGATGAGCGTCAGCACCGGGCGCTTCGGCCTGACGCCGCGGCACGACCGCAACGGCAAACTCGTCGGCTGGCAAGGCACGGCCGAACTCATCCTGCAAGGCCGCGACTTCGTGCGCATCAGCCAGACCGCCGCGCAACTGCAAACCCTCAGCGTCGCCAGCGTTGTTTTTGGCCTGAGCACCCAGCAGCGCCAGGACGCCCAGGCCCAGGCCCAAAGCCAGGCCATCGAACAGTTCCAGAAAAACGCCACCGACATCGCCAAAGGCTTCGGCTTTGGCGGCTACACCCTGGGCGACATCCACATCAACGCCAACCAGGCAGGCCCGGTGCGGCCCTACATGATGGCCGCCAGCGTGAGGTCGGTGGCAGACGAGTCGTCCCCCGTTCCCATGGAAGCCGGTCTGAGCCACGTCAGCGTCAATGTGTCGGGGTCGGTGCAGTTGAAATAAGCGGCGTGGCCCGCCGGTGGTCCGATGGCTGTCTGGACTGTCTGGACTATGTAGGAGGGTCGCCCCGGCCCTGTGGGAGCGGCGCCCTCGCCGCGATCGCCTTCAAACAGCCATCGGGCCGAGGGCGACCCTCCCACAAAATCCAAAGTTCAAACAGCCATCAACCCGAGGCGGGCCTCCCACAGGGCGAGCCGTCACGGCGTGGCCCAAGCCTTGCCATGGCGGACGGCGGCGTTCGGGTTTACTCGCGTAGCCAGCACTATTGGTCTTGCCTAATATACCTGGCCTTACTCAATTGCCTGGAGAACTTGCCCATGAACCGCAGAACCCTGTTTGTCGCCCTTGCCATCACTGGCGCGTCCTTGTTGGCCACTGGCTGCGCCAGCACACCGCCCGCGTCCAAAGCCCGCATCGTGATGCAGGTCAGCGACGGCGAGCCCGCCAAATGGAATCTGGCCCTGAATGTGGCCGGCAACGCGCAAAAAGAGCTTGGCGCCGACAAGGTGGATGTTGAAATCGTGGCCTTCGGCCCTGGGGTGGGCATGCTCAAGTTCGATGCTGTCACGTCCAACCGGGTCAATGACGCCATCAAGGCCGGGGTCAAAGTGGTGGCCTGCGAAAACACCATGACAGCCCAAAAACTGATCAAGGCCGACATGCACCCCGACATCAGTTACGTGCCCGCCGGCGTCATCCAAATCATGAACCGCCAGAATCAGGGCTGGGCCTACGTCCGCCCTTGAACCCCAACAGTCATCGGCCCGAGGGCGGGCCTCCCACAAGAAACCCAAAACCAACTGCCTGAGGCGGGCCTCCCGCCCAAGGCGAGCACGATCCCTGTGGGAGCGGCGCCCTCGCCGCGATTGCCCCCCAACAGTCATCGGCCCGAGGGCGGGCCTCCCACAAGAAACCCAAAACCAACTGCCTGAGGCGGGCCTTCCGCAAACACAGGGCAGCGCCGGTCAATGCATCACCCGAAAGCGGGTGCCCTTGTAGTTAAACACCGAACTGCGCGGCTGGATTTCCTCCACCTTCAGGTCAGGGGTGATCTGGCCGCCTTGGGGCAGCACCAGGTTGTTGACCAGCAGCAAGCGTTGCGCCGGGTTGTCGGAATAAACGCTGCCGGTGATGGTGATTTTGGAAACTTGACTGCGCAGTACCGAGGGCAGTTCCGCCAGCAGCGGTGTGGCCACAGGTGCAGCAGGCGCAGCCGCGCTGACTGCTGCGGGCGGCTTGGGTGCCGAGGTGGCGGTGTGTGCAGGTGTAACCGGTTTTGAGGCGGGTGATGTGACTGCCTGGGCCGTTCCTGGCGCATTTGGCGTTGGCATGCGCGCAACAGCATCAGGCACGGGAACGAGCACAGTCACCGGGGCCGCCGGTGCTGCAGGAACGGCGGCGGGTGCCATGGGGGTGGGCGCAATGGGCGCCGTGATGCTTGTCGATGGCAACGGCGCCGCAGGTGGCTTACCGGGTGCGGGCCAAAGCCAGACACCGAGTCCAAGCACCAACAGCGCCATGCCGACGGCCATGGCCAGCCACAGCGGGCGGCTGGCGAGCGCTGTTGGCGGGTTGGCGGCAGGCACCTGATGGCGCGTGTGCAAGCCAGGGGCGGCACCGCGTTCGCGTTCGGCATCGGCCCGGTTCAATGCATCAAGAATGTAAGACATGGCTTATTGTGGGTCTTTGAGCAGCGGTTGCGCCTGGCGCCGGGTGGCGCTTTCGATCTGCATGAAGGTCATGGGGCCGGGTTGACCGTCGGCCGTGATGCCGCGCGCACGTTGAAAGGCCCGTACTCGCGCGCGCAAGGCGGCGTCGAGCGTCATGGGTGTGCCATTGGCCAAGGTAGACGGCAACCCGTCGAGCAGGCTCAGGTGGCTGGCCAGCCAGTCAATGGCCGGGCCGGTATCGCCTTCTTTGAGGCCACCTGCATAACCGGGCGGCATCTGCCAGTAGGTGGCAAAGTCGCCGCGCCACCACTGGGCCAGATCAAGCAGCCTGACCTTGTGCAGGCGCCCGGCAAGTCGCAGGGTGGCGGTTTGGTCTGACAGGCCTACCAGTTGCGCATGCACCGGCGGCACCTGGTCAGCCTGCAGCGTCAGGATGCCGGGTCGATCAAGCTGGCGCAGCAGCGGCAAGCTTAAATTGCTGGTGCGGTAACACTGCAACTGCCGTGCGCTGGCGCTCAAGCAAGGGTTGGCACTGTCGGCTGGCAGCTGCCAGTCGGGGGCCAGTTCGCGCCAAGCGATGTCGATGTCGGCGGGCAACCGGGGCCACAGGTTCTGCAGGCTTTCAAGGGCGGCGCCGGGCACGGCCTCTGGTGGCGAAGGCGCCGGGGCCGACGCGGGTGTTTGGTTTGCCCCTGTCGCTGCGGGCGGCAACGCAATGGATGTCGTTTTTTCTTCGCCGGGCAAGGGCTTCAGCGCGATCCCCAGCAGCACCAGGGCTGCCAGCAGGGCAAGACCCGCCAGCCCATAGCCCAGGCGCTGGCGCTTGGCCTTGGCCGTGTGCCCTGCCTCGGCACCAAAAACCTCGGCCGCCGCCTTATTCACCACCTTGCGGTTGACCCGGCTCAGGCCGGTGGCCCAGGCCCCCAACAGCGCCCGCCCGCACAGCAGGTTGATGCGCCGTGGCACGCCACGCGCGAGCTGGTGAATGCGCTGCAAGGCCTTGGCCTCGAACGGCAGCGCGCCAGTGTGGCCTGCCACGCCCAGGCGGTGCCCGATGTACTGGGTGGTCTCGGCGGGCGACAGCGCATCCAGATGAAAACGCGCCACCACGCGTTGCGCCAGTTGCTCCAGCTCCGGGCTCGCCAGCATGTCGCGCAGCTCAGGCTGGCCGATCAGCACAATCTGCAGCAGTTTGCGCTCGCTGGTTTCCAGATTGGTCAGCAGACGCAATTGCTCCAGCACCTCAGGCGACAAGTTTTGCGCCTCGTCGATGATCAGCACGCTGCTTTGCCCGGCGGCGTGGCTTTGCAGCAAAAAGGCGTTCAGCGCGTCGATGTAATCCTTGACCGTGGGCGTGCCGGCGTGCGCAGCTTTCAGCGTGATGTGAAACTCATCGCAGACCGATTGCAGCAACTCCAGCACGCTGAGCTTGGGGTTGAAGATGTAGGCGACATGACAGTGGGGTGGGATTTGCGCCAGAAAACAGCGGCAAATGGTGGTCTTGCCAGCGCCAATGTCGCCGGTCAGCAGCACAAAGCCACCGCCGGTGCCGCCCGCGGCCTGACCAGAGCCCGCCACGCCATAAAGCAGGTGCGCCAGCGCCTCGCGGTGGCGCTCGCTCATGAACAGGTAGCGCGGATCCGGTGCAATCGAAAACGGGTCCTGGCTCAGGCCGAAGTGGGCGGTGTACATGCCTGCGCTCAGTCCTGGAACAAGGTCAGCAGCCGGTCCAGCCCGCCGGACTCGATCGACACATTGGCCAGTTCACGCACCGCCGGTTTGGCGTGGTAAGCCACCGACAGGCCCGACTCAGCCATCATCGGCAGGTCGTTGGCGCCATCGCCCACGGTGATCGCCTGGCTCGGGCTGATGCCCAGGGCCGCACAGGTTTGCAGCAGCATGGTGCGCTTTTCCGCGCCATCGCAAATATCGCCCCAGGGCTGGTCCACCATGCGCCCGGTCAGCACGTCGTTGTCGAGTTCCAGCACATTGGCCCGGCTGTAGTCAATGCCCAGTCGGTCGCGAATGCGGTCGGTAAAAAAAGTAAAGCCGCCCGACACCAGCAGCACCTTGAGCCCGGCCTGCTGGCAGGCGCTCACCAGCTCGGCCGCGCCGGGGTTAAGCTGCAAGTGGTTCTGGTAAATGCGCTCCATGTCAGCCACCGTGACCCCCTTGAGCAGCGCCACGCGCTGGCGCAAGCTGTCCTTGTAGTCGCTGATCTCGCCGCGCATGGCCGCCTCGGTGATGGCTGCCACCTGCGGCTTGCGGCCCACGGCAGCGGCAATTTCATCAACGCACTCGATGTCGATCAGCGTCGAATCCATGTCGAACGCGATCAGCTTGAAGTCAGCCAAGCGCAGCGGCGGGGTGATGCCTGCAATGATCAGGCCGGGGGCAATTGGGTTGGGTTTCATGGGGTTTTATATTTCTTGCGCAATTTTTTGCGCCCACTTTACATGGCTTTTAACTTGCTTCAATACACGTCAATGACGGCTGCTGGCGAAACCCGGTCTTTGGCGTTGGTGGCGGACGATCAAGATGCGCAGTTGCTCGCCTTCCACCCGATAGACCAATGAAAACGGAAAACCCTTGAGCGGGTAGATGCGCCGCTGCCTGGCAATCGGGGTACCAAAACCAGGGTTTGACAGCAGGAGCTGAATGACGCGATCGAGTTCACTCGTAAAGCGTGCTGCAACTTGGGCGCCAGCATATTGAAAGTAGTAGTCCTGCGCATCCGCTACATCGCCAACGGCTTGGTGGTGAAACGAAAAATTCATCTCTCCAGCCTGGCGCGCAATTGCTGCATGGCCTCGTCGCCAGGAATCCAATGTGAACGCCCCGCCTCTATCTCTGCCTCGCGCTGATCAGCCAATTGTTCCCAAGCAACTTCCACTTCCGGGTCGGTGTCGAGACTGAGGATGAGCCGTTCCAGCAAGTGGTTGCGTTCTGCGATGCTCAGTTGCATCACTTGGGCTTCTACATATTCAAGTTGGCTGGGCATGGGAGCCTCCAGGGTGGTTAAAGCGGCTTGGGTAGGCGAAATCATAGCGTTTGTAGCGCGTTGCTGGGGGTTTCAATCAACCAGTTCTTCACCTGCAACCCTGGCACCCGGGCAAACTCTGCGTCACCTGATACCAGTGTGGCACCCAGCGCCAGCGCGTGGGCGGCAATCAGGGTGTCATTGGCGCCAATCGGTGTTCCAGCCTGTTCCAGAAAGGTCCGCAATTCGGCATAGTGTGTGGCCGCGGTCGAATCCAGGCTTAGCACATCGATCGACTCCATCACGCGCTGGTACTGCGTGGCCCAGCGCGGGTGAGTGCGCCGGCGCAAACCAAACAGCAGTTCGCATTGCACCACAACGCTGGTGCAAACCTTGCTGTCAGCTTGGTTCGCTGAAACCAGAAGCGCATGTTGCGCAGCGGTGCCCGTGGGGTTGCGCAGCATGTCAGAGATGACGTTGGTGTCAAGCAAATACAGCGTGGTGTCCAACATCATCAATCTTCACCAAAATCAATGTCGTCCAGCGGCAGCAGGCCGGCGTCGACATCCGGAAATGCCTCGTCAATCGTGCCCACTGTAGCCATTTCCTGTAGCGCCAGCGCCAGGGCGGCCATGGTGCCTTTGGCGGGTTTGAATGCCATCAGTTCCAAAATCAGCCGGTTGCCTTCACGGTGCATCAACGCATCGGTGCCCGGTAACTCGAACTCTTTGGGAATACGCACCGCTTGGTTGGCACCATTGCGAAACAGTCGCACATGGCGCGCCGGTGGCTCAACCGGGTAGTCGGCGGCTTTTTCTGAAACGATGGGCATGGCGGTTCTCCCGAAGCGGTAGCATTTCAGTTTAGCATATGCCTTGGCATATGTCATTGCGGCGCACTCGGGTTGCAAACCACGCGCTGCAAAGTTTCGGTGATTTGCCGCGTGCCAATGCTGCCGTGGGCATCAAAGCTTTGCTCCAGAAACGCGACGCTGCCAGCCTCGAATCGCACCACGCTGCAGGCCCGGGTGCCGTAGTCGGGCAGGGCCACAAAGGCGGCCGAGAGCGCACGCTCAAGCTCGACCGCAATGCCGGTGGCTGGCAAATCAATGTCAGCGGCGGGTTCGGGGTTGTGCAGCAGCGCCAGCAACTCGGCATCGCTCGGGTGGGCTTGCGCCAGCAGCGTTTGCAGGCCGCCGCTCAAGCGCGACAACTTGGGCCAGGGCGTCAAAAAATCGGCATTCGACACCGCACCAATGCCCGGTTGCAGGGCCATCACCTTGGCGTGCCGACTCTCCAGACCCATCAGGCGGGTGCCATCGAAAACCAGCAAATTGAACGGGTTGTAGTCGGCGGCGCGCCCGGCCAGTTCGCTCAGGTAATCCTCGGCGCTGGCATCCGATTGCAGGAATCCACTCACCAGTTCACCGCGCGACGGCGCGTTGGCCCGCACGTTGGCCGGGTCGCGGTGGTTGGTCAGGGCCGCCAGCCGCCCGCTGCGGCTCACCCCTAGCCAGGTACCGCCCGCCTGCAAATCGCGCCCGGCCAAAATGCCGCCGTCCGGCCACCCGTGCAGGGCGGCCGTCGGGCGCGCGTAAAACTCATCGCGGTTGGCAATCAGCAGCAGCGGGCTTGGGCTAAGGGGTTGCCAGTTCCAGGCAATCAGGCACATGACTGAGCCTCCCTCATCATGTCACAGCGGCCGCTGCCACCACCGGTTGCACCGGCTGCCCCAAGCTACGCAACACGTCGCGCACCATCTTGGCGCGGTCGGCGGCGTCGGGCAGGGCGCGCTCGATGCGCAGTTTCTCGTTGCCGGCCAGGCGAATGTGCTTGTTTTTCTGGATCAGCGCAATGATCTTCATAGCATCGATCGGCGGGTCTTTCTTGAAGGTGATGGTGATGATGCCCGGCGCCGCGTCCACCTTCAGCACGCCATAAGGCTGGCTGATCACACGCAGGCGGTGCACATCAATCAGCGTTTGCGCCTGCGGTGGCAACTTGCCAAAGCGGTCGATGATTTCCTCCATCAGGCCATCGATCTGCTCGGCAGTTTTGGCCGTGGCCAGCTTCTTGTAAAAACTCAGGCGCAGGTGCACGTCGCCACAAAAGTCGTCGGGCAACAGCGCCGGCGCATGCAGGTTGATGTCGGTGGCCACGTTCAGCGGGTTCAGCAGGTCGGGCTCGATGCCGGCTTTCAGGCAGCGCACCGCCTCGGCCAGCATTTCGTTGTACAGCTGAAACCCCACTTCCAGCATGTTGCCGCTCTGGTTTTCGCCCAGCACCTCGCCGGCCCCGCGAATCTCCAGGTCGTGCATGGCCAGGTAAAAACCGCTGCCCAGCTCTTCCATGGCCTGAATCGCGTCCAGCCGCATGGTGGCCTGCTTGGTCAGGCCTTCCAGGTCGGGCACCATCAAATAGGCATAGGCCTGGTGGTGGCTGCGCCCCACGCGCCCGCGCAACTGGTGCAACTGCGCCAAGCCGAACTTGTCGGCGCGGCTCATCACAATGGTGTTGGCCGTGGGCACGTCGATGCCGGTCTCGATGATGGTCGAGCACAGCAGCAGGTTGGTGCGTTGCGCCACAAAGTCGCGCATGACACTCTCCAGTTGGCGCTCGGGCATCTGGCCGTGGGCCACTGCAATACGCGCCTCGGGCAGCAGTTCTTCCAGCTTGGCGCGCCGGTTCTCGATGGTCTCAACCTCGTTGTGCAAAAAGTAAATCTGCCCGCCGCGTTTCAGCTCGCGCAGCACGGCCTCACGGATCACGCCATTGCCCTCGGTGCGCACAAAGGTCTTGATGGCCAGTCGCCGCTGCGGCGCAGTCGCTATCACGCTCAGGTCACGCAGGCCTTCCAGCGCCATGCCCAGCGTGCGCGGGATCGGCGTGGCCGTCAGCGTCAGCACATCCACCTCCGCGCGCAGGGCTTTCATCTGCTCCTTGTGGCGCACGCCAAAGCGGTGCTCCTCGTCGATGATCAACAGCCCCAGGTTCTTGAAATGCGTGTTCTGGCTCAGCAGCTTGTGCGTGCCCACCACGATGTCGATGGTGCCGTCCGCCACGCCCTTCAAAGCCGCCGTGATTTCCTTCGCTGACCTGAACCGGCTCATCTCCGCCACCTTCACCGGCCACTTGGCAAAACGGTCCACCAGCGTCTGGTAATGCTGTTCGGCCAGCAGCGTGGTGGGCGCCAAAAACGCCACCTGCTTGCCACCGGTGATGGCGACAAACGCGGCGCGCAGCGCCACCTCGGTCTTGCCAAAACCCACGTCGCCACAAATCAGCCGGTCCATCGGGCGCGGGCTGATCATGTCCTGAATCACCGCATGAATGGCCGCTTTCTGGTCAGCCGTTTCCTCAAAGCCGAACTCATTGGCAAACGCTTCGTAGTCATTCGGGCTGTACCTGAAGGCATGGCCCTGGCGCGCCGCGCGCCGGGCGTAAATATTCAGCAACTCGGCGGCACTGTCGCGCACCTGTTCTGCCGCTTTGCGCTTGGCTTTTTCCCATTGGCCGCTGCCCAGCTTGTGCCAGGGTGCCTCGTCGGGGCTCACGCCGGTGTAGCGGCTGATCAACTGCAACTGGCTCACCGGCACATACAACGTGGCCTTGTCGGCATATTCCAGGTGCAAAAACTCCTGCACCTCGGGCTCGCCGTTGGGCAGCTTGTTGCCCAAATCCAGGTTCACCAAGCCGCGGTAACGGCCAATGCCGTGCGCCGAATGCACCACCGGGTCGCCCACTTTCAGCTCGCTCAGGTCCTTGATCAGCGCCTCGACGTCGCTCACCTGTTCCTGCTTTTTCCGCCGGCGCGTGGTCGGGCCGGCGGAAAAAAGCTCGGTCTCGGTCACAAAGTCAATGCCCGCCTCCAGCCAGGCAAAGCCCACGGCCAGGCCCGACGTGGCAATGCCAATGGGCTCCTTGCTGGCCTCGAACTCGGCCAGCGAGTCAAAAGACGGCGGGTCGAACTGGCTGCTGTGCAAAAAGTCCAGCAGGCTGGCACGCCTGCCATCGCTCTCGGCCAGCACCAGCACGCGCTGCTGCGTGTTGCGAATGTGGGCCTTCAGCTTGGCCAGCGGGTCGTCAGAGCCGCGCACCACCGTCAGGTCGCCCAGGCGCACAAAGTGCGCGCTGTCGGCCACCTCGTCCACCGCCGTGCGCAGCGCCAGTTGGGCATGCTGGTTGACCCGGGCGTAAAACTGCTCGGCGCTTAAAAACAGCGCGTCGGGTGGCAGCACCGGGCGCTCCGGGTCGCCTTGCACCAGCCGGTAGCGCTCGCGCGTGTCCTGCCAGAAATGATTCAGCGCGGGTTCGAGGTCGCCGTGCAGCACCACCGTGGCCGCTTCGCCCAGGTAGTCAAACACGGTGGCGGTCTCGTCAAAAAACAAGGGCAGGTAATACTCGATGCCCGCCGTGGCCACGCCGGTGCCCATGTCCTTGTAAATGCGGCTGCGGGTCGGGTCGCCCTCCAACAGTTCGCGCCAGCGGCCCCGAAAGCGCGCACGGGCGTCGTCATCCATCGGAAACTCGCGCCCGGGCAGCAGCCGCACCTCGGGCACCGGGTACAGGCTGCGCTGGCTGTCCGGGTCAAAGGTCCGAATGCTGTCAATCTCGTCGTCGAACAAATCCACCCGGTACGGCACCAGCGAGCCCATCGGAAACAGGTCAATCAGCCCGCCGCGCACCGCATATTCGCCGGGGCTCACCACCTGGGTCACATGGCTGTAGCCGGCCAATGTCAATTGCGCCTTCAGCTTGGCCTCGTTCAGCTGCTGCTTCACCTTGAACTGAAAGGTGTACGCCGCCAGAAAAGACGGCGGCGCCAGCCGGTACAGCGCCGTGGTGGCGGGCAAAATCACCACGTCGGCCCCGGTGTCATGGTCGCGCTGGCTGATGCGCCACAGCGTGGCCAGGCGCTCGCTGATCAAATCCTGGTGCGGCGAAAACGTGTCATACGGCAGCGTTTCCCAATCCGGGAACAACACGCAGCGCAGCGCGGGCGCAAAAAACGCCATCTCTTCCATCAGCCGCTGGGCGTCCGTGGCGTCTGCGGTGACGATGGCCGTCACCTGGTGTTTGGCCTTGTCACGCAGGGCCAGTTGCGCCAGCAGCAAGGCGTCGGCCGAGCCGACCGGGCGCGGCAAGGTGTAACGTTTGCCGGGGCTAAGTTTGGGTAAATCCATGAAAGGCGAGCAGTCCGTCAGTGTCAATGGGCGCGGTAAAAACGCCGAAACCCTGCGCAAAGGCTGGCAGGGTGTGTGGGCTCGATTCTAGAATGCAGCCACACACCATGACAGAACTCACCGACATAGCCCTCGCGCCCACCGCCGCACCCCGCTGCTGGGCGCTCATACCCTGCGCCGGCACGGGCTCACGCGCCGGTGCCGCAGGCCCCAAGCAGTACCAAATTTTGGCGGGCAAGCCCATGGTGCTGCATACCCTGGCCGCCTTTGCCGAGGTCCCGCGCATCGACCAAACCCTGGTGGTGGTGTCACCCGAAGACACGTTTTTTCAGACGCCGCAGGCACAAAATGCGTCATTCCTCATCGCTGCGTGCGGCGGGTCCACCCGGGCTGGCAGCGTCTTCAATGGCCTGAGCGCCCTGTTGGCAGAAGGCGCGGTGCCGCATGACTGGGTGCTGGTGCATGACGCCGCGCGCTGCCTGATCACCCCCGCACAAATCGACCAGTTGCTCGACGCCTGCCTGACCGACGAAGTCGGTGGCCTGCTGGCCCTGCCACTGCCCGACACCCTCAAGGCAGCGCAGGCGGGCAGGGTGGCCGCCACCTTGCCACGTGACGATAAATGGCTGGCACAAACGCCGCAAATGTTCCGCATTGGCAGTCTGCTTGATGCCCTTGAACTGGCGGGCGACACCGTCACCGACGAGTCCAGCGCCATCGAAGCCATGGGCCTGGCGCCCAAACTGGTGGTCGGCAGCGCGCAAAATTTCAAGGTCACTTACCCCGAAGACTTCGCCCTGGCGCAAGCCCTGCTGCAAAGTCGCCAGTCCTAAAAATATGAGTCAAGGCAAGAGGCACATCAAATGAATTTCAGAATCGGTGAAGGCTGGGACACACACGCACTGGTGACCGGGCGCAAGCTGGTGCTGGGCGGCATCACGGTGCCTTACCACCTGGGGCTGCTGGGCCACTCGGACGCCGACGTGCTGCTGCACGCCATCACCGACGCCTTGCTGGGTGCTGCGGCGCTGGGCGACATCGGCACGCATTTTCCCGACACCGACGCGCAATTCAAAGGCGCCGACTCCAGCGTGCTGCTGGCTGAAGCCGCCCGCCGGGTGCGCGCCAAGGGCTTTGAAATTGGCAACGTAGACAGCACCATCATCGCCCAGGCCCCCAAGCTGATGCCCTTCATGCCCGCCATTCGCGCCAGTGTGGCGCAGGCGCTGGGCGTTGCGCTGGATCAGGTCAATGTCAAAGCCAAAACCGCCGAAAAAATGGGCCCGGTCGGCCTGGGCCAGGCCATGGAAGCCCGCGCCGTGGTGTTGCTGACGGCTTCAAGCAGCAGGTCCTGATCCATTTTTTTGTAGAGATAAACGAATAAATATCGATTGTCTATGCATGAATTCACTTTCATGACCCTCGATCAACAAGTTCGCGCGTTGGGTAGTGTGCCGTTCAGCCACGGTTCGCTGTTGCCGCTACTGCACGAGTACAAACGTCCCAACGACAAAATTACCCGTTGGCTAACCGACGGCCATTTGGTGCAGTTGCGAAGGGGTTTGTATGTGCTGGGCAAGGAATGGCGCACCTCGCCCTTATCTTTGCCTGCCGGGCGTTACCCAGTGCAGGCGCTGATCGCCTGTGCCTACCCGGCGCTGTCCAGCGACTGGAAATGTGAAGTGGTGGCACGGGATTTCGCCACGATGCGCCCCATGTTCTTGACCGAGCCGCCAAGTTTTGACGCGTTGCTGACCGAATTGGGAACTGCTGAAAATGTAATCAACGAACGTTGATTGACAAGGCTGCGCTTCCAGCGGACCGCCACGGCAACACCCAGTTTGGCGGTGCAGAGCAAGCCCAATTGCGCTGGGGGATGCAAGGTGTTGAGGCCCGTTAAGAGGCATGGATTGCCACGTTAACGCGCCTCGCAATGACGGTGAGAAGGCTGTCATTGCGAGCGAAGCGCGGCAATCCACGTAGCCCGGCAGTCATGGATTGCCACGGCGCTATGCTCCTCGCAATGACGGCTGGCTTGTAGGAGGCCCGCCCTCGGGCCGAAGGAGTTCCTT
>CAZIGL010000055.1:0-14603 GCA_964538895.1 uncultured Rhodoferax sp.
GGCCTTCGACCATCACGCACAGGCTGCCAAAGCCGAACACCTCGATCTCGACCGGGGTCTTGTCGATCACCTGCGCCACCTGGGTCATCGACAACACGCGCGGCAGCACGGCACGCGCAATGCCGAAGTGCTGGTAATAAAAGTCCAGCGCCTCGTAGTTGGTGGCCGAGCCTTGCACCGACAAATGCAGGCGCAGTTGCGGTTGGTGTTTGACGGCATAGGCCATCATGCCGGGGTCGGCCAATATCACGGCATCAACGCCGCTGTGCGCGGCCCGGTCCACGGCGCGCTGCCAGAGCTCGGCCTTGGCCGCCTGCGGGTAGGTGTTGAGCGCCACAAACACCTTGCGGCCACGGTCGTGGGCGTAACGGATGCCGGCCTCGATGGCGGCTTCGTCAAAGTTCAGGCCGGCAAAATTGCGCGCGTTGGTGGCATCGCGAAAGCCCAGGTAGACGCAGTCCGCACCAAAGTCCACGGCGGCCTTGAGTGCGGGCAGGCTGCCGGCGGGGCAGACCAGTTCCATGGGTGCTACGGAGGCGAGGCGCATTGTGGGAGTGGGATCAGCAAGGGTAGTCATGGCGGGTTGATAAACGCCTTGAAGGCGCAGGCGAAGTCAAGCGGCAGAGCGTAACCATGCTTGGCTCCCGAGTAAATGATGCAGGTCAAGCAATCCCGCGAAAAGGTAGAAAGTGCAGCAATGATGACTGCTTACCTGTCATCAGGGTTGATTGAATGCCGCGAGTGACTTGAAATAAGTTTGCAAATTGAAATATAAAGTTTCATAATTCAAAGATGAATATTTCGCGATCTCTCTATCCGGAACTGCTCGAAGCGCTGCAAAATTTTCCTGTGGTGGGCCTGGTGGGGCCGCGTCAAGTGGGAAAAACGTCGATGGCACGCGCGCTGGCGGCGCAGCTTGGCAAGGGGGCTGTGATGCTTGACCTGGAGCGACCGACCGACCTTGTCAAACTGACTGAGCCAGAGTTGTTTCTGGAGCCGCTGGCAGACCGGTTGGTGATCATTGACGAGGTGCAGTTGCGACCGGATCTGTTCGGGGTGCTGCGTGCGCTGGTCGATGCACAACGCAGGCCGGGGCGGTTTTTGATTTTGGGTTCGGCCGCGCCAGCCTTGATTCAACAGTCGTCCGAGACGCTGGCTGGGCGCATTGACTATTTGGAGCTGGCGCCTTTGTCCCTGGCCGAAGTCAGCCAGCAGTTGTCCGATCCGAGCCACATGGCGGACTTGTGGTGGCGGGGCGGTTTTCCAGACAGTTTTCTAGCGCGCGGCGACGCGCAGTCGATGCGCTGGCGCGAGGCTTTTGTGCGTACTTACCTTGAGCGCGACATTCCCCAACTGGGTATCCGGGTCAGCGCAGCGACCCTGCGCCGGTTTTGGCTGATGCTGGCGCATTACCATGGCCAGCTTTGGAATGCCTCAACCCTTGCTGGTTCGCTCGGTGTCAGTGCGCCCAGCGTGCGTCACTACCTGGATATTCTGGAGAGCACCTTCATGGTTCGGGTGCTGCAACCCTTCAGTGCCAACCTGGGTAAGCGGCTCGTCAAATCTCCCAAAGTCTATTTGCGTGACAGTGGGCTCTTGCACACATTGCTGAACTTGCCCAGTCACGATGCGCTGCTGGGGCACCCGGTGCAGGGGGCATCGTGGGAGGGTTGGGTGATCGAACAAATTCTGGCGCAAGCGCCCAGGGGCAGCCGCCCCAGTTTTTTCCGCACTGCCAGCGGCAATGAGCTTGACTTGTTGCTTGAGTTGCCGGGTGGCCAGTTGTGCGCCATCGAGATCAAGCATTCAGCCGCGCCCAAGTTGGGCAGGGGTTTTGTCGAGGCGCTGGATGCGCTCCAGCTCAAATCCGGCTTTGTGATCGCGCCTGTGAGTGAGCCCTTCCCGCTGTCCCGACGGGCCATGGTGTTGCCCTTGAGTCAGCTTTCAGAGATGTGGCAATGAGCTTGACAGGTGAATGGCCCGCCCCAAACGCGCAGAGCAAGTGACAATAAGCCGCTTCTTATATTGAGACATCCGACACGCCCATGAACCGACACCTCTGGCTGCTGGCCATCTGCCAGGGTCTTTTTTTGACCAACAACGTCACCTTCATCGCCATCAATGGCCTGGTCGGTTTCAGCCTGGCGCCGTTGGGCTGGATGGCCACGCTGCCGGTGATGGGTTACGTGGTGGGTGGCGCGTTTTCGACCGGGCTGGTGGCCAAAAGCCAGCACCATTTTGGTCGCAAGACCGCGTTTCAGATGGGCTTGATCGTGGCCGCCCTGAGCGCGCTGCTGTGCGCCTATGCCGCCTGGACCAGCAACTTCTGGCTGTTGTGCGCGGCCACGGTGATTGCCGGGTATTACAACGCCAATGCCAACCTGTACCGCTTTGCCGCCGCCGAGTTGGCCAAGGTCGGCTACAAGGAAAAAGCGGTGTCGATGGTGATGGCCGGTGGGCTCTTGGGCGCGGTGGCCGGGCCCAATCTGGCGGTGCAAACCCGCACCCTGACCGACGTGCCGTTCATGGGCGCCTACCTGGCGCTGGCCGGGGTCGCGTTGTTGTCGATGGCGGTGCTGGCCTTCATCACGTTCCCGGCGGCACCGGCCAAAACAGCCAACAACGAGGGTCGCCCGCTGCGCGAGATCATGCGTCAGCCTGTGTTTATGGTGGCGGCGGCCTGCGGTGCCTTGGGCTTTGGCGTGATGAACCTGCTGATGGCGGCCACACCGCTGGCCATGCAGCAGTGCGGCCTGCCGTTTTCGGATGTGGCGCTGGTGCTGGAATGGCATGTGATCGGCATGTTTGCGCCGGGCTTTTTTACCGGCCACCTGATCAAGCGCTTTGGCGTGCTGCCGATCATGGGCATTGGTGTGGCGCTTAACGCGGTGTGCATTGTGGTGGCGCTGTCGGGGGTCGATCTGCACCAGTTCTTGATCGCACTGTTTTTGCTGGGTGTGGGGTGGAACTTTTTGTTCACCGGCAGCACCACCTTGTCATTGCAGACCTACACCCCGGCCGAAAAAGACCGGGCCCAGGGTGCGCTCAACTTCTTTGTTTTTGCCGTCACCGCGCTGAGCTCTTTTGCCTCGGGCGTGCTGGTCACCACCCAGGGCTGGCAACTGCTCAACGCGGGCTCGCTGATCCCGGTGGCCCTGACGGGTGCGGCTATCGTCTGGCTCAAGACCCGGCCCCACGCCGCGCTGCCCCACCCGCTGTGACCGCAGCGGCTCAGCCTCCTTGCAAAATCCGTTCGCTCTTCCAGTACACGTCATCGCCCACGCTGCCGTCGGTGCGGTGGCGGTTGAGCACGCGGGCCAGCACGAACATCAGGTCCGACAGGCGGTTGAGGTAGTGCCGGGGCGTGTCTTTTAAGGCTTCCTGGCCTTCCAGCGCCACCACGGCGCGCTCGGCGCGGCGGGCCACGGTGCGGCACACATGGGCCAGTGCCGCCGCGCGGGTACCGGCGGGCAGGATGAATTCCTGCAGCCGCGGCAGTGTTTCGTTGTACTGCGCCAGCGCGTTGTCAAGCGTCAGCACCGCCTCGGCCTTGAGCAACTCGAAGCCCGGAATCGACAGTTCACCACCCAAATTGAAGAGCTGATGCTGGATTTCGACCAGCAGGCTGCGCACCTCGTCGGGCATGGCTTCGCACAACAGCACGCCCAGGTTGGAGTTGAGCTCGTCGACGTCGCCCATGGCGTGCACGCGCAAGCTGTTTTTGGAAACGCGGGTGTTGTCGCCCAGGCCGGTGGTGCCGTTGTCCCCGGTGCGGGTGGCGATTTGTGTGAGTCGGTTGCCCATGGTCAGCTCTCAAAAAAGTGGAAAAACGCTTCGTTTGGCACGCTGGTTAATGGTGCAATTGCGCATAATCGGCAATTATGACGGAGACCCAACGTGAACGCACCTGCCACCTTATTGCACCCGGAAATTGACAGCCGCCCCGCGCCCGCCGCCTTGTTGCAAGCCTTGTCGGAGCGCTTTGGCCCGCAGTACTCAGCGGCTTTGGTGGTGCGCGAGCAGCATGGCCGCGACGAATCATCCTTCAGTGTGCCGCCACCCGCCGCCGTGGTGTTTGCCCAGAGCACGCAAGACGTGGCGGACGCCGTCAAGTTGGCGGCCCGCTTCAAGGTGCCGGTGATTCCCTTTGGTGTCGGCTCCTCCTTGGAGGGGCATTTGCTGGCGGTGCAGGGCGGCATCAGCATCGATGTGAGCCGCATGAACCAGGTGCTGGCCATCAATGCCGAAGATCTGACGGTGACGGTGCAGGCCGGCGTGACGCGCAAGCAACTTAACGAGGCGGTCAAGTCCACCGGCCTGTTTTTTCCGGTCGACCCGGGCGCGGACGCCACCCTGGGCGGCATGGCGGCGACGCGCGCCAGCGGCACCAACGCCGTGCGCTACGGCACCATGCGCGAGAACGTGCTGGCGCTTGAGGTGGTGACGGCGCAGGGTGAGGTGCTGCGCACCGGCACCCGGGCCAAAAAGTCGAGCGCGGGTTACGACCTGACGCGCCTCATGGTGGGCAGCGAGGGCACGCTGGGCGTGATCACCGAGGTCACCGTCAAGCTTTACCCGCTGCCCGAGGCGGTGATGGCCGCCACCTGCTCGTTTGACAGCCTGGCGTCGGCCGTCAACACCACCATCCAGGTCATCCAGATGGGCGTGCCGATTGCGCGCTGCGAATTGCTCGACGCCAACACCATCCGCATGGTCAACAAGCATTCGAATCTGAGTCTGCGCGAGGGCGCCATGCTGCTGATGGAGTTTCATGGCTCGCCCGCCAGCGTGCAGGAGCAAGTCGACACCGTGCAGGCCATTGCCAGCGATTTCGGCGGCCAGACCTTTGAGTGGGCCAGCACACCCGAGGCGCGCACCAAACTGTGGACAGCGCGGCACAACGCGTATTACGCGGGCATCCAGTCTCGCCCGGGCTGCAAGGTCATCACCACCGACACCTGCGTGCCGATCTCGAAACTGGCCGACGCACTGCTGGATTCGGTGCTTGAGGCACAGGCCAGCGGCATCCCGTACTTTCTGGTCGGCCACGTCGGCGACGGCAACTTCCACATGGGGTACCTGATCGACCCCGATTCAAGTACCGAGCGCGCCACCGCCGAGCAGCTCAACAGCCAGTTGGTGCAGCGCGCCCTTGACCTGGGCGGCACCTGCACCGGCGAGCACGGAATTGGCCTGCACAAGATGGACTTTCTGGTGCAGGAAGCGGGTGCCGGCGCCATTGCCATGATGCGTGCCATCAAGCAGGCGCTGGACCCCGACAACGTGATGAACCCGGGCAAGATATTCAGCTAAGCCGGCGGCTTAATTGCCGTTGATCGCCAGCAACTCGACCTCAAACAGCAGCGTCGCATTGGGCGGAATCACACCACCGGCACCGCGCGAGCCGTAGGCGATAGCTGCCGGGCAGGTCAGCTTGGCCTTGCCGCCAACCTTCATGCGCTGCACGCCTTCGGTCCAGCACGGGATGACGTTGGCCAGCGGGAACTCAATCGCCTTGTTGCGCTTGTAGGAGCTGTCGAACTCCTTGCCGTCCGGGAAAGTGCCACGGTAGTTGACCTTGACGGTGTCGCTGGCCTTGGGGCTGGCGCCGCTGCCGTCCTTGAGTGACTTGTAGACCAGGCCGCTGGCGGTGACCACCGCGCCGGCTTCCTTGGCAGAGGCCGCCAGCGTGGCGTCAGTGGCGTGGCTGGCCGTGGCAAAAGACAGGGCGGCCAAAAGGGTGAGGGAAAGAAGTTTTTTCATGGGTTTGCAGCTTTGGGGTTGATGGATTTGAGTAAAAAGAACAAGTGGCAGGGTTTACAGACTGGCCGCCGGGATGGACAGAATGCGTTCATCCAGCCAGCGCGGGCGCTCGTCATTGTTGATCACCAGGCCCAAGGGGCAGTCGTGCGCGCTGACAAATTCCGACAGCGCACGCAGCGCGCGTTTGTCGCCATGCTGGTGGAGTTTGATTTCAACGGGCAACAGCTCACTGGGGCCAAACCGGCCTTGCAGAATCAGGTCAATCTCTGCACCACCCCGGGTGCGGTAATGAAAAGGCTGCACTTCAAGCCCCGCATTTTCGAAGCCTCTAAGCAGCGTTTCCACCACCATGCCCTCCCACGACTTGCCTGCCACCGGATGCGTTCGCAGCATTGGCGCATCAGGAATGCGCAGCAAGCGATGCAGCAAACCGCTGTCGCGCAGATAACCCTTGGGATGTTTCACCAACTGCTTGGCGGTGGATTGGTTCCATGCGGGTATGTGCCGCCACAAAAAGGTGTCGTTGGCAATGGTCAGCCAGTCACGCACCGTGGGTTCGCTCACGCCCAGGGTTCGGGCGATGTCGGCGTTGTTGAGGATGTTGCCGGAATGCTGGCTCAGCAAGGTGATGAATTGGCGAAAGCGATCGCGATTGAGCCCGGGAAACAAGGCGGCGATGTCGCGCAGCAAATACGAATCAAGGTAATTGCGCTGCCACAATGCGCGGAATTCGTCGCTGGTGCTTAACCAGGGCTCCGGGTAGCCGCCGGCGAACCAGTAGGCACTCACCTGTTGTGCGCTCAAGTGGGGTGCAGCGGCGGCCATGACGTCTGCCAATGGGGCGCCTTGGGTGAGCAAGCCGTAGAGCCTGGATGGCGCCTGTTGCCAGGCCTCTGACAAAGACAGGGGCGCCATTTCCGCCCGGGCCACGCGACCGGCCAGACTCTCCGAAATTTGACTTACCAACTGGGGTGAACTGGAGCCCGACAGCAAAAACCGGCCTTTTTGCGAGCGATTGCTGTCAATGGCCACACGCAGCGCGGCAAACAAGGGCGGTGCCAATTGCGCTTCATCCACGATCAATTTTTGCGGGTGCAGGCGCAGGAACAAGTCCGGGTCGGCCAGCACTTGCTGGCGGTCGGCCGAGTTCTCCATGTCAAAGCGGTGCCAGTCGTCGCCCAGCGTGCGCAGCAGGGTTGTTTTGCCACATTGGCGCACGCCCGTGAGCACCACGCAAGGGAAATGCGTCAACAAGGTGACAAGGTGTTTTTGCAGATGGCGGGTTAACATCAGTGTCAATTCTAAACTTACTGTTTAGAAAATACATTATTCTCTTGCTCGCCAAAACGTATGCCTGGGCAACAAACCCCCCGCCAGTTGCCAGTTCAGACTGCCGCCATCAAGCTTTCATAAGGAATGCGCAAGCCGGTATGCAACTTTTTGACCATCTGCAAACTCAAGCGACGTTTGCGGTTGAGCACCCATTCGGAATTTGATGGCATCCACGGGGTCGGCCGGTCCGATCGGGTAATGCTTTTGCTCATACGCTTCAATCAGCGTGACCAGCACTTCCATCTCGTCGGCTTGCGGTGAGCCCGCCGGTGCCTGAAACACCTGCTCCAGTTGGTTGAACGCAGCACGCAAATCATCGTCACTGCGGATCGGTTTAACAGTCATTGACACTCTCCACGTTAATCTGATCGTATTGCGCATGGGTTGCGATGAACTTCACCCACGCGATGCCGGCTTGGTACTGCATTTCGACAACCAGCCGGTATTTGTTGCCCGCGATGTTGAACGCCACCCGGTTGTTGCCACAAATGCTGGCACTGAACCCGACAACACGTAGGATTGGGCTGGTCAATATACTGGCTTGGCCGCGCTCAATCCTTGAGGCTCACCCCCAGGGTATCGAGCTTCTTTGCATACGAGTTCATGCGCTTTGTTGCCTTTGCAGCTGTCTCAGTGGCCGCTTGGACTGCCTTGGGCCCCTTTTGCGCAGCAGTTTTGATCAATCCGAACTTGTGAGCAGCATCTGCTTGCGCTCGCTTGAAGGTGGCGATGAGTTCGGCATGGTCAACGGATGGATTCACAGGAACTCCCATATCAAAGAGCGTCATTGCCCTTAAAGTTTGACGTTAGTGCGAAGCAAAGCTGTTCTCAATTCGCGAACAGCAGGTTTCGAGGCATCCACCTTTTGAACCGCCAGGTCGAACGGTGAGCCTGGCCTGATGCTGGTTGGCAGTACCTTTTTGACAGGATTCACAGTGGGGTGTGTGCCCTGCCCCGGACACATGCGAACGGAAAACCCGAATTCTTCGAGTACGCCTTTCGCATACAACTCCGCCAATTGTTGAAACGTCACGAAGGCTGAGCGTTTAACTTCTTTGAATCCTGGCTCACTGATGGCACGAACGATCTCGAATTTACCAAGCGTATCTCGCTGCGTGTTGGTAAACGGATGCAGCAGATAAGTCTGACGAACCCCATTCTTTTTGGACACCAGAGTGTGCTCGACGGCGATATCAGTTAACAGCATATTGATTTCCTCTTTTTTAAGCCACAGCTTGCCAAGCCACTGGGGAGCCGATGCCCCTTGAGATGCGAAGTGCTCGACATGGGCAACCCTCACCCTGAGGGCAAGGACTTTAACTGAACGACAGCAAATGGCAGATCCATATTGCAATGTGACAAACCGCTTTTGGTCGGGTGGAGTCAGCTGCCTCTGAAACCTGACCGGCAGCAATGGAGCCGTCAACCGCCAATTCTCCGAAATCCTTGCCAGCATTGGGCTTTGAACGTTTCTCGGGCCGACTTGGCAACACCCCCTGGCAGCAAAAAACCCCGTCAGTCACCAGGACCGAGGGGGTTTTGATGGGGATGGTCCTCAGGCTGACGCCAGAGTTGCCTTACACCAGCAGCGCATTCACCCGCTTGACGTAAGCCGCCGGGTCAGCCGGCAAGCCGCCTTCGGCCAACAGCGCCTGGTCAAACAAAATGTGCGCCAGGTCATTGAAGTGCACCGAGCCGTCGAGCTTTTTCACCAGCGGGTGCTCGGCGTTGACTTCGAGCACTGGTTTCACGTCGGGGGCCGCTTGGCCAGCTTGCTTGAGCATGCGCGCCAGTTGGGTGCTCATGCCGTGGTCTTGCACCACCAGGCAGGCCGGGCTGTCGACCAGGCGCGTGGTCACACGCACGTCTTCAGCCTTGTCCTTGAGGGCCTCTTTCAGCATGGCCAGCATCGGCTTGAAGGTCTCGGCGGCTTCCTCAGCGGCTTTTTTCTCGGTTTCATCCTGCAGCTTGCCCAGGTCGACCGCGCCCTTGGCCACGCTTTGCAGTGGGGTGTCGTCGAAGTCATGCAGGTAGTTCAGCGCCCATTCGTCGACACGGTCGGTCATCAACAGCACTTCAATGCCCTTCTTTTTGAAGACTTCCAGCTGCGGGCTGTTTTTGGCGGCAGCCGCGTTGTCGGCGGTGATGTAGTAGATGGCCTCCTGGCCTTCTTTCATGCGCGCCTTGTAGTCGGCAAAGCTGACGCTGATGGTGTCAGTGGTGCTTGACATAAAACGCAAGAGCTTGGCGATGCGGTCCTTGTTGCCGTAGTCCTCGCCCAGGCCTTCCTTGAGCACAGCGCCGAACTCGTTATAAAACTTGGTGAACTTGCCGGCGTTCGCGACCGCCTCGGCTTTATCTTCCTCCGTGACCACATCGGTGACACCTTCAGCCGAGGTCGTGGCTTCTGGCAATTTGTCATTTTTGGCCAGGTCTTCAAGCATGCCGAGCACCCGCTTGGTGCAGCCTTCGCGGATGGCCTTCACGTCGCGGCTTTCCTGCAGCAATTCACGGCTCACGTTGAGCGGCAGGTCGCTGGAGTCGACCACGCCTTTGACAAAGCGCAGGTAGGTGGGCAGCAGTGCCTCGGCGTCGTCCATGATGAAGACACGTTTCACATAGAGCTTGACGCCCGCCGATTTTTCGCGGTTGTACAGGTCCATCGGCGCTTTGCCGGGGATGTACAGCAGCTGGGTGTACTCGGTGCTGCCTTCGACGCGGTTGTGGGTGTGTGCCAGCGGGGCCTCGAAGTCGTGGCTGATCTGTTTGTAAAACTCGTGGTACTGCTCTTGGGTGATTTCCTTCTTGGCGCGCGCCCAGATGGCGTTGGCCTTGTTGACGGTTTCCCATTCGCCGGTCTTGACCATGGCGCCCGGCTGGCGGCCGCCTTGCTCGTCGCTCGGGTTGATGAGTTCGCCGTCTTTCCACTCTTCCTTTTCCATCAAAATGGGCAGGCTGATGTGGTCGGAGTACTTGTTGATGATGCCCTTGACTTTCCAGGCCGACGCGTAATCCATCGAATCGTCGCGCAGGTGCAAAGTCACGCTGGTGCCGCGCTCGGGGCGGCTGATGTTTTCCACCTCGAAGTCGCCAGCGCCGCCGCTGATCCAGCGCACGCCTTCCTCCGCTTTCATGCCGGCGCGGCGCGATTCGACCGTGATCTTGTCGGCCACGATAAAGCCTGAATAAAAGCCCACGCCAAACTGGCCGATGAGTTGCGAGTCGGCTTTTTGGTCGCCGCTGAGCTTGCTCACAAAGTCCTTGGTGCCGCTCTTGGCAATGGTGCCGAGGTGGTCGATGGCCTCCTGCGTGCTCATGCCGATGCCGTTGTCGGTGATGGTGAGTGTTTTGGCGTCTTTGTCAAAGCTGACCTTGACCTTGAGTTCGGTGTCGTTTTCGTACAGGCCACCGTCGTTGATGGCTTCAAAACGCAGTTTGTCGCAGGCGTCCGATGCGTTGCTGATCAGCTCGCGCAGAAAAATTTCTTTGTTGGAGTACAGCGAGTGGGTCACGAGGTGCAGCAGTTGCGCGACTTCGGCCTGGAAGGAAAGGGTTTGTTTGGTCATGGGTAGGCGTTAGGGGTAAAAAAGAGATTTTGGTGTCAATCAAGTTGGCACCATTCAAGACCATCGTAGCTTTGGGCAACTAGCCAAGTTTCAAGGGGTTGGTGACGCAATTTTGTCTGCGCCTGACATAGGCTGTCGGGCAAATGGTCAAGCCAAAGCCAACATTAACTTGCCCACGTCGGCTTTTGCAGGCTTCACCTTGATCTCAATGTCGAAGCCCAAGCGGGTCAAACAGTCCATCAACTTGCGCTCTGAGAGATTAGTAAAGTCACCCCGCATCATGTCGGAAACTTTGGGTTGTGTGATGCCCATGCGTTTTGCAGCTACTTGCTGCGTCAGCCCAAGCTGACGCATGGCTTTCCTGATCTCGATGACCAAGCCAGTTTTGATTTTCAATTGATCCGCATCTGCAAGGCCCAAGTCGGCAAACACGTTGTCGGAACCCCGCTGGACTTGCACGCCATCAATCAGTCGATTTTTCATTTTCGCAGCTCCTTAATAACGCCTCGGCAGTTTTGAGCCGTGCGTGAATGATGTCCATGTCTTCCTTTGGCGTGGCAACACCGCGTTTGCTTTTCTTCTGAAAGCAATGAAGGACAAACACTGCCTCAGGAAATTTCACGGTGTACACAGCTCGATAAGTGCCCGCCCCATCGTCTTCCACCACCTCAAGCACCCCGGCGCCACCAAAGCCCTTTAGAACCTTGGCTGAGTCGTGCTTGTCACCAGCCTGCGCCAGTGACAAAGCAAAGCCAAAAAGACGCCGCACATCTTCAGGCAGGGCCACTAAATCTTTGTGGCTGCTACCGATCCATTCGAGTGGTCTTTCATTTCCTGCCATGGTTGTTAATATACATGAAGTGGGATAATTTTTCAATAGTTGCTAGGGCGCATGACTGCCAGGGTGCTTCTTGTCAGCCATTTCAGCACTTGAGCCGCCACTGCCGGGCTGCTGAGCAGGGCCAGGTGGCTGGTGCGGTAAGCGATCAACTGGTGTTCGGGGGCAAAGTGCAGGCAGCGTTGCGGCTCGTCGTGCTGGCCCAGCGCGCTGTGCAGCGGCACCAGGCCGTCGCCCACCAGCCGGTCTGCCAGCGCGCTGCGTTTGGCCGCGGTAGTGGCGGCCACGGCAAAACAGGCGACCGTCTCAGGCAAGGGCAGGGGCACGCGGCTGTCGGGCTTGCGCCTGAAGCGATCATGGCCTTGCCAGTCGGCGTCCAGCACATGGCCATAACGCAGGTCGGTAATGCCTGCGCTGCGCAATTGCCCAAGCTTGGCCAGCGGGCGACTGTAGGGCGTGCTGCCCAAAATCACATCGACCCAGTTGCCGGCGCGCTCCAGCGGTGACCCGTGGTGCGGCGTCCCCAGAAAAACGATGCTTTTGAGCGCGCCAGGCCACTGCATGCCCGACTGGCTGGCAGAAAACAGCGCACTGCGCGTGACCAGTCCGCCCATGCTGTGTGCCAGCACGCTGAGCTCGGTCACGGGCACCGGCCAGCCGCGCACCAGGTCTTCGAGCTGCTGCGCCAGCAAGTGGCCGTTTTCCGACACATGCAGGCCGGAGTTGTAGCGCACATAAACCGGTGTGCAAGCCAGGGCGCCGCTGATGCGCTCAGCGTGGTTGACGGGCTGGCCGCCGTGCTGGCTGTCCCATTGGCGCTCGTTCATGCACAGGCCGTGGATGACGATCAGCACTTTGCCGCCGACCTGTGTGTTTTGAAAACGCAGTGTCATCGGTGTTGCCAGCGGATTGCCTGCGGCCTGCAGCCGGTCGCCCATGACGCCATTGAGGGCCGCCAGCAGGGCTGCGCGCTCAAAAGATTCATCACCCGGGGCTTCAAGGCGCTGCAACAGGGGTTCCAGCCGGGTTAAGGCCGCTTCCAGACCACGGACCACCTGCTGCGTCACACCGGTGATGCTTTTATAAATCAGCCCGGTCAGGCCGCGCGCCTGCTCTGGGGTGGCGCCGCTGGGGGCGCCCAGGGTGCGCCACACCGACTGGTGCACGCCTTCTGCCATGCGCGTCACCGCCGTGGTGGCGTCCGTGGCCAGCAGGGTGACGGCGCGCAGGTCGGAGGCGCGCCAATGCTGGCGAGTGGTTTTAGAAGTGCTCATGCGGCGCCAGGTAGCGCCACTGCCCCACCGGCAGGTTGCCCAGCATCACCTGGCCAATGCGCACGCGCTTCAAGCCCACCACTTTCAGCCCCACCTGCTCACACATGCGGCGAATCTGGCGTTTTTTGCCCTCGGTCAGGACAAAGCGCAGTTGCTCGGGGTTTTGCCATTCGACCTTGGCGCGCTGCAGCGGCTGCCCGTCCAGGCTCAGGCCATGGCGCAACAGCGCCAGCTTGTCGGCGGGGAAAACCGACTGTACGTCCTGGCTCACCGGGTCGTCGTCGTCAATGCGGCTGAGCTGGGTGACCTGACCGGGCTGCGCCGGCCGGGGTGCGGCGGCATAGGTGGCTGCCGCCGAGTTGGCCGCCGCCGCATTGAGCACGCCGGTGTACATCACGCGCACCAGATACTCTTTTTCCATCACCGCATCCTCGCCGATCAGCTGGCGCGCCACCCGGCCGTCTTGCGTCAGCACCAGCAGGCCGGTCGAATCGATGTCGAGCCGCCCGGCGGGCACCAGGCTTTTGAGCTGGCTGGGGTGAAAGAAAAAGCGCGCGTTGTCCTCGGCCCAGCGGTTTTGCGGCTGCACCAGGGTGATGGCGGGCTCATGCCCGTCCTCGGCCTGGCCGCTGACCAGCCCGAGCGGTTTGTTGATCAGCACCGTGACCTGTTTGGCCTGCGCGCCCGTGGCTTGTTTGTCGATCTCGATGCGCACATCAGGGCTCACCTGCATGCCCATCTCGGCCACCCGGCCGTTGACCTTGACCCAGCCCTTGCCGATCCATTCGTCGGCCTCGCGGCGCGACGCCAAGCCGAGCTCGGCCATGCGTTTGTTCAGGCGCAGCGTGCCGCCTGCGCCATGCGCGGCGGTGTTGCTTTGCCCGGCGGGAAGGGGGGCCTTGGCAGGGGGGGGCGCGGCACGGCGAAAAACGGGGGGGTGTTGAGGTGTGGTCATGGTGTAAACGATATGGGCTTCATTTTGATCTTGAAAACAGCCCCTGGTCCCCAATTGGACTGAGGCAGCCCGAGCGTGAGTGCATTTATCTGCGATTGTAAAAGTTGAACCAGTGCCACCACCTCGCCCCTGGCGTGGCGCCGGGTTGCGAATGCATTGCCCGTACAACCGGTCATGCTTTTGGTGCAGTTCAAAAAAAAATAATTCTCTAAAATCAAGCGCTTACGCCACCACCAATGATTCAATCCCGGTGCGTTGGCACACCAACCCAACCCAACCCAACCCAACCCAACCCAAAAAAGCAAGGATCCGTCAATTGAATACTGTCAACAGCGTGCCAGAGAAGAGTCTTCGGTCATCGGTGCAGAAACTGGTGGAGCTGCCCAGGTTCACCAACTTTATTCTGGTCCTGATCATTATGAATGCCATTTTGCTTGGCCTGGAGACCTCCCCGAGCGTGATGGCCGACTGGGGGCCCCTCCTGATCACACTTGATCGTGCGATGCTGACGGTGTTTACCGTTGAATTGCTGTTGCGCATTTATGCCTGGCGGGGGCGTTTTTTTACCGACGCCTGGAGTCTTTTCGATTTATTCGTGGTGGTGATTGCGCTGGTACCAGCCTCCGGACCCTTTGCCGTGTTGCGCGCTTTGCGCGTTTTGCGGGTGTTGCGGCTGCTGACCATGGTGCCTTCAATGCGGCGTGTGGTGGCTGCCCTGCTGGGCGCGCTACCCGGTCTGGGGTCGATTGCGATGCTCTTGTTGCTGGTTTACTACGTCTTTGCCGTCATTGCCACCAAGCTCTTTGGTGAGTCTTTCCCGGATTGGTTTGGCTCGATTGGCAGTTCGCTGTACACGCTCTTTCAGGTGATGACGC
>CAZIGL010000056.1:0-13736 GCA_964538895.1 uncultured Rhodoferax sp.
CAAAATGCTGGAGGCCCTGTGTTTGTGGGAGGCCCGCCTCGGGCCGATGGCTGTTGGGGTGTTTACCCGGCCAGCGCCGCAAACGCCCGCGCAGTGATGTCTTCGACGCTGCCGGTGCCGCTGATGGCGCGGTATTTGGGTGCGGTGGCCGGGTCGGCCTTGGCCCAGGCCGAGTAATACGCCACCAGCGGGCGGGTTTGCGCGCTGTAGACATCGAGGCGTTTTTTGACGGTTTCTTCGTGGTCGTCGGCGCGTTGCACCAAGGGTTCACCCGTCACGTCGTCGATACCGGCCACCTTGGGCGGATTGAAGGTGACGTGGTAGGTGCGGCCCGAGGCCGGGTGCGAACGGCGGCCACTCATGCGATCGATGATGGCATCAAACGGCACGTCAATTTCCAGTACGTAGTCAAGCATGACCCCGGCAGCTTTCATGGCGTCGGCCTGAGGCAGCGTGCGCGGAAAGCCGTCGAACAGAAACCCGTTGGCGCAGTCGGGCTGGGCAATACGCTCTTTCACCAGGTTGATGATGAGGTCGTCGCTGACCAGGCCACCCGCGTCCATCACCTGTTTGGCCATCACGCCCAACGGTGTACCCGCCTTCACGGCGGCGCGCAGCATGTCGCCGGTGGAAATTTGCGGGATGCCGTATTTTTGGCAAATGAACGTAGCCTGTGTGCCTTTACCAGCGCCGGGCGCGCCCAACAAAATCAGTTTCATACTTATCCTCGGGTTCTTATTGAAAATAAATGCCGTTTAACGTGTTGAGAATAGCACGCTCGAGCATTTGCAAGACTTACATCAGCCCCTCATTAAGCATCGCACCCGCTCCAGGTCTTCGGGTGTGTCGACGCCTGGTCCGGGGGCGTGCTGGGTGATGTGGACGGCAATGCGGTGCCCATGCCACAGGGCGCGTAATTGCTCAAGCGATTCGGTGCGCTCCAGCGGGGCTTGCGCCAGCTTGGGGAACAGCCGCAAGAAACTGACACGATAGGCGTAGATGCCGATGTGGCGCAGGGGTGCCGGGCTGGGCAAAGCGTCGGGCGTGTCGCGCGGCCAGGCAATGGGCGCACGGCTGAAATACAGCGCCATGTGCTGCGCGTCGAGCACCACCTTGACCACGTTGGGGTTGTGAAAATCTGTCATCGAATCAATCGCGTGGGCCGCCGTGCTCATGGCCGCCTGCGGGCGCCGAATCAGCAAGTGGGCCACGTCAGTGACAAGTTCGGGGTCCATCAGGGGCTCGTCGCCCTGCACATTGACCACAATGGCGTCATCGGGCAAACCCAGCAGATCACAGGCCTCGGCCAGCCGGTCGCTGCCCGACGGGTGATCGGTGCGGGTCAGCACGGCCTCGATACCGTGGGCCTGGCAGGCCGCCACAATCTCAAAATGGTCGCCCGCCACCACCACGCGTTGCGCCCCCGAGCGCAGCGCCTGTTGCGCCACGCGCACCACCATCGGCACCCCGGCAATGTCAGCCAGCGGCTTGTTGGGCAGGCGCGTGGAGGCCAGCCGGGCAGGGATCAAGGCAGTGAAGGTCAAGCCTGACGTCCTTCTTCAATCTCAGAGTCGGTCAGTACCCTGGCCTCATTTTCCAGCAGCACCGGAATGCCGTCTCGCACCGGGTAGGCGAGGCGGGCGCTGCGCGACACCAATTCCTGCGTGTCGTGCTTGTAGGTGAGAGGCCCCTTGGTGACGGGGCATACCAATAATTCAAGAAGTCGTGTGTCCATGGGTCAATGATAGCTTGCCAGGCAGGCCTAGAAAGGCAGAAACTGTTCGAGTTGCTGGTCAAAGGCATTCCAGAACGCGGGTTCGGGCTCGAAGTTGAGTGGCACCGCCAAGGCTGTTGGCTCCTTGGCCCATAACTTGACAGCGTCTTTTTCAGTGCAGAGCACGGTGCAGGCCCCATCGGTATTGCCGGCCCATTGGCTGAAATCATGGTGATCCGGCAGCGCCACGGTGGTTGCCAGCGGCAGACCCTGGGCGCGCAGCATGGCGAAAAATGCCTCGGGTTGGGCGATGGCGGCCAGCGCCATCAGTGGTTTGCCCTGTGTCAGGTCGGACAGCGCCACCGGGCTGCCGTCGCGGCGCAGGGCATGGCTGGCCAAACTGCGGCTTGCCCTGAAACCGGCAAAGGCGGGCTGCTGGCCGGTGTGCAGCAGCAGGTCGAGCGGGCGTGGCCAGGCTTCGCGCAGGGGGCCGGCGGGCAGCAGAAAGCCGTTGCCCACGCCCCGATCGTCAAACACCCCGATTTCCAGGTCGCGCTGCAAAGCCAGGTGCTGCAGGCCGTCGTCGCACACCAAAACCTGAATTTGCGGATAGCTTGCCAGCAGGGCACGGCCAGCCTCGGCGCGCCGCCTTGCCACAAACACCGGTGCCAAGGTGCGGCGCTGAATGAGCGCGGGTTCGTCGCCAACGTCTTCCACTGCGCTGCCTGGCAGCACTTCGAGGCAGTCCTGACTGCGGCGCCCATAACCACGTGAGATCACACCCACCAGGATGCCACGCGCCCGCAGGTGCTGCACCACGGCCATCACCACCGGGGTCTTGCCGGCGCCACCGGCCACCACATTGCCCACCACCAGCACGGGTACCGGCAGGCGCTCGGAGGTCAACCAGCCCAGGTGGTACATGGTTGTTCTTAGTCGCACCAAAAGGCCATAGAGGGCAGACAGGGGCCACAGCAGCCAGGCTAGCCAACCCCGTTGCAGCCAGGCACGGGTCAGCAAGCTGCCGGGCATTCGCGCTGCCTCAACCATGGCTCAGCGCGTGTTGCCCGGCGTGGGTGACACGGTGGCGAAGGTGATCTGGGTCAGCCCGGCGCGCCGCGCGGCTTCCATCACGTTGACGACCGCCTGGTGTTTGGCGTTGGCATCGGCATGGATGATGAGCACCGACTCGGGCCCGGCCTTGGTGCCTGCTTTCAGGGCACTGACCAGGTCGGCTACGCCGCGCCCGTTCACCCCCTGCTTGTTGACGCTGAACTGGCCGTCGGCACTGACCGACACCAGCACCTCGCGGTCGTAGTCGCGTTGTGCATCAGCATCGGCCACCGGCAGCTTGAGCTGCATTTCGGTGTATTTGCTGTAGGTGGTTGTCAGCATCAAAAAAATCAGGATGACAAGCAGCACGTCAATGAACGGGATCAGGTTGATCTCGGGTTCTTCCTTGCTGCGAACACGGAAATTCATCACGCCAGGGCCTATTTGCGCAGGGTGTAAAGATGGCGCGCCAGCCGCTCGGCAGAGAGTTCGAGTGTGAGCAGATACGCGTCAACCCGGGCGCGAAAGTAGCGCCAGAAAATCAGCGACGGAATGGCCACGATCAGGCCAAACGCCGTGTTGTACAGCGCCACCGAGATGCCGTGCGCCAGTTGTGCCGGGTTGCCACCCATGGTGCTGCCGCCAGGTTGTGAGTCAAAAATTTCGATCATGCCCACCACCGTACCAAACAGGCCCATCAAAGGAGCAACCGATGCGATGGTGGCCAGGGCGCTCAGGTAACGCTCCAGCCGGTGCGCAACCTGGCGACCGCTGGCTTCCATGCCGGCACGCAGCTCGTCCTGGTTGCAATGGGGATTGGCATTGAGCACACGCAGGCCCGCCGCCAGTACCTCACCGAGTGCAGAGTTTTGCTCCAGCTTGGTGACCACATCGGGGCCCGGCACGGTCAGGCGCGTAACAGCAAGCACTTCATCGAGCAACCTGGGCGGGGCCACTTTTGCGGTTTGCAGGCTGATAAAACGCTCGATGATCAGCGCCATAGCCAGTACCGAGCAGGCCACCAAAGGCCAGATCGGCCAACCCGCGGCTTGTAAGATGGAAAACAAATTAAAACTCCGCTGAATAAAAAAGCTGAGTAATTATGGCGCAGACCTCTGTCGGCCCGAGGGCGAGTCTCCCAACGCACCCCATTCCAAATGGTTGATGAATTTATCGGGAGACGGCTTCGGGCGATCCTGCGCAAACAGGACCTTGACGGTCCTGCTGAAGATCTCAGGCAGGCGTCCTGGTCAGCTCGGCCACGGCTTCGCGCACAGCAGCTTTGTCGCCGGCACTGGCAAATTTGCTGTATTTGCTCAAAATGGCCACCATCTGGCCGTAAATGCGCGGGTTGCCCGCCATGCATTCTTTTTGTTCCAGAAAATTGGCGTCGCCCGAGAAGTTGCCGACCAGGCCGCCGGCCTCGGTGATCAGCAGCGAGCCCGCGGCCACGTCCCAGGGTTGCAGGCCGAGCTCAAAAAAGCCGTCGGTAAAGCCCGCCGCCACATAAGCCAGGTCGAGCGCGGCAGCACCGGGGCGGCGCAGGCCGGCGGTGCGCGCCATCATGTCGCCCATCAGGCGCAGGTAGGTGTTGATGTCGTCTTCTTGCCGGTACGGGAAGCCGGTGGACAGCAGGCATTCCTGCAAGCGGGTGCGCTTGGCCACGCGCAGGCGGCGGTTGTTGAGGTAGGCGCCGCGGCCTTTGGTGGCGGTGAACAGGTCGTTGCGGGTGGGGTCGTAAATGACCGCTTGCTCGACCTTGCCCTTGACGGCCAGCGCAATGCTGACGCAGTAAATGGGCAGGCCGTGGATGAAGTTGGTGGTGCCGTCCAGGGGGTCGATGATCCAGACAAACTCTGAGTCCTGCGCGCCGTGCGCCCGGCCCGATTCTTCGGCCCAGATGGCGTGGCCGGGGTAGGCGCCCAGCAGGGTTTCGATGATGATTTCTTCGGAGGCCTGGTCGACCTCGGTGACAAAGTCATTGACCTGCTTTTGGGACACACGGACCGATTCGACGTCCAGGGCGGCGCGGTTGATGATGGCGCCGGCTGCGCGTGCGGCCTTGACAGCCACGTTGACCATGGGGTGCAGGTTTGAAATTGACATATAAGTTGTGTAAGACGGACGGATCGCGCCTGAGTCTGTGTGAGGGATGAGCAAGCAGGTCTGCCCGGCGATGCGGACAGCGACAATGGGGTATTTTAACGGCTCCTGTTTAGGCTCCCCCATGCAGACGCGATTTATCCTGATCAACACCAGCCACGCCGGCAATGTCGGTGCCGCCGCCCGCGCCATGAAAACCATGGGTTTTGACGACCTGGTGCTGGTGGCGCCGCGCTGGGCCAATGTGCTCAACCGCGAAGAAACCATCCAGCGGGCCAGCGGCGCGCTGGACGTGCTCAAGAACGCGCGCATTGTGGCCACGCTCGACGAGGCGCTCGATGGCATGACGCACCTGTGCGCCACCGCCATGACGCCGCGCGACTTCGGCCCGCCCACGGTGGCGCCGCGCGCGCACTTCGAGGCGCTGCTGAAAGCCCCCGGGGCCAGCCAGACCGGGGTGGCATTTTTGTTTGGCTGCGAGCGTTTTGGCATGGCCAACGAAGACGTGTACCGTTGCCACGCCTGCCTCAGTATTCCGAGCAACCCGCAGTTTGGCTCGCTCAATCTGGCGGCGGCGCTGCAGGTGATTGCCTACGACTGGCGCGAGGCGCTGGGCGGCTACCCGGTGCAGGCCGCCACCACCGAACCCGTGCTGGCCGACGCCGCGCAAGTGGCCGGCATGCTGGCGCACCTGGAGCAGGGCCTGACCAGCATCGGCTTCCTCGACCCGCAGTCGCCCAAAAAACTCATGCCGCGCCTGAACCAGCTGTTCAACCGCGCCGCCGTGACGCAAGAAGAAATCCACATCCTGCGCGGGATTGCCAAGATGATGATGAAGCAGCAATGAAGGTGGCGGTGTGCTGCCAGCAAAGTCCTACGCCGAATCAATCTCGCTCGACACTTCCAGCCACTGTTCTTCCAGCTTCTGCAGTTCTTCATTGACTGCTTTCAGGCGCTTGCCCTGGTTGGCAAAGTCGGCGGGTGGCGGCGATTGGCACAAATGGCCTTCAAGCTGGGTGCCCTCGGCCTGCAGTGTCGCCATGCGGGCTTCCAGGTCGGTCAGTTTGCGCTTGAGCGAGCCAGTGGGCGCAGGCTTGTGTTTGACCTTGGCCGCAGCGGCAGCCGCTTCGGCCTGCGCCTTGCGCTCGGCCTTGGCAGCGGCACTGCTGGCTTCCTTGATGAGTTCGCGCTGGCGCTTGGCTTCGTCAAGCAGGTAGCGTTGGTAGTCGTCAAGGTCGCCGTCAAAGGGCTCCACGCCGCCGTGCGAGACCATCCAGAATTCGTCGCAAACGCTGCGCAGCAACGCGCGGTCGTGGCTGACCAGCATCACGGTGCCTTCAAATTCGTTAAGCGCCATGGCCAGCGCCTCGCGCGTGGCCAGGTCCAGGTGGTTGGTGGGCTCGTCAAGCAGCAGCAGGTTGGGGCGCTGCCAGACGATCATGCACAGCACCAGGCGCGCCTTTTCGCCGCCGCTCATGCTGCCCACGGCCTGCTTGACCATGTCGCCGCCAAAGTTGAAGGTACCCAGAAAGCTGCGCAGGTCTTGCTCACGCGTTTGCTGGCCGACAATTTTGCCGGCCGCCGTCATCTCCTTGACCAGGCGGATCATGTGCTCCAGCGGCGTGTCGGCAGGGCGCAGCACGTCGAGTTCCTGCTGCGCAAAGTAGCCAATGTTGAGGCCCTTGCCCTCGGTGATCTCGCCGCCAATCGCTGCCAGGTCGCGCGCGATGGTTTTAACCACGGTCGACTTGCCCTGGCCGTTGGCGCCCAGAATACCGATGCGCTGGCCGGCCAGCACTGATTTGCTGACGTTGCGCACAATCACCGTGGGCGGCGTGCCCTCAGGTGCGTCCTCGGGCGGCGGGTAGCCAAAACTCACGCCGCTCATCGACAGCATGGGGTTGGGCAGGTTGGCGGGTTCCTTGAATTCGAAGGTGAAATCGGCCTCAGAGAGCAGCGGCGCAATTTTCTCCATGCGGTCCAGCGCCTTGACCCGGCTTTGCGCCTGCTTGGCCTTGCTGGCCTTGGCCTTGAAGCGGGCAATGAACTTCTGCAGGTGGGCAATCTTGTCCTGCTGTTTGGCAAAGGCGTTTTGCTGCAGGTTCATCTGCTCGGCGCGCATGTCCTCGAACTTGCTGTAGTTGCCGCCGTAGCGCACCAGCTTGCCCGCGTCGATGTGCAGCGTCACGTTGGTCACGGCGTCCAGAAATTCGCGGTCGTGGCTGATCACGATCATGGTGCCTTCGTAGCGCTTGAGCCAGGCTTCCAGCCAGACCAGGGCGTCCAGATCCAGGTGGTTGGTGGGCTCATCAAGCAGCAGCAGGTCGCTGGGGCACATCAGCGCGCGGGCCAGTTGCAGGCGCATGCGCCAGCCGCCCGAAAAGCTGTTGACCGGGTTGTCGAGTTCGGTGGTCTTGAAACCCAGACCCTGAATGAGCGCTTGCGCGCGCGCAGGGGCGTCGTTGGCGCCGGCATCCTGCAGCGCCATGTAGGCGTGGGCCATGCGGTCGTAGTCGTCGGTGGCTTCCGACGCAGTGACCTCTTCTTGCGCGGCCAGCAGGGTGGTGTCGCCCTCGACCACGAAGTCGGTGGCCGACTGGTCGGTCTCGGGCATGTCCTGCGCGACCTGGCCCATGCGCCACTGCGTGGGGATGTAGTACTCGCCGCCGTCCTCGTGCAGGTTGCCGTTGAAGAGCGCAAAAAGCGACGACTTGCCGGCGCCATTGCGCCCCACCAGACCCACTTTTTCACCCGGGTTGATGGTGATAGTGGCACCGTCCAGCAGCACTTTTGCGCCGCGGCGCAGGGTAACGTTTTTTAATGTAATCAAGGGGTTGCTTTAGTTTTTTAATGTTTTGAATGAAGTAATACCATCAACCCTGGGGCGGGCTTTCCACAAAATTCATCCCATTGCTGGCGTTGGTTTTTTTGTGGGAGCGGCGCCCTCGCCGCGATTGAATCCCAGCAGCCATCGGCCCGAGGCGGGCCTCCCACAAAATACCGGGAACCATTGTGCTCATGGCAATTTCAAAAGTGTCTCCCGCGAGACCAGTAACACCTGGTCTTCACCGGCGCTGGTGGCGAGCCAGATCACCTCCAGGGTGGGGAAAGCGGCTTCAAAATGGCTGCGTTCGTTGCCGATCTCCAGCACCAGAATGGCCTGTTCGGTCATGTGGGCGGGCGCCTCACGCATCAGCCGGCGCACAAAGTCCATGCCATCCACGCCGCCAGCCGTGTTGCCATCAAGCGCCAGCGCAGGCTCGGCCCTGAACTCAGGCGGCAAGGTGGTCATGCTGTGGGCGTTGACATAGGGCGGGTTGCACAAAATCAGGTCGTAAGGACCGCCGTGGTCTGGCAGGCCGTCGCCCTGGTGCAAACTGATGCGCTGGTGCAGGCCGTGGCGTTCCACGTTGATGTGCGCCACCTCCAATGCGTCGGCGCTGATGTCGGAGGCCTGCACCATCACATCGGGGTAGACCAGCGCCGCCAGCACGGCCAGGCTGCCGTTGCCGGTGCACAGGTCCAGCACCCGGTGGGTCGACTCGTTGAGCCAGTAGTCCAGGCTGCCTTCCACCAGCACCTCGGCAATCAGCGAGCGCGGCACGATGGCGCGCTCGTCCACATAAAACGAGACACCTTGCAGCCAGGCCTCATGGGTCAGGTAAGCCGCAGGTTTACGGGTGGCGATGCGGGTTTCAAGAAGCGCGTCGACTTTGGCCTGCTCGGCGGCGCTCACCAGCCGCACAAGCGCCGGCTTGTCAGAATCAGCCGTGGCTTGCAAAGGTGTGTCCAGCGGCAGTTCAAGCTGCCACAGCACCAGCCAGGCGGCCTCGTCAAAGGCATTTTGCGTGCCGTGGCCAAAAGCAACCCCAGCCTGGGTCAACTGCTGCGCGGCATGGTGGACGCATTCAAGCAGGCTGATGGCCTGACCGGGAGGCGCTGTCGACTTCATGCCAGCAACTGCATGTGCAGGTTTTCCAGCGTCCGGCGGTAAATGTTTTTCAGCGGCTCGATGTCTGCCAGGGCAATGTGCTCGTTGATCTTGTGGATGCTGCCATTGGGCGGGCCAAACTCGATAACCTGCGGGCAGATCTTGGCAATGAAGCGGCCGTCGCTGGTGCCACCGCTGGTGGAGAGCTCGGGCGTGAGGCCGGTCTCGGCGCCAATAGCCGCCACCACGGCGTCCACCAGGGTACCCGGTGGCGTCAAAAATGGCATGCCGCTGAGGGTCCAGGCCATGTCGTAGGCCAAATCATGGCGCTCCAGCACCGCTTGCAGGCGGCTTTGCAGGGTTTCTGGCGTGGATTCGGTGGAAAACCGGAAATTGAAGTCCACCACCACCGTGCCCGGAATCACATTGCTGGCGCCGGTGCCGCCGTGGATGTTGCTGATTTGCCAGCTGGTGGGCGGGAAAAAGGCGTTGCCACGGTCCCAGTCGATGCCGATCAACTCGGCCAGCGCCGGTGCCAGCAGGTGGATGGGGTTGTTGGCCAGTTGCGGGTAGGCGATATGGCCCTGGGTGCCCTTGACGGTGAGCTTGCCGTTGAGCGAGCCGCGCCGCCCGTTCTTGATCATGTCGCCGGTGCGCGTGACCGCGGTGGGCTCGCCCACAATGCAGTAGTCCAGCACTTCGCCGCGCGCCTGCAGCATCTCGCAGACCTTGACGGTGCCGTCCAGCGCCGGGCCTTCTTCGTCACTGGTCAGCAGAAAGCCAATGGCCAATGGCGACTCGGGGTGGGCCGCCACAAATTCTTCGGTGGCCACGACAAACGCGGCCAGCGAGGTCTTCATGTCGGCCGCACCACGGCCAAACAGTTTGCCGTCGCGCTGGGTTGGCTTGAAGGGGTCGCTGTCCCACAGCTTGAGCGGTCCGGTCGGCACCACGTCGGTATGGCCGGCAAAGACCAGCAGTTTGCTGATCTGTGGCTGACCCGGGGCCACGGTGGCAGGGCGCTTGGCCCACAGGTTGGTCACCTGGAAGTCTGCTGGGCCGCTGACCAGGGTTTCCAGCTGAAACCCGATGGCTTGCAGGCGCGCCCCCATGATGTGCTGGCAGTGGGCGTCGCTTGGGGTCTCGGAGGGGCAGGCGATCAGGTCACAGGCCAGGGCAAGGGTGGAATTCATGAAGTTTTCAGTGGTTGTGGTCGAGCGTGATTTCGGTAAAGGTGGGCTCGTCGTCGTCGTGGTCGTCGACGGCCGCGTGGGCCTTGGTGCGCGAGCTGAAGTCGTTTTGCAGGCGCCACATCAGGTTGGTGGGCGAGTCGGCATAGGCCAGACCGTCCTTGCGATCAATCACACCCGTGGTGATCAGCCGGGCAATGTCTTCCTCGAAGGTCTGACTGCCCTCGGCCATCGACTTGCTCATGGCTTCCTGGATGCCGGAAAAGTCGCCTTTTTCAATCAGCTCGGACACCAGTTTGGTGTTCTGCATGATCTCGACGGTGGCCGTTCGGGTACCGGCAATGTTGGGCAGCAGGCGCTGCGAAATGATGGCTTTCAGCGCGGCAGACAAATCACCCAGCATGGTCATGCGCACCTCGGCCGGGTAAAAGCTCAGGATGCGGTTAAGCGCCTGGTAGCTGTTGTTGGCGTGCATGGTGGCCAGGCACAAATGCCCGGTTTGCGCATAGGCGATGGCGGCGGTCATGGTGTCACGGTCGCGCACCTCGCCGATCAGGATCACATCAGGGGCCTGACGCAGGGCGTTCTTGAGGGCGACCTCGGCGCTGCGGGTGTCGGGGCCGACCTCGCGCTGGTTGATGATGGAGCGCTTGTTCCTGAACAAGAACTCCACCGGGTCCTCAATGGTGAGGATGTGGCCAGACATGTTGACATTGCGGTGGTCGATCATGGCGGCCAGCGTGGTGCTTTTGCCCGCGCCGGTGGCGCCCACCATCAGAATCAACCCGCGTTTTTGCAACATCAGGTCGGCCAGGGAAGGCGGCAGGCCCAGATTGGCCAGCGGCGGAATCTCATTGTTGATGAGCCGGATCACCACGGCCACCGTACTGCGCTGGACCATGGCACTGATCCGGAAACGCCCCACCCCCGGCAGCGACAGCGCCATGTTGAGCTCAAGGGTCTGTTTCAGCTCTTCAATGCGCTCGGGTGGAACCACTTCGGCCAGCAGGGTCAGCGGGGCATCGGGCGGCAGAATCTGGCTGTTGATCGGGATGCATTCGCCATTGATCCGAATCGTGGCGGGAGCATTGGCCGACAGGTAAATGTCGGACGCGTGCTTTTCGGGCATCAGGCGCAGGATGCGCACCATGGTGCCCATGGGCGCGGCGTTGTCATTGCTGGTCGTGGCCATGCGGATGCCCCTTTTGGTTTAGTCGCGCAGCAGGTCGTTCAAACTGGTCTTGGCACGGGTTTGTGCGTCCACGTGCTTGACGATGATGGCAGCGTACAGGCTGTACTTGCCGCCTTCCTTGGGCAGGTTGCCGCTGATGACGACCGAGCCCGCCGGAACGCGGCCGTAGCTCACGGTGTCAGACGCGCGGTCGTAAATGGGCGTGCTCTGGCCGATGTAGACACCCATGGAGATCACCGAGTTTTCCTCGACGATGACGCCCTCCACAATTTCGGAGCGCGCACCAATGAAGCAGTTGTCCTCGATGATGGTGGGGTTGGCCTGCATCGGCTCCAGCACGCCGCCAATACCAACGCCACCGCTCAGGTGCACATTTTTGCCAATCTGCGCGCAAGAACCCACCGCCGCCCAGGTGTCAACCATGCTGCCTTCGTCCACGTAGGCGCCAATGTTGACAAACGACGGCATCAGGATCACGCCCCGGGCCAGGTAGCTGCCGCGGCGCGCCACGGCGGGCGGCACAATGCGCACCCCGGTGGCCTGCAGGCCGGCGGCATCCATGTGGGAGAACTTGGTGGGCACCTTGTCATAAAAAGTCAGGTCGCCGGCTTTCATGACCACGTTGTCGTTGAGCCGAAAGCTCAGCAGCACGGCCTTCTTGATCCACTGGTGGGTGGTCCACTGGCCCACGCCCTCGCGTGTGGCCACGCGCAGCGCGCCGGTGTTGAGCCCCTGAATCACGTGTTCGACCGCGTCGGTCAGTTCCTTGGGGGCCGAGGCGGCAGAGATGCTGGCGCGGTCTTCCCAAGCAGCGTTGAGGATGTTTTGCAATTGTTGTGTCATGGGAATATATGATGAAAGTTGAATCAGGACGGGCGGCTGCGGACAAATTGGACAATGCGCCGGGCCGCTTCCAGGCACTCGGCGGTGTCGGCCACCAGCGCCATGCGAATACGCCCGGCACCGGGGTTGTGGCCTTGTGCCTCGCGCGCCAGGAACGAGCCTGGCAACACCGTCACATTGTAAAGAGCGAACAATTCGCGGGCAAAAGCGGTGTCGTCACCCTTGACATGGGCCCACAGGTAAAAACCGGCGTCGGGCAGGGCCACGTCAAGCACCTCGGCCAGCACCGGCGTGACCTGGGCAAACTTGGTCTTGTACAGGGCCCTGTTTTCAACCACATGGGCTTCGTCGCCCCAGGCAGCCAGGCTTGCCGCCTGCACCACCGGGCTCATGGCGCAACCGTGGTAAGTGCGGTACAGCAGAAACTTCGCCATGATGGCGGCGTCGCCCGCCACAAAACCGCTTCGCATGCCGGGCACATTGCTGCGCTTGGACAGGCTGGTCAGCGAAATCAGGTTCTTGAAGTCGGTGCGACCCAGTTTGAACGCCGCTTCCATCCCGCCCAGCGGCGCTTCGTCGCGGAAATAAATCTCGCTGTAACACTCGTCCGAGGCAATGACAAAACCGAAGCGGTCGCTGAGCTCAAAGAGCTTCTGCCATTCGCTCAAGCCCATCACCGCGCCCGTGGGGTTGCCGGGTGAGCACACAAACAACTGCTGGGTGCGCGCCCACACCGCGTCGGGCACGCTGTCCCAGTCGGGGGCAAAGTTGCGCGCCGGGTCGCTGGCCACGTAATAAGGCTCGGCCCCGGCCTGCAGCGCCGCACCCTCGTAAATCTGGTAGAACGGGTTGGGGCACACCACCAGCGGTTTCTGGCCCGAGGCACTGAGCGCAGATGGGTTGATGACGGTTTGCGTGAGCGAAAACAGCGCCTCGCGCGAGCCGGCCACCGGCAGCATTTGTGTGAGCGGGTTCACGCTCAGGCCATAGCGCCTGTGCAGCCACTGGGCAAAAGCCTCGCGCAGCGCGGGCTCGCCGGCCGTGGCCGGGTAGCTGGCCAGCCCGCTGGGCGTGCGATGAATGGAGTCCACCATGGCCTGCTGAATAAACGCCGGCGTGGCGTGTTTGGGTTCACCCAGCCCCAGGCTGATCGGGGTGTAGTCAGGGTTCGGCTTGACACCTGCAAAAAGCTGGCGCAGCCGCTCGAAAGGGTAGGGCTGCAAAAGGGAAAGCAATGGATTCATGGGCCGCGATTATCCCTTGTCTGGCGCCAAACCTCTTCAGGGCTGTGCCGGCTTTTGTGGGGTTGACTCGCGGTCTTTGGGGCTTGGCAGCATGACGTCCTGCAAACGACTGCCGCATGTTGTAATGGGCTCGGCCTCCAGGTAACTTAAAAAGTTATTCAGCCTGGGCGCAAAAACAGGTCTTTCAGGGGAGGAAAAGGTCAAACACGATGAATAAAGTCGTTGACTTTGTTCATATGCAAACAATGTGCGCCCCCTGCCTGATCTGGATTCATAAAAATAGGGCCGTCAAAAAAACAGGTAACTATCATGTCGAGCCATAGTTTCCTCGTGTTCATCGTTTAGCTGCATCTGCGTGTCCATTCACACTTACCAGCTTCTCAAAAGCCTTGGGCTTTCAGAGCAGCGCGTGCTTGCGGCTTTACCCAGCATCGAACTCGTGTCTTTGAATGCCGATCAGCTCGTG
>CAZIGL010000057.1:0-13692 GCA_964538895.1 uncultured Rhodoferax sp.
ACAGCTTCACGGTGGTCGCCACCGATGCGGCCAACAACGCGACAGAGAAAGTGGTGACTTTGGCCATCAACAACCTCGATGAAGCGGCACCCATTGCCGCCCCAACGCTTGCACTGGCCAACGACACCGGCAGCAGCGATAGTGACGGCATCACCAACAACGAACAAATCAACGTGAGCGGCCTGCAAGCCGGTGCCACCTGGCAATACAGCACCAACGCGGGCAGCGACTGGACCACCGGCAGCGGCACCAGCTTCGCCCTAGATGAAGGCAGCTACAGTGCCAACGCCATTCAGGTGCGCCAAACCGACACCGCAGGCAACATCAGCACAGCGGGTACGCCTGGCCAGGCGCTCACTGTCGATTTCTCCCTGTTCGACTTAACCTCAGGCTCCACCGCCACAGCCATCAACGAGAACAGCGGTCCCGGTCAGGTCATTTACACCGCCCAGGCCACTGACAGCAGTATGTTGAGCTACAGCCTCAAGAGCAACGGCGATGCAGCGCTGCTGAGCATCGACAGCACCACGGGTGCCGTCACGCTCACCGGCAACCCTGACTTCGATGTCAAGTCCAGCTACAGCTTCAAGGTGCTCGTCACCGATGCCGCTGGCAATTCCAATTCAATGTGGATCACGCTAGCCGTCAACAAGGTGATCAATGAGAACAGCGGTGCAGGTCAAGTCATCTACACAGCAGACACCAAAGACGACACTGTTTACAGCCTCAAAGCAGATACGGGCGATGCAGCGGCTTTCAGCATCGACGCCAGCACTGGCGCTGTCACGCTCACTGACAACCCTGACTTTGAAGTTAAGCCCAGCTACAGCTTCACGGTAGTCGCTACCGATGATATGGACGATGTCATCGAGAAGGCGATCACGCTGGTCATCAACAATCTGGATGAAGCGGACACCAGCATTGCCGCCCCAACGCTTGCACTGGCCAACGACACCGGCAGCAGCGCCAGCGACGGCATCACCAACAACGAACAAATCAACGTGAGCGGCCTGCAAGCCGGTGCCACCTGGCAATACAGCACCGACGCGGGCACCAACTGGACCAACGGCAGCGGCACCAGCTTCGCCCTCAGCGAAGGCATCTACATTGCCAACGCCATTCAGGTGCGCCAAACCGATCTGGCCGGCAACGTCTCCGCCAACGCGTCAATCGCCTTCACGCTGGACCAATCGATGAGCCAGCTCATCACCGTGCAGTCTTACCCGCTGCAGCCCAGCCCAGTGGGAACACAGGTTTTTGCAGGCATTCCCATTCCCAATGTGGGCGACCTCAACGGCGATGGTCGTATGGACTTGGTGGTCGGTGAGGGCGGAGGCAGCAGCGCACAGGCGGTCACGGTGCGCGCCTACTTGCAGCAAAGTGATGGCACTTTTGTGCTGCAAAACGGTACCCCTGACAGCGCCAACCCCAACCCGTTTGACGGCATCAACTTTGTGGCCGACACGCCCAACGGCGCCACGGGCATCGGACTGTCGCTGATCGATGTGGACGCAGACGGCAAGACCGACATGCTGGTCAGCTTCGCCGGCACTGCAGACCAGCAGGCCGGCATCTTGTACTACCGCAACACCGGCACGGCGCAAGTGCCTGCCTACGCGCTGCAACAGGCAGCCGACAACCCATTTGCCAGCATTGCGCGCGGCTATTTGCTGCCCATGGCCACCGGCGACTGGGACGGCGACGGCGACGCCGACTTGGTGTTGGGGCATTTCAGCCAAGTAGCCGACAAGCCCGCTCTTGCAGCACCGGCAGAAGACTTTGCCTTTTGGCGCAACAACGGCAACGGCACCTTCACCCAGCTCAGTGGCGCGGCCAATCCCTTGGACGCCATCAATGCGGAGCTGGTGCGCGTACCGGCTCAAGCGCTGGGCGTACTGCCGCATATGCCCTTCCTGGGCGACTTCAACGGCGACGGCCACACCGATTTTGCTTTGTACCAGCCCTACTGGTTCGGGGGCGTGGGTTACCTGGCGGGTGACGGCCAGGGCGGGTTTTCGGCGGCGAGTGGGGGTCTACTTCCTGTGGGCGCGCCATTCAGTGTGCCCATGGTCGCTGTGGCCGATGTCAATGGCGACGGTTTGACCGACTTCATCTTGGGCGATTCGCTCAATGGCACCAACGTGCTGTCGCTGTACACGCAACAGCTGACGCAAGCCGTGGGCTTGGACCCTTCGCAGATCCGCGCCAGTGTCAATCTGCTGAACGCGGCCACCTACGACACCGCCAATTTGAAGCTGCAAGGCAACGGCGCCGAAGCGCTGGCCCTGATCGACGTTTATGTGAACGGGCAACGGCTGCTCAGCACCCAAGCCGGCAGCACCGGGCAATGGACAGCCACCTGGAGCGGTCAGGAAAGCGGCTTTGCCATCACGCCAGACACAAGCTACGACATCACCACCACCCAGACCGACACAGCGGGCAACACCTCGGTGGCCTCTGAGGCCTACACCCTGCAAGTGGCTTCGCCGCCGCCCACCCTGTCCGATTTGCGCCTGAGCGAAGATGCCGGAACCTTCGGCAACGACTTCATCACCAATGTTGCCAGTCAGACCATCACGGCCACCCTGAGCCGCCCCCTGCTCAGCACCGAGACCGTGTTCGCTGTCACAGCCGCAGGCCAGACCTGGATCGACATCACCAACAAGGTCAGCGGTGTCAATTTGAGTTGGAACGGCGTTGTCCTCGGCGCAACGGGGCAAATCAACATCTATGTGAGCAACGGCATCACAGACAACGCCGTGACACAGGACTACGTGCTCGACACCGCCGCACCCGTCGCCCCGGTCACCGCGCTGGCTACCGACAGCGGCAGCAGCGCCAGCGACGGCATCACCAACAGCGGCCAAATCACCGTGAGCGGCCTGGAAGCCGGTGCCACCTGGAAATACAGCTCCTACCCGCGCAGCAACTGGACCACCGGCAGCGGCACCAGCTTCACCTTAAGCAGCGATGGCCCCAAGGTCGTGCAAGTGCGCCAAACTGACCTGGCCGGCAACGTCTCTGCCATTCAATCGATCAGCTTCACGCTGGACGCCACCTCGCCCAACTTCACCTCAGCCACGACCGTCACCTCTGTCAACGAAAACAGCGGTGCGGACCAAGTCATCTACATCGCGCAAGCTGCTGACACCAGCGTGCTGCGCTACAGCCTGACAAGCGGCAGCGATGCGGGCCTGCGCATTAACGCGAGCACCGGCGACGTCAGCCTCATGGCTAACCCCGACTTCGAGAGCCAAGCGAGCTACGCCTTCACCGTGGTCGCCACCGACATGGCCGGCAACGTCGGCGAACAAGCCCACACCCTGGCCATCAACGACCTGGACGAGGTGGCCCCCAGCATCCAAAGCATCGCCATCACCAGCGCCGTGGGCATTGAGGGCAACACGCTCAACGCGGGTGACGTGCTCAGCCTAACGGTCACCATGAGCGAGAACACCTATGTGGCTGACAACGCCACGCTGGCCATCAACGTAGGCAACAGCACCGTGCAGGCCGCCTACGCCAATGGCAGCGGCAGCACCACGCTGGTGTTCACCTACACTGTGCTGGCGGGTCAGACCGACACCGATGGCATCAGCATCGGCGCCAACAGCGTGTCCGCCGTTGCCCGAGATGCGGCCGGCAACGCCGCCAACCTGAGCCATGCTGCCGTGGCCAGCAACGGCAACTACCTGGTGGACACCACGGTTTTGCCGCCACCCGAACCGGACGGCCCGGCCGACACCATCGCGCCCATCGCCAGCGTGGTGACCCTGCCAGTGGTCATGCTTGAACCGCCTAACTTTAAATTCGGCAAGGACCAGGCCCCACAAATCAGCGCCGTGGGCAGCAACGGTGACTATGTGGTGGTCTTTTTCGGCGCAAATAGTGGTGCTACCAGTGGGTTGGCTTACGACATTTTTGTGCAGAAATTCAACGTCAACGGCCTAGCTGTTGGGTCCATGGTGAAACTGGATGGGAACGGCTACGACAGTCAACCCCAAGTCAGCGCGGTGGGCAGCGATGGCGCCTATGTTGTCACCTGGAGCGGATTGGATTCCAACGACTCCGGCGCCTATGCATCGCAAGCAGGCAGTGTTTTTGTGCAGAAATTCAACCCCGATGGCACGGCCTCCGGCACCACCGCGGTGCTAAAGGTAGACGTGCCGTTTGGACTTAATTCAAGCCCGCAAGTCAGCGCCGTGGGTGACAACGGCTCCTTTGTGGTGACGTGGGAAGGCACGGATACCAGCGAAGTTAAAGACAAAAGTATTTTTGTGCAGCGCTTCGATAACGCAGGCCAGATCCTGGGCGATGCCGTGCAACTGGAAGCCACAGGCGAAACTGAGAGCGATGACACCCAGCCCCAAGTTACTGGCATTGGCAGCGAGGGCAGCTATGTCGTCACGTGGAAAGGCAATAGTTCGAATGGCACCTTTATTTATGTGCAGCAATTCAATGGCGATGGCAGCACCACAGGCCATTCGATCGTGAAATTGGTGCAAAGTGGCAGTTCACTTGGAAATGAACATAAACCCCAAATTAGTGCGGTGGGCAGTGAGGGTGACTATGTGCTGACTTGGTACGGGGTCAACTTTTCCGGCCTCGGGAGTATCTATGTGCAGAAGTTCAGCGCCAACGGCCAGACGATGGGCGCCATGGTGAAGTTGGATCCCAAGGAAAACACCATCGGCAACGACCTTGATCCCCAAGTGACGGCCGTGGGCAGCGCGGGCGCTTATGTGGTCACGTGGTACGGCCAGGATGCGGGCAACTCCGATTTCAGCATTTATGTGCAGAAGTTCAACGCCGATGGCAGCACCACAGGCCATGCGCAGGTGAAGCTGGAAGCCATTCAAAGCACCGCGGGCAGTGACCTTTTCCCACAAATCACCGCTTTGGGCAGCGGTGAGGACTTTGTGGTGACTTGGCAAGGCGAGAATGCAGCGTCCGTCAAACATGTATTTGCACAAAAGTTCAATAGCAATGGCACGGTGGACGGTGCCACGGCGCAACTCGTGGCCGCATCTGCCTACCCAGTCGACACGCTGCCCCAAGTGGCGGCGGTGGGCAGCAGCGGGGCCTACGCCATCACCTGGCAGGGCAAAGGCAGCAACGGCGATGAAAATATCTTTGTGCAGCAGTTCTACCCCAACGGCACGCCCTACGACAACCCGGCCCTCTCTGCCTCAGGCAGCGCCAAAGTGCTGAGCACCGAGCTGGGCATGGCTTACCTGGTGCACAGCAGCGTATTGGTCACCAACCTGGCCAGCATCACCGACAAACTCGACAACACCTGGAACCAGGTGGCGATCAGCCAGGTCAACACCCCGACCGAAATCGCTGCCACCGGTCTAATTAGCGGCAGCTACACGCTGTACGCCGCGGATGCCGCAGGCAACCTGTCGGCCGCTGTGGCGCAGAAGGTTACTGTGGATGCTGTCGCCCCCACGGCGCGCGTGCAACTGGTTATACCGGCGGTGCAACTGGAAGCCATTGGCACATCGTTGGGAGAGGACAGTAAGCCCCAAGTCAGCGCCGTGGGCAGCGCTGGCGCCTATGTGGTCACCTGGCAAGGAAGGGAGAGCGACACCGGGGACGTCAGCATTTATGTGCAGCAGTTCAATGCCAACGGCACCACCACAGGTTATGCGCCCGTGAAACTCGAAGCCACTAACAACACTACCGGTTATGACGATTCGGCCCAAGTCAGCGCCCTTGGCAGTGACGGCGCCTATGTGGTCACCTGGAGTGGGCCAGATAGCGACGGGGACCGCAGCATATTTGTGCAGCAGTTCAAGGCCGATGGGACGACCACAGGCCATGTGCCCGTGCAGTTGGAAGCCATTGGTACTTTGGATAAGAATGACACTCAACCCCAAGTCAGCGCTGTGGGCAGCGACGGTGCCTACGTGGTGACTTGGCGCGGGCTTAATGCATTCACAAACAACAACATTTTTGTGCAAAAGTTCAATGCCAATGGCACGATCACCGGCAATGCGCCGGTCCAGTTGGCAGGCAATGGCTTAGCGTCGGGTTCCCACAGTGACCCCCAAGTCAGCGCTTTGGGCGACACGGGCGCCTTCGTGGTCACTTGGTGGGGGGCACTCTCCGGGGAGATTGGCTTCAGTATTTTTGTGCAGCAGTTCAATGCCAATGGCACCACCACAGGCCGCGCGACCGTGCGACTGGACGCCCCGGGGAATACAGCCGGCAACGACTACTATCCCCAAGTTACTTCTGTGGGCAGCGATGGCGCTTATGTGGTTGCATGGACTGGACAAGACAGCGGCAATGATTACAGCATTTTTGTGCAGGGGTTCAACGCCAATGGCACCATCAAAGGCGTTACGGTGCAACTCGAAGCTATTGGCACTACGGACGGCAGTGACACACTGCACCAAGTGCTTGCCGTCGGCACCACCGGTGATTACGTGGTCACTTGGTCTGGGGTGGACAGCGCAGGTGACCTCAGCATTTTTGTGCAGAAATTCAATGCCGATGGCTCGACCACAGGTTATGCGCCTGTCCAGCTCGAAGGCATTGGTAAGACCACCGGTGCTGACGTCGCGCCCCAAATCAGCGCAGTGGGCGATCAGGGTCACTTTGTGGTCACTTGGTCTGGGGTGGACAGCGCAGGTGACACCAGCATTTTTGTGCAGGGCTTTGGTGCCGACGGCAAGCTCTTGGGCAGCGCAGTGCAGCTTGAAGCCATTGGCGTGACGAACGGTGCTGACACCGACCCCCAAGTCAGCGCCGTGGGCAGCGACGGGGCCTATGTGGTTACTTGGCAAGGCCAGGACAGCGGCAATGACTTCAGCATTTTTGTGCAGCAGTTCAATGCCGACGGCACGATCAACAAATCCACCCTGCTCAATGCCGCCACCACCCTGGACGTGCAAAGCACCGAGGCGGGCACCGCCTACCTGGTGAACGCGGGCCTGACGGTGAGCAACCTGGCCAGCATCACCGGCGCGACTGATGCGCAGTGGAACCAGGTGGCCTTGCCCAGCGCCAACAGCGACACGCCACTGGCCACCACCGGCCTGGCCGATGGCAGCTACCGCGTTTACACCGCCGATGCCGTGGGCAACCTGTCGGCCCCTGAGGCCACGCTGTTCACGGTGGATGCCACGGCGCCCACGGTGAGCGCCATCGCCATCACCAGCGCTACGGGGGTGCAAGACAAGGCCTTCAATGCCGGCGATGTGCTCAGTGTCACCGTCACCATGAGCGAGGCCACCACCGTCACCGGCACGCCGCAACTGGGGCTGAAGATCGGCGGCACCGTGGTGCAAGCCCAGTACGTCTCGGGCAGCGGCAGCACAGCGCTGGTGTTCAACTACACCTTGCTGGGCAACCAGAGCGACAGCAACGGCGTCAGCATCGATGCCAGCAGTCTGGCGTTGAACGGCGCAAAGCTGGTGGACGCCGCCGGCAACGCCGCCGTGCTCAGTCACGCTGGGGTGACCGACAACACCAATTTCACAGTGCTCGACATCACAGCGCCCCTCGCTAGCGGGTCAACCGCTTACGTTAGCAACAATGGCAACGCCGTGGTGAAAAGCACCGAGATCGGCACGGCCTATTTGGTGCGCAACACCTTGGAGGTCAACCAACTGAGCGACATCACCGGGGCTGCCGATGCGCTGTGGAACCGAGGAGCCATCATCACCCCCAACACCTACACCGCGCTGTCGGTAGCGGGGTTGGAGGCGGGGGTTTACAAGGCTTACACGGCCGATGCCTCAGGCAATTTGTCTGCGGTATCGGACTACACCACCTTGGTCAGTAACACGACCACGACCGCGTTCGACCTGGGTAGCAGCAACCTTATTGCCCCGTTGGAGGTGGATGGCAAGTGGTACGCGTTCTGGGATCTCAACAACAGCGGCACCGCTACAGCAGCCGACAAAACGGCAGACCACAACGCGGATCTGGACAATGTCTTCAAGTTCGCCAGTGACTTCACCACCATCAAGCCGGGTTGGATCACGGGGACTGCGGCGGCTGACACCACGGATACTTACCGCTTTGCCACTCTCGATGGCATGAAACTCGCCTTGCCCACCAGCCTGGAGATGTCGGCAATTTATACCAGCGCACGCGGCGTGCCCACGGATTGGATGGGTGCTGCATTTCTCATCCCGGCAGACTACAACACGTCGACCCAACGGGTTCCAGGCACAAACGACAATTACCACATGGATGTTCGGTTGACGAATGGCGATGTAACAGCCTATGTGGACTCAACCAACGCCTACGCCGCTTTGCAAATCCTGTGAGCATGCAGATTGACAGCGGCCGGCTCTCGGCGCTGGCCCGGTCTGGCGCAGATAATCGCCGCATGATCAGAACCATTGTCGGGCTCCTGTTGTGTTGTTGCTGGGGCCCGCTGATGGCGCTGACACTGGGCGCGCAAGACACCCAGGTGAACCTGGGCCGTGCTGTGCAGGTGCTGGCGGACCCGACTGGGCTGCTGCGCATTGACGACGTGCGCGGCCCAGTGTGGGCCGCGCAGTTCAAGCCCCCAGCCATTGCGGGCAGCGATTTGAATCTGGGTTACACCGCATCAGCGTATTGGTTGCGTGTGCCTTTGCAGCGCGCGCAGACGGCGTCCGCCCAATGGTTGTTGGAGGTGCCCTACACCAAGATCAACACGCTGGATCTGTACCCGCCGCAAGGCCCGGCGGTGTTGACCGGCATGGAACTGCCTTTGAGCAGCCGGCCTGTGCACTACCGGTTTTTTGCCTTCCCAATCGAGCTCGGTACCACCGAGCAGTATTTCTACATCCGCGCCACCTCCAGTTACGCCTTGACGCTGCCGTTGGTGGCTTGGCAGGCGCAGGCTTTTGACACCTTTCAACAACAGGTTTTGATTTTGCAGGCGCTCTACATTGGCGGGCTGTTGGCGTTGTTGCTCTACAACCTGTTGCTGTTTTTCTCGCTGCATGACCGGCGCTTTTTGCTCTACAGCTTGTATGCATTCTTTTTTGGCATAGGCATCATTGCCAGCAACGGTTATGGGCGTTTGTTCATCTGGACAGAAGGGGCCGCGTTTGACGAAATTGCCCAAGGCGCCTTGCTTAGCGTGGCCGCGCTGTTTGCCACCGAATTTGCCCGCACATTTTTGCAAACCCGACGACACACGCCACGCGTGGACGTGGTGCTCAGGCTCAGTGGTGCGCTGTTTGGCCTGACGGGGGTGGGCTTGTTGGCTGGCACGTGGTGGCCTGTGCCGGTGCAGCAGCTTCACCAGATTATGACGTTCAACGGCATGCTGATGGGAACGCTCATTTTTTACTCCGGCGGCAAAGCGCTGCGCGGCGGTGATCGGGGGGCGCGGTTTTTTGTGCTGGCCTGGACCCTGCTGTGGCTGGGTGTTTTGCTGGCCGCCATGCGTTCGTTTGGCTGGTTGCCCACCAATGCTGTCACGTCTTACATCCTGCAAATTTGTTCGGCGTTTGAAATGCTGCTGCTGTCGCTGGCCTTGGCCGACACCATTCACGCTGAGCGGCTGCGGCGCGAGCAATCGCAGCAGCAAGCGCTAGAGGCGCAGCGCCAGGTGGTGCAGGTGCTTAAAAAATCAGAGGAAAAACTGGAACGTGCAGTGCTTGAGCGCACCGAGCAGCTCAAGGCATCGCTCGACCAGCAAAATGAAATCCTCAACCAGTATGTGCGCTTTGGCTCGCTGATCTCGCACGAGTTTCGCAACCCATTGGCCATCATCACAGCCCAGCTCAGCGTGATCCGCAAAGAACACGACCGCGGGGTGGACCACATTGGTCAGCGGGTCTCGGTGATTGGCAATGCCACCCAGCGGCTGGCGCGCTTGTTTGAAAAGTGGTTGCAGAGCGACCGCCTCAAGGGCAATTTACAGGCCCTCAACCCCAGCCCGATTCGGCTCCAGGAGTGGCTGCAACACCTGGTGGATGCCAGCGCCTACTTGCTGCTGAACCAGCCGGTGGTTTTGCGTTTGACCGAGGGAATGCCGGATTTGTGGGCCGATGAACCCTTGCTGGAGACGGCCGTGACCAACTTGCTTGAAAACGCCTGCAAGTATTCGCCATCTGACAGCGCCATCGTCATCGAAACGCGCCAGCAGGCCGACTTGATCGGCATTGCCATCACTGACCAGGGCTGCGGCATTGCGCCTGAGCACCAGGGTTTTATTTTTGATGAATTTTTTCGTGTGGCCCCTCAGAGCAATATCATGGGCATGGGCTTGGGGCTGGCCATTGTGTCGCGTATTGCACAAGCCCACGGTGGCCATATTGAACTCACCAGCCAACCGGGCAAGGGCAGCTGCTTTTGCCTATGGTTGCCTAGACTCACCATACCACCCACATGAAAAAAGCCAAGCTTAGCGCAAACACCCGGGTTTTGGTCGTTGAGGACGAGCCCGACTTGCTCGATGCCATGGTGAGCTTTCTCAACCTGGATGGGTTCATGGCCCATGGCGTTGGCAGCTTGCGTGCAGCAGAGCAATGGCTAAGCGCTCATTCTCACGATATGTTGGTGTTGGACTTGGGGCTACCCGATGGCGATGGCGTAGCCTGGCTGAGTGCGCGCGCCGAGCTGGTACAGCAGGGCGTCATCATCACCACAGCGCGTGGTGACAGTACGGCACGAATCACCGGGGCTCAGGCTGGTGCCGATGCCTATTTGGTCAAGCCGGTGCAACTTGAAGAGTTGTCCGCGCTCATCAACAACCTGATGCGCCGACGCCAGCAGACAGCGGCACCCCATTGGCAGTTGAGCTCATTGGCTTGGACCTTGAAATCGCCAGAAGGCATCTCCATGAAGCTGACCAATACAGAGCTAAAACTCATGAAGATGGTCTCGCCTTGCCCGGGTCAGGTGGTGACACGGGATGCGTTGATCGTGGGGCTCGGTCACGACCCCGACATATTTGACCCACGCCGCCTTGAAATACTGATTCGTCGCCTCAGAAATAAAGCTGAGGCCTGTTTTGGCAGCCGGTTTCCGCTCGACACCGCCCACGGGCTTGGGTATTCGTTTACTGCAGCGATTGAGATGGGTTAAGACCTGACCGCACCAGAGAGCAGCGATTGACAGTGAGCTTTATCGGATGCCTGGATGTTGGCTTTAGCTTCAGCGACAGGGCTGTTTTCAGTTGCTTTTTTCTTGACCAGATTCCCGTGTGTTTACGACGCGCGGTCATCGAGCAAATGTCGGCATTTGTCGAAAAGTGTCGGGCTTTATGAGTTTACTTTCGTCCGCACGGTTGACATCATGGGCATCTCCTTAACTTCATTTGGATTTTTAATGCTTGTCTCTGACTTTCTATGCAAATTCGTTCCGCGCCAAGGTGTTTCTTCCGTTCTGGCCAGATCCGTGATTGCTGTGGCCTCCGGTGTCTTTGTTGCCTCGGCCTTGGCGGCTGGTGGTGGTAGTGTCAGCTCGGTAGCCGTTGCCAGCTTGGCAGGAACCCTTGATGCCAGCTACGCCAAAGCCAGTGATGGCACGCCAGATGGGATTGTGAGTCTCTCTTTAGGGGCAGGCGACGACACCACGGCCGCCACAGCACGGCAAGCCAATGGCAAACTGTTGGTTGTTGGCACCAGCACCAGTACGATCAGCGGCACCACCTCCAAGAACATCGTGGTGGAGCGCTTCAACACAAACGGCACGCTTGACACCACTTTCGGTGCGGGCAACAGCGATGGCAGCCCGGATGGCGTCGTGAGCATTTCCCTGGGTGATGGCAACGACGAAGGTGCCGGCATTGTGGTGCAACGCGACGGCAAAATTGTGGTGGTAGGCACCAGCACCAGTGTCAGCGGTGACGGCTCCAGCAACATTGCGCTGGCACGTCTGACCACTGCGGGTGCTCTCGACCGCACGTTTGGCACCGCCAACGACGGTTCGCCTGATGGCGTAGTTAACCTGTCCCTGGGTAACGGCAACGATGTGGCCAATGCAGTCACGCTCCAGGCCAATGGCAAGATTGTGGTGGTTGGCACCAATACCGACAGCGGCTCCAGCAACGTGGCTGTGGCGCGTTTCAACACCGATGGCTCGCTCGACACAAGTTTTGGTGCAGGCAATGGCGATGGCACCCCCGATGGCGTGGTCAGTGTCAGTTTGGGCGCTGGTAACGATGTTGGCTCAGCCGCGGCAATGCAGGCTGACGGCAAGATTGTGGTGGCCGGTACCAGTACCAGCGTCGGTGGGAGCTCCAGCAATATCGTGCTGCTGCGCCTGAGCGCCAATGGCACACTGGACAGCACCTTTGGCACGGCCAATGACGGCACCCCTGATGGCGTGGTCAACTTGTCGCTCGGCGACGGCAACGATGTGGTCAATGCGCTCAAGATTCAGGCTGACGGCAAGATGGTGGTGGTCGGTAGCACCGTGAATGCTGGCAGCAGCAATATTGCGGTGGCCCGTTTCAACACCAATGGCTCGCTCGACACCACTTTTGGCCAAGCCAACGATGGCACACCGGATGGCGTCGTGAGTTTGTCACTGGGTAGCGGCGACGATGTTGCTCGTGCCCTGGCCATTCAGGCTGATGGCAAGATGGTGATCGCAGGTACGACATCCAGCACCGGCAGCACCAGCAATGCGGTGGTGGTTCGTCTGAAGGTCGATGGTTCACTTGACAGTAGCTTTGGTCAGTCCAATGATGGCACCCCCGACGGCGTCGTTAATCTTTCTGTGGGTGATGGCAATGACTTTGGCAAAGCCGTAATCCTGCAAGCCGATGGCAAGATTTTGGTGGCTGGCGATCGGATCAACGGCACTTCCAGCGACATCTGGGTGGCACGTTTGATCGCCAAGTAAAACAAGCCTGATTGACGTGTCTTAACGTGATGCCTCTGGCGTACCCCAACAACAAGTGAACCTTTATGCAAAGGTAGCTGTTCATGGGTAAGAGGCCAGGGCATCGCGCAAAAATGGCTGTCAAGTAGCGCCTTGCGCGTGGCTATTACTTTCGAGCGCAGGCGGTAACGTCGGCGCTTTTTTTATGCGGCATCACGATCACCGCCCGGATGCCAAGCCGCTGCGCGTGGTAGGCCACCCCCTGCGCGTGGTTGCCCGCGCTCATGGCAATGACACCCCGGGCGCGCTCGTCCGCATTGAGCTGGGACAGCTTGTTGCAGGCGCCACGCTCTTTAAAAGAGGCCGTGAACTGCAGGTTCTCGAACTTCAACACCACTTGCGCGCCGGTGATGCTTGACAGCGTTTTGGAGGCCACGCAAGGCGTGCGCAGCAAGTGCCCGTGCAGGCGTTCGGCCGCTTGTTGGATATGGATGAGTTCAATCATGGCCGCATTGTGCCCGCGCCGGCCCGGATCAAGCGGGGTGCGGTCGGTCAGGCTGGCTTTGTGTGCTCCCGGGCCAACTGCTCGCGCAATTGGCTCAGTTCGGAGCGAATGGCGCCCAGTTCGGTGTGCAGGTAGTCTTGCTCACGTTTTTCGGCCTGCTCATGCATTTGGTTTTCAACGGCGTGCTCAGCCTCACTGAAGCTTTGCATCGCATTCACAATGATGGCGATGAACAGGTTGAGCATGGTGAACGTGGCAACCAGGATGAACGGAATGAAAAATATCCAGGCATAGGGGAACTCTTCCATGATCGGGCGCGCAATACCCATGGACCAGCTCTCGAGCGTCATCACCTGAAAGAGCGTGTACAGCGAACTGCCAATCGAGCCAAACCAATC
>CAZIGL010000058.1:0-13487 GCA_964538895.1 uncultured Rhodoferax sp.
TTCGCCGTGGCGGGTGCGACGGGGGCGACCGGTGTGCTGTTGGGAGTCAGCGCAGCGCCAACGTCCGCATCCGCATCAGATTTACTTTCCTCACTCGTGATTGACGGCTTGGCCGCTGCAGGTGCGACGGGGGCGACCGGCGTGCTATTGGGAGTCAGCGCAGCGGCGCCGTCTGCGTCAGACTTGCTTTCCTCGGATGCGGTTGACGGCTTGGCCACTTTTGCAGCGGGTGCGGGGCTAGCAACCGTGTTCACACTCGTGCCGCTGGCCTCTGCGTCATTAAATTGCTTGACCAGATTCGCAACCTTGCCGGTGGACGGCGCTGCTGCATTTGCAGCGGGCGCTGGGCTAGCAACCGTGTTCACAGCCGTGCCGCTGGCCTCTGCGTCATTAGATTGCTTGACCAGATTCGCAACCTTGCCGGTGGACGGCTTGGCCGGTGCGGGTGCGACCGGTGCGCTGTTGGGATTTGCATTTGAAGGCGCACTTGTGTTGGCGGGTGGAGTTCCGCTGTCGCCACCCTTCTTCTTATCATCACTGCCGATGACTTTGACCCGAACTTCCGCCCCGGTGGCGAACTCGGTGTTCACTGCCGATTCGTTTTTCACGGTACCGTCCAGGACCACACCCGAACTACCTGAGGAGATCTCAGCGTCTTGTGTGGTGATGGTTTTACCTGTAATTTTGATGGCGCCACCAGACTGAATGCCGGTAACCGAGGATTTCGTACTTCCAGCGTCAGTAAAGCCCGCACCCCCCTCCCCGGACGGATCGCCACCTTTTCCAATGCCAACATTTCCAGAAATGTTTTTGCTACTTTCCGATGACGTGCTAACCGCTGCTTTGAGATTCACGTTGCCGCCAGCTTCAATCGCGGTATTGCCGGTAGAGGAAAGCTGAACACCCTCGAGCGTGGTGTCACCTCCGGATTTAATGCTTGTGCCGCCAATACCGGATTTGATCGAGCCACCGACGGCAGTGTTGCTACTGCTGGCCGATTGTTCAAAGCCACCGCCTCCGCCGACGCTCTGATCTTTCGTCGTAGCGCTCAGGGAAACACTCGCAGTGACGACGTTACCCGTGGATGAAGTTGTATTGGTCGCAGCCTGAAAGGCGACATTGCCACCGGCATCGATTCCTGCGGCGTTGGCTGCCTCAAGATTGGTACCGACAAACGTGGCATCGCCCTTGGTCGTAATTGTTAAATTGCCGCCGGCTTTGATAGAGCCTGCGCGTGCTGTGGTTGAGGAACTCGTCGCATCTCCGGAACCGTATTCCGCGTCGAGCTTCACGCCCTTCGATCCGTAAAGTGCGATTTTTCCGTCCACACCTACTTTGCTGTTGCCGCTGCTGCTGCTGGTGGAATCTTGCGCAGCTTGATAATTTAATGAGCCGGCTTCAATGTTGACATTGCCCCCTGATTCAAACTGCGCTCCAACCAGTGTTGTAGCCTCCTTCGAGGACGAGTTGATGTTTCCACCGGCCTTGAACTTGCTCGTCACCGCCGTTTCGCTTGAGGAACTGCTGCTTGCCGACTCGTTATCGTACGAGGCCTTAAGGCCCGCACTCGCTTCGGCCCCGGCACCCGCATCAGCACCATTTTTGCCCACGGTAGCCGCACCGACATCAGCGCTGGCATCAGCCATGGCACCTGCATAAACACCAATCCGCGCATCTTGCGAGCTTGAGGAACTGGATGAGAATGTTTTATCAACGACGGCTTCGTCGCGGATTACGCGTGCCGACTGCTTGAGGTCGCCACCTGCCTCCACTTGTGTAGCTTGATCAACGATCGTATCGTTAGCGGTGCGCGAGAAGTTTCCGCCAGATTTGAAGCTGTTGCCAGTATTGCGTGTACTGCTTTCAGTGGTCGATTCCGAGGTGTCTTGATAGCGTAGTCCGGCGCTCACTTCGGCAGATACGTTGGCTGACAAATTACCGTCGACTCCCGTGACAGCACCCGCTTGCGCATTTGCCTCGGCGCTAGCGTCAGCGCTCATTTCTGCGCTGATATAGACGCCTGCAGTTCGTGTTGTCTTTGAACTCGATTTGAGCTCAACATCTTGCGCAGCCTTGTTCAAAATGTTGTTGGCATCAATACTCATATTGCCGCCAGATACCACATCGGCACCGACAAATACCGCATCCTCCTTCGCCTTAATCGCAAGGTTGCCACCCGACTTGAGCGTGGAGCTCGAGTTGGTGAGCTTGTAATCACTGTTGCTTTCGGTTTCGGTGCGCAAGCCAAGGGTGCTTGTACCACTCGCCGATGCGGACGCGCTTGCTTTGGCTGTGGCGTTTGCACCTAGAGTTCCTGCACTCGCATCCGCATCGGCGTTCGCGTTGGCTTCAGCCTCGCCTTCGCTGTAAATGCCCACTGACGTGCGGTTCGTTACAGTGTCGCTGAATACTTCGGTACGGCCCGCCACCACCTCAAGGTTTTTCACATCCAGCGACAGATCACCGCCAGCCTCAAGATTCGAACCTTGCAAAGTTAGCGTACCTTCGGTCTTTGCCTTTAAACTGCCCCCAACAACGAGGTTAGAAGCAACACTGGTATTTGAACCAGCAGTGGTCGTCGAGGTCGTCAGCTCAGCAAATTTGAGATCAGCCGTACCAGACGCTTCTGCGCTTGCGTTGGCCGTGGCTTTGGCTGACGCGTAACCGCTGGCGCTCTTTGAATCACTGGATGAACTGCTACCAGATGTGGCATCACCAGTGCTACCTGATTTCAAGAAGGTCACGGTGTTGGTGGTCGTCGTGGTGCGCCGTTCATCCAAGCCGTCAAGGATGTTGATCCCGCGCTTGGCATCGAGCTCTGCGTCACCAGCGACGCTCACATTGGACCCCTGAACCGTGACATCCCCTTGGGAAGTAATCTTGGCGTTACCACCAACGGTTAAAGCAGCGCCAACATTGGTTCCAGTGAAATCAGTCACCTTTTTAGTCTCGGTTCCAAACAGGCCGCCGCCAACGCCAAAGCCGGAACTGCTGGTCTCAGTCTCTGTCGTGTTTTTGTCCTGGCGTGCCAAGACATTGAAGCTGCCCCCGGTTTCGACCGCCAGGTCAGCACCAACCTGAGTGCGGCTGCCAGCAATGCTGGTGTCGCCTCCGCTGGTCAGGCTAAGGTTGCCACCTGATTCCAAATTTGAGCCAATGTTGGTTTCGCTGCTCGAACTATCTAACCCTGAGCCACTGGCCACCTTGTTAACAATGGTGTCGAATGTGATGTCGCCGCCCGCTTTCAGCGTCGCATCGCCGCTCGCCTTGACATCCGCGCCAGTCACAACAATATCATTTTTGGCACTTAAATCCAGACTGCCACTGGCCGAGATGCTTGCGGTTTTGCCAATGGTCGTGGCAAAGTTTGTGTCGCCACCGCTGCCTTGAACATCTGTGCGGTTAACAATGCTGCCCTGGGTAGAAGTCAGCGCTATGTTGCGGCCTTGAATATCACCGCTGGTATTGGTTATGTCACCCTGCGAGGTGACGGTGAGTTCATTTTTGGCACTGATGGTGCCGCCAGTATTGGTCAGCGATGTCACATCCATGGTCACCGTGTTACCGGCAATCACGGCACCCGTCTGGATTGCATTGCGTGTCGCGCTAGACAAGTAAACGACGGGCGCCAATACTTTTTGCCCAGCCACAGTGGTTTCAACCATCCAGACCATGTCTTGATTCAAACTGGCAACTTGGACGGCCGTCAGTGCTTGGCCAAACGTGAAGCTCCCTACCAAATTCTGCTCAAAAGCCTGATCCATCAGGCGTTTAAACTGATCTGCTTCATTGCCGTAGCCATTCAGAATGTTGTTACCGGTTTGAGTGATGAGTTGCTGGCGAACCAGATAGGCTTCGTAATTTGAATCGCCCAGGCGTTTGGCAATGTCATCTGGGTTATACCCGTAACGCGCCATCATGTAATCGGATCCGACAAATGTTGAGCCGACCGCAAAAAGCGGATTGGTTTCAACCAAATATTTGGAAGCGGGGTTTAGGCTCATCACGAAATAGCCATTCGGATTGACAGGGAGCGTGATCACCAAACCACCAAAGCTGATGGCCGACACGCCATTTTCGATCGTTACGCCGACAACACCACCAATGGGAGACGTTGCGCCTGAAGAATCAATTAGAGCGACGCCGCTCACCGCACCCTTTGCAATAGAAACTGGAGGCTTACTCAAAGAACTGGATGTGTTGGATACCGTTGTATTATTAATTGTTATTTTATCGCCAGCGAATAAGCCGGCATTTCTACCGCCCAATGCAGATGTTGTCTCTGAAGAGACAGGGCTACTGTTTGTAGAAACCCAACCCTCAAAAACATAGAATATAGAAGTAGTTCGATATGTTGTCTTTACTGATTTTGTATTAAGCGAATAATCATCATTATCAAACGAAGCATTTGATTGACCGCTGATCGTCAAATTATTAACTGCAGAAATTACACCGCCATAATTTCCAGCAGAAGTGAATCCATTTATTATCAAATTTCTTCCTGACAGAATCTCAGGTGTAGGTGTATTAGAATATAACGCGGGGGAAAAATCTTCAACATAACTGTCTATTTTTTCATAATCAACACGAATCTCATTCACGCCAATACTTTTAATGACAGCGGCGAGAGAAAATGTAGCCAATTCACCAGGAGCCAGCAGGGAGCAGCCACCAACGATGTAACACACAGTTACATCAACAACCTTATAATTTCCAACATTGGTTGGTAGCTCAACTCTATATCTCGACCCTCCATCCATCTCGTTTTTTATACTGGCAGCCGATATTAAAATATCTTGAGATGCATTGATGGTGTTGTTGTTTAAAAAACTCTTTGCCGTAAAAGATATGTCTCCGTCCGAATTTACAGTGCCATTAACAGTGTTAACAATACGATTATCTGCATACGCATACAGTGTATTGCCCGCATACAGGGCGCCTTCATTTATTAAATCTCCATTATTTCCGGTTGCCAAAATACTCAATCGATTTAGCGCTGAGAATGATCCATTCTGAGTATTTGTAATTGATGGGGCATCAAATAGTAAAACTCCGCCAGAATGGATGGCTCCTGGATTGGAGAAGGGCTTCATTAACGTAATAACAGTGCTGAAAGAAGATGCAGTCGAAGTCGAACCTACGATCCGGGAATTCGATCCGCCAAAATTGAGCTCATCAGCTGAAATAGTCATCGTTTCCGCTGTGCCAACAGCTCCCCCATTACCAACGCTCATGGCACTCGCATTGATCGACATGGATTTACCCATCAAAACACCCTTATCGCCAACGGTAATGGCCACCCCTTTACCCTGATTTTGGCCGGTGACTTTCATTAAATTCCCGGACTGCATGCGCCCATCATTTTGCAGTTCATAGCCTGAATCTGTGCCACTGATAGTCATACTGCCATCAGCCAACAGACTGGCAGTATTGCTTAGCGATGTTCCTAGATTAAAATTGGCTGCGCCTTTTGATTGAATTGTTCCTGTGTTATTAATTGCGTCTGCCACAATGGTGCCGCTTCCTGAGGAAGAATTTGCCAATGTCAACACACCAGCATTATTCAGTCCATCGACAGTGATATGACTATCGCCATCCCCGCCTTGTATTGCTCCTGCATTAATCAAACTTTTGAGTCCAAATTCAAGTTGATTTCCGATAATAAGTGCGCCGCTTTTATTATTTATAGTTACATCCGCCCCAGTAACTGTCAATGTATCTCCCAGTGATGTACCGGATTGAAAAATACCGCCTGCCGCATTTTCAATTACTGAAGATGCAGCATTTGCAGATATTGAAAGATCCAAATTTGCAATCAAACTCCCTTCGTTATATAACCGATATTCAGATAAGCTTGCTGTAAGGTTTTGTGCCGACTGAATGGTCCCATAATTATATAGATAGTCCATTTTAAGAACGTCGTTTCCTGTACCGGCAATGGATGTAATCAAAGCCCCATAGTTTTCCAAATATCCAACAACACTTATTGAGCTTCCAGTGTTGGCTTGCAGGGTTGCATCAGAATTATTTTGCAAACCATTTGAAGCAATTTCCATACTGCCTTTGCTCAAAATAGTTCCAGCATTAACTACAATGGCTTGCAGTTTCATATCTGCATCCGATTGCATGGTGCCGCTGTTATTTATCCTATTGACGTCGATATCGATGGTGTTACCAAGTACCTTGCCGAACTGTTCAGAGAATGTGGCCTTTACGCCGGTGAAGGCAAGTTCGCCACCCGCCTGCAGAACACCCGTATTGCCATTTTTGATGACGAGCTCCGATGTGCCGGCATCGACCGTCAAGTTATTCGTTGCCAGCACTTTGCCGGTGTTGGCCAAGCTGCTCACGACATTGAGCAGAAGATTCTCCGCTGATTGCAGTGCACCACTGTTCGTCAGTGAATCCACAGTGAAGCTACCGGACTGACCGTTGGTGCTTGATGCGACAAACGTGCCCTCGTTGTTCAAAGTTGTGGCTACCAGTGTCGTACCCTGGGTCCCTTGGACGGTACCGCGCAATTGATTCGTGAACGTTGCCACGTTAGCGTTCAGGGCACCATCGGCCAGCAAGACACCGCTGTTGATCACATCCCCTGTACCGCCATTGCTTTTGTCTGCAAGATCGATAGTGGTTTCTGCATGTACGGTGCCACTGTTGTCCAGCGTGCCATCGATACGCGCGGTAACACTGCCGGCATCGGCGGTGATGGTGCCTGCATTGGTGAGGCCATTGCCCGCTGTCAGGCTCAAATTACCTGCCGTTGTCTGTATGCCCTGCGCAACGCCGGCGGCAGTGCTGATGGTGCCCAGCGCGGCGGTCAGCGTCAGATCACCGGTCGAACGTACGGCCGCTGTGGCCAAAGAGAGATCATTGGTGACACTCAAGCCCAGCGCGCTTCCCGCGTAAATGGTGGCGCCATTGGCCCCGATCGTGAGGCTGTCGAAAGTGCCCGTGAGCGCACTGCCCGCACCCCAAACACTGCCATCGATGCTGGCTGCACCAGAGGTGATCAGGTTGCTGTTGGCTCCGGCAAAGCGTGTTTTGTCCGCTGTGGATACATCACTCAGAGTGGCACCGGTCAAGGACAGGTCGTTGCCCGCGTACAACTCACCCTCGGAGAGTTTGACCTGACCATTGGTTGCCGACAGTGAAAGGTCGTGGCTTGCCGAGATCTTGGCCCCGGCGCCATTCACAAACAGATCTCCCCCGCCTGTGGCCGATGTGGATGCAATGTTCGCATCGCGTGCGGCACTGATGGTCGATTGAATTTCAATCTTGCCTGCGCTGCTCAGCGTAAAGTCGTCCGCACTGGCGGCGGCTTCACCCAGCATGCGCACGCCCACACCGGCTTCGGTGGCAATGATATTGATGCGTCCGGCATACATGCCGCCCAGAGCGGTGGAGTCGATGGCATAAGACGGCGCAGCACCAGAGCCCGCCACAGAGCCACTCACGCTGCGGCTGGCGTAGTCCCAGACGTTGTTGCCGGTCGTGATGCCCAGGCTGCCCGAAGCAGCGGTGTTGATGTTGGCATCGATCTTGACCGAGCGTGCCACGATGTCAAAGATTTGCTGGGTGCTGGCGTTGGCGCCCAGGCCCTGGATCAGCACGTCACCGCGATTGACGGTAAAACCAGTCAGACTGCCGTCGCCGGCGATATTGGGCATGCCGGTGGTCAGGGTGGCGCGATCGGTATTGATGAAACCACATCCGTTACATGAGATGCCGTTGGGGTTGGCCACGATCACGTCGGCTCGCCCCCCCAGCACTTCGGTGAAACCATTCAATGCGCTGCGGTTGGTGGACACCACCTCGTTCAGAATGACTTTGGCTTCCTGCACCAGATTCAGGTTGGCTGGCACCTGGCCCGCCAACTGCGACTGGCGGTTCATCTGGCTGTTATTGCCGTTGTTGAGCACCAGGCCCTTGGTCTCGACGTTGTAGCTGTTGTAGACGTTATGGGACAGGCCGGTGGTATTCGCTTTTGCGATATCGACGACTGGCACGCCGTTGGGCGAGATGTAGGCCTGGGTTTTGCTGTTGGCCGGCACAACCGTCGTGGCGGGGGTTTCCCCCAGTGCCGATACCGATGCCATGGTGAAACCCGATGCGATCAGCGCGGCGGCCAGCGCCTTGCGCGCTGAGCGACCACCGCCTTTGCCGCGCGAGCGTGCAGTTTCGGGGACAGCGACCCAGGAGCCAGATTGTTCATTCCAGACGATGCGGTGGACGTGGTTCATGGTGAGTTCCTAGAATGAATATGCAAAGCGGACCCAGGTCTGGCTGGATTCCTTGGTCATGCCGTCGGGCAGGGTGAGAGGCTGTGTATTGAAGAGGTCAAACGTGGCACCGCGCCAGTTGGCCGAGAGGCCGATGACCATGCCGGCCAAGCGCCCTTGTGGAATGTTCTCAACGCGGTTGCTGACCTCGCCGGTGTCGTAGCCCACATAAAAACGGGTGCCAATGGTCTCGCCGTCGATGACCAGCGGGTGGCGCACCGAGAATTCGTTGCGCAGGTAGTAGCCGTCATCGCCGGACAGGGTGTTCTTGACAAACCCGCGCACCGAGTAAATGCCGCCAATAGAGATTTGCTCAGAGCCGTACAAGGTGTTGTTGGCTTTCTGGGCGGTCAACTGGCTGGTGAAGCTGGCGTTCAGGCCAAAGAGTTGAAAGGGACGCGAGAAGTTGAAGCCGGCCTTGATTTTGCTGAACTGGGCGCGTGGCGCTGAGTCCGGCAGGTAGTCCGGGTCATGCAATGCGCCCATGGCGTCCAGACCTTGGGCGTAGCCCAGGTCCAGCGTGAGCACGCCACCGGCAAAGCCGGTGTTGAGGTTGGCATCCAGGTCAAACACGGTGAGGTTGCGGCTGCTCACGCCAAGGTATTGGCCGTCGAGATAGTTCTTGGCTTTTTTGGTGGTGATGGTGCCAGCCAGAGATGCACGCGTGGACTGGTCCCGGTACATCACACGGTCAAGTCGCATGTTGTCTGTGTTGTTGTTGCCGCTGGAGATGAGTTCCAGGCCACTCGGTACCTTGAGGGTACTGGCATAGCGTGACTGGCTGGTGCCCAGGGAAAGGGTGGTGTAGCCAAACGGGATGCTGAAGTTGATGCTGTCGCTGCCCGAGAACTGTCGGCCAGGGTCCCCTGGCGTGGACTCCCTGTGGGTGGCCGAGAACATCTCGTTCAAGCCCAGCAGGTTGTCGGCGGTGGCGGTGAGGCCGGTTTGCACATCGCCCGTGGACTCTGAGCCCTGGTTGTCAGTGGAGATATTGAAATGAAAGCGCGAACCGGGCTGGTTGTGAACGACAACCCGGCTCTCGCCCGCTTTTTCTCCAGGCTGGATGTCGAGTTTGGCGCTGTTGGAGGCCAGGCGATTGATCTGGTCAATACCCTGTTCGAGATCGCGCAGGTTGAGCACATGTCCCTCAACACCGGGAAACACGTTGCCGATGGAGACACTGTTGGTGTTGCCATCGTCAATTGAAATTTTCTCCACAACGCCTTCGATAACCAATATTTCGAGGCGTCCTTTGCTCAAGTCCTGCGGCGGCAGGTATGCACGCGTGGTGATGAATCCCCGGTCAATATAGGCTTTGGTGATCTCGGCCAGAATCCGTTCGATGTCGCCCACATTAAGGCATCGACCGGTGAACTCTGCAGAGATGCGCTTTCTCACTGCATCAGAGAGGTTGGGCGCGCCATTGATGGAGATGTCTCTGATCTCGCGGCACGGGGCACCGATAGCCGGCACGTCGATTTTGGGCTGCAGTGCTTTGGTATCCAACCCATCCACGCGGTCAGTCTGCCGACGTGCTGCCTCCTGATCGCGCAAAAGCCGTTCCTGCTCCAGGCGCTGAATGCTCTCGGCCTGGCGTTGTGCGGCTTGAAGGTCGGCTGGTGTTTGCGCCCGAACGGAAAGCGGCATGACAACAACCATAGCCAACAAGAACCATGCCGCCAACGTTTGTATGACCAATATCTGAAACTTGCTGGGCACTTTGGCTGCCCAAGGGCCTGGCTCAACACAGCTTGGTGGCTTGTGCAAATACAAAAAATTTGAGGCGTTCCCTAAATGGTTCATTAGATTTCCTTGAGATATTTTTCCACTGCCGTATGGGTTGCTAAAGCGGCCAGCGACAACGTTCTAATAAAATTTAACTAAAAAGTGATTAAAAGCAATAAAAGAAATTGATAATTAATTAAATTTATCAAAGCTGTTTGTACATGGCAAACGTCCACCAAGCGTCCAATGAAGAAATTAGGGGATTTAGAGCACCATAGTCCGCGCATGAAAACCACGAAAATCACAGTTCCTGAGGACAAAGCACTGCGCTTGACCTTGCTGGGCCGCGTTGAGCTGCAGTTGTCAGGGCGCACACTGGCCTTGCGTTATGCCAAGCTGGAAGCCTTGTTAGCGCGGCTGGTGATGTCGGCGGGTGCACCGTTGCAACGCAACTATCTGGCCGACCTACTTTGGCCAGAAATGCCGGAACAGAAAGGCCTGCAAAATCTGCGGCGGGCCATTTTTAACTTAAAAACCGCCTTGGGCGAGGCCGGTCAACTGATTGCCGCAAGCCGTGATGAAGTCACGCTGGCGCCTCAAAACATCTGGCTGGATGTGGCGCAATTCACAGCGGCGCCACCGAACTGCGTCGCCCCGGATGCGTCATGCCAACCCTGCCTGGCGACCATGCAAAGCAAGGCCGAACTCTACGTCGGTGAATTCATGGCCGGCTTCACGCTGGCGGACTGCCCCGGGTTTGAGGATTGGCTACAGGTTCAGCGTGAAACGTTGCATGGGCGGGCACTCGCCCTGTTGGAGCGACTGGCAAGCTGTCATGAACAGGCTGGCGCATTCAATCTGGCGCTGCCGTTTGCGCTGCGCCAGTCGGAACTGGAACCCTGGGATGAAGCCGCCTGCCGCCGGGTCATGCGGCTGTATGCGCGCAACGATCAAAACAGCACCGCCATCGACCATTTCAAGACCTTCCTTCGCCATCTGAAAACTGAGCTCGGGGTGGTACCCAGCGCAGAAACCCAGCTCTTGGCACAAACGATCCAAAGCAGTCGATTGCCGCAGGAGTCGCTGCCCATTGTGAAAATCCAGGCGCTGCCACCGGTTCTGCTGCTGCCAACCGAGCGGCGCCAGGTGACGGTTCTGTATTGCGAGTTGTCCCTGCAGCAGGTGGTCGACCCCGAGGACGTGCTGATGCTGCTCAAGCCCGCCCAATCCCACTGCGCCTCCCTCATCGCGCGGCATGGCGGGCACATTGTCCAAGCCTACGGCGGGGGACTGTTGGCTTATTTCGGTTACCCGAAAGCGCAAGAAGATGCCGCCCGGCGCGCGGTGCTGGCGGCGCTGGCCGCCAGCCGTGAGGCTGCGCACGACATTGACATTCGCATGGGCATTCACACCGGCCTGATCATTAGCAGCGTCGATTCAAATCTGCCCGACAGTGTCGGGCGAACCTCCAAAATGGCCGTCCAGATCCGCCAGTTCGCAGACACCGGGCAGACCGTCATCAGCGGGGAGACGCACCGCCTGGTGGGCGGCTACTTCAACTGCATCAGTCTGGAAAGCTCGCCCTTGCGTCGCCGGGCCTATGAACAGCATGCTTTTAGGGTGCTCAAGGAAAGCGGTGCGCGCTCCCGCCTGGATGCGGCGGCCCGGTTAACGCCGCTGGTCGGACGACGCGCAGAGCTCACCCAACTGATGGGCTTGTGGCAGGAGACGGTTCAAGGGGCGAGCCCTGTGGTGCTGATTCAGGGCGATGCCGGCATCGGCAAGTCGCGCCTGGTGCACGCCATGAAGGAGCGGTTGATGGGTACGCCGCACGTGGTGCGTGAAATGCGTTGTTTTCCAGAGTTCTCGCAATCGCCGTATCAGCCACTCATCGCCATGCTCGAGGCCCAGTTTGAATTCGAGGTGGGCGATGTACCCGAACTCAAATCCGTCAAGCTGCGCCAGTATCTGCAAACGCATTACCCGGCATCGGCCGAACAAGCAATACCCCTGATCGCCGAGTTGCTTTTCTTGCCGTCCGCTGACCCTGAATCGCCCCCATCTGCAGACGCTCGAAAGACGCAAACCAACACCGCCCTGCTCAATTTTCTGCAAGCGCTGGCAAGCAGACAGCCGACCTTGCTGGTGCTGGAAGACGCCCATTGGATCGATCCCTCCACGCTTGAATTGTTGACCCAGCTCACGAACAACAATAAGGCCAGTGGCGTGCTGACTGCCATCACTGCACGCACCAACTTTGTCGCGCCCTGGCGTAGTACGCTGGCAACGATGCTCATATTGCAGCCGCTGACTAGCCATGCGATGGATGCGATGCTGACATCACTGCGCTCGGATATTGCGCCATCAACACGGCTGCGCATCTTGGAGCGCGCTGATGGCGTGCCGCTTTTTGCTGAAGAGATGGTCAGTTTAGACAACCTGGATCAATCTGCGCGCGTGCCAGACACGCTACATGATTTGCTGGCAGCACGGCTTGATACCATGGGTGAGGCGAAATACACGGCACAACTCGCATCAGCGCTCGGGCGCAAGTTTGATCTGAATTTGCTGGCCAAGGTTTTCCCGCATGGCCCGGAAGCACTGGCCAGCACTTTGAGTGCGCTGGTCGAAGCGGGGTTGATCGTCAAGGGCCATGGGTCGGAACGAAAATTCAAGCACGCATTGATCCAGGAGGCGGCCTACGAATCGCAAATCAAGGCGGATCGGCAGGCAGCGCACCAACGAATTGCGCTGGTTCTGCAAAGCAATTTTGGCGAACTTGTTACCGCACAGCCAGAAATTTTGGCGCGCCATCTGTCCGACGGTGGCAGCGCGCGCCAAGCGATCGACTATTGGATCAAGGCGGGTCAACGCGGTGTTGACCGATCGGCCTACCTGGAAGCCATTGAAAACTACAAGTCGGGCCTGGCACTATTGCCCCAGTTACCCGCAGACAAGGAGCGCGATTCCCTGGCGTTCGACTTGCAGGTTGGCCTGAGTGCAGCCTTTGTTGCAGCCAAAGGGTATGGTTCGCCTGAAGCAGAATAGGCTTTTAACTGCGCCATTGATCTGGCGGAGCCCTTGAGTGATTACCACCGTTTGTTTCGGGCCATCCGTCACCATGACGTATCCTGGTCGTAACTTGTCGATCAAAATTTACGCATTACTGCCCCCACACAGATCGATGACCTGCATAAGGAGTAATTGAAATTGACGAGCGAGATTCACCATGATGGGATCGCCAAATTCAATCAGTGTTCGGATGCCCATGGGGTTGACTGTAGTTGCGGGTATTTAACGCAGGAGTTTATGCCCGCACGATGCCGCTGCGGCGAAAAGGGGCCGGCCTGCTGCCGCGCCAGTGCGAAAATCGGTGCATGAGCACCTCCCCCGCCGACCCTTCAGACGAAATAATACGGACGCCGGCCGCGCCCCAAGCCCGCAACCCCTTGCACGGCGTCACACTCGAAGCCATGGTGA
>CAZIGL010000059.1:0-13194 GCA_964538895.1 uncultured Rhodoferax sp.
GCTTACCCTGGCACGGACTCTCACCGTGCTGTATGCGCGCCTTCACGGGCGCACTAGGAGCGGCGCCCTCGCCGCGATTGCCCCCAATTCCAACAACCTTCGGGCCGAGGGCGACCCTCCCACACAGACAAACCACTAACAGCCCTCGACCCAAGAGCGGGCCTCCAAAAATTTAAGCGGGTTACCGGCGCCTGGCAGAGCGCACGCCTGGCAGCTCGGCCACCAAACCCAGCACCTTGTGCAGGCGTCCGGTGTCGGCCACTTCGACCGTAAAGGTCATCCACGCCGTGCCTTTGATGGACTGGGTTTGCACGCCGATAACGTTCATTTTTTCTTTGGTGAAGACCTCGGAGATGTCACGCAGCAAACCCTGGCGGTCTTGGGCTTGCACCGCCACGTCGACCGGGAACACCGAGCCGCCAGCGGCCTGGCTCAAACCCCATTCAACGTCAATCAGGCGCTCGCCATTTTTGGCGACCATTTCCTTCAGGTTGGGGCAGTCGGTGCGGTGCACGCTGACGCCCTTGCCGCGCGTGACAAAGCCGCAAATGGCATCGGGCGGCGCCGGTTTGCAGCACTTGGCCATTTGGGTCATGAGCGAGTCCACACCCACCACCAACAAGCCGCCCTTGCTGGGGTTTTTGTCGCTGCGGGGCTTGCGGATGAGCGGGGCCTCCAGATCATGCTGTGGGGCATCGTCGGGGCGCAGCAGTTGCTCGATGGTGCGCAGCGAGAATTCTTCCTTGCCGACCACTTCAAACAGCGCGTCGGCCGAGGTGAAGCCCAGCTGGGCTGCCAGGTCGTCGAGCTTGAGGGCAGTTTTACCCTCGCGTTGCAGCAATTTTTCGACCGCCTCGCGGCCCTTGGCGGTGGTCTCGGCCAGGGCCAGGGTGTTGAACCAGGCCCGCACCTTGGTGCGCGCGCGGTGGCTGACAAGGTAGCCCTGGTCGGGGTTGAGCCAGTCGCGCGAGGGGCCGCCTTCTTTGACCGTGATGACCTCAACCGTCTGGCCGTTTTTGAGCGGCGTGTTGAGCGGCACCATGACGCCGTCAACGCGCGCGCCGCGGCAGCGGTGGCCCAGGCTGGTGTGAACGCTGTAGGCGAAATCGACCGCAGTGGCGCCCTGCGGCAGTTCCACAATGGCGGCCTCGGGGGTGAGCACATAAATCAGGTCATCAAACACGCCCTGGGTCTGGGTGCTGGAGAGGTCGCGCTCCCATTCCAGCAGTTGGCGCAGCACGGCAATTTTGGCGTCATAGGCGCCGCTGGCCGAGACGCCGGCGTAGCCTTTGGCGCCGGCCTCTTTGTAGGCCCAGTGGGCAGCGACACCGTTTTCGGCGTGGTCGTGCATGGCCTGGGTGCGGATCTGGATCTCGCAGACCTGGCCCTCGCTGTCGCGCACCACGGTGTGCAGCGACTGGTAGCCGTTGACCTTGGGCTTGGCAATGTAGTCGTCAAATTCTTCGGCAATGGGCGAAAAATGGCTGTGCACCCAGCTCAGGGCGGCGTAGCACTCGGGCACGCTGGCCACCATGATGCGCAGCGCGCGCACGTCATAGATGTGCGCAAAGTCGACTCCCTTGCCGCGCATTTTCTTGACGATGCTGTAGATGTGCTTGGGCCGCCCCGAGACCCGGGCGCTCAAGCCGTTGGCGTTGAGCTCAGCCTCCAGTGAGGCGCGCAGGCGCTCCACGTTAGCCTCGCGCTCGGCGCGTTTTTCATCAAGCCAGCTGGCCACCTGACGGTAGGTGTCGGGCTCCTGGAACCGAAACGCCAGGTCTTCCATTTCCCACTTGATTTCCCAGATGCCCAAGCGGTTCGCCAGCGGCGCAAAAACCTGCAGCGCCTCAGCCGCGACGCCGTCGGGCACCGGCACCTTGGAGGCGGCAAAGTAGCGCAGGGTTTGCAGGCGCGACGCCAGCCGCAACATGACCACGCGCAGGTCGCGCGAAAACGCCAGCAGCATCTTGCGCACGTTTTCGGTCTGCATCAGACCGGGTTGCAAGCCGGCAGCATGGCCGCGCGCGCGCACCAGCCGGGCTTGGCGCTGTACCCGCACCAGCTTGGTGGTTTCCATGGCCAGTGCAGCAAAATTGTCGCCGAAGGCCTTGGCGATGAGCTCTTGCGGGCGCTGCAGGTAGTCGCAGGCATAAACCAGGTAGCTGGCGGCCTGCATGGCTTCTGAGCCGCCAATGCTGCGCAGGATGTCGGCCACCGCATCTGCATGGGCAAGTATGTTTTCACCGGTGTCGAGCAGCTCAGTGGCCAGCAGCGGCTCGGCAAAAGCACGCGCGCGCACCAGGGCATGGGGCTGCGCCGGCAGGCTCTGGGCGGTGGCAGCCACCACCTGCAGCACTGGTTTGGTGGCGGCGCAAGGATCGGTTTGGGCAGTGGCGAGGGTTTTCATGGCATTACCTGACAGCCATCGGCCCGAGGGCGGGCCTCCTACAAATGCAGGGTCTGCCCCTTGTCCTGACAGCCATCGGCCCGAGGGCGGGCCTCCTACAAATGCATGGTCTGCCCCTTGCCCAGACAGCCATCGGCCCGAGGGCGGGCCTCCTGCAACTGCATCTGCCTTCCCGTGGGAGCGGCGCCCTCGCCGCGATGGTTTTGGACCTCATGGCTGTTCCAGCAAAAACGACACCACCGCCTGCACCTGATCGTCGGCAACAAAGGTGGGCGCATGGCCTACGTTGGCAAACTCAAGCAAGCGGGCCCTGGGCCCGCGCTCGGTCATGGCGCTTGCGGTCTGCCTCGACAGCAAGTCGGAATCGGCACCGCGCACCAGCAGGGTCTGCGCGCTGATCTGGTCGTAGGCCTGCCACAACAAAGCCTCACCCTGAGCCGCAGATTCAGGCGTGGTGGCAGCAAAGGGCCCAGCCAGCGCCGGATCGTAGTGCAGCGTCAGGCGGCCGCTGCCGTCGCCCAGAGTTTTCAGCATGGGTCGGGACAGCGCCAGCCACTCGGCCGGAGTGTGCGGGCCAAAACTGCGTGACACAGTCCAGAGCGCGTCAGCGGCCTGCTGCTCGTTGGCAAACGCGCCGGTTTTACCCAAGTACTGGCCAATGCGCTGCAAGGCTTGCCACTCAACGGTCGGCCCCACATCATTGAGCACCAGGCGGTGCACCCGGGCACAGACCGGGGTGTTGTGCAGGCCCGCCACCACCATGCCAATGAGGCCGCCCATGCTGGTGCCGACCCAGTCGAGCGTGGCGGGCTGCAGTTGTTGCAGCAAGGCCAGCATGTCGGCCGCATAAAAGGGAATCTGGTAGCCCTGCGGGTCTTTCAGCCAGTCGCTTTGGCCACGCCCGACCACGTCAGGGCAAACCACGCGCAGGCTGCGGCCCATGCTGTTGGCATGGGCGCACAGCGCTTGCGCCAGCACATCAAAATCACGCCCCTGGCGCGTCAGGCCGTGCACACACAGCACCACATGGCTGCTGTCGGGCTGGCCCCACTGCCAGTACGCCATGCGGTGACCGCCGTGTGCATCGGGGCAGGTGACAAATTCGAGGGTGGGTTCAGACATGACGAAGTGTGCAATCAAAAAAGGAGGCTCGATAATGACAGCCTGACACGTGCCCGAGGCATCCATCAGACACATGGCATCATCCTAATTCAAACTGGGTTCCATCCCGTTCGGACCTCGTTTAATCATCCCTTTTTTTGAAAGAATTAACCATGCTCCAAGGTAAAACAGCGCTTGTCACCGGTTCCACCAGCGGCATTGGCCTGGGGGTTGCCAAGGCCCTGGCGGCCCAGGGCGCCAATATTGTCATGAACGGTTTTGGCGATGTGGCGGGCGCCCAGGCCGAGGTGGCAGCACTGGGCGTGCAGGTGGCCTACCACGGTGCCGACATGAGCAAGCCCGATGAGATTGCCGCCCTGATGGCTTTTGCCGCAGAGCAGTTTGGCCGGGTCGACATTTTGGTGAACAACGCGGGCATTCAGCATGTGGCGCGGATTGAGAATTTTCCGCCCGAGCGCTGGGACGCCATCATTGCCATCAACATGAGCAGTGCTTTTCATGCCACGCGGCTGGCGCTACCCGCCATGCAGGCGGCGGGCTGGGGCCGCATCATCAATGTGGCTTCCGTGCACGGGCTGGTGGCGTCGGCTGAAAAGTCGGCGTATGTGGCGGCCAAGCACGGCGTGGTGGGCTTGACCAAGGTGACCGCGCTGGAAAACGCCACCACGGGCGTGACCTGCAATGCCATTTGCCCGGGTTGGGTGCTTACCCCCCTGGTGCAAAAACAGGTGGACGCCAAGGCTGCTGCCCTGAACGTGTCCAATGACGAGGCCAGGAATTTGCTGCTGGGCGAAAAAGAGCCGTCGATGCAGTTCACCACCCCTGAAGAGCTGGGCGCGCTGGCAGTGTTTTTCTGCTCACCCGCCGGCAACAACGTGCGCGGCGTGGCCTGGAACATGGACGGCGGCTGGGCGGCGCAATAAGGCATCCACCGACCCCCGCCTTTATGCTCTCTATTTGAACGACCAGGTGGCCTTGACCGAATTGGGGGTCAACTCGATGTTGGCCCCGTCTTTTTTGTCTGACTGCATGCCCACCAGCGTGCCAATGGCGTAACCCATGATGGCGCTGCCCACGGTGTCCGAGAGCCAATGTTCGCGGCTCTGGATGCGGCCCAGCGCACTCAGGCCGGCCACACCGTAGAGCCAGGGCGTGTTGTTCTTTTGGGCAAACGGGGTGGCCAGCGCAAAGGCCAGCGCCACATGGTTGGAGGTAAAGCCCGACTGCAAGGCATCCGAATTGAAGCCGTCGAACTGCGCGTTGCCCTGCCCTTCGTAAGGACGGGCGCGGCCCACCACATAACGCGTTAAAAAACTGGCGCCCATGGTGTAAGCCCCGGCCTTGAGCGCGATTTCGGCGGTGCTGGCGCTGTCGGGGCCGGCAATGCCGGTATACAGCAGTGCAGTGCCCAGGCCCATGACCAGCGGCAGGTTGTTGCCGACCTTGCCCACGCGGTTCCAATTGGGTGTTTGGTGGTTCACGGCCCAGTCATCTACCCGCTTGTCGAGCAAGCTTGCGGCCAGCACCGCCCCACCCGCCCACAGCCAGCTGGATGCTGGTATGTCGGCCACCTGGCCGGCCAGCGTGCCGCCGTCAGGACCGATGCTTTGAAAGATATTGGGCTGGGGTTCGGAAAGCACATAGCTGGCATCAACGGCGGTTCGCGCCTTTTCGGGGCGGCTCGGGCCCCACTGCAGGGCGCGCCAGTCGCGCTGCTTGGTGAGGTCGAACAGGGTAAAGCGGCGGTTCAGCCGCGAGCCGCCGTCACGCGTGAGCGGGTTCCAGACAATGTTGGCCGTCGAGGGGGACGACTTGGGCAGCATGACGTCAAAGGGGATGGTGGCGTAAATGCCCTTGTCAAAACTGCCCTCACCAAATTGCTCGGCCGAGACATCGGTTTTGGTGGCCCAGGCGCCCACAGTCACGCCGTTTTGAAAGACGCGTTTCACGTCGAGCGTGGCACCAACGTCGCCAGCCAGGTAGCGCCCGACGCTGAGCTTGGCCTGCACGTCGTTCCAACCGGTGTCCCAGTACAGGCTGGCATGGCCGGTGCCGACGGTGTAGTCCCTGAAGGAAAAATCCTGGCTGAAATCGCGCTGGCGCACATAGTTGGCATCAATACCAAAAGCCAGTTGACTCTGCCAGGGTCGGTAAAGCCATTCGGCACCAACACCGCCAAACATCGACTCGAGCATGCCACCGTAAGCGCTCACATACTGGTTGGTGCCCACCTGGCGCACATGCGTGAGTTGCAGCAGTGGCAGTGTCAGGCGCGACGTAGTCACGTACTCACGGGCGTAGGTGCGCACCCGGGGCAGGTTGCTGGGTCCAGTCACCTTAAACTTGTCATAGTTGTCCAGTAGGCGTAAATCCATTACCCCACTAAGCCAAGTACTGTCAGAAAACTGGTGCTCAAGGTTGGCCTTGACGCCAATCTGGTACAACAAGAACCCGTCGGGTCCACCCAAGGTCTGCCCGTAGCTCGGGCCCCAATCCAGTTTGAACCCAGGTTTGGAAAAATCAGCCGATACGCCAGGTAAGGTTGCCCTCCCTGCGCTGGAAGGTGCGCCGCGCGACACCCGCTGCGCAGGCAACACCATGGCCGGGCTCTCGGGCGCCTGGTGTTTGGCCACCCACTCGGCCCGGTCGATGCTGATGTCGCTCATGGGCAGGCCGCGCTCGCTCAGTCTCAGGATAAATTGCCGGGAACTGGCAGGGGTGTCCTGTTGCAACACGGCCACCGCGCGCTCAACGCGCTCCTGCAGGTGCAGGGCGTTGTCGGTCTCAGCCTCCAGCACGGTGGCATGGCCCTGATGCGCCAGTGATCGCACCGACCAGCCAGTGTAGGCCTCGATATTTTTGGCGGTATTGCCCACACCTGCCGGTGGCAATTGGCTGGGTGCCAATGCCGACACTTTGGGCAAAACAGGGTCAAGCAGCTTGGGGGAATACAGGCGGTTCAGACCGCCATGAAAGGTGAGACCCAGCATCAGCTGGTTGCCACGCTCGTAGCCAAAGCTCAGGTCGATGTTGGGCGAGTAGCGGTAGACCGCACCAAAGTTAAACGGGCTGCGCGTGGGTTGGTTGTTGGCTTGGGGCTCGTGCTGGTAGTCGTTACCGTCCAGCTCGAACTTGAGCGTCCAGGGGCTGGATGGCGACTGCCATTGCAGCCCGCCAATAAGGGCTGTGGGGCCGCGAAACCACGAGTCTGTGCCCGGAGTGCCGCCCTGCCCCACTTGCGGGGGTGGACGGGTGTCGAACTTGGAGCTCAGCAGCGAAAAGGGGTTCTTGACGTTGTCACGGCTGCCCAGGTAACCCCAACCCATACCCAGGCTGGCATCCCAATTGCCCCAGCGCTTGTTTGCGACTAGATATTCGCTAGAAAAAAAACCCGTTCCACCGAGGTCACGTAGGCCGACCGCCACCTGCGGTAGCCACCGTGATTCTTCTAGCAGACGGATCTTGATATCGATGGACTTATCTTTGTACGTTTGACCATTAGCGATGTTTGGGCCATACAAGCGATTAGCGATGTCGGTATATCGAAATCCGGCCTCCAGCCAGTCCAGCGGCTGCAGCATGACGGTGCCGCGCGTGTAGGGCTCGACCCGGCTCAGGGTAAAGCGGGCTTCGCCGGCCGGTGACATGCGCGCGGTGGGGGTTTGCAGCAGGCCGATTTCGCCCCAGTCGCTGGCTGTGGGCTTGGGTGCCCTGTCATTGACCTGATAGCCGCCTGAGCTGGGCACGACCTGTGTGCTCAATACCGCTTGAGTTGTGGTGCTTGGCGCCTGGGTGGCCAAAAAACGTACCAGATTGTCCGATACGCTGTTGGCCAAGTTGAGGCCGCGCGCAGGGGCCCACAGCACGGCACCCGGGCCGGGTTCGTCTTGCAGAGTGCGGTTCCATGGCGCCACACCAAAACGCTGGGTGCTGCCGTCGCTTTGCGCCAACCAGCTCCAGTCACGCGCATCGGCGCCTTCGGCGCCCAGGCAGGCACGCAAGTAGTCTTGAATCAGTGCGCCGGAGACATGCTCGGCTACACAGGGTTGGGCCGACCCGGACCAAACCGTGACCGTACCGGGCCGCGGGTAAAGCGTCACGCTGTGCCCCTCTTGCAGCACGGGGTCTTGGTCAGGATTGCCTTGCAGCCAACGCGCGTCAGCCGCAGACACATTGACCCGCTCCGTCACGGGCATGGCCTGTACCCATGCCAACAGTTCAGCGCGCTCGGCGGCGGGCAGGCGCAGGAGCTTGGTGGACTGGAGGCTTTCGAGGATGGCTTGCTTGAGCCGGGTTTGTGGCGCGCGCTCGGCTTCCACAGACCAGTGCAGTGCGGTGGTGTCAGCGTTTGGGCCGGCGTTGCGCAACAGCCAGGCGCTGAGCCGCTCACCAGCCAGCACGGGCGCTTGAATAGGTGGTGTTGCGGCATGGCTCCATGAAGTTACCGAACACGTCAAACCCAGCGCCACAGCGCGAGCCACCAAAGTACGGCGCAATTTCAAAGCGGATCTTTCTGGAGCGGCCAGCGCTGCAGGTCTAAGCAAATACTGACAGACAAACACTGGCGCGAATAAACAATGATCTCTTGCTCACCATAACGGCCAAGCGCAAACCAGGCGTCGGGCCGGGAGGTGCCATGCGCACCGGAGTAGCTCTCTTGAAACCAGGCGGCTTTTGCAAAAGCCGGGTTGGTCAGCTTGAGCGGTGACTTTGGCAGAGGTGTCAAAGACACCTGCTCTACCAAACCAAGCCGGTAGCCGGGTTGCTCGTCACGCACGCTACTGAATCGGGTGCCTTCAGGCGGCACCGCATGCCAGGCTAGGGGCGTTGGCGAATAAGTCACACGGCGCCATTCCACAGGCAAGCCCGCCGCACCCACCAGTCGACCGTTTTGCAGCCGCAACACCTCGCCTTGGGCCGAGTACCACACCTCGATGTCACCCTGGGGGTGAGCGTCGACATAACCCAGCACCAGCAAGGCAGGCTTGGCACCGGACAAGCTCACGTGCAAGTAACGGTAAGCAGGGTTGATCGGAGCGTCAAGCGACTGGGTCGTCTGTAACGGCAAACTGTCAATAAATACCGCTGACATGACCTCGGTCAACATCGACTTGGAAGCGCATGCGGTCAAGCTCAATATAGCCAGCACAGATGCCAGCAACCTGAGTTTGACGAAAAAAGCGAAATTCAAAATGAAACAGTCAAAAGAAAAGCGCCCGGAGGCGCCTTTCTAGGAATATCACCAAAAATTAAGGCGTAACTACAGAAGTAGTTGTGGTTGTACTGCTATCGGATACAACAGCAATCACAGCCGCAGCAACCACAGCACCGATCACCAGCGTGCTGGTAGCAATGCCGCCGACAGCAGCACCGCCCGCGGCGCCAGCACCAGCAGCGCCACCAGCACCGGCTGCAGGAGCGGGCGCAGCTTGAGCCAACACAGACTGAGATGCAATCATCAACACAGAAGCCAACAATGCAGAAGTAATACTAGATTTCATAGACACCCTTTCAAAATTATTAATCGACCCGGAGCTTCGAATTTAACACAACAATGTTTATTGACAATCAAATCTGAAACACGAGCTGGTTTTTTACAATTTGAGAATGAAAATGTTGTGTGAAAACCATCGGCGACCTGGGGGAGCGGCGCCCTGTGGGAGCGGCGCCCTCGCCGCGATTGACCCCCAACAGCCATCGGGCCGAGGCGGCCCTCCCACAAATGCAAGACCTCCGACATGTGCCCTGACCCCTGTGGGAGCAGGTGCCGTTAGCCCATGTGCAAGCCGCCGTTGACCGAGAACTCGGCACCGGTGGCGTAGCCGCCTTCATCAGACGCCAGCCAGGCGATGATGGACGCGATCTCGCTTGGTTCGCCCAAGCGCTTGACCGGCACGGTGCCAATGATCTTGTCGAGCACTTCCTGGCGGATGGCCTTGACCATGTCGGTACCGATGTAGCCGGGGCTCACGGTGTTGACCGTCACGCCTTTGGTGGCCATTTCTTGCGCCAACGCCATGCTGAAACCGTGCATGCCGGCTTTGGCAGCCGAGTAGTTGGTTTGACCCGCCTGACCCTTGACACCGTTCACGCTGCTGATGTTGATGATGCGGCCCCAGCCTTTTTCGACCATGTCGCCAACCACTTGCTTGGTCACGTTGAACATGGAGTTGAGGTTGGTTTCAATCACGGCGTCCCAGTCTTCACGTGTCATTTTGACAAACATGCGGTCACGGGTGATACCGGCGTTGTTGATCAGCACGTCGATGCTGCCATGCTCAGCCTTGGCCTTGGTGAAAGCTTCGACTGTAGAGTTCCAGTCGCCCACGTTACCGGCTGAAGCGTAAAAGGTGTAGCCCAGTTCGGCCTGTTCGGCCAGCCACTTGGCGTAGTCACGGGTCGGGCCGCAGCCGGCAATGACCTTGAAGCCTTCTTTGCTCATGCGCTGGCAGATGGCGGTTCCGATGCCACCCATACCACCGGTGACGTACGCTACTTTTTGACTCATAAAAATACTCCTCGTTGTGACAAATGAAAAACTTGGCGGATTGAAACCCGCCTTACAAGAACCCAGCTGATTAGATCAAATAATCAGCGCTCCAGACACAGGGAAACCCCCATACCGCTGCCAATACAACGTCTGGCTTGGCTGTTTGTGGCATCCAGGCGGTCAATATTGCAATGTGGGGTCGCCAAAATGCGACAGTCGACACACAGGCCAAAGCCTTGCCCTGTGCCGACGTCTTTCATGATCAGGCCTTGGCCTTCACATAACGGCCTGGCGCAGGCTCGATCGCCTTGTATTTGCCCTTGCCGTAGGTTTTGGGCGCGGCAATTTCTTTGCCCGCGTGCGATCCCAACCAGTTCGACCAGTCGGTCCACCAGCTGCCTTTGTGCTCGGTGGCACCAGCAATCCATTGGTCGACAGACTCGGGCAATTTGCCGTCGTCACGCACCCAATGGCTGCGCTTGCCCTTGGCCGGTGGATTGATGACACCTGCAATGTGACCGGAGGCACCCATCACAAAGCGCTTTTTTCCTGCCAGATACTGGGTGGAGGCGTAGGCCCCGCCAATCGGCACGATGTGGTCTTCACGCGAACCATAAATGTAGACCGGCATGTCGACCAGGTTGAGGTCGATTTTTTCACCGCACACCGTGGCTTTGCCAGGTTTGGTGAGGTTGTTCTCAAGGTAGGTGTTGCGCAGGTACCAGGCGTAAAAAGGGCCGGGCAGATTGGTGGAGTCGCTGTTCCAGTAGAGCAGGTCGAATGGCGGCGGGGTTTCGCCCTTGAGGTAGTTACCCACCACATAGTTCCAGACCAGGTCATTGGGGCGCAAAAAGCTGAAGGTTGTGGCCAGGTCTTTGCCTTTCATGAGGCCGCCCTTGCCCATTTCCTTTTCGCGATATTTGACAAAGCCTTCGTCAATGAAGATGTCGAGCACGCCGGTGTCGGAAAAGTCGAGCATCGAGGTCAAAAAGGTGGCGCTGGCCACAGGCTTTTCGCCACGCGCCGCCAGCACGGCCAAAGCACTGCCCATCATGGTGCCGCCAACGCAAAAGCCCAGCGTGTTGATGGTTTTGGCGCCGGTGATGTCCTGCGTGACCTGGATGGCTTTGATCACAGCATTTTCAATGTAGTCGTCCCAGCTGGCCTTGGCCATGGAGGCATCCGGGTTGCGCCAGCTCACCACAAAGGTGCGGTGGCCTTGCGCCACAGCGTACCGAATGAGCGAGTTTTCTGGCTGCAGGTCAAGAATATAGTATTTGTTGATGGACGGCGGAAACAGCAAAAAAGGCTTTTCATAGACCGTGTCGGTCAGCGGCTTGTATTCAATCAGCTGGAAATATTCGTTCTCAAAAACCACGGCGCCTTCTGTGGTGGCCACATTTTTGCCCACCTCGAAAAGGCTTTCGTCGGTCATCGACACATGGCCTTGCCGCATGTCGTGCAGCAGGTTCTGAATGCCCTTGGCAATGCTCTGGCCCTGGGTCTCGATGGCTTTCTTTTGCGCTTCTGCGTTCAGGGCCATGAAGTTGCTGGGCGACGAGGCCGCCGTGATCTGCTCCACGGCAAAACGGATGCGGGCGCGGGTTTTGTCGTCGGTCTCGACGGCCTCTGACAGTTGGGCGAGCGTCTTGGCGTTGAGCAGGTACGAAGCCGCAGAAAAAGCGGCGCCGGGATTGGCCGCCCAGGCTTCGTCGGCAAAGCGACGGTCGGTGAGCAGATGATTGCCACGGGCGCTGTTGGCCAACAATTCGGCCGTGTCGGCCAGAAACTGCTGTTGCAGTTCTTGCAGTTTTGGCGCAGAAAACTTGATTTGGGGTGCTTTGGCCGTGGGTGCCATCAGTTTGGCACCGGCTTCGCCGAGGTCCATGTTTTTAAACGACTCAAAGGCTTTGGTCAAGCTTTCGGTCATGGATTGTTGTAAATTTTGTGCCGATTGAAGCCAGAGCTCTTGCGCGTTGTCGTTCATGCGTATCCTTATCTAAAGTGGTCAAAAAATAATTCTGTAGTATCTCGGGTCAAGACCTTCGAAATCCTGACACCGCCTGATTTTCACCCAAAAAAATACCTTTACACCCATGTACATCGTCGCAATCGCCTGGCTCTATGTGGCCGTACTCATGGCCGTGGCCGAAGCCACGCACAGCACCGGCTCGCTGCTGGGCGGCATCATCACTTTTATTTTGTACGGTGTGTTGCCGCTGGCATTGGTGCTGTATGTGATGGGCACCCCGGCACGCCGGCGCGCCATCAAGGCACAGGAAAACGCCGAACTGCAGGCAGCGCAGGCCGCCCTAACGCTGCAGCCAGATGCTGGCACCCAAGCGGCCGGTGACGCGGTCGCGCCGGTAAGAAAAGAAACGTGAGGCATTGCCCACTGTGCACCAGGGCGCACTGCTGTCGTTGCCATACATTTGAGTGAACCCCAGGGCACGCAGCCGCAAGCGTGCCAAAGCCGCCAGGTCGGCCAGCCATTTACCTGGCGCCTGGGGCTTGAAGCAATCGCCCGCCAGTGGATCAGTTGCGGCAAAAGCGGCGCGCACTTCGTCTCCCACCTCGAACGCATGCGGGCCAATACACGGCCCGAGCCAGGCGAGGATGTCTGTGGCCTTCACACCCTTGGCCTGAGTGCTGTTGGCCTGCATGCGTTTGACCGTTGCCTCAAGAATACCCACCCCGCCCTGCCCGGCCAGGCCGCGCCAACCCGCATGGGCCGCAGCGACGCACTTGCCATCGGCGGTGGCGAACAACAGCGGCAGGCAGTCGGCCACCATCACGGTGCAGGCCAGGCCGGGTTGGTCGGTCAGGCAGGCATCGGCCACAGTGCCATTCGGGGTGGTGGCGTCCAATGGCACCACCTGGGTGCCGTGGACCTGGTTCAAAAACACCGGCTTTGCGCCGATGGTCTGTTGCAAGATGGCCCGGTTGGCAGCCACAAAGTTGGGGTCGTCACCCACATGATCACCCAGGTTCAGACTGTCATAAGGCGCAACCGACACCCCGCCCGTGCGTGTGGTGCACACCGCATGCACGCCATCGGGCATAGGCCAATCAGGTGTCAGCATGTAGGAGGCCCACCCTCAGGCCGAAGGCTGTTGGCATCTTGATAGGGGTAGAGAAGGCCGAAGCCTCCCCTCCCTCCGAACCGTGCGTGCGG
>CAZIGL010000060.1:0-12660 GCA_964538895.1 uncultured Rhodoferax sp.
TGGTGCGCATCGCGCAGGCACAACTCGGTGATGTCGATGGTTTTGGTCAAGTGAAACTCATTTCTTGAAAAGTCATGCTGGGCAGAGAAGGTCCGCGTTTCGGGTCAAGGCTGTCAAAACCTAGGGTTAACCCTAATCATTCTAGCGGGGATTGCGCATCAGTTCGGTGCTGCACGCTCATTTCCGCGTCACTACGCAATGACAGAATCTGTTCAAGGAAAAGGATGGTTGGCCTTGGCCTGCGAGCTATTTTTGCTATGCCACTGCACTGGCTGCCCCAGGTCGACCGGGCGTGTGGTGTGTTCGCAGGGCATGCGGCACATGCGGCCGTCGTGTTGCGGGCAGTTGCGGTTGAAGGTCACCACGTGGTCCACCTGGGCCCGGATGCCGATCCACTCGCCCAGCGAATGGTCGTGGTGGCTGGGCACCAGCGCCATCACGGTCTCGCCGGTGGCCAGGCGCAGCGTGTACAAAAATTCGGCACCGCGAAACGCCTTGCGCATGATTTGCGCCTTCACAGGGGCATCGTCGTCGTGCACGATGTCGTCGGCGCGCAGCAGCACGTCACACACGCCGCCCGAGTAGGCGCAGGGCAGCGGGCACTCGGTCATGTCGGTCAGGTTGCCCAGTGGCGTTTGCACCACCACCTGGCCCGCCACATCGCGGATCACGGCCGGGGTAAAAACGCCATGGCCAATGAACTCGGCCACAAAACGTGAGGCCGGGCGGTGGTACAGCGTGTAGGGGTTGTCCCACTGGTGCAATTCACCCTGGTGCATGACGCCAATGGTGTCGCCCACGGCAAAGGCCTCCAGCTGGTCATGGGTCACAAACAGCGCGGTGGCGTTGGCCGCTTTCAGAATGCCGCGCACCTCGTGCGCCAGCCGTTCGCGCAGGTCGACGTCAAGGTTCGAAAAAGGCTCGTCGAGCAACAACAAACGTGGTCTGGGGGCCAGTGCCCGCGCCAGCGCCACACGCTGTTGTTGTCCGCCCGACAACTCATGGGGGAATCGGTTTTCCTGGCCCTCCAACCCCACCAGTGCCAGCACTTCGGCGACCCGGTTTGCGCGCTCGGCCCGTGGCAATTTGTCAATGCCAAAAGCCACGTTGCGGCCAATGCTCAGGTGCGGAAACAAGGCGTAGTCCTGAAACACCATGCCCACCTGACGCGATTCGGGCGGCAGCGACACACCGGCCTGGCTCACCACCTCGCCACCCAGGCGAATGACACCGGCGCTGGCACGCTCCAGCCCTGCCACGGCGCGCAGCAGCGTGGTCTTGCCGCAACCGGACGGCCCGATCAAGACGCCAATGTCACCGGCGCGCAGACCAAAAGACACATGGTGGACGGCCGGCGAGGTTTGACCGGCATAGGTGACGCTGAGTTGGGAGACTTCAAGAAACATGAAAAAGATTCTAAATGATTACAATTCTCATTTGGATTTTTAATACGCTCATCCCCACATGCGCTTGCTCAGACTGCGTCAGTTTTTATTTTTGTTGTTGACGGCAGTCTTCATGCTGCCGGTGCTGGCGGTGATGGCTTCGTGGCTGTCGATGGGTGATGCAGACGGCAGCGCCCGGCAGATTTTGCTGGAGATGGCGCAAACCGTGTTGCCCGATTATTTGGGTACCACCTTGCTTTTAAGCCTGCTGGTGGGCGTGGGGGTGGTGGTGGTGGGCTTGTCCAGTGCCGCTGCTGTGACGCTGTTTGACTTCAGTGGCCGGCGGTTTTTTGAGTGGGCGTTGTTGTTGCCGCTGGCCATGCCGGCCTATGTGGTGGCCTACGCCTACACCGACTTTTTGCAGTTCAGCGGTCCGTTTCAAACCACGCTGCGTGAGCTCACCGGCTGGCAGGGCAGGGTGTTCCCGGAGGTGCGCAACCTGGGCGGTGCCGCCTGGGTCTTTGTTTTTTCGCTCTACCCCTACGTGTATTTGCTGGCGCGCACCGCCTTGAGCGAACGCGCCGCGCACTTGATGGAAGCTGCCCGCCTGCTGGGTGCCCCGATGCGCCGGCGCATGTTCGAGATTGCTCTGCCGCTGGCGCGCCCGGCGGTGGCGGCCGGCACCGCACTGGCCTTGATGGAAACCCTGGCCGACTTTGGCGTGTCAAGCTACTTTGGTATCCAAACCTTTACAGCCGGCATTTACAAGGCCTGGCTGTCGATGGACAACCGGCTGGCGGCCGCCCAACTCGCCACCATGCTGCTGGCGATGGTGGCGCTGCTCTTGTTTCTGGAGCGCCGCTCGCGCCAAAAGCTGCGGTTTGCGGCCAGCCGCGGCGCCCGCGCCGGGTCCATGGACGCGCGGCCGCTCAAACTCACGGGTCGGCCGCTGCTGCTGGCTTGGTTGCTGTGCGGCGTACCGGTGCTGGCAGGTTTCGTGTTGCCGGTGCTCTTCATGCTGCGACCGCTCATTGCCGACTGGTCGGTGCTGTCCTGGGGTTCGTTTTTGGGTTGGACCCTGAACAGTGTGCGCCTTGGGTTGCTGAGCGCGGTGCTGGCCGTGGCGCTGGCGTTGGCGCTGGCCTTCAGCGCGCGGCGCCGACCCGACGCGCCCACGCGTTGGGCGGTGCAGCTGGCTGGGCTGGGTTATGCCGTGCCCGGTGCGGTGATTGTGGTCGGCCTGTTGTTGCCGGTGGGTTGGTTGCAGGCCCAGTGGCCGCAAAGCGGTGCGGGTTACCTCATGACGGCCACGGTGTTCGGTCTGGTCTGGGCCTACCTGGTGCGCTTTTGCGCAGTGGCGCTGCAATCCATCCAAAGCGGTTACGCCCGCATTCCGGCCAGTTTTGACGATTCGGCCCGGATGTTGGGCAGTGGTGAATGGGGGCTGATGCAGCGTGTGCACTGGCCGCTGCTCAAACGCTCCACCGCAGTGGCCCTGCTGCTGGTGTTTGTTGACGTGATGAAAGAATTGCCCGCCACCTTGGTGCTGCGGCCCTTCAACAGCGACACGCTGGCCGTGGTGGCATACCAGCTGGCGCGTGATGAGCGCCTGGGCGAGGCCGCGCTGCCGTCGCTGGCGCTGGTGCTGGTGGGCCTGATTCCGGTGATCATGCTCAGCCGCACGCTCCGATCGGGTTCGACTTGATCGTAAAATCGTTCGCGTAAGCTCTTTGAAAGCTATGCGACTATTGTTGGGCCGGGCGGCTGGCAGACTGACAGCAGCCCGTAGCGATGTAAAAAATATCAGGAAACCGCGTCATGCCACACCAGCCAACCACTTCCGGCACAGGAAAAATTGTCAAAACTGACCAGACCTACGAGTCTGCCGCCGACCTGTTTCGTGTCATGTCGGCGCCCATGCGGCTCAAAATCATCAATTGCCTGTGTGATGGCGAAAAAAACGTCAGCTATCTTTTGACGCAGGTTGACACCACCCAGCCCAACATGTCGCAGCACCTCAACACCCTTTACCAGGCCGGCATTTTGGGCAAGCGCCGCGAAGGCGTGCAAATTTTTTACCGCATCATTGACCAGCGCATTGTCTCGATCTGCAATGCGGTGTGTCAAGAAATCGACCGCAAGTTCACTGGTGAGCTGGTCTGAGCGCTGCCGCTGAAGCAGCCGCATAGCCCATATGGGCTACCCACCCCCACCCTTCGCGGTGATAGACGCTTTGGGCTGGGTCATCAAAAATCCAGCCGTCGCATCGTCATCTCCGTCACACGAGGTACAGGCGTTTTAAAACAATTTTTCGGCTGCAAGCCATTAACTCACGGAGACATCCCATGGAATTTAACAAAGAATTTGACGCGTCCGGTCTTTCCTGCCCGCTGCCCATCGTCCGCACCAAAAAGGCGCTGGCAGACATGACATCAGGTCAGGTCTTGAAAGTCATTGCCACCGATCCCGGTTCGGTCTGCGACATGGCGGCCTTTGCCGAGCAAACCGGTAACGCCTTGCTGGAGCAGGGCAGCGAAAACAGCAAGTTCGTGTTCTTCCTCAAAAAAGCCTGATCCGGGTCATCCCGTAACTTTATCCGGAGCGAACGCATGGCAGCTAAAAAAATGGCACTGATCGCCACCAAGGGTACCCTGGACATGGCTTACCCACCGTTTATCCTGGCCTCCACTGCCGCTGCATTGGGTTGGGAGGTGCAGATATTCTTTACCTTTTACGGCCTGCAATTGCTGCGCAAGAATCTTGATGGCATCAAGATCAGCCCGCTGGCCAACCCGGCCATGCCGATGCCGGTGCCCATGCCCGTGATGGTGCAAATGCTGCCCGGCATGGAATCCATGGCCACCATGATGATGAAAAACAAGATGAAGTCCAAGGGCGTGGCCTCGCTGCAAGAGTTGCGCGACATCTGTCTTGAATCCGAGGTCAAGTTCGTCGCCTGCCAGATGACCGTGGACCTGTTCGAGTTTGAAACCAGCGAATTCATCAAGGACGTGGAATACGGCGGTGCCGCCACGTTCATGAAGTTTGCTGGCGAATCCGACGTCTGTCTGTTCATCTAAGCCATGATCAAACGACTGCTCCTGGGCGCTGCCCTGCTGTGTGCGGCCCAGCTGAGCCTGGCACTGTCGCCTTATACCGCTGCCAGCAAACTGCCTGCCGCAGAGTTGTCGGCCCAGTTGTCCCAAGTCGAAAAAAAGCTTCAGGCCGAGGGCTTTACCATTCTTGGTCAGCACCTGCCAAAAGGCATTGCCGGGCGCGCCAGCGTGGTGGTGTCAGACCCGGCCATGCTGGCAGCCATTCGCGCTGGCGGACCCAGCAGCAGCATTGTGGCGGCAGGCATTCGCATCGGCATTGGTGCTGATGGCAGTGTGTCTTATATGAATCCTGACTACTGGTACCGGGCTTACCTGCGCGGCCAGTTCGCGGCATCGCAAGAGGTTGTTCATTCGGTGCAGCAGCGTCTGGTCAAGGCCTTGGGCGAGGGCACCGGTTTTGGTGGCGACGTGCCACAGGCTGAATTAAGCAACTACCGCTACATGTTTGGCATGGAGCGATTTGACTCGGCCAACAGTGAGCTCGCCAGCTATGCCAGTTTTGACGAGGCGCTCAAGGCGGTGCAGGGCAACCTGGCCAAAGGCCTGGGCAACACCCGACAGGTCTACCAGGTGCTGATGGCCGACAAAAAAATGGCGGTTTTTGGCGTGGCCATGAACAGCAGCACCGAAGGCGAGGGCTGGTGGGTTAACAAAATTGGCACCGACCACCCAGCCGCGCTGCCCTATGAGCTGTTCATTGTCGACAACAAGGTGTACGCGCTGTACGCACGCTACCGCATTGCCTTGGCCTGGCCAGCGCTGGGCATGGGGCAGTTCATGACCATCATCAATGCGCCCGAGGCCATTCGCAACACCATGGTGCGCCTGGCCACGGCCAATGCCGCCGGTCAATAAGCCACCCAGTTCAAGGAGTTTTTGATGACTGAGCCAAGTGATTTAAGCGGCATGGTGGTGTGGGGCGGCTTTGTGCTGGCCTTCGTCTTTGGTGCCGTGGCCAACAAGACCAATTTCTGCACCATGGGCGCAATCTCGGACGTGGTCAACATGGAGCACTGGGGACGCATGCGCATGTGGCTGCTGGCCATTGCGGTGGCCATGGTGGGCGCCAATTTGTTGTACCACCTGGGGCTGATTGATTTGTCCAAGTCGATTTATGTGCGTCCCAGCCTGCCCTGGCTGTCGCTGGTGCTGGGCGGTGTGGTGTTTGGCATTGGCATGACCATAGCCGCTGGCTGCGTCAATAAAAACCTGGTGCGCCTGGGTGCGGGCAGCCTGCGCTCTTTGGTCGTGCTGGTGTTTGTTGCAATCTCGGCCTACATGACACTCAAGGGTTTGTTTGGTCAATGGCGCGCCAGCTACCTCGACCCGGTCACGCTTGACCTGGCACAGTGGGGCCTGGCGGGGCAAACCGTACCGCAAATTCTGGCCCAGCTGACCGGCCTCGACGCCAAGCTCGCACTGCTGGTCAGCGTGACGGTGCTGAGCCTGGCGCTGGCGGTGTTTGCCCTGAAAGACAAACGGTTTCGCGGCAACCCGGTGCAATGGCTGGGTGCCGTGGTGCTCGGTTTGCTGATCGTGGCCGGCTGGTACCTGACCGGTCACCTGGGTCATGGCGAAAGCCCCGAGACCATGGAAATGGTCTTCTTTGCCACCAACACCCGCACCCTTGAGTCGTTCAGTTTTGTCGCCCCAACTGCGTTCAGCCTGGAGCTGCTGATGCTCTGGACCGACCAGTCGCTGCGCGTGAGCTTTGGCATTGCCAGCGCAGCGGGCGTGGTGCTGGGCTCGTTGGTCTATGCGCTGGCCAGCCGCCAGTTTCGCTGGGAAGGCTTTGCGTCGGTAGAAGACCTGCGCACCCAGCTGCTGGGCGCCGTGTTGATGGGTTTTGGCGGTGTCACGGCCATTGGTTGCACCGTGGGCCAGGGGCTCACCGGCATCTCGACCTTGGCCATCGGGTCTTTCATTGTGCTGGCCAGCATCATTGCCGGCGCTGCGGCCACCATGCATTACCAGAATTGGCGCGCTTGACAACAAATACCTTTGTGGTTGATGCCACCGAGTCCGATTTTGAGGACGCGGTGGTGCTGCGTTCGCACCAGCTGCCGGTGCTGCTTGACATTGGTGCCGACTGGTGCAGTCCGTGCCGGGTGCTGACGCCTGTGCTGGAGCGCCTGGCGCGTGATTACGCCGGCCGCTTTGTGCTGGCCCGGGTCGATGCCGACGAAAACATGCGCATTGCCGGGCGCCACCAGGCCAAGGGCTTCCCAACCGTGATCGGCTACAGCCACGGCCAGGTCACGGACCGTTTTCACGGCATGCAGACCGAAGGTTTTTTACGCCGTTTTCTGGACCAGCTGCTGGCGCACCATGCCAGCCAGGCGGCCCCGCAAGCGGGTGTCGTTGCCAACCCCACCCCACCGGAGACCACACAATGAATTTGCCAGAACGCGACGGCGACGGATACCTGACCGACATGGGTGAATGGACAGACGAGATTGGCCGCGCCATGGCCGAGGCCGATGGCTACGAGCTCGACGATGTCAAGTGGGCGCACATCCTCAAGGCCCGCGCCTATTACGAAGAGTTCGGCAGCGTGCCGCCCATCCGCAAATTTGCCAAATACATCGAAGAAGACCAAAACAGCGTCTTCAAGCTCTGGATGACCGGCCCGATGAAGCCGATCACCAAGTACGGCGGTCTGCCCAAGCCTACGGGTTGCGTTTAGGTGCACGACCCCAGGCCGAAATGTGCGCAATACAACGCAAGGTGCGGTGCAAGGGCGCGACATATAGGCATTTTTTGAATTAGTGAGTTAGCAAGTGACCCCATTTCAAGCCGTTTTGCATTTGGTTAAAAACCTGCTCAACGCCGCCAGCATTTCCTCGGGCGTTTCGTTCATCTGCTGGTGCCCGCCAGGCAGATAGACCACCTGGGCATCTTGGGCCAGTTTGATCAACTCCTGTGCCGCCTTGGGCGGTGTCATCTGGTCCACCTTGCCCAGCACAAACAGCACCGGGCAAGTCACCCGGGTGATGGCCTGCAGGCCGTTCTGGTAGCTGTCGCAGGCCTTGAAGCCGGTGTAAAACACGTTCGTTTTTGCATTGCTCGCGATCACCCGGCGGCCCAGCGCCATCGACGCGCCATAAACCCAGGTGCCCGGCCCCAGGGCCGAGGGTGGCGGCGCCAGTGTGGACCGCGAAAACATATTCACCATTTTCAGTGCCTCCATCGGCGCGCTGATCGATGCCTCCAACAGGGCAGGGGACACGCGCATGGGGAAGGCGGTGCCGACCAGCACCAGCTGGCTGACGCGGCTGGGCGCTTTGGATGCCGCTTCCAGCGCAATCAGCGAGCCAAAGCTGTGGCCGATCAGTGCGGCTTGCTGCAAGCCCGCCGCGTCCATCAGCGCCAGCACAAAATCGGCGGCGTCTTCAACGCTGGTGGGTGGCTCGCCGCCGCTTCGGCTTTGGCCTGGCAAATCAAGTGCCAGCACGTTCCAGCCGTGGTGTGCCAGGTAGCGCGTTTGCAAAATCCAGACGCTGTGGTCGTGGAGCACACCGTGGATGAGGATCGCGGTAGGCTTGGCCGCATCGAAGGCTTTGCCGCCGGTGTAGCAGTAGGTGGGGTGGCCGTTGACGGTGAGAATCATGCTGCTTTCTCCGCGGCTCTCAAAGCCCGTTTGAGATCGTCGATCAAATCATCCGGGTCTTCCAGCCCGATGCTCAGGCGGATCGTGCCCTGGGTGATGCCGCCTGCGGCCAGCGCAGCGTCGTCCATGCGGAAGTGCGTGGTGCTGGCCGGGTGAATGACCAGGCTGCGGCAGTCGCCTACATTGGCCAGGTGGCTGAATAGCTTGAGCCCCTCGACAAAGGCCTTGCCCTGGGCGCGGCTGCCTTTGAGGTCGAAGCTGAAGACTGAACCCGCGCCGCGCGGCAGCAGTTTTGCGGCAAGCGCGTGGCTGGGGTGGTTCTCAAGCATGGGGTGACCGACCCGCGCCACAAAGGGCTGGCTGGCCAGGAATTCGACCACACGCTGGGTGTTGCTCATGTGCCGTGCCATGCGCAGCGGCAGGGTTTCCATGCCCTGCAAAATAAGCCAGGCCGAGTGCGGACTCAAGCACGCGCCAAAGTCGCGCAGACCTTCTCGCCGCGCGCGTAGCAAAAACGCACCCACAGTGGATTCTTCCGAGAACACCATGTTGTGAAAACCGTCGTAGGGCTGGCACAGTTCGGGGAAGCGCCCTGAGGCCTCCCAGTCAAAACTGCCGCCGTCCACGACCAGCCCGCCGATCACCGTGCCGTGACCGCTGAGGAACTTGGTGGCCGAGTGGTAGATCAGGTCGGCGCCGTGCTCGAACGGTTTCATGAGCCAGGGCGTGGTCAGGGTCGAGTCGACCAGCAGCGGCACGCCGGCCTCATGGGCAACTGCCGAGACTGTGGGAATGTCGAGCACGTCAAGCCCCGGGTTGCCCACGGTTTCACCAAAAAAGAGTTTGGTGTTGGGCCGCACCGCGGTGCGCCAACCGTCGATGTCGCCGGGCTTGACAAAGGTGGTGTCGATGCCAAAGCGGCGCAGCGTGTAGTGCAGCAGGTTCTGGCTGCCGCCATAGAGCGCGGTGCTGGCCACGATGTGGCTGCCGGCGCCCATCAGCGTGGCAATGCTCAGGTGCAGCGCGGCCTGGCCACTGGCCACGGCAATCGCGCCAACGCCGCCTTCGAGCGCGCTGATGCGCTGCTCCAGCACCGCGTTGGTCGGGTTGCTGATGCGGCTGTAGACATGGCCGGCGCGCTCCAGGTTGAACAGCGACTGGGCGTGGTCGCTGGACTCAAACACAAATGAGGTGGTGAGGTAGATCGGCACCGCACGCGCGCCGGTGGCGGTATCGGGCGCCGCGCCCGCGTGCAGCGCGAGGGTGTCAAAACCGGGGTCGGAATAGCCGGGCATGGGTACCTTTCGGAGTTAACAAGGGGTTTGCGAGCACCATTTATGAACAATTAACTTCAAGCTGATGGAAATCACTGATGGAGACGGCTGAATTGTGGGCTATATTTCGTTCAACTTAATCGGTCATTTGTGACCTATCCAACACGAGGAGCACCATGAAAGTCAGTGACATTTTGCGCATCAAGGGCAGTACGCTTTACACGGTCACACCTGAAGAGCTCCTGGTCAGTGCGCTCAAGCTCATGGCGGATCGCGACATCGGTTCGCTGGTGGTCATGGAGCACGGCGAGTTGGTGGGCATGCTCACGGTGCGCGAACTCACCAAGGTGCTGGTGAAAACCGGCGGGGTGATTGACAAGACCATTGTGCGCACCGCCATGGACGACCACCCCCTGACCTGCACCATGGAAACCGACATGGACGAAGTGCGCCGCATGATGCTGGACCGCCATGCCCGCTACATGCCGGTCATGAACAAGAAAATGCTGATGGGCGTGATCAGCTTCCACGACGTGGCACGCGCAGTGGTGGACAGTCAGAACTTCGAGAACAAGATGCTCAAGGCCTACATTCACGACTGGCCCGAAGGCCAGGCGCAGGACGACGCGCCCAGGCTGTAATTCTTGCCTTGGTGCGCCCGGGTTCGGGCCCCGCTCTGGGATAATCGGGCCCCATGAGCGGCAATACCTTTGGAAATTTATTCGCAGTCACCAACTTTGGTGAATCCCACGGCCCGGCCATTGGCTGTGTGATTGACGGCTGCCCGCCAGGGCTTCGCTTGAGCGAGGCGGACATCCAGCCCGACCTGGATCGGCGCCGGCCGGGCACCAGCAAGTTTGTGACGCAGCGCAACGAGCCCGATGCAGTCGAAATCTTGTCGGGCGTGTACGAAGGTAAAACCACCGGCACGCCGATTTGCCTGCTGATCAAGAACACCGACCAGCGCAGCAAGGACTATGGCAACATCGTTCAAATCTTCCGCCCCGGCCACGCCGACTACAGCTATTTTCAGAAATACGGCATTCGCGACCCGCGCGGCGGTGGCCGCTCCAGCGCGCGTTTGACGGCGCCCATGGTCGCCGCTGGTGCGGTGGCCAAGAAATGGCTGTTTGAGAAATACGGCACCCTGTTTCGCGGTTGTATGACCCAAATTGGTGAACTGCCGATTGCCTTCGAGTCGTGGGACCATGTGGCGCAGAACCCGTTTTTTGCGCCGGTGGCCGATGTGTCCAAGCTGGAAGACTACATGAGCGAGCTGCGCAAGGGCGGCGACTCCTGCGGCGCGCGCCTGCGTGTGTCGGCATCGAATGTGCCGGTGGGCCTGGGTGAGCCGCTGTTTGACAAGATGGACGCCGACATTGCTTACGCCATGATGGGCGTCAACGCCGTCAAGGGTGTGGAAATTGGCGCCGGTTTTGCCAGTGTGGCGCAACGTGGCAGCAGCCATGGCGACTCGCTCAGCCCGCAAGGTTTCATGGGCAACAACGCGGGTGGCACGCTGGGTGGCATCACCAGTGGGCAGGACCTGGAAGTGTCGGTGGCCATCAAACCCACCAGTTCAATTTTGACGCCGCGCGCTTCCATCGACATGGCGGGACAGCCCACCGAGGTCGTCACCAAGGGCCGCCACGACCCCTGCGTGGGAATTCGCGCCACGCCCATTCTGGAGGCCATGCTGGCGCTGGTGGTCATCGAGCACGCGCTGCGCCAGCGGGCCCAGTGCGGTGACGTGCAGCCAACGCTGGCGCCCATCAAGGCATCGGTATGAAAACCCCAGAACTGCTGGCCCCGGCCGGGTCGCTGGCCATGCTGGAAACGGCGCTGGCTTTTGGCGCCACGGCCATTTATGCCGGCCAGCCGCGCTATTCCTTGCGCGTGCGCAACAACGACTTTGGCGACATCGACGTGCTCAAACAGGGCATTGACACGACCCATGCCAAGGGCGCCAGGTTCTTTCTGGTATCCAACATCTTTCCGCACGGCAACAAGATCAGGCACTACATCGACAACATGGCGCCGGTGATTGCCTTGAAGCCCGATGCCATGATCATGTCGGACCCCGGCCTGATCATGATGGTGCGCGAAACCTGGCCCGAGATGGAAATCCATCTGTCGGTGCAGGCCAACACGGTCAATTCGGCGGCCGTCAAGTTCTGGAAAACCGTGGGCATCCACCGCGTCATCCTGTCGCGCGAACTCTCTTTGGACCAGGTGGCCGAAATCCGCCAGGCTTGTCCCGACACCGAACTCGAAGTCTTTGTGCACGGCGCACTGTGCATTGCCTATTCTGGCCGCTGCCTGTTGTCGGGCTACTTCAACCACCGCGATGCCAACCAGGGCAGTTGCACCAATTCCTGCCGCTGGGATTACAAGACGCAAAAAGGCGTGGTCGACGCCTCGGGCGATGTGTTGACCCGCCAGGCGGCCATGGCGCGCGAACGCGAACAAGACGAGCGCACCGGCGGTGGCGTGTTGCCAGGTCAGGGTGACATCGCGCGCGTGTCCGAAGCCGATCAGGTCTACATGCTCGAAGAAAGCCAGCGCGAGGGCAGCTACATGCCGATCGAGGAAGACGAGCATGGCACTTATGTGATGAATTCCAAGGATCTGCGTGCCATCGAGCACGTCAAGCGCCTGGTGGAGATTGGCGTCGATTCGCTCAAGATCGAGGGTCGCACCAAAAGCCCGTATTACGTGGCGCGCACGGTGCAAAGTTACCGCCGCGCGATTGACGACGCCGTGGCCGGGCGCGAACTGGACCCGGTCTTGTTGGGGCAGCTTGAAGGCCTGGCCAACCGGGGCTATACCAGCGGCTTTTTCCAGCGGCACACACCTGAGGCCACGCAAAATTACCTGCGCGGTTATTCCGAGTCGGGGCGCAGCCTGTATGTGGGAGACGCGGTGGCGTTCGATGCGGCGCGCGGCCTGATGCAGGTCAACGTGCGCAACCGTTTTGCGGTGGGCGACTGGCTCGAGATCATCCACCCCGACGGCAATTTTGATGTGCACGTCACGTGCATGGAAGGCGTGGATGGCAGCGCTGTGACGGTGGCCCCTGGCAGCGGCCACACGGTCTGGTTGGCCTTGCCCGAGCGCACCGTGGGTGCGTTTGTGGCGCGTTATGTGCATGCGCCAGAAACTCAGCCACAAGGCGTGACGGCGTGAAGTTCTCGGTAGTCCTGTTTTTCTTTGCGCCAAACGCCATCGCGGCGAGGGCGCCGCTCCCAGTGCGCCCGTGAAGGCGCGCATACAGC
>CAZIGL010000061.1:0-12477 GCA_964538895.1 uncultured Rhodoferax sp.
GCTGTATGCGCGCCTTCACGGGCGCACTGGGAGCGGCGCCCTCGCCGCGATGGCGATTGCTTATCAGATGCGGTGTGCCACGGTGGTCATGACTTTGGCCACTGCGGCCATCAGCCCCCTGACCGGCATGGGCAAGTCAATCGCGCCCAGTTCCTTGGCGTCCAGCGCATGGCGCGCTTCGTCGTCCTTCATTTGCGCCACGATGGCGCGCGAGGCATGGTCACCGGCGGGCAGACGGCTCAGGTGGCTGTCCAGATGCGCTTCCACCTGGTTTTCGGTCTCCACCACAAAACCCAAACTCACCTTGTCGCCCAACCTGCCCGCCAGCAGCCCAATACCAAAGGCACCGGCGTACCACAGCGGGTTGAGCAGAGAAGGCCGATCACCCAGTTCTTTCAGGCGCTGTTCGGTCCAGGCCAGATGGTTGGTTTCTTCGGCGCTGGCTTTTTGAAAATGCGCCCGCAGCGCTTCGTTTTTGGTGGCAAATGCCTGCGCGGTGTACAGCGCCTGGGCACAGACCTCGCCCACGTGGTTGACGCGCATCAGCGCGCCCGCTTGTTTTCTGTCGAGCTCCGAGAGTTCAGTCGCATCGCCCGGTACGGTGGGGCAGGCCTGGGTGCCACGGTGTTGGGCAAACACGGTGCGCAAAGCGTCATCAACGGTGCTTAAAAATCGGTCCATCATGTTTGTTCCAGCTTTTCTGAGTGAGGTTTGGTAGCCTGGCTTGGCGCACAGGCTGCAAATCAACTATTGTAATTTTGTGCGCTGCATTGCTGGCCATGAACGCAAATTCAACACGACCTGCGCCAGTGGCGACTGAACTTCAGTCCTTGCTAATGACTGGCTTTATGACGCCATGAAATTAAAAATCCCAATTTGGGACTAAAATGATTGTATGCGGATTATTTCAAAAGCAAGCTTGATCGAATTTTGGAGCAAACACCCGGCTTCAAAATCAGCGCTTCAAACCTGGTTTGAAGATGCCAGTCATGCGCATTGGAAAAATCCGAAGGACATCAAGCTTCGGTATGCAAAGGCCAGTTTTCTTGCTGACAACCGCGTGGTTTTCAACATCAAAGGCAACGACTACCGACTGTTGGTCGCTGTTGCCTACCGTTTTGGGTCGCTGTACATCAAGTTCGCTGGCACGCATGACGAATATGACACCGTCATTGCCAGTACCGTGAGGAGTAAATCATGAAAAAAACCGCCTACCTCATCCACCCGATTCGAACCGAATCTGATTACCGTGCCGCGCTGGCATTGATTGCACCCTATTTCGAAAATGAGCCTGAGCCGGACAGCGATGCAGGCGCGCATTTTGAAGCCATGGTCACGTTGATTGAGGCCTATGAAGCCAAGCATTACCCCATTGCACCACCCGATCCACTTGAGGCCATCAAATTCCGCATGGAACAACAAGGCCTCAAGCCCAAAGACCTGGAGCCCATGATTGGCCAGCTGAATCGGGTCTATGAAGTGCTTAACGGCAAACGCAAGCTCACTATGGCCATGGCCTGGAGACTTCACACCGGCTTAGGCATTCCGGCAGAAAGCCTGATCCGTCAGCCACATTAACCCAGCGCGTCGTTCACCTGCTCGTGAAATTCGGCCAGGCTTTGCGCTGTTTGCACTTCGCGCGGCAAGGCATCACGCACCGAAAACACACCCAGAATCTTGTTGGCATCGGTCACGATGGGCAGGTGCCTGAAACCGCGCTCGATCATGATCAGCACCGCGTCGGCCACCTTGGTCTCGGGGGTCACGCAAAACGGGCTGCGCGTCATGATGTCGGCCACCGTGGTGATGGCGGGGTCAAGTTGCTTGGCCACCAGGCGGGTCATCAGGTCGCGCTCGGTCACGATGCCCAGCAGCGTATTGCTCGCGTCAATGACCAGCACACTGCCGCAATTGGCCCGGGTCATGACGCAGGCCGCCGCATAAACCGTGGCAGTAGGCACCACGCTGACCACATGGCGCTGCGCCATCGATTGAAAAACAGTGCGTTCGCTCATGGCAGGTTCCTTCGATGTCTTTGGGGTAAAGGGTTCAACGCAGCGCGGCGTTGATTTTTTCCAGCGCCTTTGAGCCTGGGTTGAGCTGCGCGGCGTTCAGGGTATTGAGCGGCACGGCACAGGTGTTCATCGCGGTGTGCAGGTCGGTGGCCAGCGGGTCCACATACAGCAGGCCCGTCACCACCTCGCCGCGCGCCTGGTGCTGCTGCATGTAGCTCATGGCGGCATACCGGTCGGTGGGGTCGTAGTCGGTATGCAGTTTACGCAAGCGCAACACCGAACCGTCATGCTGCTCCACATCCACCACCTCGCCAGGGGCGTAGTCGGTGGTGATCTCAACCCCCGGCGTGATGAAGTCAATGCGGCTCACCGCCTCGTTGTGCTGGCGCACATAGTCGTAGCTCTTGGTGCTGCCGCCGTGGTTGTTAAAGGTCACGCAGGGGCTGATGACGTCAATGAAGGCGGCACCGCCGTGCGCCATGGCGCCCTTGATGAGCGGCACCAGTTGCGCCTTGTCGCCCGAAAAGCTGCGCGCCACATAGGTGGCCCCCAGTTGCAGCGCAATGCCCACCAGATCCACCGGGCTGTCGCTGTTGATGACGCCCTTTTTGCTCTTGGAGCCGCGGTCTGCCGTGGCCGAAAACTGGCCCTTGGTCAGGCCATAGACCCCATTGTTTTCCACAATGTAGGCCATGCGCACGCCGCGCCGCATGGCGTTGGCAAACTGGCCCAGGCCAATCGAGGCCGAGTCGCCGTCGCCCGAAATGCCCAGGTACAGCAGTTCGCGGTTGGCCATGTTGGCACCGGTCAGCACGCTGGGCATGCGCCCGTGCACGGTGTTGAAGCCGTGGGAGGCGCCCAGAAAGTAGTCGGGCGTTTTGGAGCTGCAACCAATGCCTGATAACTTGGCCACCCGGTGCGGCTCGATGTCAAGGTCCCAGCAGGCCTGGACGATGGCCGCCGAGATCGAGTCATGGCCGCAGCCCGCGCACAGCGTGGAAATGCGGCCTTCGTAGTCGCGCCGGGTGTAGCCCACCTTGTTGGTGTGCAGGGTGGGGTGATGCAGCCGGGGTTTGGCAATGAAAGTCATACGGTCTCCTTCTGCACATGATCATGAATGTTGCGGATGATGAAGCGCGCGGTAATGGGTGTGCCGTCGTAGTGCAGCACCCGCACCAGTTTGGCCGGGTTGACCTCCAGCTCGTTGATGAGCATGGTGCGCATCTGGCCGTCACGGTTCTGTTCTGCAACAAACACCTTGTCGTGCGCGGCGATGAATTCCCGCACGGAATCCGGAAATGGAAACGCGCACAGGCGCATGGCATCGACATGGTCGCCATTGGCCTCCAGCACATCCAGCGCCTCACGCATGGCCGGCGTGGTGGAGCCGTAATAAATAATGCCCAGCTTGGTCGGCTCGGCCGCCTTGCGAAACACCGGCTGGGGCACCAGGTCGGCCGCCGTCTTGAACTTGCGCAGCAGGCGCTCCATGTTGTAGATGTAGTCGGCCCCGGCCTCGGAGTACATGGCCTGCGGATTGCGCGAGGTGCCGCGCGTAAAGAAGGCGCCCTTGCTGGGGTGGGTGCCAGGCAGGGTGCGCCACGGAATGCCATCGCCATCCACGTCACGGTAGCGGCCAAAGGGTTTGCCGGCCTCGAGTTCTTCGGCGGTCATGACCTTGCCACGGTCGTACTCTTTGGCATCGTCCCAGACAAAGGGTTTGCACAGGCGCTGGTTCATGCCGATGTCAAGGTCGGTCATGACAAAAATGGGCGTTTGCAGCCGTTCTGCCAAATCGAGTGCCGCCGCCGAATGGGTAAAACACTCGTGCGGGTCTTGCGGGAACAGCAGCACATGTTTGGTGTCGCCGTGCGATGCGTAAGCGCAACTCAGCAGGTCAGACTGCTGGGTGCGGGTCGGCATGCCGGTGGACGGCCCGCCGCGCTGCACATTGACAATGGTCACCGGAATCTCGGCAAAATAAGCCAGGCCGATGAACTCGGTCATCAGCGACACCCCGGGGCCCGACGTGGCAGTAAAGGCCCGTGCACCGTTCCAGCCTGCGCCCACCACCATGCCAATCGAGGCCAACTCGTCTTCGGCCTGCACGATGGCAAAACGGTGTTGCCCGGTGGCCGGGTCAATGCGGAATTTCTCGCAGTATTTCTGGAACGCCTCAGGAATCGAGGTGGACGGGGTAATGGGGTACCAGGCGGCCACCGTGGCGCCACCGTACACCAGGCCCAGACCCGACGCGCTGTTGCCATCGGTAAAAATCTGGTCGCCCACGTTGTCTGCGTGCCGTACTCTGATACCCAGCGGCGACTCCATGTGCTGCTTGACGTAATCGCGCCCCATGTGCAGCGCCTTGATATTGGATTCGAGCAGGCGCTCCTTGCCCTTGAACTGCTCGGCAAAGAGTTCCTCGAACACCTCAGCATCCACATCGAGCAGCACCGACAGCGCCCCCACATAAATGATGTTCTTGAACAACTGGCGCTGGCGCGGGTCGGTGTAGGCGTTGTTGGCAATCTCGGTCAGCGGCACACCCATGTTGTGCACATCGTCGCGAAATTTTTCGGGCGGCATGGGCCGTGTGCTGTCATAAAACAGGTAACCACCCGACTCGATTTCGGCAATATCGGCGTCCCAGGTTTGCGGGTTCATGGCCACCATCATGTCGACGCCACCGCGCCGGCCGTGGTAGCCTTTTTCGCAAACGCGGGCCTCGTACCAGGTTGGCATGCCCTGAATGTTGCTGGGAAAAATATTGCGCGGGCTCACCGGCACGCCCATGCGCATCACGGCTTTGGCAAACAACTCGTTGGCCGAAGCCGAACCCGAACCATTGACATTGGCAAACTTGATGACGAAATCGTTAATGGCTTCTATGCGCTTCATGCGGCCTCCGGTTGGGCAATGTGGGCTGCGGGTGTGGGCTGGGTGTCACGGCACCTGGGCCCCGCCTGCGTGGTGTTGAGCAAAAACTTCTGCATGTCCCAGGCGCCGGTAGGGCAGCGCTCGGCGCACAGGCCGCAGTGCAGGCAGACGTCTTCGTCCTTCACCATGACGCGGTTGGTCTTGAGTTCGGCCGACACATACAAATCCTGCTCGGTATGGGTGGCCGGTGCTTTCAGGCGGCCTCGTAAGTCAGCCTCATCGCCATTGGCGGTGAAGGTGATGCAATCCATCGGGCAAATGTCAACACAGGCATCGCACTCGATGCAGGTGTGGCGGTTGAACACGGTCTGCACATCGCAGTTCAGGCAGCGGCTGGCTTCCTTGAAAGCGGTGGCGGCGTCAAAGCCCAGTTCCACTTCCACCTTGATGTTGGCCAGCGCCTTCTCGGCGGCAGCCCAGGGCACGGCATAACGGATGTCGTTGGACACATCGTTGCGGTAGCTCCACTCGTGGATGCCCATCTTTTGCGACATCAGGTTGACCATGGGCGGCGGGCGCCGCGCCACATCTTCGCCGCTGAGCATGCGGTCGATCGACACCGCCGCCTCGTGCCCGTGGGCCACCGCCGTGATGATGTTTTTGGGCCCGTACGCGGCGTCGCCACCAAAAAATACCTTGGGCACGGAGGACTGGAACGTGCCCTCACCCAGCACCGGCAGCCCCCATTTGTCAAACTCGATGCCACAGTCACGCTCGATCCAGGGGAAAGAATTTTCCTGGCCAATGGCCACCAGCACCGTGTCGCATGCCAGCAGCACGTCGGGCTCGCCGGTGGGCACCAGGCTGCGCCGGCCCTTGGCATCGTATTCGGCGCGCACAATCTCAAACGTCATGCCGGTCAGCTTGCCGTTCACATGCTCCACCGACTTGGGCACGTGGTAGTTAAGAAAGGGAATGCCTTCGTGCTGAGCGTCTTCCTTTTCCCAGGGCGAGGCTTTCATTTCCTCAAAACCGCTGCGCACCACCACCTTCACGTCCTTGCCACCCATGCGCCGTGCCGAGCGGCAGCAGTCCATGGCGGTGTTGCCGCCACCGAGCACAATCACGCGCTCGGCCACCGTGGTGGTATGCCCGAACGACACGTTGGCCAGCCAGTCAATGCCTATGTGAATATGCGCCGCGGCCTCGGCCCGGCCCGGCACGTCAAGCTCGCGCCCGCGCGGTGCGCCGCAGCCCACAAACACCGCATCAAAATTTTGTGCCAGCAGCGCCTGCATGGAGTCCACCCGCTGGTTGTTGACAAAGTTCACCCCCATGTTGAGGATGTAACCCGTTTCCTCGTCAATCACCTCTTCGGGCAAGCGAAAACGTGGAATCTGCGAGCGGATGAAGCCACCAGCCTTGGCCTCGCCTTCAAACACCGTGATCTCATAACCCAGCGGCGCCAGGTCTCGCGCCACCGTCAAAGACGCCGGGCCGGCGCCCACGCAGGCAATGCGTTTGCCGTTGCTGGGTGAAATGGCGGGCATGCGGGCGGTGACATCGTCCTTGAAATCAGCGGCCACGCGCTTGAGGCGGCAAATGGCCACCGGCTCGGGCTTTTTGCTGTTGTTCTCCTCCACACGCCCGCGCCGGCAGGCGGGCTCGCAGGGGCGGTCGCAAACGCGACCCAGAATGCCCGGAAACACATTGCTCACCCAATTGATCATGTAGGCGTCGCTGTAACGCCCCTGACCAATCAGGCGAATGTATTCGGGTACGGGGGTATGGGCCGGGCAGGCCCATTGGCAGTCAACGACCTTATGAAAATAGGTCGGATTACTGATGTTGGTAGCTTGCAAAGTTGTCTCCTTGCCCTGCATACGTTTACGAAATGATGCTGCAGGTGAAGGCGCATCCTACGCTGATCCTTTGGCGTTACAGATACGGTAAACCCGCAATTTGTTCATTTGCTGATCTAGATCAAAAAGCGCTCTTCCTCATAAAAATAGGTTAAAAACTTGATTTGGCTCAAACATCCAGGCCATTCGCCCGCCAAAATGTCATCCTTCCAGACCAGGAGAAACCATGAATTCACTACAGCACCTTCAACAATTCAAAGCCCTTGATGCCTGCCACCAGCAAATTCACGAACACTTGACCGAGCTGGTAGATTGGATCGAGCGGCTCGACACCGAGGTCGACAGCCCCAATTTCCGTGAAAAGGCCAAGACCATCGAAGCCTTTTTTTCAGACGTTTCCCGCGCGCACCATGCCGAAGAAGAAAGAGACATCTTCCCGCCGCTGCTGGCCAGCGGCAACGCCGAACTGGTGCAAGCCGTGCGCACCCTGCAGCAAGACCACGGCTGGATCGAGCAAAACTGGCTTGAACTCGCCCCCATGCTGCGCGCTGTGGCCCTGGGCGAAGACTGGGCCGACACGACCGAACTCAAGCACAACGCCGAAGTGTTTGTCAGCCTATGCCACGACCACATCCTGCTCGAAGAATCGCTGATCTACCCCGAGGCCAAAGCGCGCCTGATTGAGGCATTTGCCAGCCGTGCGGCACGGCTGTCGCAGGCATAGGCGGAATCACCCCGCGGCACGCGCCAGCTTGGCTGCCACGCCGGCATGCCGACCCAGCTTTAAAGTGCGTTAAAAATTTCCAGAGCCTGCAACAAGCTGCGCTCATCCGGATCCATCTGATCCATGTCCAGGTAGCGACGATACCGGTCATACAGGCCAAAAGCCTCTTCCGGCGTTAACTCAAAATCATCCTTGACGTGCCAGGCCAGTTGGCGCAATTGACGGAACTTTTGAATTGGAATCATGGCGGGCAGGCTTTCGGCGTTGACACGGCCTGCAGGCAAAACCGGAGCCAAGACCTTTTGAACCGTTACCAACGTTGGTTTTGCATCGAGGTCCAGACCCAGTGCTGCGAGTGCCCCGGCGTACGCGCCGATCGTGACCGAAGGCTCGGCCTTCTCGATGCGGTGCCAGGTAACGCGCGAAATACCGGCCGCATGCGCGGCAACCACCGTGCTGATGCCAAGCAATTGGCGCCGCACACGAATGCTGTGCGCAATATTTTCCAAAATTTCCCTGGCGGCCTGGTTTACAGGTGGTGATCTTGATGGCATAGTGTTTCTCATTCTAGACATTTCAGCATAAATGTCCAACAGCCGAGTTCCGCAACGCTTGTCAAACCAATCCAGGCCAAGCTACTTTAATGCATCGCGTGGCTCTGGCGGCACGTCGGGGCTGGCGGCCAGCAGGGATTGGCATTGCGCCACATCATCAACTGGCGCCAAATCATCGTTGACAGCACACATCCAACCCGAGATCAAAACATGTATTTGTTCAATGACCAAATTTCATGCGCATACACTTTGCGCATGAGTCAAGGACGTGATCTATGTTGAAATTTGAAAACACCCCAAAAAAAGCAACCAATTTATCTTTGAATACCGGCCTTTTGGCGGCGGCTCGCCAACTGGGACTCAACCTGTCGCAAACGGTTAACACCCTGTTGGCAGATGAAGTGAAGCGCCGCTATTGGGCTAAATGGAACGAAGACAACCAGGAGGCTATTTCAGCCTACAACGAAAGAACGGCCAAACACGGCTTGCCGCTCAGCCAATACCGCAGTTGGGGCCAGTCACTGGGTGATGGCCGCACAGCAGGCTGAGACTCACAACAACTGCCGATTCAAAACGCGCTCGATACCTTGTTTGGCGGGTTTTAAAGATTGGTCCAATCAAGGTGGCCGGTGGAGTCGACCGGAGTCTGCTTGATCTTTCAGACATTGGGGGAACCAAGACTTGTTTTGACGTAAGCCGAAATTTAGTCTATATTTAGCCGAACAACTCCCACCGAGGCCACCATGTCGCTCGCCGAACAAATCAAGCCCATCTCGTACCTCAAATCCAACGCCGCAGATATCGTCAAGAATTTTGCGACCAACCCTGAAACCATCATCATCACCCAAAATGGTGAGGCAAAGATGGTGGTCATGGACATTGGCGCCTATGAAAGGCAGCAGGAAACGATGGCACTGCTCAAGCTTTTGCATCTTGGTAACAAGGATTTTCAAGACGGCAAATTTCAATCGGCAGAAGATTTCTTCAGCGAAATGGACGCAGCGCAATGACGCGCCAGGCGATCGTCCTCGACGGTGCCAAAGCAGACTTTTCAGACATCAAGCAATACGTCAAGAAACAGTTCGGCGACCTGGTTTGGGCCGAAGTCAATCAAGAGTTCAAAAACACCATCAGGCACATCACCGCCAACCCACACCTTGGCACCCGCATCGACGAGCTCAGCACCCTGGGCTACGACAACTACAGAAAAACTTTTGTGCGGCAGACACGGATCATTTACGACTTCGACAGCCAAAAATTAATCGTCCACATGTTTATTCATGCCAAGAGAGATTTCAAAACGCACCTGGAAAAAAGACTCCTTTTGCCGTAGAGGCAGGCATTCGCGATAACCTGCCCAGTCCCCGCTCTGGTCGTGGTCGTGGCATTTGACGTCAAGTGTTTGGTCAGTCACCAGCGCCACCAGAACAGCCCGAAGATCATCATCGAGCGGTGCGCGGTGCCGGTCTTTGGCTCGCGCTTGTGAGCGCGTTTAAATGATGAGGCGTGGTCAATCGTCCGCAGGCAGGTCTGCCATCAGATCGTCAACGCTGGCGAAACGCTTGCCCTTACCCGCCTCAAGCTCAGTAATGGCTTTGCGGGTGGCGGCATTGGGCACCTGACACGCCATGCGGTCATCCTCGGAGTGCCGCACAAAACCGAAAAGCCCCATCAGGGGCTTTTTGCTGGCTGGCCGGAAAGGCCGGGGATCAGAAGCGGTGACGAATGCCGAAGGCCAGACCGGTGGAGTCGGTGCCTGCCGAAGCCGTCACACCACCCAAGTAGCCATTGCCGCCGGGTGCAACCTGGGCTTTACCGCTGTTGTCAAAACGGACCAGCACCGCATTCAAATCGGTGCGCTTGGAAAGCGCGTAGCTGTATGCCATGCCATAAGACTTGACATCAGCATTACCTGGGCGTTTGTCGTTGTACTGGTTGTAAGCCACCGATATGGTGTTCGGGCCGGTCACGTTGCGATAGCCGATATGGAACAGGGTGCCGTCTTGCTTGAGTACATTGGCATAAGCGCGGTAAATCGGTTCCAAACCAGTGCCAACCGTGGCACTAAGAGCCAACAGACCCGATGGATTGTCATCCGTCACCTTGGCCACCATCGTGCTGACTTTGCTGCTGCCAAAATTCATGGAGGCACCCAGCACAGTGTTCGTCAGTGATTTCAGACCAAATTCATTGTTCTTTGTGTTGTAGCCAATGCCAACTGAGAAAACGTCAGTCGTGTAACTGGCATTGATACCCAACAATCTGCTTTTATCGGAATCGCCAGCGGCCTCACCCAATGCGTACATGAAGCTACCAGATATGCCGTCTTTCACAAAGCGATAAGCCAACGAATTCGACATACGAATGTCAAAGGCCGCCGGAATGGACACAATCTGGCCTGCAGCCAGGGCAGACTGCGTTTGCATGATGTCATAGGTCGCCTGCGTCTCATACGCAGGCGTGTACTGCCGCCCCGCCAATACCGCGCCTACCGGCGTGATCAATCCAACGTATGCTTGGCGATCAAACTGATTATTGGTCAGGTTCACGCCCAGCAATGAACCCAACACGGCCTCGGTGCCCGCAGCGGTCGCCGTAAACACAGGAATTCCGGTGCTCAGCAAATTTAATTCTCTCGCTGTGTATTGATCAGGCAACTGCGAAGCCGAAATCGGCCGATTACTAGACGCCCCCGTATCCAACTCCACCCGCGCTTCCAGCGTAAAAATCGCCTTGTAACCGCCACCCATATCCTCAGTGCCCTTGATCCCCCAGCGCGAGCCCTCCATGATGCCACTGGCCACTTGGGTCACCGTGCCCGCCTTCAGGCCGCTCACCGAGGTGATGCCGACATCAGCCAGGCCATACAGCGTGACGTCGGGGCCGGTTTGGGCTTGTGCCAAACCGGCGCAGCACAGGGCGCTGGCCAGCGCCACACGACGAAGAACCAGTACCGAAGCCTTAGATGAAAATTGTTTGTTCATGATGTTTAAATAGAAGTGAAGGAACGCTCGGTTATTAAAAAAGAACGACCGTACTCATTCTGTCGAGACTCAAGCGGTGCCACAAGACACCCGAGGCAAACAATGCACCTGATTAGTGATTTTCCCCACAAGGGTTTTCCCTCATTTGGTGCATTTCAGCGCCATGCCCACCATTCCAATCCGCACAGGGGTTTGTGACAGCAAACGCCTTTCTGCGCCCTTTTTAAGGTTCGGGTTATCCCTAATGGCAAAAATGTCGCTGCAACACAACAAAAACGCATCGAAAAGGCAAGTAAATTGCGTTCAGCCGACGCTGACAGCACTTTTGGGGTGTCTTCATGGTGAAATAAATTCTGTGATGATTTCTTCGTCGCCTCGAAACAAGCTCTCAAGCGTGTTTTGATTTTTTTTAATTTAAGGAGTTTCCATGAAAAAAAGTCTCATTGCTTTGGCAGTGCTCGCTGCTTCCGGTGCCGCTATGGCCCAATCTTCCGTGACCCTGTACGGTGTTGCTGACCTCTGGTTTGGTTCGGTTAATTCGGCCGGCGTTTCAACGACTCAGTTGACCAGCGGTGGCGTTGCCCAAAGCCGTTTCGGTTTCAAAGGCTCCGAAGATCTGGGTGGCGGTCTGAAAGCCAACTTCTTGCTGGAACAAGGTTTTAATTTAGACACGGGCGTTGCGGATGCTGGTCAAGCTTTTTCTCGGCAATCCTATGTTGGTTTTTCGGGCGGCTTCGGTGAAGTCAAGTTCGGCAAGGTCTGGACTGCCTATGACGACATCACTGGCGCGGCCAATTCTGGCTTTGACTCTGCTCTCTCGCCAAATGCTGGCATCTGGAAGAGCGGTGGCTACAACGCTAACCCTTCTAATGGTTTTTACTACGCTGCACCCGCAATGGGCCCTGTCAGCGCGGCTGTTAGCTACAGCCTGGACGAAAAGTCTGCTACAGGTATTCAGTCGACAGCATTCAATGTGGTTTACGCTGCTGGTGCAGTCATGGCCGGTGTGGCTTACCAAGTGGACGAAGCCTATGCAACTTCTGATAAAAATAAGTTCACCCGTTTGAATGCCTCTTACGACCTCGGCGTTGCCAAGTTGTTGGCTAACTACGGTATCGCAGACCTGGCTGGTGCCAAGACCAACGAATGGTCAATCGGTGCCAACGTTCCAGTGACCAAGGCACTGACCTTGTCTGCTGGTTACGCTCGCTCCACCGACGACCTCGTTGTTGATGTGACCCGCACTGGCTTCAGCGTTGTTGGCGCCTACTCACTCTCCAAGCGTACCTTGGTGTACGGTGGCGTGCGTGTTAATGGTGACGCTGCTGATGTCAAGGTCTACGCTGTTGGCGTGAACCACTCGTTCTAATCCAACGCTGGCGCAAGTCAGCTGAAGGTGAAAACCCCAAACCCCCGCCAGGGCAACCCGGCGGGGGTTTTTCATTGGAAGCGATCACC
>CAZIGL010000062.1:0-11994 GCA_964538895.1 uncultured Rhodoferax sp.
CAAGGGTGAATAAATACGATTTATGGGGCGAAAATTCATAGGAACTTCAGGTTAGCCACACCGCTGGGGCTTACAAGACAAACCCAATTGCAGAGCAGGCGCGAAGCGCCTGCTGCCTTGAACCCGTTGCCCCCTACCCTGTCTGCGCCGGACTGAGGGCGCCCCCTTGGGGGCGGACGGGCAGACCGCGCCGGGCCAATGCACGCGAAGCGTGCGAGGCCCCAGGGTGGGCGGGGCACACACAAGATGTATGGCCGCAGGCCACTAACCAAAACACCCGCGCGAAGCGCCTGACCAAAGACCAGGTGCCAGCACACCACCAGGGCGACAGGCGCCGGTGCGTAGGACGCGCCAGCGACCGGGTAGCGCCGGCGGCTGACAAGCCCGCACCAGCGTAGGCCACTTTGCATAAGGCCTGCTGCGTAAACCCGCAGGGCGCGAAGCGGTACCGGGCCACAAAGGAGCTTGCGACTGGCTGGCCAGGTACTTCATGCAGTGCGGCCTTATGTAAAAGCGCAGCGTGTGGCCGGAGCTGCTGATACCTGTTCATCATGGCCGCGATGGCAGCTGCCGAGCGCTTTTTCGACTTATCCAACGCCCCACTCGAAGCGGTTGCCCGGTTTGCAGAACGTGCTGGTTTATTGAATGCGGGTGTACTGTCATCAGTCTTTGCTCCGGTTCCTCGCAAGGTCGCGTCAAGCCCTGCATAGAAGACATCAGGGTGCCAGTAAACCCGGCCACCAATCTCAACAGATGGCGGAATGCGCTTTTCGCGGCGCCAGTTTTCTACTGTCCTTACACTGACACCCTGGATGGACGCGACGTCGTTGCGACTCAGAGGCTTGAATGCCGAAACCTCAGCGGTGAGGTCGGCTGGCGACAGGTTGCCTGAAACTTTGGACATTTGCTGCTCACAATAAGTTGTTGAAGCAATGTCTAGCGATTTGATAATGACTTTAGGTTTGCAACTGGCCGAACGATTTAAGGCAGCCTAGGCTCGACCCCAAAGCTCGGGGAAACTCGCCCTGATTCTGGGGGATGCGCCACCCCCTCATCCATCTCGAACGTGGCAGCCTCAGGACTTCCAGCCAATGCTTGGACCCCTATCTTTAATCTACTATAATTTACTATAATTTACTATAATTAGATATAAAGGCAGCTTCAGCAGTGCTGCGCCTACCTCTATAATTGACTTTAATCGCCTATAAGGCTCGGGAGAACACATGCCAGTCTTTCACCGCGAAGCTTTGGCCAGGGACCTGGCTGGCAAGCTACTGAAGCCTGCTGCGACCTCCGCGTCCGGGTCCGGATTGTTCTTGGCCGCGCCACGACGCACCGGAAAAAGCACCTTTGTGCGTGAGGACCTGCGCCCGGCCCTGGAAGCCGCAGGGGCCATCGTCATTTATGTCGACCTCTGGGAAGACCGCAAGGCGGACCCTGGCGACGTCATCATCTCAGCCGTACGGGCTGAACTTGCCAAGCGCGAAGGCGTCATCGCGCGGCTGGCCAAGAGCAGCGGAATGGACAAGGTGGCGGTCGGGGGCCTGAGCTTCTCGCTGGACCGTGTAGGCATGGCAAAAGGTATCTCGCTGTCGGCAGCTCTGTCTGCCCTATCTGATGAGACCAAGCAAATCATCGCGCTGGTCATCGACGAAGCACAGCACGCCATCACGAGCGAGGCCGGTGCTGACGCCCTCTTCGCGCTCAAGGCAGCGCGTGACGAACTCAACAGCAGCCGCCACTATGGGTTGCGCATCGTGGCGACTGGCTCAAATCGGGACAAACTGGCCATGCTGCGGGGCAGCAAGGACCAGGCATTTTTCGGTGCACCATTGGTCGCCTTCCCGCCGCTGGGCACCGACTACATTGATTGGTTCATCGCTCACCTGGATTTCGCCAAGGAGCTCGACAGGGACACTGTCTATGAGTGGTTTCGACAAGCGGCGTTTCGACCTGAGGTGCTGGGCGCAGCCGTCGATGCGCTGGTCTACGACCTGCAAACAGAGCCTGGCCGTTACGCACAGCGCCTGGAAGAGCTCGTTCACGAGCAAATCGAGGCTAACAACAACGACGCCCTCCGCGTGGTGCACAGCTTGACGCCGTTGCAGTCGGCGGTTCTGCGGGTCATGGCATCGGCCGGAGCCAAGTACGCACCATTCGAGCAGGCGACGATGGAGAGCTACCGCGCGGTCATCGCTACCACGGCCCCCAATTACAAGGTCGAGCCGGACCCGGGAAATGTGCAGCAGGCGCTCAACGCGCTTCAGGAAAAAGCACTCGTGTGGCGTGCCTCGCGCGGCGTCTATGCCCTTGAGGACACCTTTCTCTCGGACCTGATGGACAAGTCCGGTTTGCTGCAAGCAGGCTGAGTCCACCTGCGATTCTGAGGTTTGCACACGCAGTGCAGGACGCCAACGCCTCTCTTGCGGCCGGCTTCAAAAAGCCGAAAAATCTTGGTGCGTACACGATGCTGTGTGAGGTTTTGGGGAAGGTGCCGAGGTCAAATTCTGCTCCAATTCTGCTCCAAAGTGCCCTTCGTGCACCTTCGCTTAGCTGCGCAGACCTACAAGAAATGTCTTTAATTTCGTTTAAAAGTATGGCAATATACGCTTATATGACGTCAAAATCATATAAACGACCCAATACAAGCAACAAAATCGCCTTCAGGACGAAGGGGTCGGAGGTTCGAATCCTCTCATTCCGACCAAATAAATCAACGGGTTAGCGGTTTTTAGCTGCTAGCCCGTTTTGCTTTGTGGCTCCCGATGAGTGTTTTGGCCTAACTGCTTGGGCGATTTGAGTTTTACAACTACTGACAGCAGACCCGGTGCTTTGCAAATGTTATTCATTGCACTGAAACGCCGATTTGGCCCATGCACTGTCAGCTTTATCCATCAACGTGGCCATTGACTTTTTGCGGTTGGTGCAGCCGGTATCAATGCTCTCGACCCTTGCCGTGCTGCTCATGTTGCCCCACTATTTGGGTTCAAGCCTGTGGACAAGGTGTTGAACAAGCCCTCCGTGCGGCGCCAGTCGTGGGCTGGCGGGGTGTGCTCAAACATTGGGCACGTGTACTGTGCAGGCAGCGTGGTGACAGTAGCGATCTGTGGGCGCGCGCGCGGCCGTGCATGAAATCTTTTGTATTTGTGCGGCGGCGGGCGTCATCAACAACAACACAGGGTCCCCTTCGGGCCTGAATCGAAACCCATAAGCAAACTATGCCCGTCTTTCGACACACGTCCCTACAGTGTCTGCACGGCCGGGTTTAGGAGTTTTATATCGGGGTTTTCTCTTTTTTTTTGCTACAAAAAATGCTCCTGGAAATCGGTCTATGATTCGAGCTGGCCTCACATGCACTGTCACAGCATGGCCACAAGGGAGCACAAAATGCCTGAGAACTCGAATGACCGCGGCCGCGCCGCCGCCAACGCCAACGCCGTCAAGCGCGGCGCTGAAGCCAGCGCCAAAGGCATTCACCATGTCACCGATTTCGTCGCGCGATACGACAGCCGCGTAACAGATGGTGAGCAAGTTCTGACCCAGGTGGTTGGCAATGAAGAGGTTGATGAATTGACAAGGTCAGTGCCCTTGCGGCTTCTCATACAACCCGGCATGTTTCAGCAGCACAACCGGAATACCGTGCAACATGATTGCTTGCAGAACGGTCCCTTTGATAAGCGCGACACAAAGAGACTTCAATAATGGCTTTTATTCTGAACAAAACCATACAGTATGGGCTGACAGGCCTTGTCATTGTTGTGCTGGCCAAGATCACATGGTCGCATCGCCATGACGACTGGGTGCTTCACCTTTTGCGCCCGCAGGGACCAGCCAAGATCGATATCAAGTTTGACAATGGCAGTGTGCGCGATTTAACCGGTACCGTTCGTAAAGTCAAAAGCGATGTCGGCCAGGTGAAGAAGTGCTTGCTCAAGGGCAAGGTCACCTACACAGATCAGAAGTGCCCCGCTGGCGCCCAGGTAGCATCGGTCAATGGCGGAACTGTCTCTGTAGTAAACGCCTCGACTCCCAATGCCAAAGAGGCAACCTCCACACCAAGCGCTCAGAAGACCCTGCATGATGCTTTGGATCTCTCCGGTGGGGAAAACCTTAAGGAAAGAATGATGGAGCAGGCGACGAAGTAGAGATGAATATTCGGCACGAACTCGGGCGTTGCTGGCCGCAGTCGATTTCGCCTTGATTTGATGTCGCAACCCATGCAACACTCACACCCCTATGATTTCAATACAGCCCAAAAAATTGCTTTTGTCAAAATGGACGGCCGTCAAACCCGTGGCCAAAGAAAAACACTTTCTGGTGACGAAAGTTGTTGAGCCAGAGCATGAGGGTGTCAAGGTCGAGTGGATTGACCTGGAAGCCGTGCATTCCAAGGCAACACGGCGCATGGCCTGGATAGACCTGCGTGACAGCACCCAATGGGTGCGGGGCTGGGTCTAGCCACGCGATTGGCCATGAATTCCCTTTTTGACCGCCGAGCCGCCCTTGGTCTGTTAGCCTGTAAGCACTCTTTCAAGTCATAAGGAAATTCGATGCAATACCGACGCCTTGGCCGCAGCGGCCTGCAAGTTAGCGAACTCTCACTGGGCTCCTGGGTGACGTACCACAACCAGGTGGACGTGAGCGCCGCCCGTGAAATGATGGCTGCCGCCTTTGATGCCGGCATCAACTTCTTCGACAACGCAGAGGTCTATGCGAACGGCCAGAGCGAAACCGTCATGGGCGAGGCTCTCAAGGCTTTGAATTGGCCCCGGCTCGATTACATCGTTTCGACAAAGTTCTTTTGGGGCCTGCACAAGGACGGTCCGACAGCGAACAAAAAAGACACCCTGAACCGCAAGTACCTGAGCCAAGCCATCGACGGCTCGCTCAAGCGCATGAACCTTGATTTCATCGACCTGGTGTATTGCCATCGCCCTGACCCGCACACCCCCATCGAGGAAACCGTCTGGGCCATGAGCGACATGATCACCCGAGGCAAAGCCTTGTACTGGGGCACCAGCGAGTGGTCTGCCCAAGAGATTCAGTCGGCCTGGGACATCGCCGACAAGCACCACCTGCACAAACCGGTCACGGAACAACCGCAGTACCACCTTTTTCATCGCAGGCGGGTTGAGAAAGAGTATGCGCGCCTGTACGACGACATCGGCTTGGGCCTGACCACCTGGAGCCCGCTGGCCAGTGGTTTGCTCACAGGCAAGTACCGCGGCGGCATACCGCCCGGCAGCCGTGGCACCCTGGAGAGTATGGGTTTTCTGGTCAATGGCCTGACGGACGTGGTCAAGAACGCGGCGGTGGCGCAACTGGAAACGATTACTGCAGACCTGGGGTGCAGTTTGAGCCAGTTGGCGATTGCCTGGGTGGCGAAGAATCCACGCGTCAGCACCGTCATCACCGGGGCCTCAAAAGTTTCGCAATTGACAGAAAACCTGGGCGCCCTGGCGGTCATGCCCAAACTCACACCGGACGTCATGGCACGCATCGACGAGGTGACATCTGCTTTTGCGGCTTGATACGGCCACCGCAGGCCTGCCTGTGTTCACGCGCTGAGTTGACTGGCCATTGCCGATCCAGCCAGCGCTTCATAATCGAAGAATGCAAATCCCCATGCTCTTCGCCCGACACCTCTGCGGCGCCCTGCTCTGTGTGGTGACCTGCTTTTTCAGCGTCAGTGCCTTGGCGCAGGCCTTGCCAGAGCCCGTGCTGACCGCGTTGAACCGGGCCAAGTTGCCTTCTGACGCCGTTGCGCTGCTGGTTGTGGACGCCGACGGGCGCAGCGCACCGCGCCTCAGCCACCGTGCAGACCAGCCCATGAACCCGGCCTCGGTCATGAAACTGCTCACGACCATCGCCGCGCTCGACCTGCTGGGGCCGGCCTACACCTGGCGCACACCGGTCTGGGTCGACGGCCCGGTGGCCAATGGCGTATTGCAGGGCAATGTGATCATTCAGGGCCAGGGTGACCCCAAACTGGTGCTGGAAAAACTCTGGCTGCTGTTGCGCCGCCTGCTGGGGTTGGGCATTCATACCATTGCTGGCGACATCTTGCTGGACAACCGGGCGTTCGATGGTCCGGCCACCGATGCAGCCGAATTTGATGGCGAACCCCTGCGCCCCTACAACGCGGCGCCAGAGGCCTTGCTGGTCAATTTCAAGTCGGTTGTCATGACGTTTGTGCCAGACCCGCTGACCAACATCGCCCGCGTGCAGTTTGACCCGCCCTTGTCGGGCGTTCAGTTGCAAACCAGCGTACCGCTGAGCCCAGCCGAGTCCGACCGCAACGGCAACTGCAGCAACTACCGCGCGGGTCTCAAGGCAAATTTTTCCAACCCGCTGCGCATCGGCTTCAACGGCAGTTACCCCGCCAGCTGTGGCGAAAAAGTTTGGCCCATCGCCTACGTCGAGCCCACCAGCTACAACGCCCGCGCCATCGAGGGGCTGTGGCGCAGCATGGGCGGCCAACTTACCGGCACCGTTCGCGCTGGTGCTGCCCCGCAAGGCCCGGCCACATTTGAGATCACCTCCCCCAGCCTGGCCGAAGTGATCCGCGACATCAACAAGTTCAGCAACAACGTGATGGCGCAGCAGTTATTCTTGACGCTGGGTTTGCCCGCACCCGCCACCCCCGAGTCGGCCCGTAAAGCCCTGCGCCAGTGGTGGCAGTACCGCATCAGCGCCACCGATATCCCCACCATCGACAACGGCTCGGGCCTGTCTCGGCACAACCGCATCAGCGCCCAGCAGCTGGGGCAATTGCTGCAAGTGGCCTATGCCTCGCCCACCATGCCCGAACTGATGTCGTCGCTGGCCCTGGTGGGCGTGGACGGCACCCTCAGACGCAGCCTGGCCAGCAGCGCCAGCGCCCACCTGAAAACCGGCAGCCTCAAAGACGTGACCGCGCTGGCGGGCTATGTGCATGCCGCCAGTGGCAAGCGTTATGTGCTGGTGGCCATGGTGAATCACGCCAACGCAGCGGCGGTGCGCCCGGCACTCGATGCCCTGGTTGACTGGGCCGTGATGGACAATCGAACCCCATGAACCTCACCGACCTGATCGGCACCCTTGCCGCCATCCTGACCACCATCAGCTTTTTGCCCCAGGCGCTGCACACCTTCCGCACCAAAGATGTCCGGGGCATCTCACTGGGCATGTACAGCGCCTTCACGTTGGGCGTGGCCATGTGGCTAATTTATGGCATTCTGCTGGAAGCCTGGCCGGTGGTTATCGCCAACGTGATCACGCTGGCGCTCGCGAGCACCATTCTGGTGATGAAGCTGCGCTACCGGTAAGCTCTGGCTAGCTTGCCGCCGCCCGCTGCAAACGGTCGCGCACGCCGTCCCATGCAAAGGCTTCGGGCGGGGCCTCGACCCAAATTTGCGCCACGCCCTGCTGATCGAACGCGCGCAACACCGCGAACAACTGCCGGGCGGCAAGCTCCGGGTTTGCGGGCATGCGCACGGACAACACGCCAGCAGCAGGCTTTTCCATCTTGCTGCGGTGCCACACTGCCAAGCCCGAAGCCACCCCAGCATCAGCCAAAGCCACCTGCATCTGCTGCGCGTCCATCAAACGCACCCGTGCCCGGGGCGCGTAATGCGACTCCAGCGTGCCCGAGGCCTTGGGGGCAGGGGCATCAAGCGCACTCCGCTCGTCTTTTGACACCACCTTTAAGCCGCACACGGCCTGTACTTGCGCCGGCGTGATGGCCCCCGGGCGCAGCAGCACCGGCTGACCCCGGGTGCAGTCGATGATGGTGGACTCGATGCCGACCATGCAGGCGCCCCCGTCCAGAATCAGCAGGTCGTCGCCAAATTCACCCTGCACATGCGCCGCTGTGGTGGGGCTGACGCGGCCAAACTGGTTGGCACTGGGAGCGGCCAGGCCCCAAACGCAAAAAGGCATGGATTTGTCCAAGAGCGCATTGAGCACAGCGTGTGCGACCGGGTGCGACGGGCAGCGCAGGCCAATGGTGGGGTTGCCGCCTGCTGCGGCATTGGCTACACCCGGGCGGCGCGCCAGGATCAGCGTCAGCGGGCCAGGCCAGAAAGCCTGCATGAGCTGCGCTGCAAACTCGGGCACCTCGGAGGCGTAATGCGCCACCGCACTGGCATCAGCCACATGAACGATCAGCGGATGATCCGCCGGGCGGCCCTTGGCTTTGAAAATCTGCGCCACGGCTGCATCGTCGTCGGCATTGGCGGCCAAACCGTACACCGTTTCGGTCGGCAACCCCAGCAAGCCGCCCGACCCAAGGCAACGGGTTGCAGCGGCGACGGATTCAGGGGCTTCCCCCGGCAGAATCATGGAGTCAAGCCGTTAAAACGGTGCAATGCCCAGCGCGCTGGCCGCCGCCAGCGCCGTGCTGCGGGCCTGCTCGGGGGTGGCGGCTGTGACCGTCAAATGTCCCATTTTTCGGCCTTTGCTGGCTTTGAGCTTGCCGTACAAGTGCAGATGCACGCCGGGCAGGGCCAGCACCTGGTCCCAGCGTGGCGTGACGCCATCGAGCCACAAGTCACCCAGCAAATTCAGCATCACGGCGGCGCTGTGCTGGCGCGGCTGCGTCAAGGGCAAGCCAGCCAGGGTGCGCACCTGCAGCTCAAATTGCGACGCATCGCAGGCATCCAGCGTGTAGTGGCCGCTGTTGTGCGGGCGCGGTGCCATTTCGTTCACCACCAGGCCACCCAGCGCGGCGCGCTCGGGCGAGCCGTCCTGCAACACAAAAAACTCCACGCACAACACGCCCACGTAGTTCAATTCTTCGGCAATATTGCGCGCAGCAGCCACCGCCTGTTTGGCCAGTGCGGGGGCCAGGTTGCCCTCAAAAGCCTCGGTGACGGCCAGAATGCCGTCGCGGTGCAGATTGCGCTGCGGGGCAAAGTGCACCATGGCGCCGTCCCAGCCGCGCGCCACAAGCACCGAACATTCGGCGGCCAGCGGCAGCATTTGCTCCAGCACGCACGGCACATTTTTCAACGCGTCCCAGGCACGGGCCAGCTCGGCGCGGTTTTGGCAGCGCACCTGGCCCTTACCGTCATAGCCCAGGCGGGCGGTTTTCAAGATGCCCGGTAACAGGTCGTCAGACACCACCACCAACTGCTCGGCCGTTTCGATCACGGCATAGGGCGCTACAGGCACCCCGCTGCGCGCCAAATGGGCCTTTTCCTTGATGCGGTCCTGCGCAATGGCCACCGCGTCGGCGCTGGGCGCAGTGGGGCGCGCGGCGCCCAAGGTGACCAGCGCGGGAGCCGGTACGTTTTCAAATTCGGTGGTCACCGCTGCGCAACGCTGCATCAATTGGGCCAGGCCCTGCTGGTCCAGGTAGTCGGTCTGAATGTGGTAATGGCTCACCAGCCCGGCCGGGCTGATGACGTCGGGGTCGAGCACCACGGTGAAGTAGCCCATGCTTTGGGCTGCCTGCACAAACATGCGCCCCAACTGGCCGCCGCCCATCACGCCCAGGGTGGTTTGCTGGCCACTGCCGTTCAAGCCGGTGGCACCGGGCAGCAACATGGGGCCGCTCATAACTTGGGCGGCAAGGTCATGCCGCGCGCCATCTGGGTTTGTTCAGCCCGAAAGTCTTCCAGCTTGGCACGCAACACGATGTCGGAGTTGGCCAGCATGGCCACTGCAAACAGCGCGGCATTGGCCGCGCCAGCCGCGCCAATGGCAAAGGTGGCCACCGGAATGCCCTTGGGCATTTGCACAATGCTGTGCAGTGAATCCACCCCGCTCAGGTGTTTGCTGGCCACCGGCACACCCAGCACCGGCACCGTGGTTTTGGCTGCCAGCATGCCCGGCAAGTGCGCTGCGCCACCGGCGCCGGCGATGATGGCCTTCAGGCCCCGGCCCACGGCGGTATCGGCATAGGCAAACATATCGTCGGGCATTCGGTGCGCCGAGACCACGCGGGCCTCGTAGGGGATGCCAAACTGTTGGAGAATGTGGACTGCGTGTTGCATGGTGTCCCAGTCCGAGCTGGAGCCCATGAGCACACCGATTTGTATTGAGTTCATGCCCGAATTTTACGTTTGACCCAAGCCACCCAGAACCATGATTAACGTCACCATCCAAAATTTTGAAACCGAGGTCATTGCCGCCTCCATGACCCAGCCCATCCTGATTGATTTCTGGGCACCCTGGTGCGGCCCCTGCAAAACGCTCGGCCCCATTCTGGAACAGCTCGAAGTGGACTATGCCGACCGCTTCACGCTGGTCAAGATCGACTCGGACCAGGAGCAGCAGTTGGCCCAGGCCTTTGGCATCCGCAGCATTCCCACCTGTATTTTGATGATGGGTGGCAAGCCGGTCGATGGTTTCATGGGCGCCCAGACCGGCCCCCAGATACGCACCTTTCTGGACAAACACCTGCCCAGCGAGGGCGAGTTGGTGGCCGAAGCCGAGGCCGATGTCGCCCAGGAACTGCTGCAGGCGGGTGATACCGATGCAGCACTGGCCAAGTTGGCCGACGCACTGGCCGCCGACCCCGGCAACGACGACGCCCGTTTTGATTACGTCAAGCTGCTGATCAGCCTGGGCGGCCTGGAAGAAGCTGACGCCACGCTGGCCCCCAAGCTGACCGAGATTCCGCGCCAACTGCGTTTCGAGGCCTTGTCACAGTGGCTCAATGCCATTGAATCTGCCGCTACCAACCCCCACGCCAGTTGGACGATCGAGCAGTTTGACGAAAAGATTGCCCAGAACAAGCGCGACTTTGACACCCGCTTTGCCAAAGCCCAACTGCTGATGGCCGTGGGCGAATGGACGCCCGCCATGGACGAGCTGCTGGAAATCATCATGCGCGACAAAAAATGGGGCGACGAGGCACCGCGCAAGGCCATGGTCGCCATTCTGGAACTGCTGACCCCGCCCAAACCCAAGGCGGCAGCACAGGCCGGTGGCAAAGCGGCCGGTGGCATCGAGGTGCTGGGCAAGGTACAACTTGAGGAAGACCCGCAGGCGGCCCTGGTATCCAAGTACCGCCGTCAATTGAGCATGATGCTCAATTAAGCGGTGAGCCGGGTCAGCGCTTCCTGGTACTTGGCCGCGGTTTTTTCAATGACCTCGCGCGGCAGGTGCGGCGCCGGCGGGCTTTTGCGCCAGGGCTGGCCGGCCACCAGGGCGGTTTCCAACCAGTCGCGCAAAAACTGCTTGTCAAAACTGGGCGGGTTGATGCCCTCCTGGTAGCTCTCGGCGGGCCAGTAGCGCGACGAATCGGGCGTCAGCACCTCGTCCATCAGGATCAAGGTGCCGTCCCTGTCCAGGCCAAACTCGAACTTGGTGTCGGCAATGATGATGCCCTTGGTGGCGGCAAAGGCGCTGGCCGCCTTGTACAACGCAATGCTGATGTCACGGATGCGCGTGGCCAGGTCAACGCCAATCATCTCCACGGTTTTCTCGAAGGTGATGTTTTCGTCATGGTCACCCATTTCGGCCTTGGCCGCCGGGGTGTAAATGGGCTCGGGCAATTGAGAAGCATTTTTCAGGCCGGGGGGCAGTTTGACACCGCACACCGCGCCGTTGTCCTGGTATTCCTTCCAGCCGCTGCCCGCCAGGTAGCCGCGCACCACGGCCTCCACCAGAATGGGTTTGAGGCGCTTGACCAGCATCGAGCGGCCCGCCACCTGCGGCACTTCGGCGGCCGTGACCGCGCTCTCAGGCGCCTCGCCGGTGAGGTGGATGGGGCAGATGTTCAGGCCATTCGGACCCAGCTTGTCAAACCAGAACAAGGCCATTTGCGTCAACAACACGCCCTTGCCCGGAATCGGCTGGCCCATGATGACGTCGAAGGCGCTGATGCGGTCGCTGGCCACCATCAAAATGCGGTCATCGCCCACCGCATAGTTGTCGCGCACCTTGCCGCGTGCCAGCAAGGGCAAGGAGGTGATGTTGGAAGTGTGCAGGGCGGCCTGGGATGGGGTCATGGTGCGTTAACTCAAAATTTGTTCAAAAGATGCTCCGAGTTTAGATTCAATGCCA
>CAZIGL010000063.1:0-9835 GCA_964538895.1 uncultured Rhodoferax sp.
GCCTGCGCTTCGCCATCCGTGAAGGCGGTCGTACCGTCGGCGCCGGTGTGGTGGCCAAGGTGATTGCGTAATTCATAAGAACTGGACGACCCGGATATCAAAGGGGCATAGCTCAATTGGCAGAGCGTCGGTCTCCAAAACCGAAGGTTGTAGGTTCGATTCCTACTGCCCCTGCCACCTGACCAAGTTTGTCAGGTGTTAAAAAAAGCCCGCTACTAACCTGGCGGGCTTGTGCGTCTCAAGGTCGCCCCATTTCAGTGCTAGTTTAAACAGGCAAGATCAACACAACATGGCCACCCCTCAAGTACAAACCGTCAACACAACCGCCGACAAAGCCAAGCTGGCGCTCGCCGCTGCTTTGGTGCTGGCCTCGCTGGTGGCTTATTACGCACTGGCCAAGCAAGGCCCCTTGTTTCAGTGGCTGGGTTTGCTGGCCGGCCTGGCTCTGGCGGCTGTGGTGTTTTTGATCTCGGAATCCGGCAAGGCCTTGACGGCTTTTGGTCAGGATGCCGTCCGTGAGGTCAAAAAAGTCGTTTGGCCAGCCCGCAAGGAAGCCATCCAGATGACGGCGTATGTATTTGGCTTTGTCCTGGTCATGGCCTTGTTCTTGTGGTTGACCGACAAGACGCTCGAATGGTTCTTTTATGACCTGATTTTGGGGTGGAGATAATGATGACGGACGCTGTGAACACCCCATTGGATGGTGCTGAGGACGTGGCAAGCACCCCGGCGGCTGCGCCTGTGAATCCGGATCTGCGTTGGTACGTGGTCCATGCTTATTCGGGCATGGAAAAAGCTGTGGAGCGCAACATTCTGGAGCGCATCAACCGCGCCGGCATGCAAAGCAAGTTCGGTCGCATTCTGGTGCCCATGGAAGAAGTGGTTGAGATCAAGAACGGCCAGAGAAAAACAACCGAGCGCAAGTTTTTTCCTGGTTATGTGCTGGTTGAGATGGTCATGGACGATGACACCTGGCACTTGGTCAAGCACACCAACAAGGTCACAGGTTTTGTGGGTGGTGGCAAAACACGTCCTTCGCCCATTTCCGAGGCCGAAGTCCAGAAAATTGTGAGCCAGATGCAAGAGGGCACCGAAAAGCCCCGTCACAAGGTTGAATTTGTGGTCGGTGAGTACGTGCGTGTCAAGGAAGGCCCTTTTGCCGATTTCAACGGCTCGGTCGAAGAAGTCAATTACGAGAAAAGCAAGGTCCGCGTGGCCGTCACCATTTTTGGTCGCGCCACACCGGTTGAGCTTGAGTTTTCGCAGGTCGAAAAGGCTTAAAGATTTCCGGGACAGACCACTTGCGCAGCAACGTGCTCTGACCCCAACCTATTGAGATATTGCGGGACAGACCAAGATTTGCGCGGCAAATTTGCTCTGTCCTCAACCGATCAGATGTATTTCGCACTTTCCGACTCGGTGCGAATGTTTGAGGTGAGTCGTTAATCACGGGGAGCCCGAAGCTGCCAACAGCAGATGAAGGCGTTAGCACCCGTTAGGAGTTAAACATGGCGAAAAAAATCGTCGGTTTTGTCAAGCTGCAAGTGCCAGCTGGTAAAGCCAACCCATCCCCCCCCATTGGCCCGGCGCTGGGTCAGCGCGGCTTGAACATCATGGAATTCTGCAAGGCATTCAATGCCCAGACCCAAGGTATCGAGCCCGGACTGCCGCTGCCCGTGGTGATCACCGCTTTTGCTGACAAGAGTTTCACTTTTGTCATCAAGTCGCCCCCGTCATCGATCCTGATCAAGAAAGCGGTCAAGATCGACAAGGGTTCGGCCAACCCGCTCAAGACCAAGGTCGGCAAGATCACGCGCGCTCAGCTCGAAGAAATCGCCAAGACCAAAATCAAGGACCTGACCGCTGCCGACATGGATGCAGCTGTTCGTACCATCGCCGGCTCAGCCCGCTCGATGGGCATTACTGTGGAGGGTGTGTAAATGGCCCGCTTGACTAAAAAACAAAAAGCCCAGCAAGGCAAAGTGGACAGCGGCAAGCTGTACGCGATTGGCGACGCTCTGGGTCTGGTGAAAGAATTTGCCAATGCCAAGTTCGATGAATCCATCGACGTGGCGGTGCAACTCGGCATCGATGCCAAGAAGTCTGACCAGGTGGTGCGTGGCGCTGTCGTGTTGCCCAACGGCACCGGCAAGACCAAACGTGTTGCCGTGTTTGCCCAAGGCGCCAAGGCCGAAGAAGCCAAGGCGGCAGGTGCTGACATCGTGGGTATGGACGACCTGGCCGCCATGATCAAGGCGGGCGACATGCCTTTTGACGTGGTCATTGCCGCCCCTGACGCGATGCGCGTTGTGGGTACCCTGGGTCAGATCCTCGGCCCACGTGGCCTGATGCCCAACCCGAAGGTCGGCACCGTGACGCCTGACGTGGCCACTGCGGTCAAAAACGCCAAGGCCGGTCAGGTTCAGTTCCGTGTTGACAAGGCCGGTATTGTGCATTCCACCATTGGTCGCCGCTCCTTTGACAGTGACAAGCTGCAGGGTAACCTGGCGGCATTGGTCGAGGCCCTGGTGAAAGCCAAGCCTGCCACCAGCAAGGGTCAGTATTTGCGCAAGGCCGCCGTTTCCAGCACCATGGGTGTTGGTGTGCGCGTCGACCTGCAATCGATTAACGCGTAACGCAAGAAATTGGGCTGGCCGAAAGGGCAGCCTGACGTGGTGGGCTGCGGAAGTCATTCAGGCTGCCGCAGGCCATCCAAGACCGTTGGTGTGCCGAGCCTCAGGGTGAAGGCGCTTAATCTGAAACAGCCAACGCAGATGGCGATCCCGCTGCCCAAGGATTGAAAAGTTCCTAAACAGTTGGTCGCTGCAATGTGTGTGCCCTGATGTGAGTTGCAAAAAGCACAAACGGGTACTTTTTTAAGGAGTTGACCTTGAGTTTAAATCGCAGTGAGAAAGAAGCGGTCATCAGTGAAGTGACTGGCCTCGCCGCTAAAGCTCAAACGCTCGTGATAGCGGAATACCGTGGCATCACGGTCGCCGACATGACCAAATTGCGCTCGACCGCGCGCAGCAGTGGTGTGGAGTTGAGTGTGTTGAAAAACACACTGGCCCGCCGCGCTGTTGCCGGTAGCAGCTTTGAAGTTGTGTCCGACCAGATGACCGGTCCGCTGATCTACAGTTTTTCCGAAGATGCAGTGGCCGCCGCGAAAGTGGTGGCTGACTTCGCGAAAACCAACGCCAAGTTGGTGATTCGCGCGGGTGCATTCGGCGGCAAGGCTCTGGATGTCGAGGGCGTGAAGCAACTGGCAAGCATCCCTTCCAAGGAAGTGTTGTTGGCGCAGTTGTTGGGCTTGATGCAGTCTCCCATTTCACGCATTGCGCGTGTTGTGGCAGCTTTGGCAGAGCAAAAAGGCGGCGGTGCAGAAGAAGCACCCGCCGAGGCCGTTGCAGCGTAACGCTTGCAGTGCACAGAAATTAATCAATTGTTAGGAAACAAAATGGCATTCGATAAAGACGCATTTTTGACCGCGCTCGACAGCATGACGGTCATGGAACTCAACGACCTGGTGAAAGCCATCGAAGAGAAGTTTGGTGTGAGCGCTGCCTCCATGGCCGCTCCTGCTGCTGGCGGCGGTGCTGCTGCTGCCGTGGCCGAAGAAAAGACCGAATTCAACGTCGTTCTGCTTGAAGCTGGCGCCCAAAAGGTGTCGGTCATCAAGGCTGTGCGCGAAATCACCGGTCTGGGCCTCAAGGAAGCCAAAGACATGGTTGACGGCGCTCCGAAGAACGTCAAGGAAGGCGTGTCCAAGGCTGATGCCGAAGCCGCTCTCAAGAAGCTGGTTGACGCAGGTGCCAAGGCTGAACTCAAGTAATTGAGTTGTCCTCAGGGCTGGAGTGCTGTCAAAGGCCTCCAGCCTTTGGTGTTTTTGCAGAACACACCGGAAAGCGGGCCGTCCACCCTATTTCCAGTGTCTTCTAACCCCGACAGCAGAAGATGCCTTGGTTCGGGTTGCATGCAAGGTGCAACCGTCCGCCATTGATTGGTAGTGGCCAATCGCCAAGCGTTAACGTCGTTCAGGACCACCCAAGTCCTCATTTGCCCGGAGATTTCATGGCTTATTCATACACCGAACGCAAACGGATACGTAAAAATTTTGGCAGCCGCGACAGCGTGCTCGAGATTCCCTACCTGCTGCAAATGCAAAAAGATGCCTACACGGCCTTTTTGCAAGCCGGCATCTCTCCCAAAAAGCGCACTGATGAAGGCCTGCAAGCGGCTTTCAATGCGGCGTTCCCGATTGTGTCCCACAACGGTTTTGTCGAGATGAAGTACCTCGACTACAACCTGGGCAAGCCGGCGTTTGATGTGCGTGAATGCCAGACCCGCGGCCTGACGTTTTCGTCAGCCGTGCGCGCCCGTGTGCAACTGATCATTTATGACCGTGAGTCTTCCACCTCGCAAAACAAGGTGGTCAAGGAGGTCAAGGAGCAAGAGGTCTACATGGGTGAAGTGCCCCTGATGACCGAAAAAGGCTCGTTTGTCATCAATGGCACCGAGCGTGTCATCGTGTCCCAGTTGCACCGTTCACCCGGCGTGTTTTTTGAGCACGACAAGGGCAAGACCCACAGTTCAGGCAAGCTGCTGTTTTCGGCGCGCATCATTCCCTACCGCGGCTCATGGCTGGACTTCGAGTTTGACCCCAAAGACATTTTGTATTTCCGGGTTGACCGCCGCCGCAAGATGCCGGTCACGATTTTGCTCAAGGCCATTGGCCTGAACAACGAGTCGATCCTGGCCAACTTCTTTGTCAACGACAATTTCCGCCTGATGGACAGCGGTGCCCAGATGGAATTCGTGGCCGAGCGCTTGCGCGGCGAAGTCGCCCGTTTTGACATCACCGACAAGAGCGGCAAGGTCATCGTGGCCAAAGAAAAACGCGTCACCGTGCGCCACACGCGCGAGCTCGAGCAGTCCGAGACCACGCATATTTCGGTGCCCGAAGACTTCCTGGTGGGCCGCATCGTGGCGCGCAACGTGGTCGATGCCGAGACCGGTGAAATCATCGCCAAGGCCAACGAAGAGCTGACCGAACTGCTGCTCAAAAAACTGCGCACCAGCGGTGTGCAAGACCTGGCCTGCATCTACACCAACGAGCTCGACCAGGGCGCCTACATTTCGCAGACCCTGCGTACCGATGAAACCGCCGACGAGTTTGCTGCCCGCGTCGCCATCTACCGCATGATGCGTCCCGGCGAGCCGCCCACTGAAGACGCCGTGCAAGCCCTGTTCCAGCGCCTGTTCTACAACCCCGACACCTATGATCTGTCGCGCGTCGGTCGCATGAAGTTCAACGCCAAGATGGGTCGCCCCGAATCGACCGGCCCGATGGTGCTGACCAACGAAGACATCCTGGCTGTGGTCAAGGTGCTGGTTGATTTGCGCAACGGCCACGGCCAGGTTGACGACATCGACCACCTCGGCAATCGCCGTGTGCGCTGCGTCGGTGAACTCGCGGAAAACCAGTACCGCATGGGTCTGGCCCGTATCGAAAAGGCCGTGAAAGAGCGCCTGGGTCAGGCCGAGCAAGAGCCCCTGATGCCGCACGACCTGATCAACAGCAAGCCAATTTCGGCCGCCCTGAAAGAGTTCTTCGGCGCCTCGCAGTTGTCCCAGTTCATGGACCAGACCAACCCGCTGTCCGAGATCACGCACAAGCGCCGTGTCTCGGCCCTTGGCCCAGGCGGTTTGACACGTGAACGCGCCGGCTTTGAGGTGCGTGACGTGCACGTGACCCATTACGGTCGCGTCTGCCCGATTGAAACGCCCGAAGGCCCGAACATCGGCCTGATCAACTCGCTGGCTTTGTACGCCCGCCTCAACGACTACGGCTTCATTGAAACGCCGTATCGCCGTGTGGTCGACGCCAAGGTCACCATGGACATCGACTACCTGTCGGCCATTGAAGAAGGCAAGTATGTGATCGCCCAGGCCAATGCCGTGCTTGACAAGGAAGGCCGCCTGACTGGCGAGCTGATTTCGGCGCGTGAGGCGGGTGAGACCATCATGGTGGACGCCGGTCGCGTGCAGTACATGGACGTGTCGCCGGCGCAGATCGTGTCGGTGGCCGCTTCACTGGTGCCCTTCCTGGAGCACGACGACGCCAACCGCGCCTTGATGGGCGCCAACATGTCGCGCCAGGCCGTGCCAATTTTGCGCCCTGAAAAGCCGATGGTCGGCACCGGTATCGAGCGCGTTGCCGCCATTGACTCCGGCACCGTGGTGGTTGCCACCCGCGGTGGTGTGGTCGACTATGTCGATGCCAGCCGTGTCGTGATTCGCGTCAACGACGCTGAAGCGCAGGCCGGTGAAGTGGGTGTGGACATCTACAACCTCATCAAGTACCAGCGTTCCAACCAGAACACCAACATCCACCAGCGCCCGATCGTCAAAAAAGGCGACCAGCTGGCCAAGGGCGATGTGATCGCCGACGGCGCCTCCACCGACCTCGGCGAACTGGCACTGGGCCAGAACATGCTGATTGGCTTCATGACCTGGAACGGCTACAACTTCGAAGACTCGATTTTGATCAGCGAACGTGTCGTGGCCGAAGACCGCTACACCTCGATCCACATCGAAGAACTCGTGGTCATGGCGCGTGACACCAAGCTCGGTGCCGAAGAAATCACCCGCGACATTCCGAATCTGTCTGAGCAGCAACTCAACCGTCTGGACGAATCCGGCATCATCTATGTGGGTGCTGAAGTCATGCCGGGTGACACGCTGGTCGGCAAGGTCACGCCCAAGGGCGAGACCACGCTGACGCCTGAAGAAAAATTGCTGCGCGCCATTTTTGGCGAAAAAGCCAGCGACGTGAAAGACACCTCGCTGCGCGTTGACCAGGGCTCACAAGGCACGGTCATCGACGTGCAGGTGTTCACCCGCGAAGGCATCACGCGTGACCGCCGCGCCCAGCAGATCATCGACGACGAGCTCAAGCGCTTTCGCCTCGACCTGAACGACCAGCTGCGCATTGTCGAAGCCGACGCGTTTGCGCGTATCGAAAAACTGCTGTTGGGCAAAGCCGCCAATGGTGGCCCGCAAAAACTGGCCAAGGGCAGCAAGATCGACGCCGCCTACCTGGCTGCGGTCGAGAAGTTCCACTGGTTTGACATCCGTCCGGCTGATGAAGATGTCTCGGCTCAGTTGGAAAGCATCAAGAACTCGCTGGAGCAAACCCGCCACCGCTTCGACTTGGCTTTTGAAGAAAAGCGCAAGAAACTCACGCAGGGCGACGAGCTGCCCGCAGGCGTGCTGAAGATGGTCAAGGTCTATGTGGCCGTCAAACGCCACCTGCAACCCGGTGACAAAATGGCCGGTCGCCACGGCAACAAGGGTGTGGTTTCCAAAATTGTGCCGGTGGAAGACATGCCGCACATGGCCGACGGCACCCCTTGCGACATTGTGCTGAACCCGTTGGGCGTGCCGTCACGGATGAACGTGGGCCAGGTGCTCGAAGTTCACCTGGGCTGGGCCGGCAAGGGCATTGGCCAACGCATTGGCGACATGCTGCAGCATGAGAGCCGCGTGGCTGAACTGCGCGAATTCCTGGGCGAGATCTACAACAGCACGGGCCGCAAGGAAGACCTGGCGCAGCTCGACGACAGCCAGTTGCTTGCCATGGCCGAAAACCTGACCAGCGGCATGCCGTTCGCGACGCCCGTGTTTGACGGTGCCACCGAAGACGAAATCCGCGCCATGCTCAAGCTGGCCTACCCAGATGACGTGGCCACGGCCAAGGGTCTGACGTCCACGCGCACCCAGGCTTACCTGTATGACGGCCGCACCGGCGACCGCTTTGAGCGCCCGGTCACGGTCGGCTACATGCATTACCTGAAACTGCACCACTTGGTGGACGACAAGATGCACGCCCGCTCGACTGGCCCGTACAGCCTGGTCACGCAGCAACCGCTGGGCGGCAAGGCCCAGTTCGGCGGCCAGCGTTTCGGCGAGATGGAAGTGTGGGCACTGGAGGCTTATGGCGCCGCCTATACCTTGCAGGAAATGCTCACCGTCAAATCCGACGACGTGCAGGGCCGGACCAAGGTCTACGAGAGCATCGTCAAGGGCGAACACTCGATTGAAGCCGGCATGCCGGAATCGTTCAACGTGCTGGTCAAGGAAATTCGTTCCCTGGGCCTGGACATTGAGCTCGAGCGTTCCTGAAACATTGCGGGACAGATCAAGATTTGCGCAGCAAATTTGCTCTGTCCTCAACTAATTAGATAAGGATTTACACACATGAAATCATTACTCGACCTGTTCAAGCAATTCACGCCTGACGAGCACTTCGATGCCATCAAAATTGGCATGGCCTCGCCCGAGAAAATCCGTTCCTGGTCTTTCGGCGAAGTCAAAAAGCCGGAGACCATCAACTACCGCACCTTCAAGCCCGAGCGCGATGGTCTGTTTTGCGCCAAGATTTTTGGCCCCATCAAAGACTACGAATGCCTGTGCGGCAAGTACAAGCGCCTCAAGCACCGCGGTGTCATCTGCGAGAAGTGCGGCGTTGAAGTCACGCAGACCAAGGTGCGCCGCGAGCGCATGGGTCACATCGACCTGGCCGCGCCCTGCGCCCACATCTGGTTCCTGAAGTCCCTGCCCAGCCGCCTGGGCCTGGTGCTGGACATGACGCTGCGTGACATCGAGCGCGTGCTCTACTTTGAAGCCTACGTGGTGACCGACCCCGGCATGACCCCGCTGAAGAAATACAGCATCATGTCGGAAGACGACTTCGACGCCAAGTTCAAGGAATACGGCGACGAGTTCCAGGCCAAGATGGGTGCCGAAGGCGTCAAGGATTTGTTGCAAAACCTCGACATCGACAGCTCCATCGAAAAGCTGCGCAACGACCCCACGGGTTCGGATCTCAAGATCAAGAAGAACACCAAGCGCCTCAAGCTGCTCGAAGCGTTCAAGAAATCCGGCATCAAGCCCGAATGGATGGTGCTCGATGTGCTGCCGGTGTTGCCGCCCGACCTGCGCCCCCTGGTGCCGCTGGACGGTGGCCGTTTTGCCACCTCGGATTTGAACGACCTGTACCGCCGCGTCATCAACCGCAACAGCCGCCTGCGCCGCCTGCTTGAACTCAAGGCACCGGAAATCATTGCCCGCAATGAAAAGCGCATGTTGCAGGAAGCGGTAGATTCCCTGCTCGACAACGGCCGCCGCGGCAAAGCCATGACCGGCGCCAACAAGCGTGCGCTCAAATCGCTGGCCGACATGATCAAGGGCAAGGGCGGTCGTTTCCGTCAGAACTTGCTGGGCAAGCGGGTGGACTACTCTGGCCGTTCGGTCATTGTGGTGGGCCCCACGCTCAAACTGCACCAGTGCGGTCTGCCCAAGCTGATGGCGCTTGAACTCTTCAAGCCCTTCATCTTTGCGCGCCTGGAAGCCATGGGCATTGCCACCACCATCAAGGCGGCCAAGAAGGAAGTCGAAACCGGCACGCCGGTGGTCTGGGACATCCTTGAAGAAGTCATCAAGGAGCACCCGGTCATGCTCAACCGTGCGCCCACGCTGCACCGTTTGGGTATCCAGGCGTTTGAGCCCATTTTGATTGAAGGCAAGGCCATTCAGTTGCACCCGCTGGTTTGCGCCGCGTTCAATGCCGACTTCGACGGTGACCAGATGGCCGTTCACGTGCCGTTGTCCGTCGAAGCCCAGATGGAATGCCGCACCCTGATGCTGGCCTCCAACAACGTGCTGTTCCCGTCCAATGGCGAGCCCTCCATCGTGCCGTCGCAAGACGTGGTGCTGGGTCTCTACTACACCACCCGCGACCGCATCAACAGCAAGGGCGAAGGCCTGGTGTTTG
>CAZIGL010000064.1:0-9539 GCA_964538895.1 uncultured Rhodoferax sp.
AATATCTGTCGATTTCTCCGGTCCGGTCATTCCGGCTTCTGGTTCAGTTTGGCCACTTGTCAGCCCTAAGCTCTGCAACAGTCGGCTACCTATGGGCGCTGGCTTTCTTGGCTGGCGGTCTCTTGAACAGTAGTTGGAGCCAGTCGCAGCGTACCCAAGAGGCATCGCATGGCTATCGAAGTCGGCCAACTAAGTATTTGTGCTTTCATTGGATTTATTTTGAGCCTGCCACGCTTATGGTAATTGACAAAAAAATGAAAATAACGTGACTCGTGTCATATTAGGTCGTAAAGTGCTGGCTTGTCTGTACCTGACGTAGTGCCGCTGCATGGTTCTCTCCCTGATCAATAACATCGCATTTTTGATCGCCTTGGTGGCGGTGGGGCAGCTTGTAATTTCGCATTTTTTCAACAACCCGCGGAATCGCCAGCTTCTGCTCGGACTGCTGTTTGGCGGCGTGGCCATTCTGGTCATGGCGAATCCTGTGACCTTTGCGCCAGGCATCATTTTTGACGGGCGTTCGATTGTCCTGGCGGTGGTCGGCGTGGTGGGTGGTGCTGCAGCCGCGTTGATTGCGGCTGTCATGGCGGCCGTTTATCGTTACCAGTTGGGTGGCGTCGGTGCGCCGCTCGGAGTCATGGTGGTCCTGCTGTCGGCTTTGTTGGGTGTACTGGCACGGCAATGGTTGCTGCGCCTCGGACGGCCTCCAAAACCTATTCACTATCTGGCACTGGGGGTGGTGGTACAACTGATGCAGATGGCCGCGCTCACGCAAGCTCCGGGCCGCGCCGGACTTGCCTTCATCCAGGAGGTGTGGTGGGTGATCCTGCTGATCTACCCGCTCGCCACCATGTTGCTATGCGTCATTTTTCGCAATCACGAACAGCAGCTAATTGACCAGCAGGCGTTGTCTTCCGTGCAAGAAGCAGTGGCTGCCGCAGAAACCTCTAGTTTGGAGCGTTTTCACGCCTACTTCAACCATTCCATTATCGGCCTGGCGATCACCAGTCCGGAGAAAGGGTGGATCGAGATCAACAATGCACTCTGCGCGACGCTGGGCTACACGCGGGACGAACTGACCCGCATGACCTGGACGGAGTTGACTTACCCAGAAGATTTGGCGCCCGACTTGGCTCAGTTCAACCGCATGTTGTCCGGTGAAATCAGCAGCTATACCCTGGAAAAGCGTTTCATCCACAAGGATGGCCATTTGGTGGATACCCACATGGGGGTTAGCCTTGTGCGCAAGCCGGATGGCAGCGTCGATTACTTTATGGCGACGATGGATGACGTCAGCGAGCGCAAGAAGACGGAAGCAGCATTGCGCAACAGCGAGACGGAATTCCGCAATTTGGCTGAAGCCATGCCGCAAATCGTCTGGATCACCCGGCCCGATGGCTGGAACATTTATTTCAACCAACAATGGGTGGACTACACCGGGCTGACGCTGGAAGAAAGCAACGGTCACGGTTGGAACAAACCCTTCCACCCGAACGACCAACAGCGCGCGTGGGATGCCTGGCAAAATGCGACGCAAAATGAAGCTACCTACTCGGTGGAATGCCGACTGCGGCGCGCCGATGGCGCCTACCGCTGGTGGTTGATCCGCGGCGTGCCAATGCGGGACTCGAGCGGGAAGATTCTCAAATGGTTCGGCACATGCACCGATATTGAAGACATCAAACAGACGGCGCAGGCGCTGCAGCACACCCAGGCTTTGCTGGCAAATGCCGAGAAAATAGGGCGAGTTGGCGGTTGGGAGATTGATATTCAAACTCGCCAGACGACTTGGACGGAAACGGTTTACGACATTCACGAATTGGATGGCACCGACTGTCTGACAGTGGATGAGGGCATCAATTACCACACACCCGAGTCCCAGCCGATCATTGAACAGGCGGTACAGCGTGCGATCGAGCACGGCGAACCTTTTGACCTGGAGCTGGAAATCATCACGGCGAAAGGTAACCGGCGCAGTGTTCATACCATGGGCGAGGCGGATTTGGCGCGCGGCAAAGTTTCAGGCTTCTTTCAGGACATCACCGAGCGCAAGCGCGCCGAGAAAGGCTTGCAACAGGCAGCCACTGTCTTTGGTCACACCCGTGAAGGCATCACCATCACCGACGGTAATGGCACGATCCTCGATGTCAATGAAGCCTTTACCCGCATCACCGGCTACAGCCGGGAAGACGCCATCGGTCAGAATACAAAAATCCTAAGCTCTGGAAGACAAAGTGCCGAGTTCTACAAAGAAATGTGGAACGATTTGACCGCGCGGGGTTACTGGAGCGGCGAAATCTGGAACCGGCGCAAAGACGGCGAGGTGTTCGCCGAGCTGCTGTCCATTAGCGCGATACGCAATGAGCAGGGCGTCACACAGCAATACGTGGCAATGTTCTCTGACATCACCGCTATCAAGGCGCACCAAAGTCAACTGGAGCACATGGCCCACTTTGACGCGCTGACCAACCTGCCCAACCGTTTTTTACTGGCCGACCGCTTGTATCAGGCCAGGGCACAGGCGCAGCGCCGGCAACAGCATTTGGTGGTGGTCTTCCTCGACCTTGATGGTTTCAAGGCCGTTAACGACCAGTACGGCCATGAGACCGGGGATCAGGTGCTCAAAATCCTGGCCAAGCGTTTTAAGGAGGCGCTGCGCGAGGGCGATACATTGGCCCGCATCAGTGGTGACGAATTTGTGGCTGTGCTGACCGACTTGGAAGACACGTCGGTCAGTTTGCCGCTACTCAACCGGCTCCAGGCCGCTGCTGCGCTGCCGGTGGAATTGGGTGAATTGAGTTTGTCGCTGTCCGCCAGCCTAGGCGTCACCTTCTACCCCCAGGCACAAGACATCGATGGTGACCAACTGCTGCGCCAAGCCGACCAGGCCATGTACCAGGCCAAAGTGGCAGGCAAGAACCGCTGCTGCGTGTTTGACGCTGCACAAGACAGCAACGTCCGCAAACAGCACGAAAGCCTGGCGCGCATTCGCCTGGCGCTGGAGCGCCAAGAATTTGTTCTGTACTACCAGCCGAAGGTGAATATGCGCACCGGAAAGGTGATTGGTGCCGAGGCGTTGATTCGCTGGCAACATCCCGAAGATGGTTTGCTGGCACCTGCTGCCTTCTTGCCGACGATCGAAGATCACCCGCTGGCCGTTGAGGTGGGCGAGTGGGTGATTGACACAGCAATGCGCCAGATGGATGTGTGGCACGTCGCCGGTCTGGACCTGCCCGTCAGCATCAACATCGGGGCACGCCAATTGCTGCAAGATGACTTTGTAGAGCGCCTGCAGATCATCCTGGCGAAGCACCCGCAAGTGCATCCGGGCTGCATTGAACTGGAAGTGCTGGAGACCAGTGCGCTAAACGATATGGACCAGGTGTCGAAGGTGATTGAAGACTGCGCCGAGATTGGTATGGGGTTCGCACTGGACGACTTTGGCACCGGTTATTCATCGCTCACTTACTTGAAGCGCCTGCGCGTGACACAACTCAAGATCGACCAGAGCTTTGTGCGCGACATGCTCAACGACCCCGATGACCTGGCTATTTTGCAAGGCATCATCGGACTGGCCGCCGCCTTCAACCGCGAAGTGATTGCCGAAGGTGTAGAGACCGTGGCACACGGCACCGCACTGCTCAGACTGGGTTGCGAACTTGCGCAAGGCTACGGCATTGCCCGACCCATGCCGCCAGATCAGTTGTCAGCCTGGGCGGCTTCTTGGCAGCCCGATGCAGCTTGGGCTGGAGTGATGAATCCTGGTGATGCACCACGGTCAACAGGTAAGTAGGTTTCGACAAAGCTGGTGCTCGTGACCGCTGCACTGCCGAACAATAAACAAATCGTGAGATTGTTATAGCTGAATGAAAATTATCGAGTTTTTGGCACTGCCGGTGAGCGACTGCTTACGGTGAAATTGAAGGTCAGCTTTCCCACTTTCCGATGGGCTTCACGCTGACCTAGTGTGTTTCCGCTTTGGGTCTTTAAGAGCCCTCGGCCCAGATTTTGGGCATTTTCACCCTGACGGACGGGTCAAGACGCAAAGCCGCCAGCCAAATTTCCAGGTAGCGGTCATCCCAATCATCTGGTGTGGTTCCTTAACGTTGAAGGTGCGGGGTTCGGAGCGAGCGGTCAAGCGCCGTAGCGGATCCGGTTGAACGAGGCTGGCGTTACGCCGCAACGAGACTTTTGTGCATGATGTAAGCGTCAACGTAGCCCATACGGCTGTGCTTGAAAGCGGCAGGCAGTGTGCCAACGATGGCAAAACCAAGTTTCTGCCACAGGCGCACAGCAACTACGTTTGTGGAAACGACCAAGTTGAACTGCATTGATCGGTAGCCCAGCGCGCGCGCCTGCGCTTGCGAGTGTTCGCAAAGCGCCGCGGCGACACCGCAGCCGCGCGCCGACTCAGCAACAACATAGCCGCAGTTGCAGACATGACTGCCAAGCCCCGGTTGGTTTGGCTTGAGGATGTATGAGCCAATGACAGCGCCAGCAGCAGTTGTAGCGACGAAGGTAGCCTGAGGAAGTGTGACCCACGTGTTGTGAATCTCAGCCTCGGTGCTGGTTGGGGAGAAGGCGTAGGTGTCTCCGGTTGCGAAGACCGATTGGAGGATTGGCCAGAGGAACGGCCAGTCCGGCGATTGAAAGGGTCGGATTGAAAACATGGTTGCCCTTGCGGCCTTACTCAATATAGCGCGACACGCAAGTGTCTCCCTGACACCGGAGTTGTCTCCCCAGCATCGGACCAGAAAAGCCATTGAGTCCCGAATGGAATAAGGGTTTCAGAAGATTTTCGTTCAACGTTAATGGGCATAACAACTCCAGAAATGCCATCACTCGGGTTCTGCGTCAACTCTGCTGGGTTAGTTGTGCGAGCAAAGACTCAGTCTTCACTATAGCCCATGGCGAAGCGCGCTTGAATGGCCGCTACCGCTGTCTTGCGGGTCCATTTTTCGATCGATTTCTGACATTCAGTTTGACCACCACTTACAAGCGCTTCCAGGTCATCGCTGAACACATCGCCACACCCGAAGCCGGATTTCGTCGTAACTTCAGCAGTATTTCCTCAACTGAAAGGCAGTGGCTGGCGATGGCAGAAACCAATGAACGTCTTGGTCGTCTGGTCCTTGAGGCACGACGTAGCGCTGAAATAAGGGAGCAGGGTTACCGGGCACAAGCGTCTGTGAACGGCAATTGACCGGTCTTTGTCAGTCATAGATTGGCGTTGCAATGTTGTGGGCCAATAGCGCTGTCAAATTCTGAGAACAGTTCCTGTGCGCCACGTGAGTTGCCGCAGATCGTTGAAAATAGCGCCTCCAATACGCCAAAGCACCTCCGCCATGCTCACTGCCCGCAAGCCCGCTGCCAAAAAATCCAAAACCACCAAAGCCGCTGAGCCGCGCCTGTCGCGCACCCGGCGCCCGCCCGACCTGCCCGCGGCAGACTGGCAAACGGCGCTGCGCCGCCAGTTTGGCCGGGAGCAAAACTTTGGCTTGAAAAACCTGGGCGCAGAGCCGGTGTTTTCTGACTTTGCCGTGAGCAACCCGGCCAGCCGCTCGCACTACCGGGTGGCTATTCGAGGCACGGCTTTGGGGCAAAACTTTTGCACCTGTCCTGACTTTGCCACCAATGACCTGGGCACCTGCAAACACATTGAGTTCACGCTGGGCAAGTTGCAGGCCAAGCGCGGCGGCAAAGTGGCCCTGAAACGCGGTTTTGAGCCCGCTTACAGTGAAATCTGGCTTGACTACGCCGGCCAGCGCCAAGTGCGGCTGCGGCTGGGAGCCAATTGCCCGGATGCTCTGCGCGCGCAAGCCGCCGTGCTGTTTGATGCCGACGCGCGCTGGGCCTTGCGACCGGACGGCTACACCGGTCTGCCCGCTTTGCTGCAAGCGGTGCAAGAGATGGGGCATGAGCTGCGTTGTTATGACGATGTCTGGCAGTTTGTGGCGAACCGGCGCGATGCCAATCAGCGCGATACGGTGCTGGCCAAGGCTTACCCCAAGGGTGCGGACGACAAGGCGCTGCACAAGCTGCTCAAGACCAAACTCTACCCGTACCAGGCGCAAGGTGCGCTGTTTGCCGCGCGTGTGGGGCGCTGTTTGATTGGCGACGAGATGGGCCTGGGTAAAACCATTCAGGCCATTGCTGCAGCCGAGCTGTTGGCGCGCCACTTTGGTGTGCAGCGGGTGCTGGTGGTGTGCCCGACCTCTCTCAAGCACCAGTGGAAAAACGAGTTTGCCCGCTTTACCGAGCGTAGCGCCCAGGTGATCAGTGGTTTGCGCGGCAAGCGCCAGGCGCAGTACCAGGAGGACGTGTTTTGCAAAATCATCCATTACGAAACCCTGGCGCGCGACGCCGACCTGATTGCCGCCTGGGCGCCCGACCTGGTGATTGCCGATGAGGCGCAGCGCATCAAAAACTGGAACACCATTGCCGCGCGCGCCCTGAAGCGTGTGGTCAGCCCCTATGCCATTGTGCTGACCGGCACGCCGCTGGAAAACCGGCTCGAAGAGCTGATTTCGATCGTGCAGTTTGTCGACCAGCACCGCCTTGGCCCCACCTGGCGCATGCTCGATGAGCACCAGTTGCGCGACGAATCGGGCCGTGTGGTGGGTTACTGCGGCCTGGATCACATTGGCAAAACCCTGGCGCCGGTGATGCTGCGCCGGCGCAAGGCCGAGGTGCTGACGCAGTTGCCCGAGCGCGTGGACAACCGCATTTTTGTGCCGCTCACCCCCGAGCAGCGGCTGCACCATGACGAAAACGGCGAGACGGTAACGCGTATCGTGGCGCGCTGGCGCAAGACCGGCTTTTTGTCAGACACCGACCAGCGCCGCCTGCACTGTGCGCTGCAAAACATGCGCATGGTCTGCAACAGCACCTATTTGCTCGACCACGATACCGACCATGGTCACAAGGTTGACGAGCTCATGACCGTGCTCGATGAGCTGCTGGAAGACCCCAACGCCAAGGCCGTGGTGTTCAGCCAATGGTTGGCGACCCACGCGCTGATTCAGCGGCGTCTGGCAGCGCGCGGTTGGGGCCATGTGCTGTTTTCGGGCAGCGTGCCGGGCGACCAACGCGGCGCGCTGGTGGAGACCTTTCACAACGACGCCAACTGCCGCCTGTTTTTGTCCACCGATGCCGGTGGGGTGGGGCTGAACCTGCAGCACGCCGCTGCGGTGGTGGTCAACATGGACATGCCGTGGAACCCCGCCGTGCTGGAGCAGCGCATTGGCCGGGTGCACCGCATGGGTCAGTCGCGTGGTGTGCAGGTGATCAATTTTGTCGGCCAGGGCAGCATCGAAGAAGGCATCTTGGGGGTGTTGGCGTTCAAGAAGTCGCTCTTTGCCGGTGTGCTGGACGGCGGCGCCACGGAGGTGTTCATGCAAGGCACACGCTTGTCCAAATTCATGGATAGCGTGGAGAAAGTGACTGCGGCGGTGGGCGAGGCCGATAGCGACGCAGCTTTGGATGTGGACGATCGGCATGACGTTGCGGACGGCGGTGTGGCTCTGTCCGACACGGTTGCCGAAAAGGCCGAGCTAGCCGAAGCTGCCGCAGACGCACCAGTCCAGCCGGATCAATCGCCGAACCCTGAACCCACAACAAACCAAACCCCAAGCACGTCGCCACAATCCGATCCATGGGCCGCCATCCTTGAAGCTGGCGCGGCCCTGTTGCAAGGCTTGGCAACGACGCGCGGTGCGGGTGGCGCTGCTGGCTTGGCCATGCCACCGATCCAGATCGAACGCGATCCCGTTACCGGGCAGGCCAGCGTGCGCTTGCCGCTGCCCGACCCAGCGGTCTTGCAAAAGCTGGCCAAGGCTTTCGAGTCGTGGCTGCGCTAGCCTTCAAGTTCTTGAAATAGCGTCTACTTTTTCTCCCTGCATTCACCATGACACCTAATCCAAGCATCCATCCCCAAAACTGCCCCCTGTGCGGCCAGCCCAACCTTTGCGCCATGGAGGTGCAGGCCGCCACCGGCATCCAGCAGCCCCCTTGTTGGTGCACCCAGGCGCAGTTCAGCGCCGAGTTGCTGAACACCATTCCGGAGGCGGCGCGGGGCGTGGCCTGCCTGTGTGCGGCCTGCGTGAAGGCGGCTACAGCATGAGTTGGCTAGACAAGTTTCCGTTGCCCATCTTGATCGCGCTGGCTGTCTGGATGGCGGTGGCGCCGATCAGCCCGGAGCCGCATTTGATCGAAAAACTGCGCATGCTGAGTCAGGGCACGCTGGTCAAGCCGGTGGATATTTTTGATTTGCTGTTGCACAGCGCACCCATCGTGTTGCTGGCTGTGCGGCTGTGGCGACAGTTCACCACCCGTTGACGCGCACTTCCCGTGTAGCCCGGATGCAGCCAAGCGCCATGCGGGGGCCCCAAAACGGATAATGGCGGTTTGATCAACCACACCAAATGCCACCCGTGGCAAACCGCATGTCCCCAGAAAACTCACCTTTGACGCCTGCCCCCGCGGCAGTTCCCGCGCGCACCGAACCGCGCCTGACCAGCCTGTCGCATGGCGGTGGTTGCGGTTGCAAGATTGCCCCTGGCGTGCTGTCCAGCATTCTCAAGGGCACCACGGCCATGCCGATGCCCAAGGAGCTGCTGGTGGGCATCGAGACCGCCGACGATGCGGCGGTGTACCAGCTCAACGACACGCAGGCGCTGATCGCCACCACCGACTTCTTCATGCCGATCGTTGACGATCCGTTTGACTTTGGCCGCATTGCCGCCACCAACGCCATCAGCGACGTGTATGCCATGGGCGGCACACCCATCATGGCGCTGGCGCTGGTGGGCATGCCGATCAATGTGCTGTCGGTCGAGACCATCGGCAAGATTCTGGAGGGCGGTGCCAGCGTGTGTCGCGCTGCCGGCATCCCGATTGCCGGCGGCCACACCATCGACTCGGTCGAGCCCATTTACGGCCTGGTGGCCATGGGTCTGATGCACCCCGGGCGGGTCAAGCGCAATGCCAGCGCCCGCGTGGGCGACCGCCTGATTCTGGGCAAACCGCTGGGTGTGGGCGTGCTGTCAGCCGCGCTCAAGAAAGACCTGCTGGATGCCGCCGGCTACGCCGAGATGATCCGTGTCGCCACCCAGCTCAACACGCCCGGCCCGGCACTGGCAGCGCTTGACGGCGTGCATGCCATGACCGACGTCACCGGCTTTGCCCTGGCCGGCCATGTGCTGGAGATGGCGCGCGGTGCCGCCTGTACGGTGCGGCTGGATTGGCAAAACGTGCCGTTTTTGGCGGGTGTGCGCGAACTGGCGCAACAGGGTTGCATCACTGGTGCTTCGGGGCGCAACTGGGCCGCCTATGGCCACGAGGTGCGTTTGCCGGTCGGCTTTTCAGCCGTCGAGCAAGCCTTGCTGACCGACCCGCAAACCAGCGGCGGCCTGCTGGTGAGCTGCGCGCCGTCCGAAGTCGACAAGGTGATGGCGATCTTCAAAGAGCACGGCTTTGCCGATGCGGCAGACATTGGCGAGGTGACTGCCTTCAACGGAGAGACCTACCTGGTGCTCTGA
>CAZIGL010000065.1:0-9432 GCA_964538895.1 uncultured Rhodoferax sp.
TCAATGCTGGCACTGGTTTCTTCGACCCCGGCCGCTTGCTCGCTGGCCGACTGGCTCAAGGACTGGGCCGTGGCGCTGACCTCTTCGGAGGCGCTGGCCAGTGCTTGTGCACCGCTGTTGACGTCGGTCACCACCTGCGTCAGGCGCTCCACCATTTGCTTCATGGCAAACATCAAGCTGGTGCTGTCTTTGGGGTGTGTCTCCATCTTCACGGTCAAATCACCATCGGCAATGCGTGCCACCATGGCCCGCGCATAGTCGGGCTCACCACCGAGCTGCTTGAGCACGCTGCGGGCGATCAAGAAGGCAATGATGATCGAGAGCAGCATGGCGCTGGCGCTCAGGATAAGAATCAGCGTTTGCGCCTCTCTGGCATGCTTTTCGGCCAGATTGCCGGATTCGTTCATGAGGTTGGTTTGATACCCGATCAGGTCGTTGACCGATTTGAGGTACTCGGCCTGGGTACTGCGCAGGTTGCCTTGCTGTAGAGCAACGATTTCCGCCAACTTCTCCTCCTTGAGCAGTTCCAGATACTTGTCCTGGTCGGCGACATAGGCGGTACGGGTGGCGCGTACCTTGACGAGCATATCCTTGCCCTTGTCACTATGGATGGTCTTTTCGAGAAGTTCAAGGTTGTCGCTGATGATCTTGCGTTGCGGCGTTATCGCATCAAGCGCGCGTTCCCGCTCGCTGCCGCTGTACATGTAGGCGTTGCGCAGGTTGCGCGCGATGGCATTGATGCCGTCGATGATGTTATTGGCCTGCACGGTCTTGGGGAATTTGTCTTCCACCATGTCGTCGATTTCGCGGTCAAGGGTGCCGAGGTTCGTGTAACTGACCACTGAAATAATAATCAACAGAATGATGGTAACGGCAAAGCCGATGGCCAGCCTGACCCCAATTTTCATGTTTGCAAACATGTGATACCCCTTAGAAATAAAACGATAAATTGTTGAACCACTTGCCTAAACCATGACCGCATGCTCTTGCTGCGGCTGGCCACTTTTGGCCATGGCCTGGCGCACCAACTGGGGCACATCCAGAATCAAAGCCACATCACCGCTGCCCAGAATGGTCGAACCACTGATGCACTTGCTTTGCGCAAACATTTGCCCCAGCGGTTTGATCACGGTCTGGAACTCACCCAGCAGGGTGTCCACCACCAGCCCGGCTTTTTGCCCGGCGTGTTTGAGCACCACAATGTTTTCGCCCTTGGCCGGCTTGCCCGGTACCGAGAACAGCTCGCGCACCCGGATGAACGGCAGCACCTGGCCGCGCAGGTTGGTGTAGTCGTGGCCTGCCTCTGCGGTGTAGGCCACACATTCTTCAATCATGTCCAGCGGAATCGCGTACACCGATTTGTCCACGCCCACCAAAAAGCCGTCGATGATGGCCAGCGTGAGCGGCAGGCGCACCGTGACCATGGTGCCCACACCCTCTTCGCTGGTGATGCCCACGGTGCCGCGCAGCGCGGTGATGTTGCGTTTGACCACGTCCAGCCCCACACCCCGGCCCGACAGGTTGGTGACTTTTTCGGCGGTGGAAAAGCCGGGCTCGAAGACCAGCGCATAAACCTCGGCATCGCTCAGGTGGTGGCCGGCGTCGACCAGGCCGCGCTCAATGGCCTTGGCCAGAATGCGCTCGCGCTTCAAGCCACCGCCGTCGTCCTGCACGGTGATCACAATCGCGCCGCTGTCGTGGTAGGCGTTGAGCTTGAGCGTGCCTTGCGCCGGTTTGCCGCGCTGTTGGCGCAGCTCGGCGCTCTCGATGCCGTGGTCCATGCTGTTGCGCACCAGATGCATCAGCGGGTCGCCAATTTTTTCGACCACGGTTTTGTCGAGTTCGGTTTCTTCACCGTCGATCTGCAAAACAATGTCTTTGCCGAGGTCGCGCGAGACGTCATGCACCACGCGCTGGAAGCGGCCAAAGGTGGCGCCAATGCGCACCATGCGCAGTTGCAGCGCGCTGTCGCGCACTTCTTCGACCAGGGTGGCCAGTTTGGAGGTGGACTCGGTGAGTTCAATCACTTTTGAGCGGTGCGCAATCAGGTTGACGCTGGCACCGGCAATGATCAGCTCGCCCACCAGGTTGATCAGTTGGTCGAGCTTGTCGGCATCGACCCGGATCGACTTGCTTTCGGCCGCGCCGATGTCCTTGACCTGTTTTTGCTTGCTCAGGGCGGCTTCAACCACCTCGGGCTGCACCGAGCCCTGCTCCACCAGAATGGTGCCGATGGGCTTGTTGGGTTCGTCCGACTGAGCGTCAAGCGCCATGTCGAGCTCTTGCGGCGTCAGGGTGCCGCAGCGCACCAGCATGTCACCCAGGCGCGCGGCCTCGCCTTGCTGCAGGCTGATCAGGCTGATGTACTCAGAGATGCGGCTGTGCGGCGGCAAGATGACCAGGCGGCTGTCGTCGCGCACAAACTCAAATACTTTTTCAATCGCCGCTTTTTCGGCCTTGGTCTGAAACGCCATCTCGAAGCCCAGGTAGCACGACTCCGGGTCCATCTCATCGGCCTCGGGCAGCGCGTCGGTGACCGTGGCAATGCCAATGATCTGGCCCATGGTGTTGAGGTAGCGGATGAACGACAGCGGGTCCATGCCGTTGCGCAGCACGTCGGGGCTGAAACGCACCGAAATATGCCAGTGGTCGGCATTGGCGGTGTCGCCGTTGATGCCGTTGATGCGCTGCAGGTGCTCGCTGTCGGCCGCAGGCAAGCTGTGTTCGGCCTTGGCCGACCCGGCTGCCGCTTTGGGCGGGTCCAGGTAGGCGCGCAGAGAAACCACCAGGGGCTCACCCTGGGCCAGCAGTTCTGCGCTACCACTGCGTTCGCCCGCCGCCACGCTGTCGACCAGGGCGCCAATGTGGTCGCCGCAGGCCAGCAACAACACCACCAGCTTGTCGGCCAGCACCATTTTGCCGGCGCGCACTTTGTCGAGCACGCTTTCAACCACATGGGTGAAGGCCACCACATGGTCCAGGCTGAACAAGCCCGCCGAGCCCTTGATGGTGTGCGCTGCGCGAAAGATGGCGTTGATCATTTCGCTCTTGTCGTCTGCGCTTTCAACCGCCAGCAGGGCGGTTTCCATGTCTTCCAGAAGCTCGCGGCTTTCCAGAATGAATGTTTCGAGTGCGTCATCCATATCCATATCAGCTCCTTGCGGCACCGCTGGCGGTGCGCGATTCCATGACCAGGTGATCACCAAAATAAGCCGCCACATTGAGCAGCTCAAAGACTTCGATCACCGCCGGGCTGTGCGCCACCAGCTTGACGTCGCGCTGCTGAGCCTGCGCGGTTTTTTTGGCCAGCATCAGCAACTGCACCCCGGCGGTGTCGATTTCGGTGACACCAGACAGGTCGATGACCGCCACCGGGGGCGTGGCCAGCAGCACGGGCTTGAGCTCCGCGGCCCGAAAGATGGTGAGCTCCCCCTCAATGCGCAAAGTATTTTTTTCACTCATGGCAGGCACAGCCGCTGGACTGCTCCGATCAATTGTTCCGGCTGGAACGGTTTAACCACCCAGGCACGCGCACCGGCGGCCTGGCCCTCGCGCTTTTTGGATTCTTCAGACTCGGTGGTGAGCATGATGACCGGCGTGAACTTGTAGGCCGCCATTTGCTTGACGGCTTTTAAAAACGTGATGCCATCCATGACCGGCATGTTGACGTCGCTGATGATCATGTGGACCTTTTGCCCGGTGAGCTTGCTCAAGGCGTCTTTGCCGTCGCAGCCTTCCAGCACGTCGTATCCAGCACCTTTGAGTGCAATCCCGACCACCCTGCGCATGGAGGCAGAGTCGTCAACAATCAAAATGGTTTTAGCCATGGCTTCCTCTAGAAAAAACTGATGTCGTTGTTGTTCTTTTGCTCAAGTTCGCCGCCCTCATGGACCACATGCTGGTCGGTCATGACGTAGGTTTCCTTCAGCTTGGTCAACAAGCCTTGTGCATCGAGCGGCTGCAGCACGAGCGACCTGGCGTAGTCCTGCTGGTGCTGTTGCATGAACGCGGGCAGGCCTTCGATGTTGTCCTTGACGTGGTTCATGATCTGGCTGACGCGGTCTTGAAACTGCATTTGCACCAGCGAGTCGTTGATCTCGGACTTGATGCCGATGCTCTCGTTTTTGAGCAAGTTGCCCGAGCGCAGCAAGGCGTCGGTGATGCCCTGAAAATCTGCCAGCACGCCCCTGATGGTGCTCTGTGCGGTGAGCATGGATTCGTCCTGCTGGTCCACCGCTTTCCTCACCACGCTGCAGGTTTCAACGATGGCGTTGCTGATGATGCCGACATTTTTGGCAATGTGACGGCCGGTCTCGCCCGATTGGCCCGAGAGCACACGGAATTCATTGGCCACCACGGCAAAGCCGCGACCGTGCACGCCCGAGCGTGCCGCCTCGATGGCGGCGTTGAGCGCCAGCAGGTTGCTTTGCTGCGAAATCTTGGCCACATCGGCGGCCATTTCTTTGAGCTCCGACGTGAAATGGCTCAGGCCTTGCACCTTGTCGAGCATGCCAAGCAGCCCGCTCATGGCTGCTTTTTGCTCGCGGATCACGTCGTTGAGTTTTTGCTCGCTGCGGCTAAACACAGCGACCAGGCCCTTGTCGTCGTCTTCGATGGTTTTGGTTTCGAGGGCTGAGGTGTGCACGGCGGCGTCTAGCTTGTCAACAATGCCGCAAAAACGCTCCGACAGCGACTCGATGGCGGTGGCCATTTGTGCGCGGGACAACTCGATGTGACCGCTCCACACCGGCGCCAGATCCTCGCTGAACTGGGCCTGGCTGCAGAGGTAATCCTGGATGGAAGCCATCAGGGCGTCTTCTTTGGCCTGCAATTTGCGACTGAGCAGCACGCCAGCCACAACAATGCTAGAGGCCAGCACAATGGCGACCATGCTCTGCTGACCCACGACCACAATGGCAATCGCGCTGATCAAACTCAATACTGCAGGGTAACGCTGCAGCGGGACGGATCGTTTGAAAAAACTCAATCAGGCTCTCCAAGGCGCCACGGCATCATGGCGATCCCGTTGACAAGAAATTGAAATAGCAATTGACAACATCTATGACTACTTATTGGTTGCTGATCTTGCGCTTTTCCTGCTGCTGCGATCGACCGAAGAGAAGGGCTTATCCCCTTCATTTTGCGCAGTTGTGCGTTTTGAGTTGAGGGTCAAATTCAAGCCATCCACTCCTTCAGCGTGCAGACTGTCTTATCACGCAACACCGAGACCAGCATGATTGAAAACGATCTGATCTACGACTTCGCCAAGCAACATGTGATTGGGGCTTCCGGGCTGGTGGCCATGCTGATGCCGCAGACTTTTGGTGCTGGCATCGGGGTAAAGAGCCTGGACGGTCGTTATCAGCTGGCCAACAAGACCATGCAGGAACTGCTGTGCAAGGGCACCGACCCACTGGCGGGCATGGCCGACAGCGACCTGTTCCCCCCCGAGGTGGTGGCCCAGTTGAAGCGCTCTGACCAACAGATCATGCAGGGCGCTGAGGCAGTCAATGAGTCGCTGAGTTTTTCGGTCAACGGCGTGTTGGTGCAATGCCTCTTGCTCAAGTTTCCGGTCCATGGGGCCGATGGCCAATTGCTGTTCATTGGTGCGGCGGTGATCGACCTGGCACGCCATCACAATGTGGTGAAGCTTCAGGAGGCGCTGGTACACCTGCAGCAAGCCAACCAGGATTTACAAAAAAACCTGGCCGAGCTCGACCATCTGGCGAGCACCGACAAGCTGACCGGCACCTGGAACCGCAGGCGCCTTGCCGAGGCCCTGGTCAATGAAATGGATCGGCTGCGGCGCTACAACCACCCCTTGAGCCTGCTGATCATCGACATCGATTTTTTTAAAAAAATCAACGACGTGCACGGCCACACCACAGGCGACGAGGCGCTGGTCAAGCTGGCGTCGGTGGTGCAGTCAGCGCTGCGCACCAGTGATTCGCTGACCCGATGGGGCGGTGAGGAATTTGTGGTGCTGTGCCCCAACACCACGCTGGCAACCGCGGTGGTGCTGGCCGAAAGGTTGCGCGAAAGTGTGATGCAAGCCGCTTTTCCTGGCATTGGCAACATCACGGTGAGCCTGGGGGTGGCCGAATGCACAGGCAACGAAACCTGGGAGGATTGGTTCAGGCGTGCCGATGCCGCGCTTTACCGCGCCAAAGGCGGTGGCCGTAACCAGGTGCAGTTTGCCCCGGAGGTTCCGTCTCAGCTCGATGCCGGAGAAAACGTGGCTGCCAATTTTGTCAAGCTGTCCTGGCATCAGGCCTATGAGAGCGGCAATGCCGAGATCGACAACCAGCACCGTGGCTTGTTCCGCGATGCCAACAATATTTTGGGTGCAATGCTCTCCGGGCGCCCACCAGACGAGGTTGCGGCGCTCGCCAACACCTTGCTGGACGATGTGGCGACACATTTCCAGGAAGAGGAAACCATCATCGCCGCAGCCGGCTACCCTGGCGCCCAAAAGCACGCCAAAATGCATCAGCAACTGATGGACGATGCCTCTGGCCTGGCCCAGCGCTTTGAGGCCGGATCACTGAACGTGGGCGAACTCTTCAAGTTCATTGCGCACGACGTGATTGCCCGCCACATCCTGAAAGCCGACCGGGAATATTTTCCGTATTTAAGGGCGCAGTAGCTTGGCCGGGTCACTCCAGGCTGCGCAAAAGCAAACAACTTCACCGACAATCCATGCATGGATCCTGACCTCGCCAAACAACTGATTGCTGCCGTTGACCGAATGCCGGCTTTCCCAAAAAACGTTCAGGAGCTGCTGGCCCTGACGCGTCACATGGATTGCTCGCCCAAGGACGTGGTGCTGGTCATTGAAAAAGACCCGGTGCTCACCGTCAAGATTCTCCGGGTCATCAACGCCGCTTACTTCAACCTGGCCAGGCCGATCACCTCTGTTAACCATGCGGTGATTTTTCTTGGCTTTAACACCATCAAGAACCTGTCATTGGGGGTGGCCGCCATCGGCATCCTGCCGGCCCGTAATTCGGCCGGTTTTGATGGGCACCAGTGCCTGCTGCATTCGCTGAGTTGTGCCGGCATTGCCCAGCAACTCGCGCTGCGGGTGGCAGATGTGGACCCCATGGAATGTTATGTTGCAGGCCTGCTGCATGATTTTGGCAAACTGGTGCTGGCACAGTACTTTCCGGAAGAATTCAAGCGGGCGCTGGCGCACAGCCACAACACAGCAACATCGCTGCACCTGAGCCTGCGCGAGATCATGGGCATTGACCACTCGAGCATTGGCGCCATGCTGGTTGAAAAGTGGCGCTTTCCTGAAAAGATGGTCGAGGCCATTCGTTACCAATACGGCCCCGAGCTCAAGGACTCCCCCATGATCGCGTGCGTGTTCGCGGCCAATCAGATTTGCAAAAAATCAGGATTCGGTTTTGCCGGCAATGCCTGTGTGGAGGAGCTGCCCGCGACTGTTGTCAAACGGCTCGGCGGCGGCCTGGACGACGTGCTTGCCTCGCTGGGAGACCTCACCCCCGTGTACGAGGAAGCCAAGAAATTCTCAAGAATGTGAACCCGGGTGTTTGCGCGCGTTTTACGCCCATGCCAGGTCACGATGATGCGTGTATTTCGCCGTGATTTCACGGCAGCCAGTTCAGGGACAATACTATAAATGGATCAAGAACAGTCAGACCAAAACGAGGCGCCGCAAGCATCGGCCAAGAGATCGCTCCACGCGATGTTCTCCGGGCTCGATGATTTCCGGACCACGCACCCCAAGGTCATTGGCGACGTGCTGCGTCAATTGATGGTTCGCAAGGATTTCCTGACGGTGGAAGGCGACCAGCGCCCGGACCGCATCGTCACGCGCATTCTTGCCGTGGACCAGGCTGCGGGTACTTTCGTGTACGACGCCAGCCCCGATCAAACCCACAACCGCTGCCTGCTTGAGTCGCAAGAAAATTATTTTTCAGGCAACCAGGAAGGCATCCGCATCCAGTTCGTTGCCAACCAGGCCGAAGGCATTGAGTTTGAGGGCACGTTTGCGTTTTGTGCGCCGCTTCCGCAAAGTTTGTACCGGGTGCAGCGGCGTGAATTTTTTCGGGCCAACGCACCCTTGGTTGAATCCTATACCTGCAACATGGCTCTGCCGGACCAGCATCAGGTGACGCTTGAAATTGTTGATCTGTCACTGGATGGCGTGGGTCTGCGCTCCAAAGATCCGTCACTGGGCATGCTGAACATTGGCAGCGTGCTCGACAAGGTGGTGCTTAATTTTGGCAAGCGCGGCAAAGTCGAGACCGGCCTGACCATCACCTATTTGCGTAATCTGCGTGACACTGAAAATCCGGCTTACCGCCTTGGCTGCCGGTTTGTACGGTTCCCGAAATCGAAAGAGCAGGAGCTTCAAAAGCTCATCACTTATCTGGAGTTTGCGCGCCGCGGGCGCGAGTGAGGCTTGTTGCCAACGGGGTTTGACGCAGCGCCGTCAAGCCCCGGTCTCAAGCCAGGTGATTTAGCCCTGGGCCAGACTGATGCGACCGCCACCGCCACTTTTGTGACTGCCATCCGGCCCATACAGGGGCTGACCACTGGCTTGCAAGAAGCCGAGGGTTTTGCGGGTGAAGTCAAGATGGGTGTGGATCATGACACCGTTGCGGTGATTGCGGATGTGGGCTGCCGCGGCACTGTCCAACACATCCTGCCAGGCCAGCATGAGCGCTGGGCCGCCTTGGGCACTGGCTGCTTCAGCGCCAGCGCGACCCGTGGCGTAACCCAGGCTTGCTTGCATTTGGTCGCGCTGTTGCTCCAACTCGGTGATCTGCGCTGCAGCGTTTGACTTCAGCTCGGCCAGTTCGGGCAGCCGAACGAAGTTGCTCTCGCCCAAGGCCATGGCCTCTTGGTCGAGTAGCACGATGTAGGCCTGAATCGCGGCGCGTTCGCGGTGAAGCAAGGTCCGCAGTGCAATGCTCATGAAACTTTTCTGCCGATCAGGTCGCGCACGCTGGCCAACAAGCCGTCTGCAATTTTTTCTGTGTTGACCTGGTACAGCCCGGCGCTGATGTCGTCGCGAATGCGGGTGACGCGGGCCACATCAAAGTTTCCCTGCGTTGATGGCAGCTCGGAGGCTGCTGTCGCCGGTGGCCCCTGCTCGGAGGGCGCCGTGGGCCGAACCAGCGTGGCGGGGAGTTTGGCAGCATCCTTGGAGACACCCACAGGGGAAGCATCCACCAAAGTTTTCGTGAAAAGGACGTTTTGATCGATCTTCATAATGGTTCCTAAAAGGGTTCTCAACTGTATTACGGCAGCCCGCAGCAGAACTTTAGGGTTTGCAGAAAAAATATTTGAATATTTATGGGGATCGCTCCACCATGCCGTCAGATCGAACAATACCACTCACCATTACTCCCCCCTGGGTCTTGACCTGAAGCAAGGCGCCCGCCGCCGCCTGGGTCATGG
>CAZIGL010000066.1:0-9249 GCA_964538895.1 uncultured Rhodoferax sp.
GCATCGAGCCAACTGGCCAGCGCCGCCACCAGTGAGCCCGCGTGCAGCGGCCCGGTAGGCGAGGGGGCGAAGCGGCCGATGTAGGTGGGAGAGGCTTTCGTCATTGCGAGCGCAGCGTGGCAGTCCATGGATTCCGAAGTCATGGATTGCTTCACTGCGTTCGCAATGACAGACCTTTACTGGGTTGAAAAACCCGAACTTAAACCGCCGCCAGCGCCAGTTCAAGCCCCGACACAAATGCGTCTTCCACACGGTGACCGAGGCACCAGTCGCCACACACGCCCAGGCCTTTTTTGGCGTCCCAGAGGTGGCTCTTGCCAAGCGGCTGGACCGTTTTGGCGTAGAGCCAGCGCTGGCTGTCGACATGGGCCGGCTCGGCGCGGATGCCGGTGACCTCGCTGAAGGCTTTCAGCAGCTTGGCCTCGGCGCGCGGCGCGTCGTCATGGATGTGCTCCTGCGACCAAGCGGGGCTGGCCTGGATGGTCCAGCGCTCAATGGGTTCACGCCCGGGTTTGCTCGACTCGCGTGCCAGCCAGGCAATGCGGTGGTGTGTGCTGCGTGCCGCGTTCCACTGCGGCCCCAGCGCCGACATACCGGGCTGCATGGCTTGCGGAAAAGCCAGCATCAGCGTCCAGCAGGGGGCGACCTTGACCTGTTCGAGTTGCTTGATCCAGGGCTTGGCCAGCTCGGATGTCTGCAGCAAGCGGTGTGCCTGTGCGCTGGGGATGGCCATCAACACGCCATCGAAACCGGAAAAAACATGCTGGGCACCGTCAGTGCCATCGGTGCCTTCGGTGCGAAGTTGCCATTTTTTGGCATTGACCGCGTCGGGCTCAACGTGGTTGACCCGGGTTTGCAGCTCGATGCGACCAGCTGCCGCGAGCGGCTCGGCCCAGCCGCTGACCAGCGACTTCATGCCTGGAACCGCCACCCAATGGGCGTCGTGGGTGGACAGGCCGGGGCCAGCCACATGGCCCATTTCGTCAAGCACCTGGACGCTGTTGGCGCTCCAGCGCTTGCACAGTTTGGGGGTGGTCTCCAGCGCCTTCAGGAAACGCGGGTCGCGCGCGGTGAAGTACTGGGCGCCGTGGTCAAACGAGCCAAAAGCACTGCTGCGGGTGGCCATGCGCCCGCTGGTGCTGCGGCTTTTCTCGAAAACGGTGACTTGGTGGCCGGCCTGCACCAGCGTGCGTGCGCAGGTGATGCCGGCCATGCCGGCGCCGATAACGGCAAAGTGTTGCGGTGCGCGCTGCGCAGAACTCATATTTTTCTCCAGTTGGTAACGATGCATTTATCTTTGCGTATGGGTCCGACTTTACCAGCCGCGCGATGTGTGGTTTACAAATCGCGATGCCGCTCCAGCAACGCGGTGCGGGTGGTGGGGCTTTCCAGCTGATTCAACCACCATTGCAAGGCGCGCCCTGGTGCGTTACTGGCGGCGCGCCAGGCGTAGTTGACGCGCACGGACCTGGCTACGCGCTCGGTTTTTTTGACCACCAGGCGGCCGGTGTCAATGAACGGGCCAGCCATGCATACGGGCAGAGACCCGCAGCCCAGGCCGCGCAACTGGGCGTCCAGCTTGTCCTGCATGGTGGCCACGGTGAACACGTCCTGGCCACCCAGCAGGCCAATGGTTACGCCACGACCGCGACTGATGGTGTCGGCCACAGCCACCGCGCGGTGCTCACGCATGGCCTCATCGGTGAGCGGTTCGGGCGCTTTGGCCAGCGGGTGGTGCGGTGCCACGGCATAAACAAAACGCACATCGCCCAGAGGCTTGGCATGGATGGCGGTGTTTTGAACCAGATCAGCCACGCCCAGCGCCAAGTCGGCCTCGCCGCTAGTCAGGGCTTCGAGCGTGCCCGACAGGGTCTCGTCGCGCAGGCGGATGCGGGTGGGCGGGTTCAAGGCAAAGAAGCTGTCGACCAGTTCCATCACCGTGGCCTTGGCAATGATGCTGTCCACGGCCAGGGTCAGCTGCGGTTCCCAGCCGGTGGCCACACGTTTGACGCGGTTGGCCACGGCCTCCAGGTCTTCCAACAGGCGCTCGCTCTCGCGCAGCAACTCCTGCCCCGCCACGGTGGGCAGGGCGCGACGTGAACTGCGGTCGAACAGCAACACGTCGAGCGCGTCTTCGAGCTGGCGCACGCGGTAGGTGAGGGCGCTGGGCACCATGCCAAGCACCCGCGCGGCGGCGGCAAAGCTGCCGGTGCTGGCTATGGTTTGCAGCATGGCCAAGGCTTCGGGCGTTAAAACATTGCGGGCAATTTGCATGGTGTGGTACTTTGAGTTCAAACGAATTGAATGATGCCATCAAAACGGCCGTTCCTTTTCAACTGGTTTGGCAACTACAGTAGAGTCTGTTCAAGGAGCTTCGTGATGATTACCCTCAGACCTTCCCAAGAGCGCGGCTATGCAGACCATGGCTGGCTCAAATCGTTTCACAGTTTTTCGTTTGCCGGTTATTTTGACCCGGCGCACATGAGTTGGGGCAACCTGCGTGTGATCAACGAGGACCGCGTGGCTCCGGGCAAGGGTTTTGGCACCCACGGCCACCGCGACATGGAAATTGTGAGTTATGTGATGCAGGGCGCGCTGGCCCACAAGGACAGCATGGGCAATGTCAAGTCCATTCCGCCGGGCGACGTTCAGCGCATGAGCGCGGGCACCGGTGTGCAGCACAGCGAATTCAACTTCTCGGATGTTGAGACCACACATTTTTTGCAGATATGGATCGAACCCAAGGTGCTTGGTGTCACACCCAGCTACGAGCAAACGACCTTTGCCGATGCGGCCAAGCAGGGTCGCCTGTGCCTGGTGGCATCGAACGATGGCGCACAGGGCTCGGTCACGCTGAACGCCGAGGCCCGGCTTTATGCCGGCCTGTTCGATGCCGGGCAGACAGCCACGCTCGACCTGGCCGCTGGCCGCAAGGGGTATGTGCACCTGGTGCGCGGCGCCCTGACGGTGAACGGTGTGGCCCTGCTCACCGGCGACGCCGCTCTGCTGGCCGACGAGCCCCAAGTAGTCTTGACCGACGCGCAGGATGCCGAGGTGCTGGTGTTTGATTTGAATTCGTAGGGGCGGATTCGGCTGACCAGATGTTGTGGGGTCGACTTCAGTCGACCTGGCCGACTGAAGTCGACCCCACGAGTTGAGTGAGCAGATCGAGTTAGCGGGTATATTTAAATTTTCAAAAGGAGTTTTCACCATGGCAAAAGTTGCAGTTGTATTTCATTCAGGTTACGGCCACACGCTGCGCATGGCGCAGTCCGTGGCGGACGGCGCCAACGCCGACTTGGTGGCGATTGACGCCGATGGCAACCTGACAGAAGACGGCTGGGCCACCCTGAACGAAGCCGACGCCATCATCATGGGCAGCCCCACTTACATGGGCAGCGTGAGCTGGCAGTTCAAGAAGTTTGCCGACGCATCGAGCAAGTCCTGGTTCAGCCAGGCCTGGAAAGACAAGGTTTTTGGCGGCTTTACTGCCAGCGCCAACGTCAACGGCGACAAACATTCCACGCTGCATTACTTCATGACACTGGCCATGCAGCATGGTGGCATCTGGGTTGGCACCGGCCTGCACTACAACAACACCAAGGCGTCGCAGCGCAATGACGTCAATTACCTGGCTTCCAGCGCCGGCCCCATGGCGCAAACCCCCGGTGATGCCGCCGGGGCAGAGATGAATACCGGTGACCTGGAAACCGCCCGCCTGTTCGGTCAGCGCGTGGCCGAGGTGGCGGCCCGTTTCAAGGGCTAAAAAAACAGCACCTTGTGGGAGCGACCCTCTCGCCGCGATTGCCCCCAACAGCCATCGGCCCGAGGGCGGGCCTCCCACAAATTCAGGGCCTCCAGCATTTTGCGGGAGCGGCGCCCTCGCCGCGATTGTCCCCTGCTGCATCAGACAGCCGCGATAATCGCGGCCTATGTCCAATCCCAAAGTTCTGTTCGGCTTTCATGCCGTGGGCGTGCGCCTGAAGACCGCGCCCAAATCCATCGTCGAAATCTACATCGACCCATCCCGGCGTGACGCCCGCATGCGTCAGTTTGTCGACAAGGTCAAGGAGGCCGGTGTCCGACTGGTTGAGGCCGATGGCATGCGCCTGGCCAAGCTGTGCGGCAGCCATGGCCACCAGGGTGTGGCTGCGCGGGTGCATGAGCTGACCCAGGTGACCTCGCTGGATGAGTTGCTGGAGCAACTGGAAGCGACCCAGCTTGAGTTGCCGGTGAACGAGCGTGTGCCACCGCTGATTCTGGTGCTGGACGGCGTCACCGACCCACACAACCTGGGCGCCTGCCTGCGTGTGGCCGATGGTGCCGGCGTGCACGCCGTGATTGCGCCCAAAGACCATGCGGCCGGCATCAACGCCACGGTGGCCAAAGTGGCCAGCGGTGCTGCAGAAACTGTGCCGTATTTCATGGTGACCAATCTGGCGCGTACATTGAACGAGCTCAAGGAACGCAACATCTGGATCATCGGCACCAGCGATGTGGCCACCAAGACGCTGTATCAGGCCGACCTGAAAGGCCCGGTGGCGCTGGTGCTGGGCGCCGAGGGCGACGGCATGCGCCAACTCACCGCCAAGACCTGTGATGAGCTGATCAGCATCCCGATGCGCGGCGCGGTGGAAAGCCTGAATGTGTCGGTGGCCAGCGGCGTGTGCCTGTACGAGGCACTGCGGCAGAGGTCTTTGTAGACGGCCCTGTCTTTGCGGGAAGCTCTGAATTTGTGGGAGGCCCGCCCTCGGGCCGATGGCTGTTGGGGTTCAATCGCGGCGAGGGCGCCGCTCCCACAGGGGGCTCCGCTTCTACGGGAACGTTGTGGCGCTCGCCAGCGGCAGCCCCGCCACGTCCTTGGCAGCCAGTAACGGCGTGCCGTCCAGCGGCCACTTCACGCCCACGCTCGGGTCGTTCCACAACAGGCTGCGCTCAAACTCGGGGTACCAGTAGTCGGTGGTTTTGTACAAAAACTCGGCGCTGTCGCTGGTGACCAGAAAACCGTGGGCAAAGCCCGGCGGGATCCAGAGCTGGCGCTTGTTCTCTGCCGACAGCAGCACCCCTTCCCATTGGCCAAAATGGGGTGAACTGCGGCGCATGTCCACCGCCACGTCAAAGACCTCGCCCTGCGTCACACGCACCAACTTGCCCTGCGCGTGCTCGATCTGGTAGTGCAGGCCGCGCAGCACGCCCTTGGCGGATTTGCTGTGGTTGTCCTGCACAAACTGCACGTCCAGCCCGGTGCATTGGGCAAAGTCGCGTGCGTTGAAGCTCTCAAAAAAGAAGCCGCGCGCATCGCCGAAAACCTTGGGTTCAAGAATCAGCACGCCGGGCAGCGCGGTAGGGGTGACGGTGTAGGGCATGGTTTATCAGTTCATGGGGCATGGATTGCCACGCTTCGCTCGCAATGACGGTAAGCCTGTGTCATTGCGAGGAACGAAGTGACGTGGCAATCCATGTCGATTTATTTCAGCAGGCTCAACAAGTACTGGCCGTAGCCATTTTTCGACAGCGGCGTGGCCAGCTTCAGAATCTGCTCGGCGTCGATCCACTTTTGCGCAAAGGCAATCTCCTCGGGGCAGGCCACTTGCAGACCCTGGCGTTTTTGCAGGGTGGCAATAAAGCTGGCGGCCTCCAGCAGGCTGTCGTGGGTACCGGTGTCTAGCCAGGCGTAGCCGCGGCCCATGATTTCGACGTTGAGTTGGTCTTGCACCAGATAAACCCGGTTCACGTCGGTGATTTCCAGTTCACCCCGCGCTGAAGGCGCAATGCTGGCGGCAATGTCGCAGACCTGGTGGTCGTAAAAATACAGACCCGTCACCGCGTAATTGCTCTTGGGCTGTTTGGGCTTTTCCTCGATGCTGATGGCGCGTTTGTGGGCATCGAACTCAACCACGCCGTAGCGCTCGGGGTCGTGCACATGGTAGGCAAAGACGCTGGCACCACTCTGCCGTTCGTCCGCATGGGTGAGTTGCTTGACCAGGTCATGGCCGTAAAAGATGTTGTCGCCCAACACCAGCGCGCTGGGTTGGCCGGCCACAAAGTCGCGCCCGATGATGAACGCCTGCGCCAGGCCGTCGGGGCTGGGCTGCACCGCGTAGCTGATCGCCATGCCCCACTGGCTGCCGTCGCCCAGCAGTTCGGCAAAACGCGGGGTGTCATGTGGCGTCGATATCACCAGCACTTCCTTGATGCCGGCCAGCATCAGCGTGCTCAATGGGTAATAAATCATGGGCTTGTCGTACACCGGCATGAGCTGCTTGCTAACCGCCTGCGTGACCGGGTAAAGCCGCGTGCCGGAGCCGCCAGCCAGGATGATGCCTTTGCGTTGTGTCATTTTTTTATTCCCTAGAGATTTTGTGGGGTCGAATTCATTCGACCGGTATGGTTTCTGACAACATCCGGTCCACCCCGGATTGCCAGGCCGGCAGAGTCAGCCCAAACGCGGCTTGCAGCTTGCCGGTGTCCAGGCGCGAATTCAGCGGCCGCTGGGCTGGTGTGGGAAAAGCGCTGGTGGGCACGGGCTCAACCAAAGTGGCCCTGATTTTCAAGCTGGGTTGCAACTTCTTTGCCTGTGCGATGACATATTGGGCGTAGTCAAACCAGGTGGTGCAACCGCTGGCCACCAGGTGGTAGATACCGGCCAGGGCCTGGGTGTCTGCCCCCGGCTGGATCACCCGACGAATGGCATGGGCGGTCACGTCGGCAATCAGTTCGGCACCGGTGGGCGCACCAAACTGGTCGTTGATGACCTTGAGTTGGTCGCGCTCCTGCGCCAGGCGCAGCATGGTCTTGGCGAAGTTGCCACCTCGCGCCGAATAGACCCAGCTGGTCCTGAAAATCAGGTGGCGCGGGCAGACCCGATTGATCATGTGCTCGCCCAGCAGCTTGCTCTGACCGTATACATTGAGCGGAAAGGTGGGGTCGTCTTCGCGCCAAGGCCGAGCGCCACCGCCATCAAACACGTAGTCGGTGCTGTAGTGCACCAGCCAGGCACCGGTCTGGGCAGCTTCACGCGCCAGCAGTTCGGGTGCCTGGGCGTTGATGGTGCTCGCCAGATCGGGTTCGCTCTCGGCTTTGTCCACCGCGGTGTAGGCGGCGGCGTTGACGATGACATCGGGTCGAATGGCGCGAACGGTGTCTGCCAAACCCGCCAGATTGGTCAGGTCGCCGCAAAAGTCGCTGCTGTGGCGGTCCAGCGCCATGAGTTCACCCAGGGGTGCCAGGCTGCGCTGCAGTTCCCAACCGACTTGACCGTTTTTACCAAGCAGAAGTATTTTCATGCGTATTGCTTTTGCACCCAGTCCCGGTAGGCGCCGCTTTGCACATGGGCGACCCACTCGGGGTTGTCCAGGTACCACTGCACGGTCTTGCGGATGCCGGACTCGAAGGTCTCAAAGGGCTTCCAGCCCAGTTCGCGCTCCAGCTTGCGCGCATCGATGGCGTAGCGGCGGTCGTGGCCGGGGCGGTCGGTCACGTAGGTGATCTGGTCCTTGTAGGGTTGGCCGTCGGCGCGCGGGCGCAGCTCGTCGAGCAAAGCGCACACGGTGTGCACAATCTCCAGATTGGCCTTTTCGTTCCAGCCGCCGACGTTGTAAATTTCGCCCAGGCGGCCGGCATCCAGCACGCGGCGGATCGCGCTGCAGTGGTCTTTCACGTACAGCCAGTCGCGAATCTGCTGGCCGTCGCCATAGACCGGCAGGGCTTTGCCAGCCAGCGCGTTGACGATCATCAGCGGAATGAGCTTTTCCGGGAAGTGGTAGGGCCCGTAGTTGTTGGAGCAGTTGGTGGTGAGCACCGGCAGGCCGTAGGTGTGGTGCCAGGCGCGCACCAGGTGGTCGCTGGCGGCCTTGCTGGCGCTGTACGGGCTGTTGGGCTCGATGTGGCTGGTCTCGGTAAAGGCCGGGTCGTCTTTTTTGAGCGAGCCATACACCTCGTCGGTGGAGACATGCAAAAACCTGAACCCGCTCTTTGTAGGAGCGACGCCCCCGTCGCGATGGTCTCGGGGCAGCTGCTGCCAATACGCGCGCACCGATTCCAGCAGGTTGAAGGTGCCCACAATGTTGGTCTGAATGAACTCGCCGGGGCCGTGAATGGAGCGGTCCACATGGCTCTCGGCGGCAAAGTTGACCACGGCGCGCGGCTGGTGTGTGGCCAGCAATTGGGTGACCAAAGCGGTGTCGCCAATGTCGCCCTGCACCAAGGTATGGCGGCCGTCACCCTGCAGGCTTTGCAGCGTTTCGGGGTTGCCGGCGTAAGTGAGTTTGTCGAGGTTGATGACCGGCTCGTCGTGAATGGACAGCCAGTCCAGCACAAAATTAGCACCAATGAACCCCGCGCCGCCCGTAACCAAGATCATGTTGTTTTCCCATTTTTTTGATGTGATGAGTGTAAAGGCGTTGAAGTGGGGAGGATGGCGACTTTGTGAACCCCGGTCCGTGGGTGTCTTTACCCCTATCAAAACTCGGCCGCAGTGCTCGAATAAACTCAACGCATGTTTTCAAGACTCAAATCCGACGTTCAATGCATTCTGGAGCGCGACCCGGCGGCGCGCAGTTTCTGGGAAGTGCTCACCTGCTACCCCGGCGTGCATGCCGTGTTGCTGCACCGGCTGGCGCACGCCTGCTGGATGCACAACTTCAAATGGTTGGGGCGCTTTATCTCGCACCTGGCGCGGTTTTTGACCGGTATCGAGATTCACCCCGGCGCCAAAATTGGCGAGCGCGTGTTTTTTGACCATGCCATGGGCGTGGTGGTGGGCGAGACCGCTGAAATTGGCGACGACTGCACCATTTACCAGGGCGTGACGCTGGGCGGCACCTCGCTGTACAAGGGCACCAAGCGCCACCCCACCCTGGGTCGGGGCGTGGTGGTGGGCGCCGGGGCGCAGGTGCTGGGCGGTTTTGTCGTGGGTGATGGCGCCAAGGTGGGTTCCAACGCCGTGGTGACCAAGCCGGTGCCCGCCGGTGCCACCGCCGTGGGCAACCCGGCGCGCATCATCCAGGCCGAGCTTGACGTCAAGCGCGAAGAGGTGGCCTCCAAAATGGGATTTTCGGCCTACGGTGTCACGCAAAACGACGACCCGCTGAGCCAGGCCATGCGCGGCCTGATCGACAACGCCGCCACCCATGAGCACCAGATCGCCATGATCTGGAAAGCCATCGAACAGTTCAATTGCCCGCGTCAGGTCGCCTCCATCGTGCCGCTGGACGCAGCCAGGCAAGAACACTTCGAGGCCGACAAGCT
>CAZIGL010000067.1:0-7646 GCA_964538895.1 uncultured Rhodoferax sp.
CAGTGACGGTTGTTTTGAATTTTGTGGGAGGCCCGCCCTCGGGCCGATGGCTGTTTGACTGCAATCGCGGCGAGGGCGCCGCTCCCACAGGGGCGCAGTGACAGTTGTTTACTCGTAAACAATCTCGGCAGTCCCTGGCGCCGCCTGCGCCCACCAGCTGGCCAGAGCGGCATCGCTGGGGTAAAAGCGGGCTTGCTCGCCCAGTTGCAGTTCGGCCTGAGCAGCGCCCTCGTCGCCCCGGCAGGTCAAGGCCAGGCGCACGGCCAGGCCGCGCCACAGCTCGCCCTGCTCGGTCACTTCTTTTTGCGCCGGGAAATCCCGCAGGAGCCGCGCCATGTCCAGCTTCAAACCCTGGGGGCCGGTTGGGGCGCGCACGCGCAGGTACTTGCCAAAACGGCAGCGCGCCTGCTCCAGGTCCCAGATTTGCGTCACGGTGAGCTGCATGCCGCCTGAGAAGCGGTCGAGTTGCTGCTTGCCCATGACAATGACCAATTCATCGTCCCTGAGCAGGTCCTTGTGCGCGTTGATCAGCGCCTCGTCGGCGCGGGCGTCGATCACGCCAGAGCCATCGTCAAGCTTGAACAGCGCCAGTTTGCCGCGCTGGCCGTTGACCACGCGCAAATCGGTGATGATGCCGGCCAGCAGTTGCGGCTCGCGCGTGTCGATCAGGTCGGCAATCGCCCGCTTGGCAAAACGGCGCACCTCAGCCACCACTTCGTCGAACAAATGGCCTGACAAATAAAAGCCGACAGCGGTCTTTTCATAAACCAGGCGCTCCTTCACGCCCCAGGGCGTGGCCTGCACCAGTTCGGGTTCTTGCGTGCTGGAGCCGTGTGCGTCGCCGCCATCCATGTCAAACAGGCTGCATTGGTTGGCGTTGGCCAGCGCCGCGGCGCCAAACTCAAACGCCAGGTCAACGCTGGCCATCAGGCTGGCACGGTTGAGCGTGATGGCATCAAAGGCACCGGCCTTGATCAGCGCCTCCACCGTGCGTTTGTTGATGCGACTGCGGTCCACCCGGGCACAAAAATCAAACAGGCTCTTGAACGGCCCCACCGTGTCGCCGTTCGGCCCCACGCCGCGGCCCTCGCGCGCCGCCACAATCGCCTCGATGGCCTGCTGGCCGCTGCCCTTGACAGCGCTCAAGCCGTAGCGAATCACCTTGTCCGAAATTGGCTCGAAGCGGCTCACACCGCGGTTCACATCAGGCGGCTCGAACGTGAGCCCCATTTTGATGGCGTCTTCCAGCAAGACTTTCAGCTTGTCGGTGTCGTCCATTTCCACCGTCATGTTGGCGCAGAAAAACTCGGCGGTGTAGTGCACCTTGAGCCAGGCCGTGTGGTAGGCCAGCAGTGAGTAGGCGGCGGCATGGCTCTTATTGAAACCGTAGCCGGCGAACTTTTCCATCAGGTCAAAAACCTCGTCGGCCTTGTCCTGGTGGATGTCGTTTTTTAACGCACCATCGCGGAAAATCTGGCGGTGGCGGGCCATCTCGTCGGCGTCTTTCTTGCCCATGGCGCGGCGCAGCATGTCAGCCCCGCCGAGCGAATAGCCGCCCAAAATCTGCGCGGTCTGCATCACCTGCTCCTGGTACACCATGATGCCGTAGGTTTCGCTGAGCATGTTGGCCACCAGCGGGTGCGGGTATTCCACGGGCTCACGGCCATGCTTGCGCGCCACAAAGCTGGGGATCAGGTCCATCGGGCCGGGCCGGTACAGCGCGTTGAGCGCAATCAGGTCTTCCAGGCGCGTGGGTTTGGCGTCACGCAGCATGCCCTGCATGCCGCGACTTTCAAACTGGAACACGGCCTCGGTCTTGCCGTCCTGGAACAGCTTGTAGGTGGCTTTGTCATCGAGCGGCAGGTTCTCGAAGGCAAAGTTTTCCTGTCCCGGGTGGCGTTGTTTGATGAACTCGCGCGCAATTTCCAGAATGGTCAGCGTGGCCAGGCCCAAAAAGTCGAACTTGACCAGCCCCACCGACTCGACGTCGTTCTTGTCGTATTGGCTCACCGCCGAGTCGCTGCCGGGCTGCTGGTACAGGGGGCAAAAATCGGTGAGTTTGCCCGGCGCAATCAACACACCCCCGGCGTGCATGCCGATGTTGCGCGTCATGCCCTCCAACTTGCGGGCGAGTTCCAGCAGCGTGCGCACGTCTTCTTCCTTGGCCTCACGCTCTGCCAGGATCGGCTCGGCTTCCACCGCATAGACCAGCTTGTCGTCTTTTTTGCGGTCGGCCGGCGGCAGTTGCAGGGTCACGGCCACGCCGGGCTTGTTGGGAATCAGCTTGCTGATGCCGTCGCAAAAGGTGTAGCTCATGTCAAGCACCCGGCCCACGTCGCGAATGGCGGCGCGCGCCGCCATGGTGCCAAAGGTGGCGATCTGGCTGACCGCGTTTTTGCCGTATTTGTCTTTCACATAGTCGATCACCCGGTCGCGGTTGCCTTGGCAAAAGTCGATGTCGAAGTCGGGCATGGAGACCCGCTCGGGGTTCAAAAAGCGCTCGAACAGCAGGTTGTATTGCAGCGGGTCGAGGTCGGTGATCTTGAGGGCGTAAGCCACCAGCGAACCCGCGCCGGAGCCGCGCCCCGGCCCCACCGGGCAACCGTTGTTTTTGGCCCAGTTGATGAAGTCGCCCACAATCAAAAAGTAGCCCGGAAAACCCATGCCCAGAATGGTCACCAGTTCAAACTCAAGCCGCTCCAGGTAGCGTGGCATTTCCTTTTCTCGCTGCAGCGCGTCGGGGTACAGGTGCGCCATGCGGTCTTTCAGCCCCTCGTGCGAGGCGTAACGAAAGTACGCGTCGGCCCCCATCACCACGCCATTGACCGGCGGGATCGGAAAGTCAGGCAATTGCGGTTTGCCCAGCACCAGGCTCAAGTTACAGCGCCGGGCGATCTCGACGCTGTTGGCCAGGGCGGACGGCACATCGGCAAACAGCGCCTGCATCTCGGCACTGGTCTTGAAATACTGGTCACGCGTGAAGCGGCGCACCCGGCGCGGGTTGGCCAGCATTTCGCCCTCGGAAATGCAGACCCGTGCCTCGTGCGCCTCGAAGTCTTCAGGGGCCTGAAACTGCACCGGGTGCGTGGCCACCACCGGCAGGCCCGTGCGCAGCGCCAGTTGCACCGCTGCCGTCACCTGCAGCGCGTCTTCCGGGCGTCCGGCGCGCTGCAGTTCCAGATAAAAGCGGTGTGTAAAAACACCAGCCAGTTGCAGCGCGGCATCCAGCGCCCGGGCTTCGTCGCCTTGCAGCAGCGCCTGACCCACCGGCCCGGCTTGCGCGCCTGACAGGCAAATGAGCCCGCCATTCAGCTCCTTGAGCCAAGCCAGGCTGACGGTGGCCTGCGCCTTGCCACCGTTTTGCGTCCAGGCGCGCGCCAGCAATTCAGACAAGTTGAGGTAACCGGCGTGGCTTTGCACCAGCAACAGCACACGCGAGAGTTGCCCCAGTTCCTTGCCCAGGCCCTCCAGCCAGACCTCGGTGCCAATGAGCGGCTTGACGCCGCGCTTGCGGCCTTCCTTGTAGAACTTGATGGCACCAAACAGGTTGCTCAGGTCGGTGATGGCCAGGGCCGGTTGGCCATCCGCAGCGGCGGCCTTGACCACCTCGTCGATGCGGGTGGTGCCGTCAATGACAGAAAATTCGGTGTGCAGTCGTAAGTGAACAAACATGGGTCTTCTTGTATGATGTTTCTGCCAAGCTGCCCTGCTATCGAGGGCCCTGCTGTCAGCTGTTGGATTGTAAGAATACCTATAAGGCTACTACCGTGAAGATTCTCGTGGTTGATGATCATGCGCTCGTGCGAGAAGGGCTTTGCCAGGTGCTCCAAGGCATTGACCCGCTGCAAGCAACCGAGGTGCTACAGGCTGCAACTTGCACCCGGGCGCTGGAATTGGCCCATTTCAATCCTGACCTGGATCTGGTGCTACTGGACTACTTGCTGCCCGATATGAATGGCCTGGCGGGGCTGGAAATTTTTGGTCAAAGACACCCTGAACTGCCTATTGTCATTTTGTCGGGCTCGGCCAATCCCCGGGTGGTGCAACAAGCCATGGCACTGGGAGCGGCTGGTTTTATCACCAAGTCGAGTTTGAGCGAAACCCTCCTCAACGCATTGCAGCAGATTTTGGCCGGCGAGCCCTACGACCCCGCCGACTGCAGCCCGCTCAGCCAGCCAGCCGATGGGCTGCAGGGCAAATCGAGGCCACCCGTTCTCAGTGCACGGCAGCACGATGTGCTGCTGCTGCTGATCAACGGCCTGACCAACCGACAGATTTGCGAGAAATTGTCCCTGGGATCCGAAACCGTGAAATTTCATGTCAGCAATATCTTGCGGATTTTTGGTGCCCGCACCCGCACCCAGGCCGCACAGGAGGCCAAGCGCTGGGGCTACGCGCCGGCATCAGCCTCAGACGCACGCTGACCCCTCAGCAGATGGCGCAGCAGGCTGCGTAATTTGGCCGGGCGCACCGGTTTGTGCAACAGCGTCAGTTGCGCCTCTTGCGCGGACTGAATCAGGGCCGGGTCAATATCCCCACTGATGAGAAAAGCTGGCACGGCACAGCCCAGTTGCTGGCGTAACCGGGCCACCACCGAGATCCCGTTCAACGCCTCATTGAGTCGGTAGTCACTGATGATCAAACAGGGAAAAACGCCCTGCTCAATCAAGCTTTGAGCGCCTTCCAGGTCGCTCGCCTCGGCCACCGTCATGCCCCAGCTTTGCAACAAACCCACCAGCGCCTGGCGCACCATGTCGTCGTCTTCAATCACCAGCACCGTACCCTTGGGCACAATTTGTGCCCGTGACGTGTCAGGCGCCACCACCAGGGCCGGGTTCGCACCAGGAGCCACCCGGGCCACCTTGACGCAAAAACGTGTTCCCAGCCCCAAGCGCGACGATAGCGCCAGGGGATGCGTCAACAAATGGCAGATCCGCTGCACGATACTCAAACCCAGACCCATTCCCAGGCTGCGCTGCCTTGCCGGATTGTCAATCTGGTAAAACTCTTCGAAAACGTCTTTCTGGTGCTCGGGCGCAATCCCCAAACCACTGTCCCACACCTCGATGCTGGCCTGAGAGCTGTCGCCCGGGGCGCGACAAACAAGCAGCACCCCGCCCTTTTCGGTATAGCGCAAGGCGTTGGTCATCAGGTTGAGCAAAACGCGGTACAGCAAGGCCGGATCGCTCCTGACCCAGACCGAGCAAGGCCGAACGCGCAACTGCAAGCCCCTGTCATGCGCCAGTGGCGCCAAGTCATGCCCGAGGCGCTCAAAAAGTTGCATCAGGGGAAAGTTTTCAAATCGGACCTGCACGGCCTTGGCATCGAGCCGCGAAATGTCAAGCAAGCCGTCCAGCAAATCTTGCATGGCGCTCACAGAAGCCTGCAGGTTTCCGACCAGTTGGTGGGTCTGGCCATCGTGAGGAAGTTGGGCCAGGCGTGCGATAAACATGCCCAGCGCATGCACCGGTTGGCGCAAATCATGGCTGGCAGAAGCCAAAAACCGCGACTTGGCCTGCGTTGCCAGTTCGGCCTCTTCCTTTTTAATGCGCAAGGCCTGCGTCACCGTGGTCACCTGGTGCTCAAGTTCCTGCCGCGCACCAGCCAGACGATCTGCCATCTGAATCAGGTTGTTCTGCAAATCGCGAAGCGGGTCGTGTGGCGGGGTCTGCGCCTGCACCTGTGCAGCAGCAGAAAAATCACCTTTGCCAATGCGCTCAATCAAATGCGACACCCGCATCATGGGGCGAATCACTCCGTTGCTCAGCCGGACCGCCAACACCAGGCCAAACAGCAGCCCAAGCACGCTGATCAAGCCGGTCAGCCAAAGAACGTCCTGTTGTTGCGCCGCCACCGATTCCCGAGACAACTTGACCACCACATAACCCAAGGGGACAGCCTGCAGCTGGCCTGGCTTGTACGAATCGTCGTACAAATCGTCAAGCTCGATGCCACTGGCTAAAACTGGTTGCGTCAGCACGTCAAACAAGCCTTGCGCATCGAAGCGCTGCATTTCCACGCTGGACAATGGTGGAGGAACGTCGGCCAGAGCCTCGCCGGCACTTGCCAGAATTTCGCCTTGAGGGTCAAAAATCGCGACCCAACGCACGTCTGACTCCCTCAAGGCACCACGCGCCACGGCCTGCAACTGCTCCTTATTGCCGGAAAACAAACCAAACTCGCTGGCCAGAGCCAGTTGTCGTGCCACCGAGCGGGAGCGCAACTGGTGAGCCTCGGTGATGTCATCGAAACGCGCCATCAAAAAAACGAGCGTGAGCAATACGCTCAGCAATGACACGGGCAACAAAGCTGCCACCAGCATGCGCACCCGGATGTCGGGTGTCTTCATGGCTGCTGCTCCTGGCGTTTCAAGGCGAAGGTCAGGGCCTTGACTTCAATCGACAAGCCCAGCGCCCTGGCCACCTGCTCGTTGACGCTGATTTCAAAATCAAGCGGCTCCAAAGCCAGCGCAGACAAGGCCCGGTTGGCCAGCACATCCAGCACCCACTGCGCCGCCTGGTCTCCGACCTGAAGCGGGGTGCTGTAGACGGCCATCAAAGCACCGGCGCGCACATAAGCGGGAGAAAAGGCAAGCACCGGAACCTGCACCCTGATGGTGGTCATCAGAATGTTCTGGATATTGTTGCTGTTGAATACCAGCGGATCGGCAAAAGCCCACAGCACATCACTGCCCTCAAGGACCGACCTCAGGGCCGCAAACAATGAAGTCCCTTGGTCGACCACGTCCTCTTGCAGCGTCAGGCCCTGGCTGCTGGCCAGCGATCGCAACGCTGGGGCTTTGGGCAGGGAGTCCGGCCCCCACAGGACCGCCAGACGTCTGGATTTAGGCAGCACCAAACGGACCAGTGCCAACTGGCGTTGCAGCGGTTGGTCGAGTTCAAGAACGTTGAAATGGGCCGATGCCTTGCGTCCCGACGCGCGCAGCACGCGCTCAAAACTGCTGCGCGGAAGCAAGGCATTGAGCACGGGCGCCTTGACGCGACTGCGGGCCAGACCCGTGGCCGCCTCGGTTCCCAGCGCGACCCACACCTTGACGCCCGACACTCTGGCCAGAGGAAGCAGCGCCAACTCATCCGGGCTCCAGACGTCAACGGCGTCAAGCGGCACACCTTGTCGGGTCAAACCGTTGACCAGGGCTTGGGTGGCCAGGATGTACGGCGCGCTGGTTTGACTTCGAACAATGCCCACCTGAATTTCCGGCATTTGCGCGATTGCGGGCAGCGCCAGCAGACACAAGGCCAGCCCCGACAAAAACCTGAACAACCGCAGTGCCATGGCAGCGTCAGTTGTCAATCCGCAGAGTCACAAAGGCGCGGCGCTTGAATAAAAACGTGTCGTGGTAGTCAGCATAGGGCGACCCCTGGTTTTGCACCGTCAAAGCCAACTCACCGTGGCGCTGACCGAAGCGCAGCGACTTGCTCACGCGCCAATCGGTGCGATGGATGTATTGGCGCAAATCACCCGAGCGCTGCACCCACACAGGTTCGCTGTATTGGTGGCTGAGTGAAAACTGCAGGCCCGCCGGCAATTGCTGGGTCAGGAACAAGGTGCTGGTGGACTTGGGCACAGCCACCACCAAACTGGTTTCAGAGGGGGGTTTGTCAAACGTCACCCAACTCAGCTTC
>CAZIGL010000068.1:0-7321 GCA_964538895.1 uncultured Rhodoferax sp.
ATGCGCGCCTTCACGGGCGCACTGGGAGGCCCGCCCTCGGGCCGATGGCTGTTGGCTGTTGGAGGCAATCGCGGCGAGGGCGCCGCTCCCACAGGGGGCCGACGGCTGTTTGCATTTTGTAGGAGGGCCGCCCTCGGCCCGATGGCTGTTGGCTGTTGGAGGCAATCGCGGCGGGGGCGCCGCTCCCACAAGGTGCCGCGCCCACAGGGGCGCCGCTACAGACTTCCGCTGTCACGTCACACCATTGCATGGATCTTGTCATAGGCGGCCAGCAACTTGTGGTGCATTTCGCAGCCATCCAGCGCCAGGCCGGGGGCGCCGAGGCCCATAAAGCGGTCTTCTTGCATGATGAGCGCGTGGGCCTGTGCCAGCGGGCCGGCACCATACAGCAGCGCCAGGGTGTCGAGGTAAGGGCCGCTGTCGCCAATGTCGGCAAAGTTGATCAGGTTCTGGATGCAGGCATAGACCTGTTTACGTTGCGGGTTGACCTGGTCGAAGTTCAAAATCCATTCGCAGCCTTCCAGCGTGGCGGCTTCGTCACCCACGGCCAGTGCCAGCAGGGTCTTGAGCTCACCCAGGCGCAGGTCGCTCCAGAACGAGCCGGCATCGGCTGCCAAACCAATCAGACCTGCCACCGGGCGGTGGTCGGCCAGGTTGGATTCGTTCAGGGTTTCCAGCAGCTCGGCGCATTCCTCGTCATCCAGGTCGGGCAGGTTCAGCACGGCTTCGCGGAAATTGTTGGCAATGCTGTTGTTTTCGAATTCCAGGTCGTCAATGGGATAAATTTCGGACAAACCCGGCACCAGAATGCGGCAGGCGTAAACGCCGAGCTGCTCAAAGTCAGCCACATACACCTGGTGGCCATCCTGGTGCAGGCGCGCCAAACTCCAGGCATAGTCTTCGGCCGTGGTGCTGCTGAAGTTCCAGTCGGCAAATTCATAGTCAGGCACGTCGCCCAGAAACTTCCAGTGGATGACGCCGCTGGAATCGACAAAATGGATCTCGATGTTGGTCGAGCTGGCCGCTTCTTCGAGGTCAAAGCCGGGGGCCGGAAAGCCCGACAAGGCATCGAGCGCGCGGCCCTGCAGCAGTTCGGTGAGCGCACGCTCAAGCGCCACTTCAAAGCGTGGATGCGCGCCAAAGCTGGCAAAACAGCCCTGATCGAGCGGGTTCAGCAGCGTGACGTTCATCACCGGGTACTGGCCACCTAAAGAGGCGTCCTTGACCAGAATGCCGAAACCAGCCTCGCGCAGCGCGGCGATGCCACGCGCAATGCGCGGGTAGCGGGCAATCACGGCTTCGGGCACGTCGGGCAGGCACAGACCCTGGCTGATGATGCGGGCCTTGATGGCACGCTCAAAAATTTCGGACAGCGCCTGGGTGCGCGCCTCCAGTTGGGTGTTGCCGGCCGACATGCCGTTGCTGACATACAGGTTGCCAATGATATTGACCGGGAAATAGGCCGTTGTGCCGTCGCTCTGGCGCACGTAAGGCAGGGCGCAAATGCCGCGCTCGGTGGCGCCGGAGTTGAAATCGACCAGGCTGCTGGCGTCGATGTTGCTTTGCGGGTTGTACAACTTGTGCAATTCAGGCGTGAGCAGTTCGGTGGGCCACTGCTCGTCGGCTGGCACCTCGAACCAGCGCTCTTGCGGAAAATGCACATGGTCACGCCCCGTGACATCGGGGCCAAGGTAAAAATGGGTCCAGAAATAGTGCGTGGACAGACGCTCGACAAACTCGCCCAGGGCGCTGGCCAGGCAGGCCAGGCGACTGGCGCCCTTGCCGTTGGCAAACAGCAGGGTGCAGTCGCGGTCGCGGATGTGGACCGACCAGATGCCGTCCACCGGGTTGAGCCAGCTGCGTTCTTCAATATGGAAACCCAGCGCTTGCAGCTTGCCTTGCAGCGTGCTGATGGTGGATTCAAGGGCGGCATCTTTGCCAGGGATAAAGGTAGTATGGTTCATCTCTCCAGCATACCTCAGTCCGAATACCGTTCGATTTAGCGGCCGGGATGAAAACGCTAGACTCGCCAGTAAGCGAATTAACCTACCCCCGCGGAGATTTTTATGATTCTTGAACTTGCCGACTTTTCGATCCAGCCCGGCCAGAACGCCGATTTTGAAGAGGCCATTGAACGCGGCCTGAAAACCGTCATTGCCCATGCGCAGGGGTTTGAGGGTTTCAAGGTGAACCGTGGCATTGAAAACCCGCAGCGCTACATTTTGCAAATCTTCTGGACCACACTGGAAGACCATACGGTGGGGTTCCGGGGTTCCCCGGCGTTTGCCGAGTGGCGCGCCATTGTGGGGCCGTTTTTTGCCAGCCCGCCGGTGGTGGAACACTTTGATCTGGTCGCCAAGTCGGCGTGATGCATCTTTAAGGGCTGCCATGAACACCGTGTTTCCTCCCGCGCCCGGCGTGACCGTGCCCGTGGTCGGCACCAGCGCGCAGTTTCCGGTGCACCGCATCTATTGCGTGGGCCGCAATTACGCCGAGCACGCCCAGGAAATGGGTCACAGCGGGCGCGAGCCGCCCTTTTTCTTCATGAAGCCGGCCGATGCCGTGCTGGTGGCGCCGACCAACAGCGTCACGCCCCTGCCCTACCCCAGCCTGACCCATAACCTGCACCATGAAATTGAACTGGTGGTGGCGATTGGCACCGGCGGCAAAAACATACCGGTGGCACAGGCTGAAAGCCATATTTTTGGCTACGCCGTGGGCCTGGACATGACCCGGCGCGACCTGCAAAACGCCATGAAAGCCCAAGGCCGCCCATGGTGCATCGGCAAGGGCTTTGACCACTCGGCGCCGATCGGCCCGATCACGCCCAAAGACGCGGCGGGTGATATGACCCACGCCAGCATCAGCCTGCAGGTGAACCAGGCGGTGCGCCAAAACAGCACGGTGGAACAGTTGATCTGGAACATTGCAGAAACCATTGCACAGCTCTCCAGTGCCTGGGAGCTGCAGCCCGGCGACTTGATTTACACCGGGACCCCGGCCGGCGTGGGCGCGGTGCTGCCGGGCGACACGCTCAAGGGCAGCATCAGCGGCCTGACAAGCATTGAACTGAAGGTGGTTTAGGTTCATGCACCGCCCGCCCATCAAACACTGCAAAAGCTGCGGCACGGCCGTGGTGTATCGGCTGCCCGACGATGGTGACACCAAACAGCGCGCGGTGTGCCCGATTTGTCAGACCGTGCACTACGAAAACCCGCTCAATGTGGTGGGCACCATCCCCACCTGGGGCGACAAGGTGCTGCTGTGCAAGCGCAACATCGAGCCGCGCTGGGGCAAGTGGACGCTGCCCGCCGGCTTCATGGAGCTCAATGAGTCCGTGAGTGAAGGCGCGGCGCGCGAAACCCTGGAAGAAGCCGGTGCACAGTTTGAAATGGGCGAGTTTTTCTCGCTGGTGAACATTCCCCGCGTGGGACAGGTGCACCTGTTTTACCGCGCCCAGTTGCTCAGCGACCAGTTTGATCCGGGGCATGAAACCCTGGAGGCACGCCTGTTTGCCGAGCATGAAATCCCCTGGGACGAGATCGCCTTCCGCACCGTGGGTGAAACCCTGAAGCGCTTTTTTGCCGACCGCCGTCAGGGCAACTTTTCCATCCATGTCTTTGACATTGCCTGACCGGCGCTGAGGCCCCACGCCATGCTGCCCTGCTACGTTCTGCTTGACCTGGAAACTACCGGTGGCAACCCGGTGCATGACCGCATCACCGAAATTGCCGCCGTGCGGGTGGAGCAAGGCGTGGCAGTGGCGCGCTGGAGCACGCTGGTGAATCCGGGCGTCTATGTGTCGGGTTTCATTGAGCGCCTGACCGGCATCAGCAATGCCATGGTGGCCAGCGCCCCGCGTTTTTCCGAGGTGGCACCTGAACTGCTGGCCCTGCTCGATGGTGCCGTGCTGGTGGCCCACAACGTGCGTTTTGACCATGGTTTTTTGCTCAACGAATTGAGCCGCCTGGATGTAGCGCTGCGCGTCAAGACCCTGTGCACGGTGCGCCTGTCACGCTTGTTGTACCCGCAGTTCAAGGGCCACGGTCTGGATGCCATCATGCAGCGCCACGGCCTGACCAGCGCCGCCCGGCACCGCGCCATGGGCGATGTCGAGGTGATGCAACGCTGGCTTGGCCTGGCGCAGGCCGAGCTGGGTGCCGAGCATGTGGCCAGCCAGGCGCAGAGCTTGTTGCAAGGCAGCGCGGCGCTGCCGCCGCAGTTGGATACCAATGTAGCCGACATCCCCGACACGCCCGGGGTTTACCTCTTTTTTGGCGACAGCCCGCTGCCCTTGTACATCGGCAAAAGCATCAAGCTGCGCAGCCGCGTGATGTCGCACTTTCAGGCGGCCAGCCGCAACGCCCGCGAAATGCGCATTGCCCAGGAAATCAGACGCGTTGAATGGGTCGAGACCGCCGGAGAGCTCGGCGCACTGCTGCTCGAAGCTCGGCTGGTGAAGGCGCGCCAGCCCGTGCACAACCGCCAGTTGCGCCGCGAAGGCGACCTGTGCGCCTGGCGGTTGGAAGCCAACCCCAACAGCCGGCCGCTGCTGACGCTGGTGCGTGGCAGTGAACTGGCACCGGAGCAATTTGGCGCGCTGTACGGCCCCTACCGCTCCAAAAGCCAGGCCCAAAGCCAGCTGCGTGAACTCGCCGAAGCCCATGGCTTGTGCCTGCAGGCGCTGGGGCTGGAGTCGGGCAAGGGCCGCTGTTTTGGCCACCAGATCGGCCAGTGCAAGGGTATATGTTGTGGCGAGGAAACGCCCGAGCGCCACCACCTGCGCCTGCAACTGGCGCTGGCCGGCTACAAGCTGCAGGTCTGGCCATTTGCCGGCAAAGTGGGTGTGCGTGAACACAACGCGCGCACCGGGCGCACCGACATTCACCTGTTTGAGCAATGGTGTCACCTGGCCACGGTGCATTCGGACAACGACCTGCACGAGGCATTGCACAGCCGAACCGAGCCGCTGGCCTTCAACCTCGACACCTACCGCCTGGCCCTCAAGCACCTGCTGGGGCCGGGCAAGCTCAAGATTCTGGAATTTCCCGCCACAACATCCACTACCAGCGTCCTTGTGGGTCAGACCACTCGCAAAGCGACCCCGACCGAAGGGCGCATGCTCTGACCCCAACTGATTAGGCACCCATGAACAGTTCAAGCATTTCAATTTCAAGCCACGACGGCCAGCAGTTTGACGCCTACCTGTCACTGCCACCCGCAGGGCGCGGGCCGGGCCTGGTGCTGATTCAGGAGATCTGGGGCGTCAATGAGCACATCAAGGCGGTGGCCGACCAGTACGCCATGGACGGGTATGTGGTGCTGGCGCCCGATGTGTTCTGGCGCCAGGAAGCCAATGTCGACCTGAAGTACAACGAAACAGACACCCCAAAGGCGTTTCAGCTCATGACCAAACTGGACGAAGCCCATGCCGTGGCGGACCTGGTGAGCACGGCAAACGCCCTGCGCACCCGCCCGGAAGTGACCGGCAAGGTGGGCTCGATTGGCTTTTGCATGGGCGGGCGCCTGAGTTACCAGCTGGCCGCCAGCGGCGCAGTCGATGTGGCGGTGTGTTACTACGGCGGCGGCATTCAGAATCAGCTGGACAAGGCGGCAGCGGTCAAGTGCCCCATCCTGTTTCACTACGCGGCGCTGGACGGCTACATCCCGGCAACGGCGGTGGCGGACGTCAAGCAGGCCTTTGCAGGCCGTGCCAACGCGCAATTCCATGTCTACGAAGGGGTTGACCACGGCTTCAACTGCTGGGGCCGCCCGATGTACCAGCAACGTGCTGCCGCTTTGGCGCGTGGCCGCACGCTGGCATGGTTGTCAGAGCAGCTGGCCTGAACGCGATTGCATTCCAACACCCATCGGGCCGAGGGCGGCCCTCCCACAAAATGCAAACAGCCATCGGTACACCTGTAGGAGCGGCGCCCCCGCCGCGATTGCCTACAACAGCCATCGGGCCGAGGGCGGCCCTCCCACAAAAACAAACATCCCCACAAGCGCCACCAAATCCCTGTAGGAGCTACCCTCTGTAGGAGCGGCGCCCCCGCCGCGATTGCCCCCAACACCCATCAGCCCAAGGGCAATGCTCCCGCCCTGGCCCAACCAAGTCGACCCCACAAATACAAAAAAGGCACAATCCGAGTCATGAATATTGTGATCCTCGATGACTACCAGGACGTGGTCCGCAAACTGGCCTGCTCGGCCAAGCTTGAATCTTTCCCAGCCAAGGTCTTTACCAACACCGTCAAGGGTTTGGGGCAACTGTCGGTGCGCCTCAAAGACGCCGATGTGATCGTGCTCAACCGCGAGCGCACCCAGCTTCCGCGCGCGCTGATCGACAAATTGCCCAAGCTCAAAATGATCTCGCAAACAGGTCGCATTGGCAGCCACATCGACATCAACGCCTGCACCGAACGTGGCATTGCCGTGGCCGAAGGCACGGGCTCGCCGGTGGCGCCGGCCGAACTCACCTGGGCGCTCATCATGGCCGCAACCCGGCGCCTGCCGCAGTACATCGGCAACCTCAAGCACGGTGCCTGGCAGCAGTCCGGGCTCAAATCCAGCGGCATGCCCGCCAACTTTGGCCTGGGCACGGTCCTCAAGGGGCGCACCCTGGGCATTTGGGGCTTTGGCCGCATTGGCCAATTGGTGGCCGGTTACGGCAAAGCCTTTGGCATGCGGGTGATTGTGTGGGGCAGCGCGCCCAGCCGCGAAAAAGCCATCCAGCAAGGCTTCGAGGCCGCCGCCACCCGCGAAGAATTTTTTGAGCAGTGCGATGTGCTCAGCTTGCACCTGCGCCTCAACGAAGAAACCCAGGCCATCGTCCGGCTCGAAGACCTGTCGCGCATGAAACCCACTGCCCTGCTGGTCAACACCTCGCGCGCCGAACTCATCGAACCTGACGCCCTCATCAGCGCGCTCAACCGCGGCCGCCCCGGTTTGGGGGCGATAGATGTGTACGAAAGCGAACCCATCCTGCAAGGCCACGCCCTGCTGCGTCTGGAAAACTGCATTTGCACGCCGCACATCGGGTATGTGGAGCAGGACAGCTACGAAATGTATTTCAGCGCCGCCTTTGACAACGTGGTCAACTTCATCAAAGGCCGCCCCACCAACATCGTCAACCCGGGTGCCTTGCAAGTGAGGCGTTAGTTAGCAACATCGCCAGAGCCCTGTGTGCCACACGCCTCCCCTGTGGGAGCGGCGCCCTCGCCGCGATTGAACCCAAACAGCCATCGGCCCGAGGGCGGGCCTCCCACAAATCACAATGCGACTGTCCTGACTTTGTAGGAGCGGCGCCCTCGCCGCGATT
>CAZIGL010000069.1:0-7205 GCA_964538895.1 uncultured Rhodoferax sp.
GCCGCGATGGTCTTTTCCCTGCGCTCGCAACAACAGCAAGTTCATCGCACAATCCGGCTTTTCGCTTTTTGAGAATCGACCATGACCGACGCCAACACCAACTCGCCAGATCCCCGTGCCTTGCTGCGCAGCCTGTTCGATGCGGCCGTGGCTGCGGCCCAGCCGGCGCTGTGCCTGCCGCCGCATTTGCCAGCGCCACCCAAGGGGCGCACCATCGTGATTGGCGCCGGCAAGGCGTCGGCTGCGATGGCGCTGGCGCTTGAGGCCCACTGGCCGGGGCCGCTCGAAGGCCTGGTGGTGACGCGCTACGGTTACCAGCAGCCCTGCCAGCGCATCGAGATCGTGCAGGCGTCGCACCCGGTGCCCGATGCTGCCGGGCTGGCGGCATCAAAACGCATTGCTGCGCTGGTGACGGGTCTGACGGCCGATGACCTGGTCATTGCCCTGATCTCCGGCGGTGGTTCCTCGCTGCTGGTGGCGCCGGGCGACGGCCTGACGCTGGCCGACAAACAGGCAGTCAACACCGCGCTGCTGGCCAGTGGCGCCAGCATCTCCGAGATGAACTGCGTGCGCCGCCACCTGTCAAGCCTCAAGGGTGGCCGCCTGGGTGCGCTGTGCCATCCGGCCAAGTTGCTCACGCTGCTGATTTCCGATGTGCCGGGCGACGCGCCCATGGACATTGCCTCGGGCCCCACCGTGGCGGACGCCACCACCTGCCAAGACGCGCTGGACATCGTGCAGCGTTACCGCATCGACCTGCCCGCGCCGGTGCGTGCGCTGCTGGAAAGCGGCCGGGGTGAAACCATCAAACCGGGCGATCCGCGCCTGCAGGGCAGTGATGTGCGCATGATCACGGCGCCGCAGATTGCGTTGGCGGCGGCGGCCCAAGTGGCCCGCGCGGCGGGCATCACGCCCTACATTCTGGGCGACAGCCTGGAGGGTGAGGCGCGCGACGTGGCCAAGGTGCTGGCCGGCATCACGCGCCAGGTGGCGCAGCACGGGCAACCGTTTAGTCTGCCTTGTGTGCTGCTCAGCGGCGGCGAGACCACGGTCACGATCCGCAACCCGAAAGGCCCGGGCCGGGGTGGCCGCAACGTGGAATTTTTACTGGCTTTGGCCGTGGCGCTGGGTGACCTGGACGGCGTGCACGCGCTGGCCGGTGACACCGACGGCGTCGATGGCATCGAAGAAATTGCCGGTGCCCTGCTCACGCCCGACAGCATCGCCAGAGCCTGGGCCCTGGGCATGAATCCGCGCGCTTACCTTGACAACAACGACGCCCACAGTTTCTTCCAAAAGCTGGGCGACTCGGTGCTGACCGGCCCGACGCTGACCAACGTCAATGATTTTCGGGCGATTATGATCACCCGATGAAATCCATCATCAGAAGCTTTTTCCGAACCCTGCGCATCGTGCTGGGCCCTTTCATGCAGCTGTGGGAATTTGCCACCCGACCCAAAGGCATGGTGCGCGCGCCCGAGTTGCAGCAGGTGGTTGACCAGCAGTGCCAAAGTCTGGCGCTGTACCAGTTCACCACCTGCCCGTTTTGCATCAAGGTGCGCCAGGAAATGCGCCGCCTGTCCTTGCCCATCGAGCGCCTTGATGCGCAACACCACCAGCAAAACCGCAACGACCTGCTTCAGGGCGCCGGCAGCGTCAAGGTGCCCTGCCTCAAGATCACCGACGCAGATGGCCAAATCCAGTGGCTGTTCGAGTCCGGGGCCATCATCAGCTACCTGCAGGGGCGCTTCGCGGCGGCTTGAGCGCCGGCGGCGCGCCCGGCTGGCGCCATCATTGGCCCAGCAGCGGGCGGAACCTTTCCATGATCTCGTTGATGATGTTCGACAGTGGGTCAGGTGTCGGCTCGGGCTCGGGCGGGGGCGGTGGCCTGGGGCGCGGAATGTCGAACTCGGCTTGCCGGTCCAGCCAGCGGTTGCGAAACGCCTGTTGAAACACCTCGCCCACCATCGGCAAGGCGCTGCGCGCGCCCTGGCCCCATGACCCCATCGTGACGCTGTTGTGGTTGAAGCCGACGCGGGCCCCTGCCACCAGCTGCGGATTCATCATGATGAACCAGCCGTCGGTGTTGTCCTGGGTGGTGCCGGTTTTGCCTGCCACGTCGGCCTGAATGCCGTAGCGGGTGCGAATGGCCGCACCCGTGCCCTCGTCAATCACGCCCCGCATCACGTTCACCAGGGTCAGCGCCTGTGCGCGGGGCATGGCCGGCTCGCGCTCGGCCACTGACACAAACTGTTCCAGCAATTGGCCGTGGCGGTCTTCCACGCGCAGCACCAGCTTGGGTGCAAAGTAGCTGCCGCCGTTGGCGATGGTGCCGTAGGCGCTGACCATTTCGATCAGTGTGACCGGGCTGGTGCCCAGCGCCAGCGAGGGCACCAGGTCCAGCTTGCTCTGGCGCACACCCATGGCCTGGGCCAGGGCGCCAACACTTTCGGGCCCCACTGCTTGCATCAATTGGGCGGTGATGGTGTTCTTGGAATACACCAGCCCGTTGCGCAGGCTGGTGGGCTGGTAACTGGGCGGCGTGGCATCGCTGGGGGTCCAGACTTCGCTGCCGGGCGACGAAATAGCCACCGGCTGGTCGATGAAGGTGTCGGACGGGCTCATGCCCTGCATGAAGGCCGCGCCGTACACAAAAGGCTTGAAGGTCGATCCCGGCTGGCGCCGCGCCTGGCTCACATGGTCAAACTGCTCCTGGGCAAAATCCCGGCTGCCCACCCAGGCCCGCACCGCGCCGTCGCGCGGGTCCAGCGCCAGAAAGCCGGCCTGCAACACAGCGGGCTCCTGCCCAGCCTGGCGCCGGCCATCGGCCAGCGTTTGCAGGGTGGCCAGTTGCCGTGCCACCGCCTGGTTGGCTGCTTTTTGCAGTCTGGCATCGAGTGTGGTGTAGATTTTCAGGCCGTCGGCCTGCAGGTCATAGTCGCGTCGGTCGGCCCAGTCGATCAGCCACTTGCGCAGGTGCTGGGCCATGTGCGGTGCCGGGCCCGGGGCTTCGACCTGGCGCTCAAAGTCTACTTTGAGCGGTCGTCTGGACAAGGTCTTGACGCGGGCCGGGTCGAGGCTGCCGTTTTTAGCCATCTGCTCCAGCACCAGGTTGCGGCGCTGTTTGGCGCGCTCCGGGTTTTGTACCGGGTTGTAATAACTGGTGCCCTTGAGCATGCCGATCAGGGTGGCGCTCTCCAGCACGTCGAGCTGGTCGGCGGAGGTGTCAAAGTAGGTGCGCGCCGCCATCTCGATGCCGAAAGCGTTGTAGAGAAACGGCACGGTGTTGAGGTAGGTCTCCAGGATTTCGCGTTTGGAATACACCGCCTCTATTTTCAGCGCCGTGATGGCTTCCTTGAGCTTGCGCGTCAGGGTGGCGGCGCGGCCGATTTCCTCGGGAAACAGGTTGCGCGCCAACTGCTGCGTGATGGTCGAGCCACCCTGCAAATCGCCCGACAGGGTGCTGAGCGCAGCGCCCACCAGGCGGCGCAAGTCAATGCCGTGGTGCTCATAAAAGCGGCGGTCCTCGGTGGCGATCAGGGCGTTCACCACGTGGGGTGAGATTTGCTCCAGCGTGACCCACTGCCGGTTGATGCGTTTGAATTCGGCCAGCACGCTGCCGTCCAGCGCCAGCAGCACCGACGGTGCTTCGGATTTGGCGCGGCGCAGATCGCCAATGCCGGGCGTGAACGGAATCAGCACAAGCACGTAAAGCAGTACCAGCGCCGGCAGCGCCAAGGCCGCCTGCACAGGGTATTGCCTGACGGCTGCCTTGAGGCGGTGAAATAGCGTCAGCACGAAAGTGGTGGCGCGTTGGAGACCTGGAATCATGCGGGGAGTTTAAGGCAGGCCCAAAACGCCTCAAGTTCAACGATACTAAGCTTTTGGAAGAGGACCCAAACATGCCAAGCCCGCCAATATCCCCCTTGCCTAAAGGCGTCAAGAGCGCCAAAAAAATCGCCGAATTACGGTTTCAAAAACTGTTTGAAGACGCTGATGCCATGTCCATCCAGGGCTACCTGGAAGACGGTACCGTGGTGTACTGGAATCGCGCCTCGGAACACATTTATGGCTACAGCGCCGCCGAGGCCATGGGGCGCAACCTGCTTGACCTGATCATTCCGACGGACATGCGCAGCCAGGTCGAGCGCGCCATGCGCATCATGTTCGAGCAAGGCCGGGGCATCACGCCGAGCCGCATGAGCCTGCGCCACAAGCAGGGCCATCTGGTGCCGGTTTATTCCAGTCACACCGTGGTCAGAATTGCCGGTCAGTCTCCCGTGGTGTTTTGCATGGACGCCGACATGAGCGCGCTGACCAAGGCAGAAGAAGATTTGCGCATTGCGGCTACCGCGTTTGATTCTCAGCAAGGCATGATGATCACTGACCGCCTGGGCGTGATCCTGCGTGTCAACCCGTCATTTATCAAGGCCACCGGCTACACCGAGGCGGAGGCGGTGGGTCACTCGCCCAGGCTTTTGAGTTCGGACTGGCATCCCTCAGACTTCTGGGCTTCGATGTGGCAATCCCTGCACACCCAGGGCTCCTGGCAAGGTGAAGTCTGGAACAAGCGCAAAAACGGCGAGGTTTATGCCGATTGGTTGATGATCAATGCGGTGCGTGACACCGAGGGTGCGGTTACCCATTTTGTCGGCACGCTCACCGACATCAGTGAGCGCAAGGCGGCTGAAATCAAGATCATCCAGCTCGCTTTTTACGACCCCCTGACCGGCCTGCCAAACCGCCGCCTGATGCAGGATCGCCTGCACCAGGCCATTTCGGCCAGCCAGCGCAACCAAAGTGGCGGGGCACTGCTGTGCCTGGATGTCGATAATTTCAAGCAACTCAACGACAGTGTCGGCCATGACATCGGTGACCAGCTGTTGCAAAAAATTGCCCAGCGGATAAAGGAAAACATCCGCAACTGTGACACCGTGGCACGCTTTGGTGGCGATACCTTTTTGATCATGCTGGAAGATTTGGGTGCCGATGAGGTGGTCGCTGCGGCCAAAGCCGAGCTCACTGCGCAAAAGCTGCTGCAGCTGCTGCGCGAGCCCTACCAGTTGCCCGACCAGGTCTACCAGGGCAGTGTGAGCATGGGCATCACGCTTTTTAATGAGCCACACGACAGTGCAGACACCTTGATCAAGCGCGTTGAATTGGCCATGTACCAAGCCAAGGCTGCGGGGCGCAATACCCATCGCTTTTTTGACCTGCAGATGCAGGCCGCTGTCAGCGCCCGGGCCGCGCTGGAAGCCGGCTTGCGTAACGCGCTTGCCAATAACCAGTTTCTGTTGCACTACCAGGCCCAGGTCACCCAGGACGGCCAGCTCATCGGGGTGGAGGCGCTGGTGCGCTGGCAGGACCCGCAGCGCGGTATTGTGTCGCCCGCCGAATTCATTCCGCTGGCCGAAGAAAGCGGCCTCATCCTGCCGCTGGGCCTGTGGGTGCTGGAGGCCGCCTGCCGGCAACTGGTGCAGTGGGCCGACCAAGCCGAACTGGCCCACCTGACCATGGCGGTGAACGTGAGCGCGCTGCAATTTCAACAGGTCGACTTCGCCGAGCAGGTGCTGGCGGTGCTGGCCCACACCGGCGCCAGCGCGCACCGGCTCAAGCTCGAACTCACCGAGAGCCTGCTGGTCAGCGGCGTTGATGATGTGGTCGCCAAGATGCTAACGCTCAAGGCGATCGGGGTGAGCTTCTCACTGGACGACTTCGGCACCGGCTATTCGTCGCTGTTCTGCCTCAAACGCCTGCCGCTGGACCAGCTCAAGATTGACCAGGGCTTTGTCAGCCATATTCTGGAGAACGCCGACGATGCTGCCATTGCAAAAATGGTCATTGCCCTGGCGGACAGCCTGGGTCTGGAAGTGATTGCCGAGGGCGTCGAAACCGAAGCCCAGCGTGAATGTCTGGCGGGTTTGGGTTGCGGCCGTTTTCAGGGTTATTTGTTCAGCAAGCCGCTGCCGATTGCGGCCTTTGAGGCTTTTGCACGCAGCCTTTAAACTGCAGGCATAGCCAATACTTACCTGGAGTTTCTTTATGCCTCACCGTACCGCCACCCTGTTTGACCCCGTGCACGCCGGGGAACTGGCGCTGGCCAACCGCATCGTGATGGCCCCGCTCACGCGCAACCGCGCCCCAGAAGCCACGCCCACCGCCCTCATGGCCCAGTATTACACCCAGCGCGCCAGCGCCGGGCTCATCATCACCGAAGCCACCGCCATCAGTCAGCAAGGTCAGGGCTACGCCGACGTGCCCGGTTTGTATGCCGAAGAACAGGTCGAGGCCTGGAAAGACGTGACGCGCAGCGTGCACGCGGCCGGCGGCAAGATTGTGTGCCAACTGTGGCATGTGGGCCGTGTCTCGCACACCAGCCTGCAGCCCCATGGTGCGGCACCGGTGGCACCCTCGGCCATCACCGCCAACGCCAAAACCGTGCTGCTCCAGGACGGCCTGCCGCTGTTTGTTGAAACTTCGGCGCCGCGCGCGCTGCAAGCCTACGAGTTGCCCGACATCGTGCACACCTACGTGGCGGCCGCACGCAATGCGGTGCACACCGCCGGTTTTGATGGTGTCGAGCTCCACGCCGCCAACGGCTATTTGCTGGACCAGTTCCTTAAAAGCGGCTCCAACCAGCGCCGCGACGACTTTGGCGGCAGCATCGAAAACCGCGCTCGTTTTTTGCTGGAGGTGGTGCAGGCCGTGACCAGCGCCGTGGGCGGCGGCCGGGTCGGCATTCGGCTGTCGCCGGTGACCCCCGCCAACGACGCGTTCGACCCCGATCCGCAGCCGCTGTTTGACTACGTGGTGCGCGAGCTGGCCGCCTTTGGGCTGGCCTATGTGCACGTCATTGAAGGCGCCACCGGCGGCCTGCGCGAGCTGACCGATCGCCCGTTTGACTACACCGGCCTGCGCCGCGCCTACCGCGCCGCCGCAGGCAAGGGGGCCTGGATGGTCAACAACGGCCTCGACAAAACCCTGGCGCAGCAAGCCCTGGGTGACGGGGCCGACCTGGTGGCCTTTGGTCGCCCGTTCATTGCCAACCCCGACCTGGTCGAGCGCCTGCGCAAGGGCAAAACCCTGCTTGAGAGCGACCGCAGCACCTGGTACGGTGGCGGTGCCAAGGGCTACACCGACTACCCCGCGCTCAAAACCGCCTGAGCAGGACGCTAACAGCCATCGGCCCGAGGGCGGGCCTCCCA
>CAZIGL010000070.1:0-6680 GCA_964538895.1 uncultured Rhodoferax sp.
GTCCGTTTCTATTGGAATCAATCACTTACGATCAGGAAAGGTCGAACTTGTGCGGCAAACGCAGCACCTTGAGGTGCGTTTGCTGGTGAATGCTGATTTGTTCTGTCATCTGAGAGGGACGTTGGCTATGGCTACCGCCATCATCTGTTCTTGAGTTGAACGAATGTCACCACGCCCCTAAAAATGTATCCCCCGCATCATCTGCTGCATCGCCATCGCCTCAGGCGACAGCTTGGGTTTGTCGGTTTTGGCGCCCTTGGCGGCCGATGAATCCGGGAACATCCTGAAGCTGGTGTTCATGGCGATCTGCGCCACACGGGGCAATGCCGCGTGCAGGATCTGGCCGGTGATGCCCAAGCGGGTGGCAATGCGCACCGGCTTGAAGATGCAGGCCTGGGCGATCATGTCGGCGGCTTCTTCGGGGCTGAGCGTGGGCACGTTGTTGTACAGGCCGGTGGGGGCGATCATGGGGGTGCGCACCAGCGGCATGTTGATGGTGGTGAAGGTCACGCCCTGGTCGGCAAATTCGCTGCTGGCACAGCGCGTCCAGGCGTCCAGCGCGGCCTTGCTGGCCACGTAGGCGGAAAAGCGCGGCGCGTTGGTGAGCACGCCGATGCTGCTGATGTTGACCACATGGCCCTCGCGCTTGGTCACCATGCCGGGCAAGAAACCGGTGGTCACGCGCAGGCTGCCAAAGTAGTTGAGCTGCATGGTGCGCTCGTAGTCGTGAAAACGGTCGTAGCTGGACTCGATGGCGCGGCGGATGGAGCGGCCCGCGTTGTTGATCAAAAAGTCGACGCCGCCATGCTCTGCCATCACCTTTTGCACAAATTCTTCGCAGCCGGCAGCGTCAGAGATGTCGACTGCGTAGGCCACAAACGGGTAGCCGCGCGCCTTGGCCTGGGCACAGGCCTCGTCGAGCTTGTGCTGGTCGCGCCCGCAAATCAGGGTGATGGCGCCGGCGTCGGCAAATTTGTGCGCAGCGGCCAGGCCAATGCCGGACGAGCCGCCGGTGATCAGCACCACCTTGCCGCCCACGGTGCCGCGCAAACTGCGGTCGATGTGCAGGTCGGGGTCGAGGTGGCGCTCCCAGTAGTCCCACAGGCGCCAGGCGTAGTTGTGCAGATTGGGGCATTCGACACCGGTGCCTTTGAGTGCTGCCAGCGTGTCGCGGCAATCAAAGCGCGTGGGGTAGTTGACAAAGGTCAGCATCTCGTCGGGCAGCCCCAGGTCTTTCATGATGGCGTTACGCACCCGGCGCACCGGCGCCAGCGCCATCATGGCTTTGGTGATGTTGCGCGGAATAAAACCGAACAGCGCGGCGTTGATGAACAGGTTCATCTTGGGCGCGTGCGCCGCTTTGCTGAAAATGTCCAGCACATCACCCACCCGGTAACCCACCGGGTCCACCAGGTGGTAACACTTTTGGCTGATGTCCTTTTGATGGCTGATGGTGGCCAGCGCCGCCACCACAAAGTCCACCGGCACGATGTTGATGCGCCCGCCCTCCAGCCCGATGGACGGCAGCCACGGTGGCAGCAGCTGGCGCATGCGCTGGATCAGCTTGAAGAAGTAATACGGCCCGTCGATTTTGTCCATCTCGCCGGTCTGGCTGTCGCCCACCACCATGGCCGGGCGGTAGACCGACCAGGGCACTTTGCATTCGGTGCGCACGATTTTTTCGCTCTCGTGCTTGGTCATGAAATACGGGTGCTCGTAGTTCTCGGCCTCGGCAAACATGTCTTCTCGGAACACGCCTTCATACAGGCCGGCGGCGGCAATCGAGCTCACGTGGTGAAAATGCCCGGCTTCGATGGTGCGGGCCAGCTCGACGGTGTTGCGGGTGCCTTCGACATTGACCACGATCTGGCTGGCTTCATCGGCGCCCAGGTCGTAAATGGCAGCCAAGTGGTAGAAATGGTCAACCTGCCCCTTGAGTTGCTTGAGGTCTGCCGCAGACACACCCAGCTTCTTGCTGGTCAGATCGCCGGTGATGGGGATGACGCGTGCCGCGCTGACGCCCCAAAATTCACGCAGGGCTTTGACCTTGCCCTCACTGCCGTGGCGAACCAGAAAATACACCACCGAGCCCTTGCGCTCCAGCAGTTTCTTGACCAGCCGCTTGCCAATAAACCCGGTTGCCCCTGTGACGAAATAACGCATGGATGTCTCCCAAAAGAATGGTGCTATTTTTGCCTGAATTGCGTGCTAAAAGTCAACCGGAGTTTCACACGAAGGTGGCAGGAGAAACCCCAAAGCGCGCGCCGAGCGCCCGAACTTGACGAATATTGAGCTCCCGCTTGCCCGTAAGGATCTCTGAGACTACGCCCTGACTACCAATTTCAGGCAGATCACGTTGCTTGATGCCGTGTTGTGTCATCAGAAACTTGAGCGCTTGGACACCGTCAACATCAGGCAGCGGGTGATGCTCGGCCTCAAAGTCTTCAATGAGATCACCGACGATATCAACCAGGCCCATTGCAGGGTGGTTTTCGTCGCCAGCGGCCTCGTCGAGCAAGGCCTCGAGGATCGCCACCATTAGCTGGTAGTGCGCTTCGTCACGAATGGGCGCGATATCAGTGGCGCTGCGAAAGGTCTCCCAAGCCGGGAGCAGGTACTTCACCTGGATGTGTGCATTCATGATTTCCATGCTCCTTTGTCGTAGTCCCGATGCGTCAGCACCGCTTTGATGTAAACGATCTGCTTCTCGAACCGGATGTAAGCGATAAGACGGTATTTGTTGCCGCCAATATCAAATACGGTCAGTTCGCCAACCTTGTCTACGGCACGAAAGACCGCTTTCAACTCAGCCCAGTGGCCAAAATGATTTCTCTCAATCACGCGTCGCCAGCCCTGCAAGGGCTCATCAGCATATGGATGCAGCGCCGCGAAGGCGCGCAGTGCGCTGTTGCTGATGATTTTCATGAACGCAGTATATCTCTCGTTGAGATATAAGCAACTTATGCGTGCTCTCCCAATGAGAATTCGCCTCTGGTTTTAGAAAGCTGCCCCTACACATTTGCGTGCGCCGTCTTTACAGTTGCTCCCATGCACCGATGCACTCGGTTCAAAAATTTTCCCTCATTATCAACAGGAGTTTCTCATGGTTACCAAACTCAAAAAAGTCAGCACAGCAACCAAGGCAGAGGCCAAGCCAGCCGCCAAGCCCAGCCGCAAACCAAGCGTCAAAAAGTCTGCCAAATCTGCAGCGCCGAAATCGTCCATTTTGTCGGGTTCGGTCAAGGATTCGGCACAGCAGATCTGGCAAGCGGGTCTGGGCGCTTTTACCAAGGCACAGGTTGAGGGCACCAAGGCGTTTGAGGCGCTGGTCAAGGAAGGCGTGAGTTTTCAGCGCAAGACCCAGTCGGCCGCCGAAGAAAAAATCAATGAAGCCACCCACAAAATGACCAGCATGGCCACCGACATCAGCAGCAAGGCATCGGGCCAGTGGGACAAGCTGGAAAACATTTTTGAAGACCGCGTGGCCAAGGCACTCAACAAGCTGGGTGTGCCCTCGGCCAAAGACATCGATGCGTTGATTGCCCGCATTGATGCGCTCAATGCCAGCGTGCACAAGCTCACCCCGGCCAAAGCCAAGCCTGCAGCCAAAAAAGCCGTGGTCAAAGCGGAGGTTGCCGAGCCCATTGCCAAAAAAGCGCCAGCCCGGAAAGCGCCCGCAGCCAAAAAAACGGCGCCCAAGGCCGCTGCGCTGCCTCAGGTAAACCCTGAATAAAAAGGGGCTGCAGGCGCCTTACACTGCAACGGTATGACGCGTCAAAAAGCCCACGCACCCAAAGTCGCCCTGGCGTTGGCCGGCGGTGGCCCGCTGGGTGCCATCTACGAGATTGGCGCCCTGTGCGCTCTGCAGGAATCGCTGCAGGGTATTGATTTCAACCGCTTGCAGCATTACGTGGGCGTGTCGGCCGGCAGCTTTATTGCAGCCGGTCTGGCCAATGGCGTTACGCCGCGCCAGCTGTTTTCCTTGTTCATTGAAGACCGCAAACACCAGGCCGAAGCCTTCGATCCGGCTTGGTTGCTGCGCCCGGCCTTTGGCGAATTTTTTACCCGCGGCCTGCTGTTGCCGGGTTTGCTGCTGGCGGGCACCTGGCAGGGCACGCTGGGGCGCAAGTCCATGATGCGGGCGCTGGAGTATTTGAGCCCGAGCCTGCCCACCGGAGTTTTCTCCAACGACCAGATTCACATCGAGCTGGCGCGGCTGTTTGCCAGGAACGGCCGCAGCAATGATTTCAGGCAGCTCAAAAGCCGCCTGACCCTGGTGGCCACGCACCTCGACAGTTGTCAGCCGGTGCCGTTTGGTCGCCCGGGCTGGGACCATGTGCCCATTTCCAAAGCTGTGCAAGCCAGTGCGGCGCTGCCGGGCCTGTTTCCGCCAGTGGAAATCGACGGCCAGCATTTTGTTGATGGCGCCCTGATCAAGACCATGCACGCCTCGATTGCGCTGGAAGAGGGCATGGACCTGATGCTGTGCATCAACCCGCTGGTGCCGTTTGACGCATCAAAGCGGCAAGCCACCCTTGACGCCGCCACACCCTGGGCCGCGCCCGAACCCATTCCGCACATTGCCGATGGCGGATTGCCTGCGGTGCTGAGCCAAACCTTCAGGTCGCTGATCCATTCGCGCCTGGTGCTGGGGCTCAAAAGCTACGAGCAGGCCTACCCCAATACCGACATTGTGCTGATCGAGCCCGACCACCGCGACCCCGAGCTGTATCTGGCCAACACCTTCAGTTACAGCCAGCGCCGCCACCTGGCCGAACACGCTTACCAACAAACCCGCCAGTTGCTGCGCTCAAGCCGCACCGGTCTGGGCGCCAAGCTGGGCTACCACGGCATCACGCTGAACCATGCGGTGCTTGACGACAACAAGCGCCATTTGTGCCGGCCCCAGCGTGAACCCACCCGCATCAGCCACGCCCTGACCAAGCTGCACACCACCCTGAACAACCTGAACCAGGTGGTGCGCGCCACCGAGGTCCCGCAGGGTCAGCCAGCATGGTGAAAAAAGCCCCCCGGCGCACCGCCGAGCGCATTCTGGAAGTCACGCTGGCGCTGTTCAACCGCTTTGGCGAGCCCAATGTGTCGACCACGCTCATTTCTGCTGAACTCAACATCAGCCCCGGCAACCTGTATTACCACTACCCGGCCAAAGACGAGCTCATCAACGCGCTGTTTGACCGCTTTGAGCGCCCCCTGAACGAGCTGCTTGGGGCGGGCGATGATGCGCGCGACGTCGAAGACGCCTGGTTTTTCATGCACACGCTGTTTGAGCTGATCTGGCAATACCGGTTTTTGTACCGCGATCTGAATGACCTGCTAAGCAAAAACCGGCGCCTTGAAACGCATTTTCAGTCGATCCTTAAAAATAAGACCCGCGCCATCAAAGCCCTGCTCGACGGTATGCGCCGTGGCGGCGCCCTGCAAATTGACACCCGTGAGATCGAGGCCACGGCCACCAGCATGGTGGTGGTGCTGACCTACTGGCTCAGTTTTGAATACGTGCGTGATCCGCGCAACGCACTGGAAGAGCAAAACGCCCAGGCCGCGCTGCTGCGCGGCGCGCAGCATGTGCTCAACCTGTTGGTGCCTTACTTGGAGTCGGGTCAACGCGGTCACCTGCTCAGGCTCTCCGATGCCTACAATAAGGAGACTAAATAAAACGACAGGGCACCGGAGACACCAATGGCCAAATGGACACAATTTCCCTTTGCGGGCGACTACAACTTTGACGCAGAGAGCGTCAAGGGCACCTGGGCCAGACTTCACGCCGGCGACCTGGAGCCCATGCCCCAGGACCCGCAACTGCTGCAGGCCTGGGCCCACTTTCATAACGGCGACTTTTACAAGTCCATGCGCCTGGGGCTCGACCTTGGGTTGGCCGGCCTCAACGTGGCCAACAAGGCCACCAGCGTGTACGCCACCTACCTGGAACAACAGGAGGCCAACCGCTTGGCCCTTTTTATCGAAGTGGCCGAGCGCGCCGAGACGCAAATCAAACAGCAGCCCGACAACGTCAACGCCTATTACTGGCGTGCCTACGCGCTGGGGCGCTACAGCCAGGGCATCAGTGTGGCCAAGGCGCTGGCGCAGGGCTTGGGCACAAGGGTCAAGATGGATCTGGAACACGTGATCAAGCAGCAACCCACGCACCCGGATGCCCACATTGCATTGGGCACTTTTCACGCCGAGGTGATTGACAAGGTGGGCGAACTCATTGGCGCCATGGCCTACGGCGCGCACAAGGCCACCGGGCTCACACTGTTTCAGCAGGCGCTCAAGTTCAACATGGCATCCGCCATGGGCATGGTCGAATACGCCCACGCCCTGCTGATGCTTGATGGCGACGCCGTGGCCCATGAAGCCACCCGCTTGTACCAGCAGGCCGCCCGCGCCAAACCCATTGACGCCATGGAGCGCCTGGACGTCGAAATGGCCAGGGCAGAGTTGGAAGACTGAGCTCGCCCTGCAACGCGCAAGGTAAAGCCACAAGCCTCGCCCGAGCCGTCATTGCGAGCCCGCCGTATCCTGCCCGACACCGCACACGGATCCTGAACCGTCATCGCGAGCGTAGCGCGGCGATCCATGCATTCAGAAGTCATGGATTGCTTAACCTGAAGTTCCTATGAATTTTCGCCCCATAAATCGTATTTATTCACCCTTGT
>CAZIGL010000071.1:0-6584 GCA_964538895.1 uncultured Rhodoferax sp.
AGCTACAAGGGTGAATAAATACGATTTATGGGGCGAAAATTCATAGGAACTTCAGTTTAGTCGATGTCCTTTTGACCCAGGCTGCCAACTTTGATGGCCCGGGGAAAAGCGGCTGAAGTCGTTGCGTCGGGCGGGAGCCCCAGCCGACAGGGTGCGCAAAACCAATACCTACGGCCTGTTTCCAGCCGATCATTCCGATGGGGTTGGCCGCACAATTTCGCCGTTTTGCAGTTCGATGCCCATGCGCTCAGCCCGCTTCGCCCAGAGTTGGCGCGCCAGCTTCTGCATGTCTTCGACCTTGTCGCCTTCGTCCAGAATTTCAATGCCCAACAAGGTCTCGACCACATCCTCCAGCGTGACCAAGCCCTTGGTCTCACCGTATTCGCCGACCACCAGCGCAATGTGCTGACGTTGTTCCAGCAGGGTTTCCATCAGCCGCGACAGCGGCGTGCTCGCGAGGACCGCGACGATGTCGCGCTTGAAGTCCGTCAGGTGGCGCTGGCCTTGCCCCAGGCTCTTGGCCACCAACAGGTCTTCGCGCAGCACGAAGCCGACGACGTTTTCCATGTCATTGCTGTAGATGGGCAAGCGCGAAAACAGGGCCTTGGTGGGGTCGGACAACGCCTGCTGGACCGTCAGGTCTTTCTGCAGCGCCGAGATCACGATGCGCGGCGTCATCACCGTGCTGGCCTCGACCGACTTGAACAGGAACAGGTTGCGGATGATCTTGGACTCGCGCTCGTTGATCATGCCCTGCTCTTTGCCGACACCAGCCATGGCCACGAATTCATCGCGGCTGAAGTCGTGCAGCTTCTTGCCCCTGGAGATCAGCTTGGTCAGCTTTTCGGAGACAACGATGAGCGGGTACATGCACTTGATGAGCACGTTCACATAAACAGTTGCAAATCCGGCAAACTGACGCCAGTAGACCGCGCCCAGGGTCTTCGGCACGATCTCTGTAAGAAAGAGAATCAGCAGAGTCATCACCGCCGAAAAAACACCAAACCAGGCACTGCCAAAGACAGCCGTGGCCTTGGAGCCGGCACCAATGGCACCCAGCGTGTGGGCAACAGTATTGACCGTGAGGATGGCCGCCAGGGACTGATCAATGTTGTCCACCTTGAGGCGCTGCAACTGCCGGGCCTTCTTGGGGTTCGATTCCTTCAGCCCCGCAATGTAGGAGGGCGTGATGCTCAGCAGCGTGGCTTCTGCGATGGAGCAGAGAAAGGAGAAGATGAGCGCAACAGCAACATACAGCACCAGCAGGAAGACATCGCCGCTGATGGAGGCGCTGGTCGCGATCGTCGCGATGGTGTCGATGGTTTCAGGTATTGAACTGGGTACGTCCATAAAGAGCCGGGCGTGCCCCGGATGTTCCTCTTGGAATTAAAGAGGCCCGATGGTACAGGGCGCCTGGGCTAGGCCTGATGGCAAAGCATGCCGTACCCCACATTGGCGTCAGGGCAAAGGCATGAATTGCAAGTGCCCCAAACAGGGGCAACCCGTCAGGCTGCAACCGTATGCTGGGCAGCCTCGAACCAGGCCAGCTCTTGGCGCAGCTTGACCACCTCGCCCACAATGGTCAGGCAGGGTGACTTGAGGCCGGCTTGCGCCACCCGCTCCGCCATGTTGGCCAGCGTGCCGGTCACCACTTTTTGGGTCGGCAAGCTGCCGTCCTGCACCACGGCGATGGGCAGGTCGGGGGACGAGCCGTGTGCCACCATCTCGCGGCAGATTTCCGGCAGGCCACCCAGACCCATGTAGATCACCACGGTCTGGTTCAGCCGCACCAGGCTGGGCCAGTCCAGGTCGGCCGAGCCGTCCTTGAGGTGACCGGTGACGAACAGACAGCATTGCGCATAGTCGCGGTGGGTGAGCGGGATGCCCGCGTAGCTCGCCACGCCAGAGGCTGCCGTCACGCCCGGCACCACCTCAAACGCCACGCCTGAGGCGGCCAGGGTTTGCAGTTCTTCGCCGCCACGGCCAAAGATGAACGGGTCGCCGCCCTTGAGTCGGACCACCTGTTTGCCCTCGCTGGCCAGCTTGACCAGCAGCGCGTTGATCTGCTCCTGGCGCAGCGTGTGCTCGTTGCGCCGCTTGCCGGCATAAATGCGCTCGGCCGTGGGCGACACAAAGGCCAGCACGCCATCGGACACCAGGTTGTCGTAGACGATCACATCGGCTTGTTTCAGCAGTCGCACAGCGCGCAGTGTCAGCAACTCGGGGTCGCCCGGGCCGGCGCCGACCAGGTAAACGCGCCCGGAATCAGGTTTGAAGTTTTTCACATCGGCTTTCAATGGGTGGTCCCCTTGCTGCCACAGCCACCGCCGCCACAGCCGCCGCTGCCGCAACTGCTGGTGGACACCGAACCGGACCCGCACGAAGGATGGCTGGTGGGAACAAAAATAAAGTTGAATTCACCCGGATTGAGCTCAACGAAGTCAAGCACGGTGTCGAACAGCAGCTCCTGCGACTCGCCGCCAATGACCACAGCCACGCCTTCGAGGTCGAGCTTCATGTCTTCGTCTTTGGGGTCATCAAAACCCATGCCGTATTGCATTTCGCCGTCGGCATCTTTTTTGGCGGCCACGCGCAAGGCCAGCTCGGCGGCGCCACTGCTTTGCGCCGCTTGCTGAATTTGCTGGGCAGCGGCAGGGGTGAGGTTAAACATGGTTTCAGCTCCTGTAAAAATTAATGTTCGCCCTTGGTCTTCAACAGACCGGCCAATCGGTTACCTTGTTTTTGCGGCCCACCCACCGGGAAAAGCGCATGCAAATGGTGATTGTTGCCCAACTCCGGCCCCCAAACTTTGGTGAAGTGCTGGATCATGGCGCGCACCTGCGCCTGCACCCGGTGTTCCTCGTAGTAGGCGCGCAGAAAATGGATGATTTGCCAGTGGGCCTCGGTCAAGCTCAGGTGCTCTGCCTCCGCCTGGGCGCGGGCAAAGTCCTCGGACCAGTCGTCCAGGTTCTTCAAATACCCTTCCACATCGGTCGCCACCGGCTGGTCATTGACCAGCAAGGTGCGTGCCGCGCCGGGAAGCCGAGTTTGCTTTTCCATGGTCTTGCTCCGCACAAAGTTGACAAACGTATTGGCCCAATTCGAGCCGGCACCCGTGCGCAGGTGCGCGTACGAGGCCAGCACGTTGTGATGGACCAAGCCGTCACGCGCGCCGTCAATGCCATGACCGCGCAGCACCTTGTAGGCAAATTTCAGGTCGGGTTGGACATTTTCAAGGCTGGAATAATGAAATTCATGACCGCGCAGGGTTTCCCCGGCGAGCTCGGTTGCAGTCAGCCACGGCGCATCGGGCGTGGTTTGCAGCGTGACATAACCGCGGCCCACGGGGCGCTCGTGCATCAGCACATCCACCGGCAGCGCGCCCACCATGTCCACCTGCTGGTCTTTCCAGCGCAGTGTGCGCGCCAGGTACATCAGGCCGCCGCATTCGGCGTAGACCGGCAAGCCGGCCTCGATGGCGCTGCGGATGTTGCTGCGCAAAGCGGTGTTGGCCTGCAGTTCGGGCATGAAGACTTCAGGGAAACCGCCGCCAATGAACAAGCCGTCCACGGCTGGCAAGGCAGTGTCCTGGAGGGCGTTGACGCTGACCAGTTCGGCGCCAGCGGCTTGCAGCGCCAGCAGGTCGTCAGGGTAGTAAAAACCAAAGGCCTTGTCGCGCAGGATGCCCAGGCGCAGGGGCTGGCTGGAGACGACGGATGTGTTGGGTGCGGCGGCCACCGGCGTGCTGTTGAGCTCGCTGGGCAAGGCGGGTGCACTCTGTGCCAGCGCAATGATTTTGTCCAGGTCCACCTGCTCGGCGATGCGCTGGCCGATGGTCTGAACATGCTGCGCGGCATCGTCACATTCCTGGTTGGGCATCAGACCCAGGTGGCGCTCCACCAGCGCCAGTTGCGGGTCATGCGCAATGGCGCCGAGCACGGTCACGTTGGTGTAATGCTCAATGACGGCGCGCAACTTGGCCTCGTGGCGGCTGCCGCCAAGCTGGTTCAGGATGACACCGGCGATACGGATGCGCGCATCAAAGGCCTGGTAGCCCAGAATCAGCGGGGCAATGCCGCGCGTCATGCCGCGCGCATCGAGCACCAGCACCACGGGCAGGTCCAGCAAGTGCGCCAGCGCCGCATTGCTGTTGCTGCCGTCCAGCGCCAGGCCGTCGTAAAGTCCCTTGTTGCCTTCGACCAGGCTGATGTCTGCAAGCGCCGAGAAACGGGCAAAGCTGGCGCTGATCTGTTCAGCCGACATTAAGTACGGATCAAGGTTAAAGCAAGGCCGGCCGCTGGCTTGCGCCAGCCACATCGGGTCAATGTAGTCCGGCCCTTTCTTGAACGCCTGAACCTTTAGCCCACGCGCCGTCAGGGCAGCGCACAGGCCAATACTGACCGTGGTTTTGCCCGACGACTTGTGCGCGGCTGAAACCAGGAAACGTGCCATAACCTGCTTCGGACTCAGGCCGCAGCCGGATGGGGTGGTGCGGGGGCCATCTCCAGCGCGGCATCGTCCATGCGCTCGGGCAAAAAGCCCATCACCTTGAGCGCCAGCATGACGATCAGGCCCACCACCGCGACACCACCCAAGCCCAGCAGCAACTCAGGAACACTGGGGCTGTAGCTGGCGGTGACGCCGTCAAAAAAGCTGCTGCTGACCTCATATCCCGGGAACAGCACCAGGCCAAAGGCCTGACCGCCGATGATGGTGACGTACATCTGCGCAAAACCACCCAGGATCACCAGGCCGGCGCTGGCCGCTATACGGCTGCGCAGGGCGCCAATGCCGGGTGCCAGCAGCAAGGCCAGCGGCAGCGCGGTGCCCAAAACGATTTGACCGAGCCAGAACATGGCGGTGTAGATGCCGCCGTCAAGCAGAATAAAGCGCTCAAAATCGTGGTGCTTGGTGAAATACATGTTGGTCAGGTGGTAGACCAGCACAAAATAGAAACTGGCGGCAATAAAGATCACCTGCAAGCGTGCCAGCCGCGCCATGAGCACATCACCCAAAGGCCGCGCACTGCCCTTGCTGGCCAGCATCAGCACCCAGATGAACACCGCCAGGCCGTAGCTCAGCGACAGGGCAATGAACAGCGGCGCCAGCAAGGCCGAGTCATAGGCCTGGCGCGCCACCAGAAAGCCAAAAATGGAACCGGTACCGGTGGTCAGCGCCAAGCGCCAAATGAAGGCCATGAAACCGGCCAGCGGCGTGAAGCGGTTCATGCGCCGCTCCATCATGGTCCACAGGTAGGCCACCACGAAGCCGACAAAGCCCGAGTACAAGAAGATGTTCATGGCAAAGATCGACTTGAAATTGAAGTAGGTCATGGCAATGATCAGGCGGTCCGGGCGGCCCAGGTCCAGCATCAGCACCATCAGGCCGCCGATCAGCAGCGCAATGGCCAACAGCGCCGACAGCGGCGCCAGCGGCTTGAATTCAGTCTTGCCGAAAACCGAGGACATCGACGCAATATTGAGCGCGCCCGATGCCGCCACCACCAGAAACACCGCAAACACATGGGGCAGGCCCCAGACGATCTGGTTGTTCATGCCGGTGACGATGTGGCCGTAATGCTCGACGTAGCCGACCGCGCCCAGGCCCAGGGCCAGCATCACCGCAAAACCGCCGAGCAGCAGGTAAAAACCTTGAGGGGTGTCTGTCAGGGGGCGTAAAGCAAGTTTCATGGCCTGGTGTCTTTCTTCAGATGCCGCTGTAGCGCACGCCGGTGTTCAGGTTCAGGTCTTCGCGGATCTGGCGTGACGGGTAGCTGGCCACACGTTTTGAAATCTCGCTCTCGGGGTTGTTCAGGTCGCCAAACAAAATGGCGCCGTGGCCCGCGTCCGAGCAGGCGGTGACACAGGCCGGTTGTTCACCCTTGTCGACCTTGTGCACACACATCGTGCAGCCTTCCACCGTGCCCATGCCGCGCGGCACATCGGTCTTCTGGTTGCTCAGGGGTTCGTGCACAAACGAGCGCGCCTTGTACGGGCAAGCCATCACGCAGTAGCGGCAACCGATGCAGATGTGCTTGTCCACCAGCACAATGCCGTCGGCACGCTTGAAGGACGCACCCGTGGGGCAGACATCGACACAAGGCGGCTCGGCGCAGTGCTGGCACATCATGGGCAGCGACTGGGTTTTGCCGGTGCGCACTTCCTTAATTTCGATCTTGCGGATCCACTGCGAATCGGTGGGCAAGGTGCCGCCCGAGAGGCCGTTTTCAGTATTGCAGGCGGTGACGCAGTCGGTGCAACCGCTGGCGCACTTGCCGCTGTCGATCAGCATGCCCCAGCGCACCTTGCTGCTGACGCCCGCACTGCCCGCGGCTGGCGCAGCCTGGGCAATCTCGATCAGGCGCACACCCGGAGCCAGCAAAATGCCAGCCATGCCTGCGGCGGCCACACCCAGAAAACCACGACGGCTCGGCGCCTTGGGGGTTGGTTCGGCGCCCGGGCTATTGGTATCGTTGTTCATGGTTTGACCTGTGGCTGTGCCACCGCGGCTTGCGCGCCCGCGGCGGGTGGCTTGCTGGCATGACAGCCGAAGCAATCGATCTTGACGGCGGCAAAGGTGTGGCA
>CAZIGL010000072.1:0-274 GCA_964538895.1 uncultured Rhodoferax sp.
AGCATTCACATTGGAGCCCAACCTTATGCGAGTTATCGGAGACAACCGTATCGCTTTACCCAGCTTGATGCCCAGCGCAACCGGACTGCAACAAGCGGAGGTACACCAGGCAACAGCAATGGCCCTGATGTGCATTGCTTCAACTGGTGTGCGCAAAGGCATTTATCGCTACGAAACCCATGAGGCAGTCAACCGCGCCAGTGATGAGGCACTGTCTCGCGCCATCGTGTCCAATTTGAGTCGGATGCAGTCAAGCGCCTGATGGCTACCACGC
>CAZIGL010000072.1:284-1259 GCA_964538895.1 uncultured Rhodoferax sp.
CCCGGTCAGCCAGCGTTGCCGACCCCGCCGCAGGAGAAGTGGCCCTGCTCAACGCCTGTCAAAGCCCCATTATGAAAGTTTTTCCAGATGAAATTACCCAACATTTTCAGCATCGCAAACCAGTATGTCTTGAGCCATGCTTTTGACAAAGCCTATGTGTTGTACGACCTGCTGGCCAAGATGTACCCGACGTTTGCACCGTACCGCACTAATCGCGAGGTGCTCAAGCCACTCTTGGAGGGCTACAAGATTACGGTGCCGCGCAAGCTGGTTCAACGGGCGCTGCATGCGGCCCATTTTTTGGCTGAAGACCAGCACCCGGTGCCAGCCCGGTGGTGCCTGGGGGTGGTCAAGGAGAGCCCGGAGGCCTTGATGGGCCAGGCCAATGCCATCACCAGCAAGGGCTCAAACGAATGGCTGCAGGCGGTAAACGGGTATTTGGCCAGCCACGGCGCTGCGCCGTTGGGCTTGGCCGCAGAGCCGGGCGCGCACGACATTGTGTTGCACCGCTTGCAGGCTTCAGCTGCTGCGGGTGGCACGGCTTCAGCGGTTGCATCTACATCTGGCGCTGTTGATGGCCCCTTGGTCACGGTGATGATGTCTTGTTACAACGCCGAAAAAACCGTGGAATACGCGGTGCGCTCGGTGTTGGCGCAGACCCATGCCAATTTTGAGTTGTACATCGTCAACGACAACAGCACAGACGGCTCTGCCAACATAGTAGAGCAGTTGGCGGCGCAAGACCCGCGCATCAAAGTAATGCACAACGCCAGCAACTTGGGTACTTATGTGTCGCGCAACCAGGTTTTCAGCCAGTGCAGCGGGCAATTTTTTACCACGCTGGACGCCGATGACCTGGCCCTGTCAGACCGCCTGCACAAGCAGGTGGCGGCGCTGCAGGGCAACCCGGCCTGGGTGGGCACGCTGGGCCACTGGGTGCGAATAACGCCTGCGGGTAGTTTTGTGTTCAAGAAC
>CAZIGL010000072.1:1293-2702 GCA_964538895.1 uncultured Rhodoferax sp.
TTGCGCTGTACCACCCAGACAGCCTGACCATGAACGCCCAAACAGGTATTTCCGAAGAAACCGGCTTGTCAGAAACCCGCCTCGCCTACCGCGAAAGCTGGAAGCATTGGCACCGGATGAACAAAAAAACCCGCATAGAGTTCCCGGCGCGCTACCGCGCTTTTGATGCGCCGCTGGAAATGCAATGAAGTTTTTCGGCAGCTTGAACGCGAAGCTCGCCAATCAACAATGGAATACTACAATTCTTGTACCAGGAGATGACCATGCAAATCATTGTTGATGTCCCCAACCACTATTTAGATGCAATGCATCGCACCCCAGAGGGCTTCGCGCAAGAGGCCAAGCTGGCAATGGCTGTCAAATTGTTTGAAATGAAACGACTCTCCTCCGGCATGGCTGCCAACTTGGTGGGCTTGGATCGTGTCGCTTTCTTGTCTGAACTACAGCGTTTTGGTGTGCCGATGATTGATATGGATGAAGATGAGCTTGCTTCAGACATAAGTCATGCATGATCGCGAAGCAGCTTTGGTCAGCAACACAACGCCTTTGCTCGCGTTAACGGCGGCCATGGGTAATCTTGATATTTTGAAATTTCTGTATCAACGGGTAATTGTGCCAATTGAGGTGGCTGACGAGATAAGGGCGGGGGGAGTGCACCATTTTGGAGTTGATGTGTTTGACGCAGCTTCTTGGTTGGAGGTTCAAACCAAGCCAGTTGTGCTGCAAGCTTTTTTAAAGAATTCTTTAGACCAAGGCGAGGCATCTGTCATTCAAACAGCCATGGACCTGGGGCTACCACTGGTCTGTATTGATGAATCTGTCGGCAGACGGGTTGCCAGGTTATGTGGGTTAAATTTGACTGGCTCCGTGGGCTTGCTTCTAAAGGCCCAATCCTTGGGGTACGAGCTGTCAATCCCCGTGGCATTGAAACGAATGCATGATCACGGGATTTGGTTAAGTGATCGATTGGTCACATTTGCGATGTTGCGTGGGCATTGAATTCCCGGCGCGCTACCGCGCTTTTGATGCGCCGCTACAAATGCAATAAACCACAAGTCAAAAAGGTAACAATTCATGAGCAAAAACGCCTATTGGCTCAAGCGCCAGAACAGCATTTACATCTTCGCCATCAAGCAAATGGTGCGGGTGCTGGGTGAGCATGCAAAGTCCGTTGTAGACGTGGGCTCCAACGGCTGCCCGTATCTGGACTGGTTCGACTGGATTCCCGAGCGCTGTTCGCTCGACCTGCGCAAACCTTATGAGGGCAAGGGTGTAACGTCGATCACCGCCGATTTTCTGAAGCACGACTTTCAAAAGAAATTTGATGTGCTGACTTGCCTGCAAGTGGTGGAGCATGTGCCCGACGCGGGTGCGTTTTGCAAGAAGCTGCTGGGCACGGCCCAAGTGCT
>CAZIGL010000072.1:2712-3059 GCA_964538895.1 uncultured Rhodoferax sp.
ATCATCATTCAAGAGGTGGAGTCTTCAGCGCGCCGCCTTATTTGCGTGTACGACCCGCGCTCCACGCTCAAATGGAACGCTGTCAAGAGTTTTGAACTAGCTGATAAATAAGACAAAAAGGGAGCAGCATGAAAATCACGATTGCCGGTACCGGCTACGTCGGCTTGTCCATGGCCGTGCTGCTGTCACAACACCATGAGGTGGTGGCGCTGGACATTGTTCCGGCCAGGGTGGCCATGCTCAACGCCCGCCAAAGCCCCATTGACGATGCCGAGATTGCGCATTACCTTGCCCACAAACCGCTCAATTTGCGCGCCACGCTGGACAAGGCAGATGCCTATGCGGGG
>CAZIGL010000072.1:3087-3407 GCA_964538895.1 uncultured Rhodoferax sp.
CAGACCGTTTGATTTTTTCGCCCGAGTTTCTGCGCGAGGGCAAAGCGCTGCATGACAACCTGTACCCCAGCCGCATTGTGGTGGGCGGCGACGTTGAGGATGGATTGCCGCGCTTCGCTCGCAATGACGAACCCGCCGTCATTGCGAGGAGCGAAGCGACGTGGCAATCCATGACTTCTGCAGCGGCGGTGTTTGCCGAGCTGCTGCGCAGCGCGGCGCTAAAGCCGGATGTGCCGGTGCTGCTCACCAACAGCACCGAGGCTGAGGCCATCAAGCTGTTTGCCAATACATTCCTTGCCATGCGGGTAGCCTTTTTTAAC
>CAZIGL010000072.1:3417-4348 GCA_964538895.1 uncultured Rhodoferax sp.
TCAACGAGCTCGACACCTATGCTGCGGTGCACGGGCTGGACACGCGCCAGATTATTGATGGCGTGTGCCTCGACCCGCGCATAGGTGCCCACTACAACAACCCCAGCTTTGGCTACGGCGGCTACTGCCTGCCCAAAGACACCAAGCAATTGCTCGCCAACTATGCTGCGGTGCCACAAAATTTGATTCACGCCATTGTGGAGTCCAACAGCACGCGCAAAGATTTTGTGGCGTTCGACATCCTCAAAAAACTCCCCGCAACCGAGTCCGCCGTGGTGGGTATTTACCGCCTCATCATGAAAGCCGGCAGCGACAACTTTCGCGATTCATCCGTTCAGGGCATCATGAAGCGCATCAAGGCCAAGGGCATAGAGGTGGTGGTGTTTGAACCGATGCTGCCAGAGGCCAGCTTTTACGGCTCGCGCGTCATCACAGACCTGGCCGAGTTCAAGCAGTTGGCCAACGTGATAGTGGCCAACCGCCGCACGCCGGAGCTCGATGACGTGGCAGCCAAGGTGTACACGCGTGATTTGTTTGGCGGCGACGCATGAAGGCACGGACGAAGGCCCTGGAAAACTTGATGGCACTGACTGAGCCTGCGCTTCTTTATAAGAAATTGCGAAATGGGCAACTCCTTAGCGTTGTCTCAAATGACACGCCCAACTGGTTGTGTGCGCTAAACCCTTGGATCGCTTTTGCAAAAGCGAACGCATATGGTGCGCTGGGCGATATTGAGCGAGCCAGGCGTTATATACGTTTGCTCGGCGCGGTGTGGCCCTTACCTTTTCTGAAAAGAGAAATAGCCAAATACCTGGGGCGCACCCAGCCTGCTTTGGTGCGTGAACTGCTGGGGCCACTGAATCCGGACAACCAGATGCGCTTGGCGTTTGAGCTGGTGGCGGGTGTCCCTCCGGCCAGTTTTGGGTTTGCT
>CAZIGL010000072.1:4448-4987 GCA_964538895.1 uncultured Rhodoferax sp.
GGCGCTAGACGTACTTTGGTGTAACAGGCTGGCGCCTGCAGCAGTTGATCGGGTCGCCTCTGTTAACCAGCTCTTGCAGTCGGGTGGATGCAGTGCGGTAGCCTGGGCAGCTGATGAGCCTTTTAAACTGCGCTATGCGCCATTTAGCGACCCTTGCGCTGCACCAGATAAGAAAAAAGAAGTCTTGGTCACAGTCTTGGTGACCGCCTACAACTGTGGCATGTACGTGCGCCAGTCCGTTGAATCTTTGCTGGCTCAAACGCACACCCGTATACAAATTATGGTGGCCAACGACGCAAGTACCGACGATACACAGGCACAACTAAGCACCCTAGCTACTACAGACGCAAGGCTGCGGGTATTTAACTTGCCTGAAAACGTAGGCACTTACGCTGCAAAGTCGCTGATGCTTCAGTTTGCAGAGGGGGAATATGTGGTGTGCCACGACTCTGACGACCTGGCGGACCCTACGTTCATTGCCAAAAGCCTTGCGGCTTTGGTGGCCGATTCGAGCAAAGTGGCTGTAATTTCCAGTTGGT
>CAZIGL010000073.1:0-4269 GCA_964538895.1 uncultured Rhodoferax sp.
AGTGAAGCAATCCATGACTTCCGACTGCATGGACTGCCGCGCTTCGCTCGCAGTGACGGGCTCGGGCTCGGGCAGCGCGTCCTGACGGTGCCTCCTTTTTCGTTTATTACTTGACAGAAACAACATCCCATGAGTGCTTTTTTGAATGAAACCGTTTTAAGCGTCCACCACTGGACCGACCGGCTGTTCAGCTTCACCACCACGCGCGACGAAACGCTGCGTTTTTCCAACGGCCACTTCACCATGATTGGCTTGCGCCAGGAAAACGGCAAGCCGCTGCTGCGCGCCTACAGCATCGTCAGCGCCAACTACGAGGCCCATCTGGAGTTCTTGAGCATCAAGGTGCAAGACGGGCCGCTGACCTCCAAGCTGCAGCACATCCAGGTGGGCGACAAAATTGTAGTGGGCAAGAAACCCACCGGCACACTCTTGATCGACTACCTGTTGCCCGGAAAAAATCTGTACCTCTTTGGCACGGGCACCGGTTTGGCGCCGTTCCTGAGCATCGTGCGGGACCCGGACACTTATGAGAAGTTTGAGAAAGTCATCCTTGTGCATGGCGTGCGCGAGGTGGCCGAGCTGGCCTATCACGACTATTTGACGCTGGAATTGCCGGACCATGAGTTCCTGGGCGAAATGGTGAGCGCGCAAATGCTGTACTACCCAACGGTGACGCGCGAGCCATTCAAAAACCGGGGCCGTATCACCGACCTGATCGAATCCGGCAAGTTGCAAGCCGACCTGGGTCTGCCCAAGTTCGACCCGGCCAATGACCGCGCCATGCTGTGTGGCAGCCCGGGCTTGCTCAAGGACCTGAAACACATTCTGGAGAAGCGCGGCTTCCTGGAAGGCAACACCACCAAGCAGGGTGACTTTGTCGTCGAACGCGCTTTTGTGGAACAGTGAGCATGACCTACCACCTCTATGCCATCGGCAACGCGCTGGTTGACACCGAATACGAAGTTTCTGACGCCCAGTTGCAGGCGGCTGGCGTTGAAAAACGGCATATGACGCTGATCGATACCGCGCGTCGCGCCGAACTCCTCAAACAGGTGCACAGCGTCAAGTCGCACCGCACGGGCGGCGGCTCGGCCGGCAATACCGTTGTCGCCCTGGCGCAGTTGGGTGGCAAGGCGTTCTACTCCTGCCGCGTGGCCGATGATGAACTCGGTGATTTCTACACCAAAGATTTGCTCTCGCACGGTGTCGCCACCAACCTCACGCACACCAAAGCGCCCGCGGGCCAAACCGGCAGCTGCATGGTGATGGTGACGCCCGATGCCGAGCGCAGCATGAGCACTTTTCTGGGGGCCACCGCCGACATCGACGAGGCAGCGCTGCACCCGCACGATATTGCCAAGGCCCGTGTGTACTACATGGAAGGCTATCTGGCCGCCTCACCCACCGGGCTGGCTGCTGCCATCAAGGGCCGCACCATTGCCGCACAGGCGGGGGTCAAGCTGGCCACCACGCTGAGTGACATGAGCATGATCAATTTCTGCCGTCCTGGCCTGGATGCCATGGTTGGCACCGACCTCGACTTTTTGTTCTGCAACGAGGAAGAAGCCCAGGTCTGGTGCGGCACCACGGATGTGGCGCTCATTTGCCAGCAACTCGGGCAACAGGCAAAAACCGTGTGTCTGACGCGAAGCGCCAAAGGTTGTCTGGTGATCGAAGCCGGCCAAGTCACCGAGGTGGCTGCAGCACAGGTGAAAGCCGTCGATACCAACGGGGCCGGCGATATGTTTGCCGGGGCCTTTTTGTACGCGGTCACGCACGGCCACAACCATGCCCAGGCGGCCTGGTTGGCCAATCAGGCTGCTGGCCGTGTGGTGTCGCAATATGGCAACCGCCTTAGCCAGGAAATCATGAACGGCCTCAAAGCCGACTTCGCCCGGCACATTGCCACCATTTAAGGCAGCACCTGATCGATAGAAGTCACGGTAAAGATGCTGTAAACCTTGCAGGCTTTGCATTGGTTTTTGGATTTTTGTTCAGCGTCTGTTCAGGTTTCAGCGTTAAACTGCCCCAATTGAAGGTTTCAGTAACAAATTTTTCAACTCTAAAGGAACATATCCTATGACAACACGTCGCGTATTCATGATGCAATCGGTTTTGGGTGCCAGCGTTTTGGCTTCTGGTACGGCAATGGCTGCGAACCCCATGCTGGCTGAAACCGAAGCCAACGCCAAGGCTTTGGCTTATGTGGCTGACACCACCAAAGTTGATGCCAAAAAATACCCCAAGCATACGGCCGCGCAGCTGTGCAGCAACTGTGCTCTGTACCAAGGTAAAGCTGGTTCCACCGCTGGTGGCTGCCCGTTGTTTGCCGGAAAAGATGTGGCAGCCAAAGGCTGGTGCAGCGCCTACGTCAAGAAGGCCTAAGCACCTGACTGGATTCGTCCAGTTCACATAAAACCCACCCTTGCGGTGGGTTTTGTTTTTTAAATTTCGGATAATCCAGGCATGAACACAACGACCAACGCTGACCCGGCCGAGCTGGCCAAATTCTCCGACCTGGCGCACCGCTGGTGGGACGCTGAGGGCGAGTTTCGTCCGCTGCACCAGATCAACCCCCTGCGCCTGGGCTGGATGAAAGAGTTCTGCAACCTTCAGGACAAGACCGTTCTTGATGTCGGCTGCGGCGGCGGCATTCTTGCCGATTCTCTGGCCCGCTCTGGCGCCCACGCCACCGGGATCGACCTGTCGACCAAGGTGCTGCGCATTGCCCAGTTGCACGCCATGGACGCAGAAACCAAAAACGTGCACTACCGCGAGATCAGCGCCGAGGCCATGGCGGCGGAGCAACCCGCAGGCTTTGATGTGGTGACCTGCATGGAAATGCTCGAGCACGTGCCCGACCCGGCGTCGGTGGTGCAGGCCTGCGCCACCCTGGTCAAGCCGGGCGGCTGGGTGTTTTTCTCCACGCTCAACCGCAACCCCATGTCCTTCGTGCAGGCCATTGTGGGGGCCGAATATGTGCTCAACATGCTGCCGCGCGGCACCCACGAATTTGCCAAGTTCATCCGACCCAGCGAACTCGCAGGCTTTTGCCGCCTTGCCGGCCTGAATGTCATGCAGATGCGGGGTTTGTCGTTTAATCCGTTGACCCAGCGCTACTGGCTTAACAGCAACACCAGCGTCAATTACCTGCTGGCCACGCAAAAACCGGCGAGTCTGCCAGCGTGACGGCTCAAGGGTTCCAGTTTTCCGATGTGCAGGCGGTGCTGTTCGATCTGGACGGCACGCTGATCGACAGCGCCCCCGATCTGGCTGCCGCGGCAGACGCCATGCGTGTTGCGCGCGGCCTGCCGTCTCTGCCGCTGGCCCAGTACCGCCCCATGGCCGGTGCTGGTGCCCGTGGCCTCTTGGGCGTGGCCTTTGACATGACCCCCGAACACGTTGATTACGAGACGCTGCGCGAAGAGTTTTTTTGTATTTACGAGCGCAACCTGACGCAACGCACCCAGATTTTTGATGGTGTGCCCGAGTTGCTGGCGAAATTTGCCAGCCAGGGTGTGAAGTGGGGCGTGGTGACCAACAAGGCCGAACGCTTCACTTTGCCGTTGACTGGTTCGATGATCTTGTTTGCCACTGCTGGCGCCATTGTCAGCGGCGACACCACACCCTTTGCCAAGCCGCACCCGGCGCCCCTGCTGGAAGCCGCCCGCCGCATGGGTGTCGATGCCAGCCGCTGCGTTTATGTGGGTGACGACGAACGCGACATCGTGGCCGGACTGGCCGCCGGCATGGCTACCGTTGCAGTCACCTATGGCTACCTGGGGGCGCAGGCCGACACCAGCCAGTGGGGCGCAAACGCCACAATTAATTGTGTGAATGAACTGCTGCCACTCTTGCAATTTTCCAGCGTGGCCTAAAATACCAATCTTGGGGCTGCACTGGTTTCGACGTGGATTCGGACGCGCGGCAGGGCATGTCGAGCTGAATGGGCTCGTAAAACAGATTCAAAAAAACTAACTGCAAACGACGAACGTTTCGCACTCGCTGCTTAATTGCACGTGAGCCTCACAACAGTCAGCCGATCGGCTGGGCAAGGGTAGCGCAAGCTGTCCAGGCTGTGGGGTAATCTTATTCGGCTGGGCCTGCCTTGGGTAACTTAGGGCGGGTCGAGAAAATAGGTTGCTGGCGATTTGCATAGCGTGCCACTGCGCGATGTGAAAAGCGAGATCCAAATCAGACGGCTACACATGTAGAACTGTTCGAAGAAGGTTTGCGGACGCGGGTTCAAATCCCGCCAGCTCCACCATA
>CAZIGL010000074.1:0-4069 GCA_964538895.1 uncultured Rhodoferax sp.
TTCACTTGACCAAAACCATCGACATCACCGAGTTGTGCCTGCGCGATGCGCACCAGAGCCTGTTGGCCACGCGCATGGCGCTGGAAGACATGGTGCCGGCTTGCGCCGACATCGACCAGGCGGGTTATTGGTCGGTGGAGTGCTGGGGCGGCGCCACCTTCGACGCCTGCATCCGTTTTCTGAATGAGGACCCGTGGGAGCGGCTGCGCACCTTCCGGGCGCTGATGCCCAACTCGCGCCTGCAAATGCTGCTGCGTGGTCAAAATCTGCTGGGCTACCGCCATTACGAAGACAGCGTGGTGGACCGCTTTGTCGACAAGGCCGCCGAGAACGGCATGGATGTGTTTCGCGTTTTTGATGCGCTCAACGACATCCGCAACATCCGCCATTCGGTGCTGGCGGTGCGCCGCAACGGCAAACACGCCCAGGGCACCATCTGCTACACGGTCAGCCCCTTGCACACCACCGAGACCTTTGTCGAGATGGCCGAGCGCCTGGTCGAACTGGGCTGCGACTCGATCTGTCTGAAAGACATGGCGGCCCTGCTCAAGCCACAGGCCGCCTATGACATCGTCAAGGGCATCAAGACCCGGTGTGGTGAGGGCGTGCGCATTCACGTTCACACCCACGCCACCACCGGGGTCACCCTGGTGTCGTTGATGAAAGCCATCGAGGCCGGTGCCGACTGTGTCGATACGGCGATCAGCTCACTGAGCCTGGGCCCCGGCCACAACCCGACCGAAAGCCTGGTCGCCATGCTGGACGGTACCGGCTACCAGACCCAGCTCAACAAGGACTGCCTGCACCGCATCAAAGACCATTTCGCCGCCGTTCGGCCGCGTTACCAGGCCTTCATGTCCAACATCTATGGGGTCGAGACCGACATCTTCGACAGCCAGATTCCGGGCGGCATGATCTCCAACATGGAAAGCCAGCTCAAGCAGCAAAACGCCGGTGACCGCATCGACGAGGTGTTCATCGAAGTGCCGCGCGTGCGCGAAGACGCTGGCTTTGTGCCGCTGGTCACACCGTCGAGCCAGATTGTGGGCACCCAGGCGGTGTTCAATGTGCTGATGGGCCGCTACAAGGTGATGTCGAGCGAGTTCGCCGACCTGATGCTGGGTTACTACGGCAAGACACCGGGTGACCGTGACCCTGAAGTGCTGGCCATGGCCGCGGCGCAAGCACACAAACCCGCCATCGAGGTCCGCCCCGCCGACCTGCTGCAACCCGAGTGGGAGACGCTGCAAGCCGCAGCCAGCGCCCTGCCCGGCAGCAATGGCAGCGAAGAAGATGTGTTGACCTACGCCATGTTTCCGCAGGTGGCGGCGGCCTTCTTTGACAAGCGTGCGCAAGGGCCACTCAACCTCGGGCGTGAGCCAAAGGCAGAGGGCAAACCCACGCAGACGGGTTCAGCGCCAACGTCGATCCAGGCACCCGTCACCTATGACGTCAAACTCCATGGCCGCTCACACCGGGTCTCGGTCACCCCCATCGACAAATAAAAGGGCACACCATGACCGTCATGCAACAAAAAATTGAAGAACTCCATCGCCGCCAGCAAGAGGCTTTCCTCGGTGGCGGGGCCGACAAACAGGACAAGCAGCGCCAAGGCGGACGCCTGACGGCGCGCGAGCGGGTTGCGGCTTTGGTCGATGCCGGCAGCTTTGACGAGGTGGGCCTGTTTGTCACCCACCATGCCACCTCATTCGGCATGCAGGGCAAAATCCTGCCGGCAGACGGTGTGGTGACTGGTGCCGCGTCAGTGCATGGCCGACTGGTGCATCTGGCCAGCCAGGACTTCACGGTGGCCGGCGGCTCGGCCGGCGAGATGCATTCAATCAAGGTCGCCGACATCATGAAAGAGTCGCTGCGCACCGGCTCGCCTTTTGTCTTTATCAACGACTCGGGCGGCGCACGGGTGCAGGAAGGCATTGGATCGCTGTCGGGTTATGGCAAGGTGTTTCATGCCAATGTGCTGCTCTCGGGTGCGGTGCCGCAAATATCATTGATTTGCGGCCCCTGTGCCGGTGGTGCGGCCTACAGCCCGGCGCTGACCGACTTCATCATCCAGACGCGCCAGGCCCAGATGTTCATTACCGGGCCGCAAGTCATCAAGCAGGTTACCGGCGAAGACGTCACCGCCGAAGAACTTGGCGGTGCCGAGGCCCACATGGTGCATTCAGGCGTCATTCACTTCATTGCTGACGACGACCAACACGCCATCTCGCTGTGCCACAAACTGCTCAGTTTTCTGCCGGCCAACAACCTTGAAGATCCGCCGCAGGTGGAGGGCGACCGCTCAGTGGAACCCAACCCGGTGCTGGAAATGATTCTGCCCGACGAGTCCAAAAAGGGCTACGACGTGCGCGCCGTGATCGAGTCGATTGTTGACTTTGGCGATTTCTTTGAAGTCCAGGCCGGCCACGCCATGAACATCGTGGTGGGTTTTGCCCGCATTTGTGGCGGCTCGGTCGGCATCATTGCCAACCAGCCCTCGGTGCTGGCGGGTGCGCTTGACATCAATGCCGCCAGCAAGGCGGCACGTTTCATCCGTTTCTGCAACGCCTTCAACATTCCGCTGGTCACGCTGGTCGACGTGCCCGGGTTCATGCCCGGCGTGGAGCAGGAATACGGCGGCATCATCCGCCACGGTGCCAAGCTGCTGTTTGCCTACGCCGAAGCTACCGTGCCCAAGGTCACCGTCATCCTGCGAAAAAGTTATGGCGGCGCCTACCTCGCCATGTGCGGCAAGGACCTCGACGCCGACCGCGTCTTTGCCTGGCCCACGGCCGAAATAGCGGTGATGGGGGCCGAAGGGGCCGCAGAAATCGTCTTCCGCAAGGAAATTGCCGAAGCTGCCGACCCCGCCCAGCGCCGCCTGGAACTGATTCAGGGCTACCGTGACACCTTCTCCAACCCCTATGTGGCGGCCGAGCAGCGCCTGGTGGACTCGGTGATCGAACCCAAGGACACGCGCCGTCACATCGCCCAGGCACTTGAATACCTGAAGATCAAGCGGGTGCCCACGCCACACAAAAAACACGGGCTCACCCCGCTCTAGAAAGCCACCATGCAAGCGCAAGACAACGAAACGCTGGCCATGATCGCGCAATTGCGCGAGGAATTGACCGCCCTCAAGCGCCGCGTGGGTGAACTGGAACACCAGGCGGCCAAAGCGGCAACTGCGGCACCCAGCGAGGAAGAGATGCTGGCCATTTCTGCTGCCGTGGCGGCTTTCCTTGGCGTGCGCGCCCGCATCCGCCATGTGCGCCTGGTGCACTCCAGCGCCTGGGCCCAGGTGGGCCGCATGGGCACCCACGCCTCGCACCATACCCATTGAACGGAACTCACGTGAAACTACGCATCACCCTGGACGACAAGACCTTTGAAGTGGAGGTCGAGGTGGCCGAAGCTGACCACGCCAGCCTGCCCCCGGCCTACCCGGTGGGCTCCGCGCGGCTGACCGGCAGTGCTGCTGCCAGCGCCCCCCAGAACGCCTCATCGAGCGCTGGCAATCCGCCCGCTGTGGCCGATGAAAGCAAAGCCTGCCGCAGTCCGGTGTCCGGTGTGGTGGTGAAGGTGGTGGCCGCTGCCGGCGCCAGCATCAATGCTGGCGACTCGATCCTGATTCTGGAAGCCATGAAGATGGAAACCAACATCACCGCACCGGTCTCGGGTGTGATCGCCGACATCAAGGTGGCCCAGGGTGACCGGGTGCAGACGGGGGATGTGCTGGTTGAGTTTGAGTGAAGTGGGCTGGAACCTGGCTAATCACCCACCTGAAAATGGTTGGTACATCCCAGCCCTGATCCTGCCGGTGAGCGTGGTTGGTATTTGAGCAAAAAGAAATTGCGGGTATCTGCGCCAGGTTTGCAGCGCTAGCTGTCGGTCGCCGGACTCCAGGAATATTTGTCGATTTCTCCGGTCCGGTCATTCCGGCTTCTGGTTTAGTTTGGCCATTCTTTGGTCCCCGAAACGCGGGAGCTGTCGCTCAACCAAGGAGAACAGCTATCTTGACTGGCGGGCTCCTGCGCAGCGATTTCGATCCTTCAGCATATCAACTGGT
>CAZIGL010000075.1:0-3365 GCA_964538895.1 uncultured Rhodoferax sp.
TTTCTGCTATATTTGAAATGTGGTGCTTTAAATAAAGTTTAGTGCTAAAAGCCCGCCCGAACGCAAAGCCGCCAACCGTTGATAAGCAAGCCTAGAGAACGACCGTGCAACTATAACAGACATCAGAAAATCGAACTTTAACATCTTGACAAGGATATACGGACTGACTTTGGCGACACACAATCTAACCCGAATGTGTTAAAATTTTTCCCACCGCACATTTTAAAAAATAATTTTAGCCGGCCGCACATTGGAACATTTGCAAACCCGCAGCTGCCGACCCACAACCCAAGTTTTGTAAAAGAGCCAATTTCGCAATACACTACAGAATGTTGAAAATAATTTGAAATAAGTGGAGACAAATCAAAAATCTTTTTCTAATTTTGACACATTATGTCAATAGGGTTTATGTCAACAGAAACAATAGGCGAAAAGTTAAGGCACATTCGAGAAGAAAAGGAACTTCCATTGCGGAAAGTTGCTGCATTACTCGACATTGATGTTGCTATTTTGAGCAAAATGGAACGGTAGTTCTTAAACTTGCGAACATATACGACTATAACGCAGACGACCTTTTGGTTTCATACCTTAGCGACAAGATTTTATATGAAATTCAAGACGAAGATTTAGGAATTGAAGCACTGAAAGTAGCAGAAGAAAAGGCTAAATATATTAAAGCGAATAGGAAGAAATGACAATAAAGCCCAATAAAGCATTTAACGATTTACCTCTTCTTCCTCCAAAAGAATCTTTGGTAGAAACAATTTCAATCCTAAAACAGGAAAGCAAATCTGCTGTGGCATTGGCTGAATTAAAGGGTCTTACAAACACATTACCAAATCCGAACATTCTTATCAATGTTGTGATTTTAAAAGAAGCACAAGCGAGTTCTGGAATTGAAAATGTGATTACAACTCAAGACAAACTTTATCAAGCTTTATATGCGAAATCGGCTAAACCTGATGTGGCAACTAAAGAGGTTTTGCGATACCGAGAGGCTCTTCTTATGGGAACACTCTTAATCAAAGAGAAGGGGTTTCTTAATACAAACGGAATAATTGCTATTCAAAAAGAGTTGGAAGAAAACAATGCTGGACTTAGAAGACTTCCAGGTACCGCATTAGTTAATGATCTGACTAATGAAGTTATTTATACACCTCCTGATAATTTTTATACGATAAGTGATTTAATGAAAAATTTGGAGGAGTACCTAAATGATGATCATGATGATGTATCTCCATTAATCAAGCTAGCCATTCAACATTATCAATTCGAAAGTATCCACCCTTTTTATGATGGTAACGGTAGAACCGGTAGAATTATCAATGTTTTGTATCTGATTTTGAAAGGACTGTTAAAAGAACCTGTATTGTACCTGAGTTCTTTTATTATCCAAAATAAAGGTGATTACTACCGATTATTACAGGAAGTTCGGACTAAGAATAATTGGGAGGAATGGATTCTGTATATGCTCAAAGGTATAGAACAGACAGCTCAAAGCACAATTGAGCAAATCAACAAAATTAATCTACTGTTCAACGAAACACAAAAATTGGTGCAGGAGAAGTTACCTAGAATATATTCGAAAGATTTGATAGAGCAGCTTTTTATCCATCCATATAGCAAGATTGAGTTTTTGGTCAATAATTTGGGGATTGAAAGGAAAGCAGCATCAAGATATTTAAATGGTCTTGAGGAAATAGGAATTTTGAAATCACAACAGAAAGGTAAAGAGGTCATTTACATCAATACCAAACTTTATAATTTACTGAAAAAAGGATGAAATAAATCGTGTACCAAGTTGTCCCAAGAAAATAAAACGCGTACCATATGCCATAGATTTGGTACACGAAAATAAAACGTGAGATATTTTGGGACATAAAAAATGATAATTCAAAAATCATCAAGAACACATCAATATCTTCCACCCCCTATTCAAAGGACGTGAAGATGTGTTTGCTGTTCGTTGGGAGAAAGGAAACAAATCGGGTTATATTCCAGCCTATTTTTATGACCTTTATCGTTTTCGGGTAATTAAAATGAATGGAGGTACATTTCAGAATTTTACAGAAAAGTCATATCTGAAACTTACTGAGGAACAAATCCAAAAGCATTTGGTAGGTATTCACCATATTGGAGTTTATACGTATTAACAAAGAGGTGGTTGAGGGCGTGACATTTCAATTTCTGAACAAAGGATTACCCAAGCAATTCACTCCAAAAAAACAAAACATTGTTACATCTGACGAATTACAAGAGCAGGGTAAAATTTATTCAAATGCTGAGGAGTTGTTGAATGAAATTCTGAAAAACAAGCAATACAAACATTCCTAGCACATTCAATATTTTGCAGACAGACACGAAAGTAAAGTAATGAAAATTCGTTTTGTGTTGAACCCATATTCATTTTTATTTCTGCTTTCAGGAGAGCAAAATTATTTTGTAATTTTGGAAACATTGCACACAGAAGTTCCTGACGAAGGATACAGCAGAATAGTGAAACTTCACGACAAACTTTATAGCGATAAACTCAAAGACAACTTGCGACTTGACCTTGATTTTATACCTCTCATAGGAATTGGAAATTCACAAGACAGACATAAATGCAAGAAAATGGTTGACGAATGGAATAAGGAGGAGTTTGAGTTACGCGGTACAATTTCACGGCTGAAAATTGTAAGATATGAAAACGATGTTGTAACAACAATTGAAGAAATTAAGCTTAAATAAATAAAAACGCCCTATAACGGCGGTTTCCCTACACGCGGCATCAAAGGCTTCCATAAAAATCAACTTACTTGTAAGTTTGAGATTCAATTCTTACACTTGGGTATATGAACCCGTACTTCTGTCAGCCGCGGACCGTTAATCAATGCTCACCACTCCTATATCAATACTCAAAGAAACTTGGAAAATAGTAACTTATAAGTTACATTTGTATTATGAACGAAAAAGTCCGTGAGGTAGTAGAATTTGAGAATCACTTTAGTGAGTTCTTGAAAAAGCAACCCGAAAAAGTTCAGAATAAGATTTTTAAGATAATTGAAGCAATAGAAACGCTTGAAAGAATTCCTAGTAATTATCTGAAAATGCTTTTTAGCACAAATGGACTTTATGATTGACAATGGAAAACTGGTTGTTTTGTTGAATGGATTCATAAAAAAGACCCAAAAAACCCCGAAAAATGAAATTGAAAAAGCACTCCAATTGATGCAGAAGTATTACAAAACTAAAAAGAAATAAAATGAGTACAAGAAGTTGGAAAGAAATCAAAGATGAAGTATATGGTATAAAAGGCACCTCTAGGCGTGATGCTTTAGAACGTGAATTCGAGTCATTTGAGATCGGGTTACTATTAAAAAAGG
>CAZIGL010000076.1:0-2826 GCA_964538895.1 uncultured Rhodoferax sp.
GCCAAGTCGGGGAAACCGAATTTTTGACGAAATGGTGTCGAACTTCTGGAGCTGGTGTTGCAGGCCCTGGCCGTGCAGCAGTCTGGCACCTGTTTCACCATGGTGCGCTTTGGCAACGTGCTGGGTTCCAGCGGCAGCGTGGTGCCCTTGTTTCGGCGCCATTTAAGCGAAGGCGGCCCGCTGACCGTGACCCACGCCGAGGTCACCCGCTATTTCATGACCATCCCCGAAGCCGCGCAATTGGTGCTGCAGGCGGGCGCCATGGCGGCGGGGGGCGACGTGTTTGTGCTCGACATGGGCGAGCCCGTCAAGATCATCGACCTGGCCCGGCGCATGGTGGAGCTGTCGGGCTTGCGCGTGCGCGACGCCGAGCACCCCGATGGCGACATCGAGATCACGGTCACCGGCTTGCGCCCGGGCGAAAAGCTGTATGAAGAGCTTTTGATAGGCAACAACCCCGCGCCCACCGCGCACACCCGCATCATGAAAGCGCATGAGGACTGTCTGGCGTGGGATGCCCTGGAGCCGCACCTGAACACGCTGCGCACCGGCGCCGAACAGGCCGACCTGGCAGCGATCAAGACGGTGCTGCAAGCTTGCGTTCAGGGTTATGGGGACACGCCGCACTGAAGTCCTGGATTGCCACGTCGCTGCGCTCCTCGCAATGACGGCTCCGGGTTGTAGTTGTCATTGCGTCCCGGTTTGTCATTGCGAGCGAAGCGCGGCAATCCATGATGGCAACATGCGGCACAATTTGCCAGTCTTACACTGTCATCTTTATTGAACCCCGAGCCCACCATGACCGACGTCTCCCACATCCCCCCGCGCGACAAAGCCGAAATCCTGGCGCAGGCGCTGCCCTACATCCGCAAGTTTCACGGCAAGACCATGGTCATCAAGTACGGCGGCAACGCCATGACCGACCCCGCGCTGCAGGCCGATTTTGCCGAAGACGTGGTGCTGCTCAAACTGGTGGGCATCAACCCGGTGGTGGTGCATGGCGGTGGCCCGCAAATCGAGTCTGCCCTGAAGCGGCTTGGCAAAAAGGGTGAATTCATCCAGGGCATGCGCGTGACCGATGCCGAGACCATGGAAATTGTGGAGTGGGTGCTGGCTGGCGAAGTGCAACAAGATATTGTGGGTTTGATCAACCAGGCTGGCGGCAAGGCCGTGGGCCTGACCGGGCGCGACGGCGGCCTGATTCGGGCCCAAAAGCTCAAGATGGTTGACAACGCCGACCCCAGCATCGAGCACGACGTGGGCCAGGTGGGCGACATCGTCAGCATCGACCCCAGCGTGGTCAAGGCGCTGCAGGACGATGCCTTCATCCCGGTCATCAGCCCGATCGGCTTTGGTGAAAACAACGAGAGCTACAACATCAATGCCGACGTGGTGGCGGCCAAGCTGGCCACGGTGCTCAAGGCCGAAAAATTGATGATGCTGACCAACATCAGCGGCGTGCTGAACAAGGCCGGCGAATTGCTGACCGATCTGACGGCCAGGCGCATTGACGAGCTATTTGCCGACGGCACCATCAGCGGCGGCATGTTGCCCAAAATTGCCGGCGCACTGGATGCCGCCAAGAGTGGTGTCAATTCGGTGCACATCATCGACGGCCGTGTGCCGCATGTGCTGTTGCTGGAGATCTTGACCGACCAGGCCTTTGGCACGATGATCCGGTCACATTGAAAGCTTGACCCCACGCCCCATGGAAAACAAATCACACGCGCTGGCCGCCGGCCTGTTTGTGGTGTTTGTCAGCGCCTTGCTGGTTGCAATGGCGGTGTGGCTGACGCGTGACACACGCCAACTGCGCAGTTATGAGTTGGTCGGGCAGGTGAATCTGAGCGGTTTGCAGCCCCAGGCCAATGTGCGCTACCAGGGTGTGCCGGTGGGCAAGGTGACCGGCATCAGCCTGGACCCCCAGGCCCGCGGCCAGGTGTTGGTGCGCATTGCGGTCGACGAGCTGGCCCCCATCAGTGCCAGCACCTTTGCCACGCTGGGTTACCAGGGCGTGACCGGGCTGGCCTTTATCCAACTTGACGACAGCGTGCCAGCCAATGACCCGGCAGCGCCTGGGGCGCAACTTGCCAACAACAGCCGTATTCCGCTCAAGCCCGGCTTGATGAGCAAGCTGACTGACCGGGGTGAACGGGTGTTGGGGCAACTGGACGAGGCCGCCCAACGCCTGAACCAATTGCTGTCAAACCAAAACCAGCAAGCCCTGATCACCACGGTAGACAATTTTGGCAAGGCCGCCCTGGAGATTCAGCAACTGACGGCGCAAACCCGCAGCCTGTTGCCCGAATTGGCGCAGCAAACGCGTGACAGCCTGGGCGCGTTAAAGACAGCCTCGGCGCGTTTGGGCGACAGCGCTGATGCCGCTCGCACGTCAGCCGCTGCATTTCAGCGGCTGAGCGAGCGCATGGCAGCCCCGGGCGGCTCGCTGGACCAACTTGGGCAGGGCATTGAGGTCTGGGTGGACACCAATCACAGCCTGCAAAGTGTCACCCTGCCGCGCCTGAACCTGCTGGCCCAGGATGCGGCGCGCAGCACGAGGCAAATTGGCGAACTCGCGCAGAGCCTGCGCGACACCCCGCAGGCCCTGCTGTTGGGCGCCCCAGCCCCCTTGCCCGGCCCGGGCGAACCCGGGTTTTCTGCGCCATGAACTTGACTTTGTCATTGCGAACGGACGTGAGGCAATCCATAACTTCTGAATGCATGGATCGCCGCGCTTCGCTCGCGATGACGCAAATAAAACCGTCATTGCGAGGAGCGCAGCGACGCGGCAATCCATGCCTCTTGATGGGTATCAATCGTCCATGA
>CAZIGL010000077.1:0-2689 GCA_964538895.1 uncultured Rhodoferax sp.
GCACGCACGGTTCGGAGGGAGGGGAGGCTTCGGCCTTCTCTACCCCTATCAAAATCCGGCGCTGCTCCCACAAAATGCTGGATGCTCTGCCTTTGTGGGAGGGTCGCCCTCGGCCCGATTGCCCCCATTCAAGATCCATCACACCGAGGCAGGCCTCCAGCCAGTGTCAGTTTCCGCTCACTCTCAAACTGCCGGGGCTCGCCGCTCACCGGGTCAATGAACTCCAGCCGCTTCGCCAGCAGTTGCAGCGGGCGAACGTGGTCCAGCTGGCCTTCGGGGGTCAGTGTGGGGTAGAGGCCGTCGTTCAAAATGGGCAGGCCCAAGCCCAGCATGTGAACCCGCAGCTGGTGGCGCTGGCCGGTGACCGGCTTGAGCTGGTAACGCGCCAGGTCGCCATGCAGCTCCAGCACATCGATGTGCGTGATGGCGTTGGGTGTGCCGGGCACCTCGTGCTGCAGCATGAAGTGGCCCGCCTCCTGGATGCGGCTGCTGCGGGTGATGGGCCAGCTCAGGCCGGCCCGCATCGGGGCGATGGCTTCGTAGGTCTTGCGCACCTGGTGCTGGCTGAACAGCGCGCAGTAGGCGGCGCGCGTGGCCGGCTGTTTGGCAAACAGCACCAACCCGGCGGTGTCGCGGTCGATGCGGTGGATGGGCACCAGATCAATCAGGCCCAGCTTGTTTTTGAGGCGCACCAGCACGGTCTCGGCGAGGTAGCCGCCCGAGGGCACAACCGGCAAAAAATGCGGCTTGTCGACCACCAGTAAGTGATCGTCCTGGTACAGCACCACTTCGTCGAACGGAATGGGCTGCTCGTTGGGCACTTCGCGGTAGTAATAGAGGCGCTGGTGCGCGGGGTAGGGCGGGTGGCTGGCTTGCCCGGGTGAAATAGCCTGACCACGTTCGTCGATGACGTCGCCGCGGGCCATGCGCGCCAGCCAGGTTTGCGGCGACACGTTGGGAAAACGCGCTGTCAAGAAGTCCAGCAGCGTGGGCCACGGCCCGGCGGGCAAACCGACACAGCTCGGGCCGACGCCGTTACGTGTGGGCGGTTTAAAGGCGTTCAAACACCAGGTCCCACACGCCATGGCCCAGTTTGATGCCGCGGTTCTCGAACTTGGTCAGCGGCCGGTAATGCGGCTTGGGGGCGTAACCCAGCAGGTCCGGGTGCTCGGCGGTGGCGGTGTTTTTCAGCAGCGGCTCGGCGCTCAGGACTTCAAGAATTTGCTCGGCATAAGGCTGCCAGTCAGTGGCGCAATGCAGGTAGCCACCCACCTGCAGGCGCGCCGCGAGCTTGGCGATCAGCGGCGCCTGGATCAGGCGGCGCTTGTTGTGCTTCTTCTTGTGCCAGGGATCGGGGAAAAAAATGTGCACACCGGCCAGACTCTGCAGTGGCAGCATGTGGTTGATGACCTCGACCGCGTCGTGGGCGCAGATGCGGATGTTGTGCAGGTCTTGCTCGCCAATGCGCTTGAGCAGCGCGCCCACACCGGGCTCGTGCACTTCGCAGCACAAAAAATTGGTGTCAGGCAGCAGGGCGGCAATGTGTGCCGTGGCCTCGCCCATGCCAAAGCCGATCTCCAGCACCGTGGGGCGCTTGCTGTTTGCAGGGTCACCCGCCGCCGCTTCGGCAAAAGCGGCTGAAAAATCAAGTGGATCAGCCTGGTAAGGCAGCAAAAACCTGGGCCCAAGCTCCTCAAACGCCTTGGTCTGGCCGCTGGTGGTGCGGCCCGCGCGGCGCACAAAACTCTTGATGGTTTTGGGAAAAGCCACGTCGGCCAGGGATTGCGGGCGAATGCGCGGCGTGCGGGGCTGGTCGGCCGCTTTTTTGGGGGTGTTTTGGGTGTCGTTCACGGGGAGCGATTGTAGAGACCCCGCCACTGGCCAACCCATTGGGCTAATGCGTCGACTAGTTCCTGCTGTTCGGTCAGTCCCAGTACCGCTGCTGCCTGATTGAGTGAGGCCAGTGGATGATCGGTGGCCAGCGCCTGCGCGCCATTTTGTTTGCTGAGTTTTTCACCATTGGGCCCCATTACCAGCGGGGTGTGCAGGTAGCGCGGGGTGGGCAGGCGCAGGGCGCATTGCAGCAGGATCTGGCGCGCGGTGTTGTCAGCCAGGTCCTGGCCGCGCACCACGTCGGTGATGCCTTGGGCAGCGTCGTCCACCACCACCGCCAGCTGGTAGGCAAAACAGCCGTCGGCCCGCTTCAGGATGAAGTCGCCCACGTCAAGCGCCACATCCTGTGACTGCTCGCCGAGCCGGCGGTCTTGCCACTGCAGCGGGGGCTGTGCCTGGACATTGAAACGCCAGGCCCGCGCTACTTTGCCCTGCAACCCATGGCGGCAGGTGCCGGGATAGATCAGCTCGCCATGGCGGGGTTTGACCTGGCCGCTGTGCTGCAGGGCCAGTTCGATGTCGCGGCGACTGCAGCCGCAGGGGTAGGCATGGCCGCTGGCCATGAGTTGGTCCAGCGCCTGCTGGTAAAGCGGCGCGCGCAGCGTTTGGTAAACGGGCGGCTGGTCACTGTGCAGGCCAAGCGCAGCCAGTTGCTGGAGGATGGTTTGGTCCAAGCCGGGCAGGCAGCGGGTGTTGTCCACGTCTTCGATGCGCACCAGCCATTGGCCGCCGTGGGCGCGCGCATCGAGCCAACTGGCCAGCGCCGCCACCAGTGAGCCCGCGTGCAGCGGCCCGG
>CAZIGL010000078.1:0-2602 GCA_964538895.1 uncultured Rhodoferax sp.
CGCTTCTGAACAAGTTGAAATGCCTGATATTTTTACTGAATTTGGAAAATATACCGTGGGTGAATCCGGCGCTAATGTGTTCGAAACCTTAGCCCAAAAACAACAGAATGATGCCGAAAAATGGTATATGATTGATAATTCCTTGATGACCACCCTTCCGGATACTTGGGGAATTGGCGAAAGATTCATTCTGCTCCCTATCAATAAATGGAAAAATGAATACCAAAGAGTAAATATTGGTGGATTAAGTTGTGATAACTCCGATTATTATAACGCGGAAGTTAACCAGGCTCAGGTTTATCTTCCTGTCATTGATCCCGATGATACAGAACCGCTTTATTTAGGCTTCTTTCATACCGGTGCATACCAGGATTCTATAAGTGGTTATGGTGGAATAAAACATTGCCTGATTCCTTCTCCAAAACAAATATTGATTTATAGAGATGAATTGGGTAACTTAGTGGATATTATGGTGAGACCGGAACAAACTTCAGATGAAATGCTGAAAATATTAGGGTATTAAGTTTTTTCAGATAAGTAGATAGTTGCTATTATTTAGCCTGCCGGCTTTCACCGGCAGGCTCTTTTTCGTGTGCCGTGCATGGCAATCAACTAGGTGGTGCAAGTCCACTGTGGGGGTATGTAATCGCCAACCACTAGCTTAAGGCAAGGGTGTCCATCGTGAGGTGGAATCTGAAGGAAGCTGGCGGCAAAACGCTGCCCCGAGGAATACGAACCTTATCAGGCATATCCAATGGGATGAGGCTGCGAAACAAGTCGAAGTCCAAAGATTACACGGACATTGGAGTGTAAATGAGGCGGGGATCTGGCGTGAAAGTGGATTGTCTTACCACGGGAGGCCTCATAGACGTGTGGAGACGTAATTAGAAACACGGAGTAAAGCTTGCTATGAGGAGTCAGCCGAGGCCATAGTACCCACAAACGACTAAAAGGGGAAGGGCTGAACTTTAAGGAGTGAAAAGTACATGAAAACCACCAATTAAGAGGAAGAATGCAGAAAATCTCGAGCAATGAGACCTGTACACAAAAGAATAGGACGGTATCTGAAGGTATTGTGGGAGGGCAGACTTTTATGTGGATGGTTGAAAGCAACGTCACGGATTTTAACCAATTAGGGTATGGCGTGCTAGAGTTCATATTGTCACCGAGCAATCTGAATGCTGCCTACTTACAAGTAAGGCGGAACAAAGGAGCAGCTGGCGTAGATAAGCTGGAGGTCGAGTCTTTGAAGGACTATCTTATCAAGAACAAGACGGAACTCACAGCAGCCATATTTCGGGGTATTTACCGCCCCCATCCTGTTCGCAGGGTAGAGATACCCAAAGACAACGGGCAGAAACGCCAGCTGGGCATCCCCACGGTAGTGGATAGGGTGATACAGCAAGCGATTGCCCAATTACTCAGTGGTCTATATGAGCCTCAATTCAGCGACCACAGCTACGGGTTCAGACCGAAGCGCAACGCCCACCAAGCGCTAGAGAAGTGTAGAAAGTACATCACAGAAGGCTATGAATACGCAGTTGACTTGGACTTAGAAAAGTTCTTCGACAAGGTAAATCATAGCAAACTGATAGAGGTGCTCTCCCGCACGATCAAAGACGGCAGGGTAGTATCGTTGATACACAAATACCTGAATGCTGGGGTACAAATTGGTGGCCAACTCGAAGCGAGTGAAATAGGTGTTCCGCAGGGAGGACCATTAAGTCCTTTGCTAAGCAACGTCATGCTGAATGAGCTAGATAAAGAGTTGGAGCGCAGAGGTCACAAGTTTGTTCGTTATGCAGATGACTTGGTCATTATGTGCAAGAGCAAACGAGGAGCAGAGCGGGTAATGGGTTCTATCATCCTCTTTATTGAGGAAAAGTTGTTTTTAAAAGTGAACAAGGAAAAGAGCCAAGTAGCCCGCCACAACAAGGTAAAGTTTCTTGGCTACTCGTTCTACAAACCGAAGGACGAATGTCGGCTACGCATACACCCCAAAAGTGTAGCAAAGATGAAAGCACGCATCAAGGTGCTTACATCGCGTAGCAATGGCTGGGGAAACGAACGCAGGAAGGAGGCACTCCGCCAATACATTGTTGGCTGGGTTAACTACTTCAAGTTGGTAGATATGGAGAAAATGCTTAAGCAGGTAGATGGGTGGTACAGACGAAGACTTAGAATGGTCATTTGGAAACAATGGAAACGAATACAGACCAAACTGACGAATCTAATCAAGCTTGGGATAAATAAATCCAAAGCTTGGGAATGGGCGAACTCAAGGAAGGGGTACTGGCACTTGGCCAATAGCTTTATACTTGCTACGTCCATCACCACAGAGAGACTACGTCAAGCAGGATTCACATTTTTCTCCGACCAATACCAAAAGGTTAGAATCAAAACTTAAAGAACCGCCGTATACCGAACGGTACGTACGGTGGTGTGAGAGGACAGGTAGGGAAATAATCCCTACCTTCCTACTCGATTTATGCTACTTTATATAAATGGCTAATAGGACTTTCTGATAGGTTATGATTTAATATTTGCCCTTAACCCTCGGTTTTGAATCAGGATTTACAAGATTTTGAGGATTACAGAAAAC
>CAZIGL010000079.1:0-380 GCA_964538895.1 uncultured Rhodoferax sp.
AGAGAGGAAAAACCACCCGTGCGCATTTAAAAATATTACTTCCCAACCTGGCTCTGGAGAAAATAACTTTTATGGAACTTCCCAAGCACCAACCCGCTCAATCGATAGAAGTTTTACTGGAACCAGCCTTAAAGGGAAACGATATTTGTTTATTTTCTGAAGCTGGTTGTCCGGGCATTGCCGATCCCGGCGCCGAAGTAGTTAAACTTGCCCATCATTTGCAAATTAGGGTGGTTCCTATGGTTGGCCCTTCTTCTATATTATTAGCTTTAATGGCCTCGGGGTTGAATGGCCAAAGATTTACCTTTATGGGATATTTGCCCGTAAAAAAGCCTGAATTAGTTGCTCAACTCAAGGTTATGGCAAATGAGATATCAAAA
>CAZIGL010000079.1:467-839 GCA_964538895.1 uncultured Rhodoferax sp.
GTTTAGATGTTTTACTCCAAAATTTACCCGATAATACCCGATTATGTATTGCTGCAGACCTAACCTTACCCGATGAATTCATTTCGACAAGAACCATTCAGCAGTGGAAAAAAACCGGATTTCCGAATATCCACAAAAAACCCGCCTTATTTCTGATAGGGCAATAACACAGCGATAACTTATCTAATTTTTACTTATTTTTACCAAACAAACCTTTTATAAATTGCCAATGGATATATTATCAGCCCTTCCAAATTTACAAAAAAAAGGATTCCTCGATCTGGCCATAGATCCCACCATCGATTTATTTGAGGAAATTAACAAGCTGAAAAAGGAAAAGAACGCGGTCATTTTAGCTCACTATTATCAAGA
>CAZIGL010000079.1:897-1239 GCA_964538895.1 uncultured Rhodoferax sp.
TCCATTTTATGGCGGAAACAGCTAAAATTCTCTGTCCGGATAAGAAAGTGGTTCTTCCTGATTTAAAGGCAGGTTGCTCTCTTGCCGATTCCGCGCCTGCGCCATTGTTCAAGAAATTTATGGAGAAATATCCCGGTCATACCGTAGTGAGTTATATCAATTGTACAGCTGAATTGAAGACATTGACTGATATTTGCTGTACTTCAAGTAATGCGGTACAGGTAATAGAATCTATTCCAAAGGATCAACCTATAGTTTTCGCCCCCGATAAAAATTTAGGCGCTTACTTAAATAAAAAAACGGGAAGAAACATGGTATTGTGGAATGGAGCCTGCATGGTCC
>CAZIGL010000079.1:1249-2415 GCA_964538895.1 uncultured Rhodoferax sp.
AAGTTAATGGCTCAATATCCTGAAGCCGAGCTTATTGCACACCCAGAATGCGAGGAAGTTATTTTACGTAAAGCGCATTATATAGCCTCTACCACTGGCTTATTGAACTACACGATAAAAAGTAAAAAAACATCATTTATTGTGGCTACTGAGTCGGGAATTATTCATCAAATGGAAAAATATTCTCCCGACAAAATATTTATTCCCGCTCCTCCTGAAAATTCCTGTGCCTGTAACGAGTGCCCTCACATGAGGTTAAATACGTTGGAAAAAGTATATCTTGCCCTTAAATATGAACTACCAGAGATTACGCTCTCTGATTATGTCCTCGAGAAAGGAAGATCATGTATTGATAGAATGTTAACTATTTCGGCTAATGCCGGACTATAAATAAGATGTATGAAAAAAGTTTATCCTCTATTTATTTTGTTTTTGGCTGCTCAATGGTCAATAGGGCAAAGTAGCTTACCATCGTCGATAGCCAATGAAAAAAAGGCTGTAATTCAATCTCTGGAAGCCAAAAAGCAACAGTATGTAGATGTGGCAACTAATCTCCTACAATCTATGCTCAAAGAGGAAGGTTTTACTATCGAAACCGGCGTAGCAGGTATTCCCACTGCATTTACAGCTACTTTCGGCAGCGGAACACCTGTGATTGGTGTGCTTGGAGAATATGACGCCTTACCTGGATTTTCACAAGACGCCGTCCCCTTTAAAAAAGATTTGCCAGGTAATACAAACGGCCATGCCTGCGGTCATCATTTGTTTGGATCTGCCTCTGCGGCGGCGGCTATTGCCGTTAAAAACTGGTTGAAAACAACGGGCCGGAAAGGTACCATCCGCTTTTATGGAACACCCGCTGAAGAAGGAGGCGCTGGTAAGGTTTACATGGTTCGTGCAGGCTTATTTCAAGATGTTGATGCCGTCATTCATTGGCACCCGGGAGATGATAACAATGCTAATCCCATCTCTTCCCTGTCAAATAAGTCGGCTAAATTTCGTTTCCGTGGCATTGCCTCTCATGCCGCCGCTTCTCCTGAACGTGGTAGATCAGCCCTCGATGCCGTGGAAGCCCTAAATTATATGGTCAATATGATGAGGGAACATATTCCAGAAAAATCAAGAGTTCACTACGTGATTACAAAAGGCGGAGAGGCACCAAATGT
>CAZIGL010000080.1:0-2298 GCA_964538895.1 uncultured Rhodoferax sp.
CGCACGCACGGTTCGGAGGGAGGGGAGGCTTCGGCCTTCTCTACCCCTATCAAATGCAGGGCCTCGCACGAAATATCAACCCGGCTTTTGCGCCTGCTCGCACCTGACCTGAATCAGTTCATGCCCGGCCTTGTCGGTGCCCAGTTGCAGGGCGCTCAAGCAGCCGCCCCACACACAGCCAGAGTCCAGAGCGAACAAATCGTCGCGGCCCAGCCAGCCCAGTGTCGACCAGTGACCAAACGCCACTGCGACGTTTGCAGTCTTGCGTCCAGGCACCTCAAACCACGGCATATAACCGGGCGGCGCGGCATGGGCGCCGTCGCTGGTCTCGAACTCCATGACACCGTCAGCCGTACAAAACCGCAGCCGCGTCAGGGTGTTCACAATCATCCGCAGTCGGTCCATACCCTTGAGCTCATCGTGCCATTGCACCGGCGTGTTGCCATACATGTGATGCAAAAAATCGCCCAGGGACGGGCCGCGCAGCACCGCTTCAAATTCACCTGCCAGCGCCAGTGTCTGAGTTGCCGTCCAGCTGGGCATCACACCCGCGTGCACCATCAGGTAAGACTGGCTTTGGTGTTCCAGTAGCAAAGCCATGCGTTGCTGGCGCAGCCAGGCCAGCATTGCATCGCGGTCGGGTGCGTTCAACACATTGGCCAGCGTGTCTTTGCGGCTGGGCCGGCGTGCGCCCACACTGGCTGCCAGCAAATGCAGGTCGTGGTTGCCAAGCAGGCACTGGGCTGAGGCACCAAAACCCATCAGCCTGCGCAAAACTCCTGCCGAGTCGGGCCCGCGGTTGACCAGATCGCCCAACACAAAGAGTGTGTCACGGCTCGCAGAGAAAGAAATTTTTTCCAATAAACGTTGCAAAGCGCTGTCGCAGCCTTGCACGTCGCCAATCATGTAAAGTGCCATGCTGTTTATTGTCGTGTCAGATGCATGGAAATCTTGCTGATTATTTTCTTGACGCTGCTCAACGGCGTTTTTGCCATGTCGGAGCTGGCGCTTGCTGCCAGCCGCAAGTCGCGCCTCAACGCCATGATTGAGGCTGGCGACAAGGGCGCCCAAGCGGCGCTGACGTTGCTTGACAACCCCAACCAATTTTTGTCGACCGTGCAGGTGGGCATCACCTCGATCGGCTTGCTCAATGGCATTGTGGGCGAAGCGGCGTTCAGTGGCGGCCTGGCGCATTGGCTGCAGGGCTGGGGCCTGACGGACCAGGCTTCGGCCATCACCGCCACGGCGCTGGTGGTGACCATCATCACCTACACAACCATCATCTTTGGCGAGCTGGTGCCCAAACGCATTGGCCAGTTGCACCCCGAACTGGTGTCGCGCTGGGTTTCGCGGCCCATGCTGTGGCTGGCCCGCGCCGCCGGGCCATTTGTCAAACTTCTGTCGGGCTCCACTGCTGCCATGCTCAAGCTGCTGCGCATCGACACCAGCGCGGTGCGCGCCATGACCGAAGAAGAAATTTCTGCCAGCCTCATAGAAGGTGTGCATGCCGGTGTGATCGAGGAGCAAGAGCACCAGATGGTGCAAAACGTGTTCGGGCTCGATGACCGGCAACTCACCTCCCTGATGGTGTCGCGCGCCGAGGTTGACTGGCTCGATGCCGACATCACCGTGGCGCAAAGCCTGCAAAAGGTGGGTGCCGATGGTGCCCAGCGCGCCCATTCGTGGTACCCGGTGTGCCGCGGTTCCATGGACGATGTGGTGGGCAAGATCAGTGTGGCCCGCATGTTGGAGTTGGGGTCGGGCGCTCCCGGCACGCTGCAAGACTACGCCATCCCGGCCGCCTTTGTGCCGGAAACCCTCAGCGGCATGGCTTTGCTGGAGCAATTTCGCGCCAAGGTGGGCCGCTTGGTGTTGGTGGTGGATGAATACGGTGTGGTGCAAGGCCTGCTCACACCGCACGACCTGCTCGAAGCCATCACCGGCCAACTCCAGCCCAGCGCCAAATCCGAAGGCTGGGCGGTGCAGCGTGACGACGGCAGCTGGTTGCTTGACGGCATGATGCCGGTGACCGAACTCAAGTCCCGCCTCGACCTGGAAGAACTGCCTCTGGAGGAGCGCGGCCGTTACAACACACTGGCTGGCCTGCTGATGGCAGTGAGCGGCCACATGCCGGTCACGGGCGTGAAAATTGAGTGCGGAAACTGGCAGTTCGAGGTGGTGGATCTGGATGGCAAGCGGGTCGACAAGGTGCTGGCCAGTCGGGTGCCATAGGCATCGGGGGGCAATCGCGGCGAGGGCGCCGCTCCCAGTGCGCCCGTGAAGGCGCGCATACAGCAC
>CAZIGL010000081.1:0-928 GCA_964538895.1 uncultured Rhodoferax sp.
TTCAAGAACGCCCTGCTGACGCGAAGATCTTATGCGGCAAGATAGTGGATGCGGCGCGCGCTCGCGAGGCTGCTCGTAAAGCGCGCGACATGACGCGTCGCAAGGGCGTTCTCGATGGTTTGGGTTTGCCGGGTAAGCTGGCTGACTGCCAAGAAAAAAACCCAGAGAAATCGGAATTGTTTATTGTGGAGGGCGATTCGGCGGGCGGCTCTGCAAAACAGGGGCGTGACCGTCGCTTCCAAGCAATTCTTCCTTTAAAAGGGAAGATTTTGAATGTCGAAAAAGCGCGCTTTGACAAAATGCTCGCCAGTCAAGAAGTGGTGACTTTAATCACCGTACTTGGCACCGGAATCGGCGTTGAAGAGTACAAGGCGGACAAGTTGCGGTATCACCGCATTATCATCATGACCGACGCCGATGTAGATGGTAGCCATATTCGCACCCTATTGTTGACCTTCTTTTATCGCCAGATGCCCGAGCTGATTGAGCGCGGCCATATTTATATTGCTCAGCCTCCACTTTATAAAGTGAAGTTCGGCAAGAATGAGCAGTACATCAAAGATGACTCCGAATTAAACCAATTGTTGTTAAAGATTGCTTTGGAATCTGCATCTATTCAAACCCCGAGCGGCGAGTTAATACAGAACCTCGATACCGAGGCGGCAGCCCAAGAATCTGCAGAGCGTATGCGTGTGGCTCTCAAAGAAAGCCTGAGCTCTCTCGCCCTTGCTCCTGAAGTGATTGTGCAAAAAGAAGACCGAACCGAACGCTTCCGCCTTCTTTTGTCGCGCCGGATTCATGGAAACCTAAAGCTATCTGCTATTAGCTCCGACTTCATTCATGGTGATGACTATCAAAGCTTGACTGCGGCTGCACGCGCCCTTAGTGGAAAGGTGTTGCCTGGTTCGCGCGTGCGTCGTGGGGATCC
>CAZIGL010000081.1:1053-2033 GCA_964538895.1 uncultured Rhodoferax sp.
GGTAAGCCAAAGCCTCCCAAGGTAAGTTGTGCCGCCATTGTGGTGCGTTCCTCTCCCATCCACGGCAAAGGGGTGTTTGCAAAAGTTGCCATTAAAAAAGGCACTGCCCTGATTGAGTACGAGGGTGAGCGCATTAGCTGGAAGGAGGCTGAACGTCGCCATCCACATAATCCGGATGAGCCAAATCACACCTTTTACTTTTCGTTGGAGAGTGGCCGCGTGATCGATGCGAATTGCGGCGGCAATGCGGCACGCTGGATTAACCACTCATGTAAACCCAATTGCGAAGCGAACGAGGGCGCATACGAAGACATGCCGCGCGTTTTCATTTTTGCCAAGCGCGATTTAGAGCCAGGAGAAGAATTGTTTTACGATTACTCGCTTGACGTCGAGGGCCGCGTTACAAAACAAATGAAAAAAGATTATGAATGTCGCTGTGGCGCCAAGCGTTGCAGGGGCACCATGCTCGCCAAACGCGATAAGTAAGACGGCGGCATATGTTTGTGTCCATTCAAGAATTAGAGGCGGCAATTAATTATTGGCGCAATCAATCTCCCGCTTCTGGCGAGGCCTTGCAGTTGTGTACTGAAGCTGCTGCCTTGGCAAAGCCTTACGCGATGATGATTGTTCAGGGCTCAGCACGCATCCCTCTTGATTTGCTTGATGAAACTGCGCGCAGCGCATTGAAAGCATTTCTTGAGCGGTAGTGTGGTTTGGTCGAGAATGCGTAAGCGCGTAGGTTATTGCCTTGCTTGAAACGGCCATTGAATTTTCCTTATACTTGTGGCTCCTGCTACTGGCGGCTTCTTTTTTTGCTGGCTTAGTCGATGCGGTGGCGGGCGGTGGCGGGTTAATTCAAGTGCCCGCCCTTTTTGCTGCATACCCCGAAGTTCAGCCGGCCACTCTCTTGGGCACTGGCAAGGTGTCTGCCATTGGCGGCACCATCAACGCGGCCCGCAAATACTTGCGCTATGTTCGTT
>CAZIGL010000082.1:0-261 GCA_964538895.1 uncultured Rhodoferax sp.
TGATAACGGAGAAAGCTGGAAACCTCAAAGTGCTACTTTAAATGTAGTGAGCAGACCGTTTTACTTCAGCACCTTAGTGGTTGATCCGAAAGATGCGAAAAGGGTTTACCGTCCAGCTTACAGTTTTAGTTACAGTAGTGATGGTGGCTATTCATTCACTGATGCCAGTAGTGAAGGCGGTTGGGTACATAGTGATCATCATGCGCTTTGGATTAACCCCAATAATACCGCTCAAATGTATCTTGGAACCGACGGAGGGGT
>CAZIGL010000082.1:402-752 GCA_964538895.1 uncultured Rhodoferax sp.
AGGAGGTATAAGTAATGGCGATTGGAAAAGTATATATGGAGGAGATGGATTCTGGACCGTACCCGATCCTTTAAATCCCGATTATGCTTATGCGGAAGCGCAAGGAGGTACTATGGGCAGAGTCCATTTAAAAACATTCAAAACCCTTGACATAAAACCTCAGGCAGGAAAGGGCGATGGTAAGTTGCGATGGAATTGGAATACGCCCATCGTTACCGGTGCCACAAATAAAGGTAATCTTTATACTGGTGCTCAATATTTGTTCAAAAGCACAGACCAGGGTAGAAATTGGGAGAGAATTTCTCCCGATTTGACTACAAATGATCCAAAAAAGCAGGAACAAGAAAAAA
>CAZIGL010000082.1:762-1940 GCA_964538895.1 uncultured Rhodoferax sp.
AGGTTGTTCGAATGGAAATGTGTATAAAACAATCGATGGAGGTAAAACCTGGACAAATACCAGTGCCAACGTAGCAAAAACAGGTATTCCTGCTCAGGCATGGGTCAGCAGTGTGGAACCAGGCAGATTTGATAAAAACACAATTTATGCCACTTTTGACCACCATGCCTATGGGGATCATAAAACCTATGTAGCAAAATCAACAGACCTGGGCAAAACATGGATTTCTTTTAAAAGTAGTGAATTCACAGGTTTTGCTCATAAGATAAAAGAAGATCTCGTGCGTCCCGATTTACTTTTCCTTGGCACAGAAATGGGATTTTTCACCAGTTTTGATGGAGGAAAACAATGGAACAGGATGAAAAATAATATTCCCTGGTATGCCTTGGTACGGGATATTGCCATTCATCCTAAAACAAACGACCTCATTCTTGGTACGCACGGCAGAGGAATCATTGTTATAGATGATATAAGTCCTATGAGATCTTTGACGGAAAAAGAAGCGATGCAAGCCGCCATTTTTCTTCCTACCCCTCCCCTTGCCATTTCAGATGGTGAATTTTCAGCAGGAAGCTTTCCCGCAACGGGCGGATGGGTAGCACCTAATGCACCAGGTATTAAACCTATTATTTATTATCTTAAAGATAGACCGAGTACGGGTGAATTTTCCATTGATATTTTGGATGAACAAGGGAAGCTGGTACAAAAACTAAGTAATCCTTCCAAAAGAAAAGGATTAAACAAGGTGTTTTGGAATCTTCGCATGGAACCCCCAAAAACGGCCAAAGGAAGTAAAGTAGATTATGCTACTTTCACTGCACCCGCTGTTTTACCAGGCAATTATACGGTTAGGATGACCAAAGGTACTGAAGTAATTACTCAAAATATTCAGCTGGTTCACGACGAATCTAATCCCTCTTTTAGTTTGGAAGACAGGAAAGCAAGGCATGCATTGAGTATGCAATTATACGAAATGCATAAGAATTTAGCCTCTTTGGTAGATGAGTTGATTGCTGAGGAGGAACTCTTAACTAAATTAAGTGCGGAAGTTAAAAAACCTGCTTTCAAGGAAACCCTTTCCCAATCGGCCAAAGCACTTTATACATTGAGAGAAACATTGGTACCTGTCGAAATGAAAAGTATGTTTGCCGACATCAGAAGGCTTCGAGAGGATATTA
>CAZIGL010000083.1:0-276 GCA_964538895.1 uncultured Rhodoferax sp.
CGACCTGGGTGGAGGCAGGTTCACTGGTTTCCCACAAAACAAATATGCCAGTTTGTGAACCATATTGTAAGTAAGGCTTAACTAGAAATTTTTCTGAAATGGATTGTCCGAAAACTATTTGTACACCAGATAACCAAAGAAAGAGAAATAAATAAGGTTTAAATGAGGTCATAAAAGAGCATTTAGAATTAATTAGCTTTAAAATACACAAATTACTTCTCTGTTATGAACTAAAATAAAATTAGTATTAATTTTTTCTTAATTCAAGAGATTAAA
>CAZIGL010000083.1:393-1418 GCA_964538895.1 uncultured Rhodoferax sp.
GAGTTTGTAGAGATAACCTTTTCACTCATTGAGATGAATGAAGCCTTTCATTATGCAGTAGAAAACAATTCCATCAGAGTTGGAATTCAAATAGCTGAATAAATGGGCGATTTCTTAAAATGATTCCTTATACTCAATCCATATTTTAGAAGTATAAAGGTCTGAACTTAATAGATTTGGTACTTTAGCGCTAAATCTTAAAGGCATTCCAGCCTCGTCGGGTGTGAGATCTCCTTTTTTTAAATTACAAGATAAACAACTGGAAATGAGATTATTCCAGGTATTCTTACCTCCTCTCGATTTAGGAATGATATGGTCAATAGTCAGTTGTTTTTTAGAACCACAATAGGCGCATTCATGATTATCTCTTTTGTAAATACGGTTTCGGTTAACTTTAAATGTCTTTATTTTACTTTTGATGTAATTTAAAAGGCGTATAATCAATGGTTTTGGATAAGCCAGTTTTTCACTTCTTACTACCTCTACCTCCTCATTTTTAACAATTTCAGCTTTACCCTTCATTATAAGTTTTAACGCTCTTCGGAAAGTCGTTAGATTTAGCGGTGTGTAATCTGCGTTAAGCACCAAAATAGTTTCCATGTTCATTCACTTTTTTAAAATATTTGTTTAATTTGGAGTTTTATTACCTTTTGGAAGGTACGGAATTATTAAAATAAAGGAATGCTATATTACCTTTTTTTATTTCCTTTTTTACTTATAATCAATTATTTAACGTTAAATTAATAATAAATTTGAACAACAAGTCCTCTGGTTTTCAATACACTCTTGTTTTGGAACTTCTAATATTGGTTTTTACCATTGTTTTAGCTTTTTTAGTGATTTTACCACTGACAAATTCAAAGGTTGATTATCCCTTTTTTACCGAAAACATCGTTTTTATCTTTACTTTTATTCTTGTCACCCGATATGTATTTTTACTGAAATATTCGTTGCTGGCTAAACAACAAGCCGTAAAAGTGGCGTTGGTATTTATTTTTATTCCTTTTATCTTCTATCTGATTAGC
>CAZIGL010000083.1:1524-1818 GCA_964538895.1 uncultured Rhodoferax sp.
ATTTTCCCTTTCCGAATGATCATATCCGTCTGGACTCTAAAAAATAGAGGGAAAGTATAAACAGATTTTTTCGCTAAATTGATACACGGTGGAATTTTATTGTAAGGAGGAAATGGGCGATTCAGAGGTAATTAAAATGTATCTCAAATACCAGTCGGAACAATGTTTCTCCTTACTTTATAATCGTTATGTTAAGAAGGTGTATGCAAAATGTATTTCTATTCTCAAAGAAGAAAGCCTTGCCAGAGATGCAACACAGGAAATTCTCCTTAAAATTTTTCTCAATCTGATTCG
>CAZIGL010000084.1:0-742 GCA_964538895.1 uncultured Rhodoferax sp.
GATGCTTTTGGCATAAATCCATCTGAGGTCAGGGGACTCGCTCCATTGCGGGTTTGTGCACCAAAGCCCATCCTCCCACTGGACACCTGCCTCTAGTTCTTTAGGAGCATTTCCAAAGAACGCCCTGCCGCCTAGACTTGAATCAACCAACACCCGTTTGTGTTGCATTGCACCTGCATTGCCGCCGATGGCGAGCGCCTCTGAAGGAGAACAACATGAACTGGATGAACAACCTGCGCATCAGAACCCGCTTGCTGGGTTCATTCGGTTTGTTGCTGCTGCTGATGGGGGCCACCATCGGCCTGTCAGCGCGCAACGGCCGCCACAGCCTGCAAGAGGTGGATGCCATCGTCAGCAGCGAGTTCGTGAACCAGACCAAACAGGCCATCGACGGCATGTTTGCAAGCCTCGAACCCATGCTGTACCTGCCCGAAGGCCGCGCCCTGTTTGCCGAGATGAAGGCCAAACGCGGGGCGTATGTGGCCGCCTTCACCGATGCGGCCCGCACGCTGGACGAGCAAGGCCCCGACATCGCCCGTGTGAAGCTGCAAACCGCCGTGCTGCCCGCCATCGACGCGCTGGCTGTGCCTGTCGACAGGTTGTTGGATTTGCAAAAACGGGTGGCCAACAACCGGGGGCAAGCCATCCAGTCGGGCATACGCCAGCAAGTGGCATGGAGCCTGGGGCTGGGCGTGTTCGCCGTGGCGGTGGGCCTGGTGGCCGCGTGGCTGCTGATGGCCTC
>CAZIGL010000084.1:777-1711 GCA_964538895.1 uncultured Rhodoferax sp.
GGCAACCTGGCCGTCGAGTTTGACGTGGTAGGCCGCAACGAACTCAGCGACATGATGGAGTCGCTGCACCACATGAAGGAACACTTGGCCCACGTGCTCATGCGCATTCAGGAAAGTGCCAACGCGGTGGCCAACGCGTCCAGCGAAATCGCGGCGGCCAACCTGGACCTGAGTTCGCGCACCGAAGAACAGGCCAGCGCCCTGCAGGAAACCGCTGCCACCATGGAAGAGCTGACCAGCACCGTGCACAGCAACGCGGGCACCACCAGCCAGGCCCACCACATGGCGGGTGAAGCCTGTGCAGCGGCGCGCGAAGTGGGCACCCTGGTGTCACACATGGTGAGCACCATGGAAGGCATACACGGCTCGTCGACACGCATTCGCGACATCGTGTCGGTGATCGACTCCATCGCGTTCCAGACCAACATCCTTGCGCTCAACGCCGCCGTCGAGGCCGCGCGCGCAGGCGAACAAGGCAGGGGCTTTGCCGTGGTGGCGTCCGAGGTGCGGGCGCTGGCCCAGCGCTCGGCATCGGCTGCACAGGAAATCAAAGGCATCATCGAAGACAACGTGGCCAAGATGAATGCGGGCCACGCCGAAGCCGCCAAGGCTGGTTCAGCGGTGGCGCAATCGGTGTCATCGATAGAAAAGGTCAACCAGACCATTTCGGAGGTGGACGTGTCGTCACGCGAGCAGTCCACCGGCATCAGCCAGGTGGGCGAGGCCGTGGCCCAGATGGACTCGGTCACCCAGCAAAACGCAGCGCTGGTGGAGCAGACCGCCGCAGCCACCAGGCACTTGGATGACCAGGTTCAGAGCCTGAAGGCGGCCATCAACCGCTTCCGCATTGGCGGACGAGCCCAACCCGCATTCACTCAGTTGTAAACCACGTGACCGGTGTGCTCAGCCCGACAAAGGTGCCGCCCATGGCCCA
>CAZIGL010000085.1:0-1708 GCA_964538895.1 uncultured Rhodoferax sp.
ACCCTGTGGGAGGGTCGCCTCGGCCCGATGGCTGTTCATGGGGGCAATCGCGGCGAGGGCGCCGCTCCTACAGGGGTCAGGGCACTGGCCACTTGTAGGAGGATCGCCTCGGCCCGATGGCTGTTGGGGGGGGCAATCGCGGCGGGGGCGCCGCTCCCACAGGGGTCAGATACCACTGGGGCAGATACCACATCTAGCTTATTTGATGCTCATACAAAATCCACCTCACGGTGGCTTTTGTATTTCTGTGGATGAAAAACTTAGTCTAGGTTTTTACTGCAAACCCGCCGCTGCCCGCAGCACTTGGGCTTTGTCCGTGCGCTCCCACGTGAACTCCGGCTCTTCACGGCCAAAGTGACCATAAGCGGCAGTCTTTTCATAGATCGGGCGCAGCAGGTCCAGCATCTGGATGATGCCACGCGGGCGCAGGTCAAAGTGGCGGTGCACCAGGGCGGCGATGTCTTCGTCCGAAATCACACCGGTGCCTTCGGTGTAGACGGTCACATTCATGGGCTTGGCCACGCCAATGGCGTAGGCCACCTGGATCTGGCATTGACGCGCCAAGCCGGCTGCCACAATGTTTTTGGCTACATAACGTGCGGCATAAGCGGCTGAGCGGTCAACCTTCGTTGGGTCTTTGCCGCTGAAGGCGCCACCGCCGTGCGGGCAGGCGCCGCCGTAGGTGTCGACAATGATCTTGCGCCCGGTCAGGCCGCAGTCACCTTGCGGGCCACCCACCACAAAGCGGCCGGTGGGGTTGATCAGGTACTTGGTGTCGGCGGTCAGCCATTCTTTCGGCAGCACCGGTTTGATGATTTCTTCACGAATGGCTTCATAAAAAGCATCGGTCATGCGGTGGCCCAGGCTCATCTCAGGCGCATGCTGGGTGGACAGCACCACGGTGTCGATGCTGTGCGGTTTGCCGTCCACATAGCGCATGGTCACCTGGCTTTTGGCGTCCGGGCGCAAAAAGGGCAGGCGGCCATCCTTGCGCAACTGTGCCTGGCGCTCGACCAGGCGGTGGGCGTAATAGATGGGTGCGGGCATCAGCTCAGGGGTTTCGTTGCAGGCGTAGCCAAACATCAGGCCCTGGTCGCCGGCGCCGGTGTTGAGGTGATCGTCACTGGCGTGGTCAACACCCTGGGCGATGTCGTTGCTCTGCTTGTCATAGGCCACCAGCACCGCGCAGCCTTTGTAGTCAATGCCGTAGTCGGAATTGTCGTAGCCGATGCGCTTGAGGGTGTCGCGCGCAACCTGGATGTAGTCCACGGTGGCGTTGGTGGTGATTTCACCGGCCAGCAGGACCAGACCGGTGTTGCACAGTGTCTCGGCAGCCACCCGAGATTTGGGGTCTTGTTTGAAGATCGCGTCCAGAATCGCATCGGAGATCTGGTCAGCCACCTTGTCGGGGTGGCCTTCGGAGACGGATTCGGAGGTAAATAGAAAATCGTTCGCCATGATAAAAAGCCTTTTAGTAAAAGTTAACAAGCTTGCGCGTTGCTTTGGCTTTTGGGGCTTTCGGCGAACGCTTTAGCAGAATTTATGAATCGCCCTGCAAGTTGTTCAGTAACTCGGCGATGGAGATATTTTAGCGTATTGTCAGGAAGATTTTGGATTTTGTGGGTGGGTCGCCATCGGCCCGATGGGTGTTTGAAGTCAATCGCGGCGAGGGCGCCGCTCCCACAAGATGCGGCATGCTCTGCCTTTG
>CAZIGL010000086.1:0-267 GCA_964538895.1 uncultured Rhodoferax sp.
AATCGATTTTAAGTGTTCCCGTTTCTCTGGAAAATTGCCTCAGTCCACTGGGGCATTCCGGACAACGCAAATTACAGGCAGTCGTAGGTTCAATGGATAACGAAACCACATTTCCCCAATGAATGGGTTTCTTAAAGAGCATAGTGAGTTGATAGGATAGCCAGACGATAAAAAGATTTAGCGCCTTTCTCAGGGTAAATTTTCTTAGAAAGTGAAAGGCAAAGTAAATCTTTTTCATAAATGAGTCCATTTAATTTTCCAGCACGG
>CAZIGL010000086.1:406-1614 GCA_964538895.1 uncultured Rhodoferax sp.
TTAAAGCAAGAGCCAATTCCTTTAATTTTTCCTTTTGATTGGCGGGCACATTATAATCATTATAAGGATAATAAAGATTATCCAGTGTAAATGATTTTGGTATGTCAACCACAGGTGAAGGAGTGGGTAACTCCTGTAAGGTAATTGCTGGGGAAACAGAAGAAGGGATAGAATCGAGCAGAATAAAGATAGATCTGGGTTCTTGCCCCAGCGTTTGTTTTTCCAATAAAATCTCCTGTGTTCTATAGCCCGTTTTTTGAATTTTCAACCATCTGTCTTCATCAAAAAAAGGTTGGAATTGAATGATTCCGTTACTATTTGAGGTATATACCTGATCCCATTTATCCATATTCTCCACATTTAAGAAATTCACCTGAACCTCTTCCACGGGAGAACCAAGACGTTGGTCAAAAAACTGCAATTGAGGTACTGCGGGTTTTTTCTGTAAAAGGATTCCAGTCAATGGAAATTCACTTTCAAATGCATAAATATCATCTTTTCCCCTTCCCCCTTCTCTGTTGGTAGAGAAGAAACCTGAAGAATAATCCTTTAGGGTAATGCCAAAATCGTCGGAAGAAGAATTTATTGGAGCGCCGAGATTAAGCAAATCCCCCCAGCGATTACTACTTATATGGCCATTTGACGCGAAAAAAAGAACCCCATTTGGAGGCATATAAGGAAATCCTTCATTCCCATTTGAATTAATTTCCGGTCCCATATTAATGGGTTCAGACCAATTATCCCCATCTTTTTCAGCAAAATAAATATCGAATCCCCCATATCCACCCGATTTATTGGATGCAAAATAAAGTTTTTCACCATCGGGACTAATGGAAGGATGCATATAAGAATCATTCCCTTTATTGAAAGAAAGAGGTTTTACATTTCCCCAATTCGTCCCATTGAAAGACGCCTCATAAATTTGTAGTTGAATTTTTCCTTCTTCATCTAAAATGGGAGCTCCATTTAACTGGTTACTCCGGGTAAAAAATATTTTCTTCCCGTCGGTTGAAAAACTGCAGGGACCTTCATGTAAAGGCGTATTTATATCGATAGAAAAATTTTTCGATTTACCAGACGGTAAGCCCTTTTTCATATCGGTCACTAATAAATCGTAGTATGCTTCATCAGAAACAGGGTCGGGCAACCCCATTTTTAGTTGGGAAGTCACGAAAACTAATTTCCCTTGAAAGAGAACGGGTGAAAAT